>JBBQUZ010000024.1:0-46257 GCA_038212035.1 Fimbriimonadales bacterium
TGGTGCTCGCTTGGTGGACCTACCCAAAGGATAATTAGGACCGTATAATTACGGATATGAAATCGTGTACGGCCACGGCCTTGAACAAATTAGTCTTATAATCGTCATTGCCTCCGACAAGCAAAATTCCGTTCTGCGGAATTTTGCCTGACTAGTTAATTATTTAGAGTCAGGTGCCCTAATACAGCACGTTATTGCCTTCGCATAGTGCATCGGCCCAATTGGACCGTGCCCTGGTGTACGGACGTGATTTGGTTCTTACTGAAGAATCCACCCCGAACATCATTTTAATGCCATCTCACAAATGGCAACAGACATGGAATGAAAGAGATAGGCGGTTAGAACAAAAGAGAGGGGTGGGTTAATGCCAATGCCAAATACGTCTCGGCCAGAGGGTGCAAATCGCGCCGTACGGCTGACCAAGCGTGAGATCGAAGTGTTAAGTTTGATTGCACAGGGACACAGCAGCAAGGAAGCTGCGAATGCTCTGTACGTATCAAAGCGAACGGTTGATTTTCATCTTGCGAACATCTATGATAAATTGCAAGTCAATAATCGAGTCCAAGCATTCCGTGCGGCGACTCGACTCGGTTTGATTCCTTTCGAACCGACTTTCGGTCACGCTCGCGGCGAAGCCTAAGGCGTTTCAGATTAAAGGCCCCTTCACCCGGCCGGGTGGAGGGGCTTTTTTTTGTATACAACCGTACGCCAAGGATGCATTTGCCATGGGACAACCTTTCGAACTCCAAAAAATTCCATGGCACCGTGACCGAGGCACGGATGTTCGCCGACAACCCGCTAAACGATCGTGCACGCAACGGCTCAGGTGAGGATCGCTTGGTAACGTTTGCGGCAGATCACCGTGTAACCTCAACCGATGATCGCGAAACTTACGGAAACCGTATTGGGGCTGATTTATCCGGTGCGGTGTGCATTGTGCCTATTAGACGCTGAGGCGCATATTTGCGAATCCTGCCGACGTGAGTTGGTACCGTTGGTTCCTAAGGTTTACGCCGAATTTGAAGGTTCGCTGGCATACGTGGCGGGAGTTGTTCGGTACGAGAGCCGAGGGGCGCAGGCGGTTCGGCGGCTAAAATACGGCCGCGCCACCAGCCTGGCGAAACCCATGGCCGAACTGATGCGCCAGAGATTTGCGGATATCCGAATCCAGCCGGACCTCGTCATCCCGATACCGATTCACTGGTCGCGCCGGTTTAGCCGTGGATTCAACCAGGCCGAACTGCTATCAGAGCAGCTTCCAAATGTGGATCGAACTTGCCTGAGCCGCCGGCGTAGAACCCGACCTCAGGTCTCACTGACTCGCGAAGAGCGCACCCAGAACTTACTCGGGGCGTTTGTGGCGAAGGGAAACCTCAAGGGCAAAGAGGTGCTCTTAGTGGATGATGTGTACACGACTGGATCCACCGCCCGAGTGTGCGCGGATGCACTTAAAAAAGCGGGAGCGGAGCGGGTAGGCGTGCTCGTATTTGCCTTAGAGCCCTGACGGGGAACTAAAAACAGTTGGATTCTTTAAGCGTAGCCACCGCCAAGGCGGCAATGCCTTCCCCCCGGCCAATGGAGCCTAACCCCTCGTTTGTCGTAGCCTTGAGGCTTACTCGCGAAAGGTTTAGACCACTCATTTCGGCAATTGCCTGGCGCATTTCTGAGCTTCTGGCCATGATCTTAGGGGTTTCCGCGATCACCGTCGCGTCGATGTGACTGAGGGTCCAATTGGCCTTGGCCGCCAGGGCAACCGCTTGCCGGACAAAGGTTTCGGATCGAGCCCCGCGCCACTGAGGATCGGTATTAGAAAAATGAAGGCCGATGTCACCCAGACAAGCACCCCCGAGAATGGCGTCCGCGATGGCGTGCAGCAGAACGTCAGCGTCGGAGTGGCCCAGTAGCGCGGGGTGGCCGGGAAACTCAATGCCACCTAGCCATAACGCACCGGTGGATTTAGCATCAAACGGGTGGATATCATAACCCATACCGGTGCGAGTTTCTGGTCCGCCCACGTAGGCTCGTGCCCTAACTAGGTCTTCCGTGGTCGTAATCTTAAAGTTTCCGGGATCACCCGCAACCAGTTCGCAGGGAATACCCGCCGCTTCCAAAAGCGCGATGTCGTCCGTTGCTTCACCAATGGCTAACTGATGGGCCTGCCTCATCAGATCAATTCGTGCCCCTTGAGGGGTCTGCATGGCCACCAGGCCCGCCCGAGGCAAGGTTTCCGTGATTGTAGTGGTTACTCGCCTTATCGTATCGGTGACGGGCAAAGCAGGGCCGGCGGCTCCTTGCGAGGATATGGCCTGAATCACCTCTCGGATGAGACGGCCCGAAGGAAACGGACGCGCCGCATCGTGAATTAGCAGAGCATCTGCATCTCCCGGACAATTCAGCACGGCCAATTTGCTTGACTCTTGTCGCGACTTTCCTCCCACAATAACTTGGGCCTTGGGAGCTTCGATTCGGAGATCGTGAATATTTTCTTGCGAGCCCACGATAATGACACCCGCAATTTCTGGCATCGAGACAAACGCATCATACGACCATCGCCAAATAGGCTTTCCGCCGAGGGACACTTGAGTCTTGTCCTCTCCAAATCGGGTTCCTTGCCCTGCGGCAAGGATTGCGACGTAGGTGGTCATACTTGAGTTCGGCGAACGGGTCGTCGATTGCGAACGTCAAGGCGAGATTCTGACTCATCATCAATTTCGCCAAAGATCATTTTGCCCCGCTCGGTTTGAATCACCTGAGTCACCAGAACCTCTGCCGTTTCACCAATGTGGTTCTTTCCGTTTTCCACCACAACCATGGTGCCGTCGTCTAAGTAGCCCACGCCTTGGCCAATCTGGTTACCTTCTCTAATAATCGCGAGTTCTAGCGTTTCTTGCGGAAGAACGTTGGGCCGAAGAGTCAGCGCAAGCTCGTTGAGACTTAAGATGCGCACATCCTGCAATCTGGCCACGCTGTTGAGGTTGGAGTCATTCGTCACGAGATCGCCGCCAATTGCTTTGGCGAGTCGTACGAGGCGGGCGTCCACGGGTTCCTCGGTGTCCGGAGCGTACTTGTCGTAAACCCTAATCTCCAAAGGAAAATCCGCCTGCATGTGGCGAAGAATTTCCAACCCTCGACGACCTCGTTGTCGACGAAGGGCATCGTGGCTGTCGGCAATGTACTGCAATTCTTCCAGCACAAATCCGGGCACGTATATTTGGCCTTCCAGAAAGCCCGCTTTGGCTACATCGTAGATTCGACCGTCGATAATGACGTTGGTGTCCAGAATCTTGATGCCCGTGCGCTTGTTGCGTCCGCGTCCACGGTTCCATGGCAACACCTCTGCCATCGATTGCAAAGCGTAAACCGAGAGCGCAGCAAATCCCAGCACGACCGACGGAATGATAACAATTCGCGATTGGTTAGAGATTTCCAGGGCCTGAAATAGTTGCAGAAGCGGAATGGAAGCAATAAGGCCAGCGAAGATGCCCAAGAAAAAGGTGACTTTATCGCCTTGCTCCATCTGATCCCATCGGCCAATCAGTTGCTCAAAGCCGCGTAAAACTCGGCCCGCCACGTATCCACCAAGGATGGCCCCAAGCAGGGCAAACGGGAGGACGATGGAAGGATTGTCCTGTCGAAACGCATCGGCTTGCGCGGACAGTTTCATCACCATGGTCAGGCCGTGAAACAGAAAGTTGAGCACAGTGGCCGCAACGGAGCCAAGAAGGGATGCTCCTACTCCCCCAAACAGGATGAACACTACAATTCGTACCGGCATCGGGGTTCCCCCGGGCTGGAATAGATTCCTTGAAAAAATATCTTTCTGCTTGCTCATCCTTAATCCTTTGTGATTGTGTCTGATCGCTGACTCAATACCGTAAACTTTGCTTTATCCAGAAACGTGAACGTGAATGCTTGGTTTACGTTGCCATCTCTTAGTTTGATGTGATTCGCGCCAATCTGGTCACGATCTGTAGTGGAATCTACACCAATCCACTGATTACCGTCAAAAACTTCCACCCAAGCGTGGTAGAAGAAATCACCATCCCAGTTGACCAGGCCGCTGGCAAGGCGGCACGGGATTCCGGCTGACCTCATCAGGGTTGCCGCAAGTATGGCGTAGTCACGGCAAACCCCTTCCCGGGTGTCGAGCACTTCCGAGGCATCACGCAAAACTCCTATGCCCGCATTTGGCCGCATGGTTTCATAGACGTATTGCCGGATCGCAAAGGCGGCTCCTCGAACATCGTTTCGTGAGTTAGTAATCTCTGCGGCCAACTTTTTAAACCTCACACTATCGGAAGGAATGTTCAGGCTGGGTTTGAGCCATTCCTCTTGCAATCCGGCAATTCCTAATCGAGATAAGCCTTTGGTCTCCCTCAACGAGACCGGATGCACGGCAACAATCCAGTGGTTGTCATCTTGGGTTATCGTTTGAAAGGTATCTGAGGGAGCGGTGATCAAACTCGGTCCGTCCACTCTCAACGAAAGCCGGTTCAGACTTCCCGGATTGCCAATCGGCGGCGTTGTGGTGATCTTGGTGGCCAAGGCCAGGTCAACCCGAGGGCTGTATGGCGAGGCTTTGCTCATGGCCATGATCTTTGACTCGGGCCGCATTTCAATTCCCATGGGGCCATTTGCCTGAATGAGGTCTCCTTTGGCACTCATGTAAATGTGAGTCACCGCCCGTGGATCTGTGATCTCGACCAGAGTGGCATGTCGCTTTTTGCCATTAACGGTTACGGAAGACGGCCCCACCAATTTGACTTCGTTTTTGAGAAACGTTGCGGTGGTCGGATCTAGCACATAGAACGACTTGGTGCTTCCGGGCTTCATTTTGCCGGTCAACACAATCGTCAGCGGGTCATCTACGATTTGGGCCCCTTTGGGAAAGGTGAGGGATTTGAAACTTACCGCACCGCCGTTTTCAATTCTCAGCTTGGCTAAGTGCGCTCCAAATGTCGCGGTCATTTTTTGGGCGCGCCCTCCACTCATCATTTTGAATTCCATTTGCAGTGGGCTTCCATCAGGGGCCGTCCACGTTACAGAATCAATACTCAGCTTCATGGACGTCCCCATGAGCCCGAGGTCCATCACGGTCAGCGAATCATTGCGGGTGGCTACCCGCTTCGCCCAGTGAGAAGGGGCAGAAGCGTAGCGAGAATAGCCAATCTTTTGGTCCTGCATGTACATGCCCAAGTAAGAAGTCTCGCCCGCCCAGCTTATGGTTGGGACCAACGTCAATGCTATGAGGAGCCTGGGAGTTAGTGCAAAGTATCTGTTCAAAATTCACCGGGATTGGAGGGGTGGCCCCTCTTGTCATAACCAAATTGCGTACCGAATCACTCCCAGAAGACATGGATCCTCATCGGGGGCATATCGACTCCCACAAGGTTACCGTCTTAAATACCGGTAAGGTTTCTAGGACAATCACGTAAAATGCAGATGTTGCCGCTTGACAGGCGGGAAAATCCCCAAGTACAGTCGCAAGGCTGCACTGTCGCAGTAGGCTTAGCTTCGAAAGCTCCCCTGCGCCAATCTTCGAGATTCGCCGAAAGGTAGAGGGGCGAAAAGCTTGAACTCCAAAAAAATTTGGAGTCTAAGAGATGCATCGTTGGAATTCATGGCAAAAAAACTCGTCATTGTAGAGTCTCCCGCTAAGGCACGAACTATCGGTAGCTATTTAGGTAGCGATTACGAGGTTCACGCCAGCATCGGTCACATTCGTGACCTCATGCCCAACGCCAAAGGCTTGCCGGCAGAACTCAGAAAAAAGTGGTGGTCAGACTACGCGGTTGACGTTGATAACAATTTTGAACCGTTCTATGAAGTGCCCGCGGAGAAGGCCGCACAAGTCAAAAAACTTAAAGATGCGATGAAGGGAAAAGATACCCTTGTGCTCGCAACTGACGAAGATCGCGAGGGCGAGGCGATTTCTTGGCACCTTTTAGAAGTGCTTAAGCCCGGAAAAGGCGTGGAAGTCAAGCGAATTGCCTTTCACGAAATTACCAAAGAAGCGATTCTGACCGCCATGGCCAATCCGCGTCAGGTAGATACCCATTTGGTCGAAGCGCAGGAAACTCGGCGGATTTTGGATCGACTTTACGGCTACACGTTGTCACCAGTTCTCTGGTCTCGCGTCATGAAAAATCTCAGCGCGGGTCGCGTGCAAAGTCCCGCCGTCAAAATCGTGGTAGACCGCGAGGTCGAGCGCCGAAACTTCCGAACCGGGGGCTACTGGGACCTTCGCGCAGAATTTGAATCGGAAGGCCAGAAGTTTGGCGCGACCCTGAAGCAACTAGACGGTAAGCGAGTCGCTTCGGGTTCTGATTTTGATGATCTAACCGGCACATTGAGGCCCGAACGACAGGCGCAGGTCACACTATTGGATGAGGCTACGGCAAAGGCTTTGGCGGCAGCCGCTAAACACGCAAAGCCTTACACGGTGACTCGTTTGGATACCAACGAAGTGGCGGAACGTCCGGCACCGCCGTTTATGACCACCACCCTGCAGCAAGACGCCAACCGAAAGTTTGGCTACAGTGCAGACCGCACCATGCGCATTGCCCAAACGCTCTATGAAGGGGTGGAGATGGGTGGGGAAGTGATCGGACTCATCACTTACATGAGAACCGACAGTCTCAGTTTAAGCATCGATGCCGTGACCCGGGTGAGGGATTTCATTCGTAAGGAATACGGAGATTGCCTTCCCGATAAGCCGGTGCCGTACAGCAGCAAGGTGAGAAACGCGCAAGAAGCGCACGAAGCAATTCGCCCGACCGACGTGAATCGCCGCCCCGATTCGGTCAGCGGTTACCTAAACGAAGATCAACGAAAAATTTACACCCTCATTTGGCAACGAACCGTGGCCTGCCAAATGAAGCCCGCCCGGGCTCTCAGAACCGAGGCTGATATTGAGACGAGTCTTGCCGGAAATAAGACCGCCGAGGCATCTAAACTCACTTTCCTGGCCACCGGCAAGCAGATGCTGTTTGATGGCTTCCTACGGGTTTATAGCGAAGGAAAGGACGACGAGGCGGAGGGACAAGATCGAAAGCTTCCTCGCCTGCAGCAGGGGCAAGAAGTCGCGGCATCGGCCATGGACGCGGTAGGTCACACCACCAAACCTCCGGCCCGCTATACCGATGCCACGCTGATCAAGAAATTGGAAGAGCAGGGTATTGGTCGGCCCAGCACCTACGCATCCATCATCTCGGTAATTGTGGATCGGGGCTACGTGCGCAAACAAGGTCGCCAGCTCATTCCTAGCTTTAAAGCATTCCTCACCATGGAAGTCTTAGAAGGCAACTTTGGCGAATTGATGGATCTGGGATTCACGGCCCGGATGGACGAAGCACTCGACGAGATTTCTGATGGCTCAGCTAATTCTAAGAAATATCTGCACGACTTCTTCCTAGGCACGGCAGAAAAGCCGGGACTGAAGCCGATGGTGGATGAACGAAAGAAAGAAATTCCTTACCCCGCGTTCGTGGTGGGGAAGGTTCCGGAGACCGACGATACGATCTTAGTTCGCAACGGAAAAGACGGTAACCCGTTTCTTCAGGTGGGCGAAGGCGACAAGAAGCGCTACGCCAACATTCCGGAGGACGTGGCCCCGGCTGACCTCACGGTGGAGAAAGCCATCGAGCTTCTCAATCAGAAAGAGGCATCTACAGAATCGGTCGGATTTGAACCGATCACGGGTCGGCGCCTATTGCTCAAAAATCGTCAGGGCTTTTACCTTGAGGTGGAACGAACCACCGAAGAGATTGAACGCAAAGACAAGCCCACTTGGGTTTCCGTACCGCCTGGAGTGGATCCGCGTAACCTTAGCCAAGAAGAACTGAGTTTCCTTTGTTCCTTACCTAAGGAGATTGGCGTGCACCCAGAAGGTGGAGAGAAGATTCTCTTTAAAGTGGGCAAGTTTGGGGCCTACCTAGAGTGTGGTTCTGAGCGGCGCACCGTGCTGGAATGGAAATCTGCCACCACGATGACGGTTCCCGAGGCGGTTGAGATACTCTTGCAACCCAAATTCCGAACCGCCCGCGCGGCCCCGGCCGCGCTTAAAGAATTTGGTAAGCTTGAGGGCTGTGCCGGTCCCGTAAAGGTGCTAAGCGGCCGCTTTGGACCCTACGTTACGGATGGCGAGGTGAATGCCACCTTGCCTAAGTCGCTCAATCCAGAAGACATGTCTCCAGAAGCAGCGCAAGAACTGCTCGCCAGAAAGCGCGAAGCCGGTCCATCGGTGAGACCCGCCAAGCGGGGGGCTAAGTCCACGCGGTCCACCGTTACCTCCGCCAAGGCCAAACCGAGGGCTAAACCCGCGGCTAAATCTGGGGCTGAACCCGGGGCGAAGGCGAAAACAAAGGCAAAGGCGCCGCCCAAGACCACGGCGAGAACGAAACCGGCTACGAAAAGGGCGGCTCCTAAAAAGAAGTTGTGAGTTGCATCTGCGTGATTCACCACAGTTCAGACCCCTATTGGCAGGGCGTAGAATTGCGAAGGCAAGTCCTGCGCCTGCCCCTTGGTCTGGATTTCTCCGAGGCAGATTTAGAGGCGGAACGAAGTCAGATCCACATTGTAGCCAAAGGGCAGGATGCGGTGATTGGCACGCTTTTACTTGCCGAAACGGACGCTCAGACGCTAAAAATGCGTCAAGTTGCGGTGGCCTTAGATCATCAGGGTCACGGAGTTGGCAAAAGACTCATTGAGTCTGCCGAGAAATTCGCTCGTGATCATGGATACTCTGAGATCACGCTCCACGCCCGACTGAGCGTCTTTAAATTTTACGAACGGTTAGGTTATCACGCGGTCGGGCCCGAATTTAGCGAGGTGTCCATCCCTCACAAAGCTATGCAAAAGTCTTTGAAGTGCTTAGTGACGGACCGGCATGAAAAAAACGGGCCGATTTAGCGATCGGTGCGATATTTGGAGATGAGGTCAATCGCCATTTCTTGACCGTGCCAACCTACCACGTCCACACTCTTTTCTTCGAGGTCTTTATAGACCTCAAAGAAGTGGATGATCTCTTTGGTGGTGTGCTCGTTTAGCTGATTGAGGTGAGTTCGGTAGCCAAACCGAGGGTCTTTTTTGGCCACGCAGAGAATTTTCTCGTCGGGGCCTTTTTCGTCTCGCATTTCCAAGACCCCAATGGCGGACACTTCCACCACGCAACCCGGAAAGGTGGGGTGGGAGACTAATACCAGAACGTCCAGAGGGTCTCCGTCAAGGTAATGAGTTTGCGGAATGTAGCCATAGTCAAACGGATAAAACAGAGGGCTGTAAAGCACGCGGTCTAAGTGAATAAGACCCGTTTCCTGGTTCACCTCGTATTTATTGGTGCTTCCTCGGGGAATTTCAATGATCGCATTGAATACGTCGGGCGCATTGGCTCCAATCTTGGCGTTCAGCAGGGACATCGACAAAAAGAATACCGAATTTACAGTTCACGAAAAGTCATTACAATGCAATAGATCGGGCCGAAAATGCGATGTAAGATTTTAGAGTTGACACCATGCAACCGCGCCCTCGCATTTATATCGGTGCGGTTATCAATTGGTGTTCTGGGGCGCAACATCCCTAAAAACTGACTTCCAAACAGTTCGGCGAAGCCGGTAGCCTCGGGATGCCCGTGCCCGAGTCCGGGTGACTGTCGCGGCCGAGTGGCACCCGGACGTCGGCGCGGTCATCCGACAACTACCGGCTACGCCGTCGAATTCCAATGGCAGGCGGCATATTCCGTATTTTCGGTAAGTGCATCGGTGATTCCCGTGTCTGTTCGACTATGAGTGAACGATATGGGCAACTCTCGGCACTCATTTAGAGATACCCTTGATGCAGGTGGCTCAGACGATTTTAGGAAAAGGCTCCCTTGACATCGTAATCATTGCGACTAATTATTACGATGCTATTTATCGTTTTTGTGTGCGACGAGTAGGGATAGACAACGCAGCCGACGTCACTCAAGAAACATTCATCACTGCGCAAGTTGCCCTTAAGCGGTACCGGGGAGAATCGTCTTTAATCACCTGGCTCTTTGGCATCGCGCACAACGAATGCCGCCGGTTCATCCGCCGGAACCGCTTACTGCCACCGCTACTGGAACTCGATATTCCGGTGGCTAGCGGGGAAGGGAACTGGATTGATCGCGCTTGCCTTCAAGAGGCGATAACCAAACTGTCACCCGAGCACCGGGAGGTCGTTTTACTTCACGAAGTGGAAGGTCTAACTTACGAGGAGGCCGCCACCGTACTGGGCGTACCGGTGGGCACGGTTAAGTCTCGGCTTCACCACGCTTTCCTTCATTTGCGTAAGGCACTTCATGCAAAAGGTTTTAAGGAGGCCGTAGGGTGGATATGAACAAAGACCTTAAGGCATACGTGGATGGGGAACTTCCTCCCCAGGAACACTTGCTTATTCAAGACCTGATTGACCATGATCCTGCGGTTGCGCATGACGCCAAAGTGCTTCGCGACGTTTCTCATGCTTTGACAATGTCAAAACCCGTCCTCATAGACGATGCAGTAAGCGGACGGCCAGAAACCCTTCAACGTCTGCGTAGACCCGCGCCTTCGGGCCGAAACTGGGCGTACTTGGCGGGTCTGTCGGTGGCCGCTTCAATGGTTATTGCGGTTGTGGCGTCTAAGCCATGGCGAATCCACGTGAGGAGCCCGTGGCAACTGGCAACCTATCGCTCAGTTTTCGTTGCCACGCGATCAACGTCTGCTCCAAAAGTGGCAAAGCATGAAGGGGATGAATCCACAGATTCTGGAGATCCGGTACTCCCTTCACCCTTGCCGGATGTGTCAATCTTCACGACCGACGTGGACCGCGCGGTGAAAAATTTGGGGGGACGAGTTAAAGATTTGCACGGCCAAATCTTAGGGACATTCTCGCAGAAAGACCCCGACCATCCGGGCTCGACCGACGTTATTATTGATATCCCCGCCGCAATCCCGCTAAAACAAGTTTGGACGGGGATGGGCCAAAGTGCCAAAGATGTTCCCGGCCAAAATATCCCCAAGTCAGTTCGTAAGGGCCAAGCCCGGTGGCAAATTCGGTTTGTTTCACCGCTTGGGCCAAAGCCGGGTCGGTAGACTGATTCCTTAGGGGGTGCCATCAAGCTTTGATGCAATTTGACCTCGCAGTATTTAGGGCAATCCACACAGGTTGGCATAGCCCCGTTGCCGATGTTGTCTTTCTCGTCTTAAGTTGGCTCGGCCTTGGCGTTCTGCAGGCGGTCTTAGCTTTCGTTTTCCTATGCTGGCGGCAAACCCGGGCTTACGTTGCCCCGATTGTGATTTCCGTTCTTGTCTCGGGTCTCTTAGTGGCTCAAGTGCTCAAAGCGCTGATCCCCAGACAACGGCCCAGCAACCTGAATTTTTCTTTGCCGCAAGAAAATTGGCTTTACAACAGTTTTCCCAGTGGGCACACTACCACCTCATTTGCGTGCGCCACGATGATCGTTCTCTTGGTGCCAAAGCAGGATCGGAGGTGGGTTGGACCCTTGTCATTTGTCCTGGCCACTGGGGTTGGAATCAGCCGGATCTACCGAGGAGTTCACTGGCCGACTGATGTAATCGGTGGCATTTGTGCGGGAATTTCTTCGGCGATTTTTGTTCACTTATTATGGCAAACCATGGGTTATGGCCGCAAAGGCGACCAAATTGTGGCGACCTCCATTTGAATGAGATACACTCACAAAAGTGAGTCGGTAGCGGGCCCAGATTCGATGGTGCAAATCGTTACCGACTCTCGTAGGAACATTCATTGGCATCATACGACCCGGAAATTATCAAGGAGCTAGAAGACCAGAGACCTAAAATCCCCGTAGGTCTTCTCAGCCGAGACGAAAAAGATCGATTGATTGAACGAGGATTCGTTGGCTTGTATCGCTGGTACGTGGCAAAGTCTCAAGAAAAGAGAAACTGGAATCCTGACCGTGAATTTGATTGGCGAAATTTCCGCAAAGACCATTCGCCGGAAGTCAACCGAATTCTAGAAGGGTTCTTTGCGGTTGAGCAGTATGTTCCAGACTACGTGACCGCACTCCTCAAGGTGATTCGAAAGAGTCACGGGCGGTCCCATTTTCACCTTCGGTGGGGATCAGAAGAAGAAAAACACGCAGAGCTTTGGTACAACTCGATACTCTTTGGCCAGCAAAGAACTCCCGAATGGTTACGCGGTTACATGGGACAGTTGCGGGGTCAGGAGTGGGCGCTTCCGTGGGAAGACCCCATCCACATGATTTTCTACACCGTGTTCCAAGAACGCGCGACCCAAGTGAATTATCTAAACATGGCGGAAATCGCCCGGGGCAAAAACACGCGTCCTGGGTTTGCGGATGCCGCCGACCCCGTGCTGGTGAAAATGTCTCAAGTCATCGCCACCGATGAGGCGCACCACTACAACTTTTTCTTGGAAGGGGCGCGCCTGTTTATGTATTACTACCCCGCCGAGGCCATCCAGGCGATGTACGACATCATTAAGCACTTTGCCATGCCGGCGGGGACGCTCATCCCGAACTATGATCAGTTTGCCGAGATCGTCCATCGCGCAGGAATTTACGGACCTCGGGAGCATGCCCGAGACGTAATTCAGGTTGCTCTGAATAAGTTGGGTGTGGCAGGCCGTAAGGCCTTAGAGAACGGAATTCGAAAGTCCCGGATTGTGCCCGATGAAAACGGAAACCTCCGGGAAACCGCGATCTTTGAAGGCATCGATTTTCCCAGCGTGGAACGCGCGGTTCGCAGGATCTACAGCCGGATTCAATCTCACGAGTCAGAAATAGGATTTGATTTAGTGGACCCTACCGTTTTCGTCCCGAATTACGCGGTCTGACGCGGTTGGAGGGGCATTTGCCCCTTGACCGGGACGTTATGCGTTAGCTTCAGACGTCAACTTGGCCTCCGCCAACTATTGGCTTCACCGTCCCCTCGAAATAGACCCTAACTTGCCCGAACCAAAATCAGATACCCATGGCCTCAGGCAGCCCGGCGGGTTATGACCTCAGAGTCGTGATTCCCTTTGCGCTCATGCCGGTTGCAAGCTTGGCCTTTAGCTGAGCATCGTCGGCACCGGCTTGCTGAATGTCATCTCCTAAGGTGGCGCCGAACGTGGTTACCTGGCTGAGGAGGACCGCGAGGTCGATCCGCTCTTGGCTAGTGATTTGTTTTCGATGATTAATGGCGGCGCTCATGTCCCCCGCCACACCCAGCTTTTGGGCTAGGTTGCGAAGCTGCACAACCGAGGCATCCATCGTGTAATAGCTATCAATATCAGGATCAAGTACGAGTTGCGAATTATTACCAACTTCGTTCATCAACGTCTGCAACGCACCAATGCGCTGATCAATGAGGCGTTGAAGGTTTTAGATAACCTGCCGCGTTCTACAACCTAGTAGCCTGGCGACCCTTTCGGAACCCTCACATGGCCGCCCAGACGACCACGCAAGTTTCCCCTAAACACCTGGTCTGCGCACCGGTTTTGGTCCCGACCCATACGGTGCGGCATCCACGAGTTTCCCGACCTTGATCTTGGGTGGATTTACTGGTCGGTCCTCCTTGCCAACAGGAACCGCCGCAATCTTCAGAATGGCTTCCGCGCCCTCTATGGCTTCACCAAACGCGGCGTAATGGCCATCTAGGTGCTTGGTTCCTTCTCGGCTTAAGCACACAAATATCTGACAACCATTGGTGTTCGGGTCGGTTGATCTGGCAATGGAAACCACCCCAAAGTCGTGAAGAAGGCTGCTTTTTTCTAGCGGGTAGGCAAATCCAGGACCCCCATTTCCGGTTCCCGTAGGATCACCTCCCTGAATAACAAAGGGTGTCCCGTTGGCTCGTTTGGCCACCACTCGGTGCCAGATGATGTCTCGATAGAAATCTCCGTTCACTAACTCGCGAATGTTCCAAACCGTATTCGGCACCGCATCCGGTCTGAGCCTGAAGCGCATTCGGCCCATCGTGGTGTCCAATATTAAATCCTTATCAACGTAGGCTCTAATGCCGGCGTAAGATTGATCCTCGTCCGGCACAAATTCCACGGTTTTTCCATCTGCCGCCAAGCGCGAAATTGCCGGGTTCGTCATCGGTTGTAGCACCGTTGCCGGACCGACCGGCCTTCCATCAATCGCTAATTGGAGGTACAGCAGGTGGGGACTTTTAGTGGTCCATAGCTCGGGAAATATTTTGGCCAGATCCGTTCGACCCCGGCTAACCGGCCGTTCTAATTCTATTTGCGCCGTTCCCGGCTTTAGCAATTGAAGCGAGGCCGCGCGTTCACTTGGACAGTGAACGCTTACCTCAAACGCGCGATTGACGCCGTTGTAAACGTGAAGCGGAGATACCTGCCCCACAGCAGGCACCGACGCAGCGACAAGCGCGAAGCCAATGAGCGACAAACGGAAATTTCTCTTCATGGGCCAGATCATAGCCGTCTCCTCGTGAAATTACGGGCCGGTCCGAGGGAACGATGGGAATCTTTGGCGGATCTGAGATACGCTAGGCGGTGGATTCCCTTGCCATTCTTCAGCAACTTGTAAGCGCACCCGGTCCTGTGGGCCAGGAATCGGCGGTGGCCAACGTCTTCCGGAGCCTGATCTCGGAGATTGGGCTGACCAGCACCTCCGATGCAAAGGGGAACGTTCACGTAACGTTGGGCGACCCCGCGAAAGCTAAGCGTATCGTGGTGACGGCTCATCTGGACGAAATCGCAATGATCGTGCGAGGCATAACCCCCTCGGGATCGCTAAAGGTCGGAAGTCTGGGTGGGCTTTATCCGTGGAAACTTGGCGAGGGACCGGTTGAGATCCTCGCACCACGTGAAACGTTACCCGGAGTGTTATCATTCGGATCCATTCACACCAATCATCCGGCATCTAATGCTCAACAGGCCCGCGAGCGGGCGTTTGACTGGGATATGGCTTCGGTATTCACCGGTCTAAAACCCGGCCAACTCGAATCTGCGGGGGTTCGGGTCGGGACTCGGGTTGTGGTCGCTCGCTCGCAACGCAGCCTTTGGATCGTGGGAGACTTTGTGACCAGCTACTTTTTGGATGATCGGGCCGATGTGCTGGCCATGTTCCTCGCGATCGTGCAACTGAAGGATTCTGATATAAGCGCCACGTTCATTGCGACCGCAGCCGAAGAAGTGGGTGGGGAAGGTGCACTTTATGCCCTGCATTCGCTTCAACCCGACGTCTGTATTGCGCTTGAACTGGGTCCCATCGTGATTGATGCGCCCGCTCTTCTTACCTCTAATCCAACCGTCTGGGTGCAAGATGGCTACAGTTCCCCTGCGGCATCAGACCTAGATCTGCTGGCGGAGATTGCCCAAGGCTTGGGACATCCGCTACAGTTTCAGGCCTTCTCAATGGGAGGAAGCGACGCCTCCTGCGCGGCGTCGCGGGGATTGTGTGCTCGCCCGTTTACTCTGGGGATCCCCATGGAAAACAGTCACGGCTTTGAGATTATGCATCGTGATGCGCCATCCACTTTGGCCAACTTCACGGTAGCACTGGTAAAACGGCTTCAAAACGAGTAGGCTTTTGGCATGGTGTACGAAGGAAAGGCGGCGCTCCTTATTGAGCCCGGTCAGCCGGTGGTGGTAGAAGACATTCTGGTGGAGTCTCCTGGCCCCAACGAAGTTTTGGTCAAGTTGGTGGCCAGCGGAATTTGCCATACCGACCTTACGGTAAAGAATCTCAACGGAAACGGCATGAGTTTCCCCATTGTGCTGGGGCACGAAGGAGCTGGCATTATTGAAGAGGTAGGGGAAGGGGTTAAGCACCTTAAACCGGGCGATCCCGTAGTGATTGCCTACCGCGCCCCCTGCGAACAGTGTCCGGCTTGTCAACGCGGGGATCCTCGCCATTGCTACATGGCGTTGCGACCCCAGCCGAGAATTCGCCGTAAGGCCGATGGCGCTGTGTGTTCTCAGGTTCTGAGGTGTGGCACCTTTGCCACCCACACCGTCGTTCATGCGAAGGCGGCAATCAAAATGCCGGCGGCCATGCCGTTGGATAAGGCCTGCCTTATTGCCTGCGGAGTGATCACGGGCGTTGGGGCGACCATGAACACAACCCCGGTCTACGCGGGCGCCCGAGTGGCCGTGATTGGTTGCGGAGGTGTGGGCCTTAGCGTGATCCAAGGGGCTCGGTTGCAGCACGCCAAACAGATTATCGGGGTAGACGTAAATCCCACCAAATTGGAATGGGCCCGCAAGTTTGGGGCCACTCATACCGTGAACGCCGCCGACGGTGACCCGATCGCCGCGGTTAGAAAACTCACCGAAGACGGTTGGGATGGCGGAGTGGACTTTGCCTTTGAAGCCACCGGAATTCCAAAGTGTACGGAACAAGCCATCAAGATGCTGTCGTACGGGGGAACTGCCACCACCATCGGTTTTCCCGCTGCGCAAGACGCGGTAACCCTCAACCTGGGTGACATGGCCACTGGGGTGTACTGGAACAAAGCCTCGCTGAGAGTGTGCCACTGCGGCGATACCCTTCCGTCTCACGATTTCCCTTTGTTGGCTCAGTTGTACCTGGAAGGGAAGCTAGATCTCGACGGCATGGTAACTCGCAAGGTGGGATTGCATGACGTAGAAGATTCCTTTCACGCCATGGAAGAAGGCAACGTCATCCGCTCCGTCATGATTCTGTAAATGGTTTTTCAGACGGGGCCAGTGGTCCTCAACGCGCGGTGCTCACGCGGACTGCGTCCGGTTACCGCGCGGAACCTCCGGCTGAAGTAGTAAGGATTGTCAAATCCCATTGCGTCCGCTATTTCGTGGATGGGGTGCGCGGTGAGTACGAGCATTTGGGCGGCTCGTTCCATTCTGAGCCGCTCCACGTAATCCCGAGGACTCAACGCAAGCTGGAGGGTGAACAAGTGGGCGAAGCGGGAAACGGATAGGCCGACGAGTCCCGAGAGGGTTGCGATACTCGTTTCAAATGGCAAGTTTTGGTTGATTTGGTCCAGAGCAACTTGAATTCTCGGATCGAGGTCGCTGATCTGATCAGCCGCTTCGGCCACGCGGCAAAGAAGCTCCTCCATGACGGCCAGGGCGCGCTGTTCGGCCAGTCGCCCAGAGCTTTGGGTAGCGGCATGGCAACGGCCAAATGCCTTCTCTACTTCGGCAAAGGCGGGGGAGTCGCCAAGGTCAAGGTATTTGAGGCCCGGAGACACTTCCTGAATCGTGGATATCCAAGGTAGCCAGTGGCTGCGGCCATAAAAATGGGCCCAGTAGAAGCCCCAATGTCCGTTCAGTTGCGTTACCCCGTACTCTTGCCGGGTGCCCGGCTGAACCAGCATGAGAGAGCCTTTGGCCACCGTGTGCGGAGTATCTGCCCCTAAGAAGAATCCTTCGCCACCCCAAGTCAGCGTAAGCAGCCAACTCCTACTCCCCTGAGATCGCACGACGTGATAGGAGGAATCTTCGTAAAAATTCCCGGTCAAGATACCCACAAATTCTGGGTTCCTGTTTTCGCTGATCGGACCAGTAGCAGAAAAAGGCATGAAAGTTAGCCAATTCTATCATTGTTTTAGGTTAAATAGCGGTCTATCATTAAGCAGAAATGAGCAATCTAACCGCAGTGACGCCCGTGAAAACCGAACTGTCCCGTTTTTATGAAGAAAACGGTTATGCCGTGGCCAAGGGACTGTTCTCGCGGGAAGAGTGCAACGACCTTCGTGCTCACTACATGAAAATGCGTGAGGATGGAATCGGAGGCGATATGTATATCGAGGCTCCAACGGATCAAGACCCGTTGCTCAAATATCCGCGCCTCATGAATATGCACCTCTGGGATGAAAAGTCTTTACAGTGGGGTCTGGAACCTCGGATTATCAAAATCTTGGAGATGCTGCTGGAGGACGAAGCGCTCTTTGTGCAGACCATGCACTACTTTAAGCCCGCCGGAGCCCGTGGCCAAGCCCTCCATCAAGACCAATTTTATCTTCGCGCTCAACCCGGAACCTGCATGGCCGCATGGATGGCATTGGACCCCATTGATGAGGAAAACGGTTGCCTGCAGGTGGTGCCGGGCACTCACGAGCTCCCAGTCCTGTGCACAGAAAAGGCCGATACAAAGGAAAGTTTTACGGACGTCTTGGTTCCATTAGGCACCGGGATGAAGCCCGTCCCCATCATCATGGAGCCTGGAGACGTGCTATTTTTTAACGGATCCGTCATTCACGGAAGCTTCCCCAACGTGTCCAAAGACCGATTTCGACGAAGCTTGATTGGCCACTACGTAACGGGAAAATCAACCGAGATTTCAACGTATTACCAAGCGATACTGAGATCGGACGGATCTGAAGTGAAATTGCACAATACCGAAAGCGGGGGCCCCTGCGGCATTTGGGTGGATTTAGACGGTCGGCCCGTTGTAGAATTGTCGGGCGAAAAGCTGGCGCAGGCGGTCGGCACCGAGTAACTCGCAATTCCTTGCTACCAGAAATTGGGTTACGGTGGTATAAAGTATAGGGGATACGATTTGCTCCGCCGCAGAAGCTCGTGCGCCCCAACCGCCGACAATCTATTTACGTTAGCGAGGAATTCAATCAGTGGCAAAGCAAGCTGAAAAATTAATTGTAGAATCGCCTGCCGATTTTGAGCAGTATTACCGCGACATGCTCTTCATTCGACACTTTGAAGAGAAGTGCAATGTCGCCTATCGCCAAGGCAAAGCCGGTGGTTACATGCACGTGTACATCGGGATGGAAGCCTTGGCTGTCGGTTGGATGAACGCGATTCGGAAGGGTCACGACAATGTCATCACTGCCTACCGAGACCACGCCCACGCCCTGCTTTTAGGCACCGACCCCGTTGCGGTAATGGCTGAGGTTATGGGTCGCAAAGCGGGAACTGCCGGTGGTAAAGGCGGCTCCATGCACATTTATGATCCCGCAAACGGGTTCTATGGTGGCTGGGGCATCGTTGGAGGCCACGTTCCGATCGGTGCAGGACTGGCGTTTGCGTCGAAGTATCGAGGCGACGACAAGGTGACACTTAACTTCCTTGGTGATGGTGCGGCCAATCAGGGCGTAGTTTTCGAGACTTTGAATATGGCCGGTCTCTACGATCTGCCTTGCGTCTTCATTGTGGAGAACAACGAGTTTGCGATGGGCACTCGATTGGAGTACCACGCCGCCGACCCCGAGCTTTACAAGCGGGGAATTCCTTTTGGAATCAAAAGCGAACGCGTGGATGGCATGGATGTCATCGAAATGAAGAAGACGGCCCAGCAGATCGTGGACTACGTTCGAAGCGAAGGCAAGCCGTTCTGGGTAGAAGTGATGAGCTACCGTTACTCCGGTCACGGAGCCGCCGATAATGATCGCCAGTTGTACCGAACGAAAGAAGAAGAATCCGAAGCAATGAAGCGAGATCCGATCAAGCGCCTAGTAGAAGTGCTGATCGAACGAAATATTGCCAACGAAGAGAAGCTAGAAGCAATCGATGCCGAGATCGTTGAACGCGTAGAGAAGATCTACGAAGAAGCCGATGCTTCGCCTTTCCCAGATGTGTCAGAGGTTTACGACAACATCTACTGCGACATGAATCCTGAAGTAGGCCACTAGTCACGGGCAAATTTGCCACTCGTCATCTGCTCAAGATTAAACGCTTAACCACACCAATATGCCAAACCTAGAAATGACCTTTCGTGAAGCTCTGCAGAAGAGCATGATCGAGGAGATGGACAAGAACGCCGATGTCTTCCTCATGGGAGAAGACATCGGCCGCTATGAGGGCACGTTCAAAGTTACCAAGGGGCTGTTCCCCAAGTACGGCCATCGTCGTGTGTTGGACACTCCGATCACCGAGGCGGGGTTCTCCGGAATCGCCACCGGCGCGGCGATGGCAGGGTTAAGGCCGATTGTTGAGTTTATGACGATGTCTTTCTCAATCTTGGCCCTAGATCAAATTATTAACCATACGGCCAAGGTTCATTACATGACCAACGGCGTGGTCAAGTGCCCCATCGTTTTCCGTGGTCCGGGCGGAGCGGCTAAGCAGTTGTCGGCTCAGCATTCGCACTCCATGGAAGGATGGTTTGCGCATGTTCCCGGTCTGAAAGTCGTCTGCCCGGCTACCCCAACGGACGTCTACGGAATGTTAAAAACGGCAATTGCCGATGACAACCCCGTAATCTTCTATGAGAATCCAGGTCTGTACACGGTGAAAGGCCAAGTGCCGGACGATCCTAATTTCATGATTCCCTTTGGCAAAGCTCAGATTCTGAGACCGGGGAAGGACGTTTCTTTGGTGGGTTACTCCAGAATGACGCAAGTCAATTTGGCCGCCGCCGAACTCCTTGCCAAAGACGGGATTGACGCCGAGGTGGTTGACGTTAGGTCTTTATTGCCGTTGGATACCGAGACAATTTATGCGTCCATCAAAAAGACCCACCGCGCGTTGGTTGTCTACGAAGACTGGCGAAGCGGCGGATTTGGTGCCGAGATTGCCGCCCGCATTGGCGAAGAGTGCTTTGATGACTTAGATGCTCCGGTTGCGCGAGTGGGTGGACTCAACGTTCCGATGCCTTATGCCCGCGTGTTAGAGCTTGAGTGCATCCCAGATGAGAACGATGTGGTTGCGGCCATTCGAAAAATGCGTTAATTTCGGCCTTTTTCGATTGAACACTCCCCGTTGACCGGCGTAGTTACGATAATAGAGTGTCGTACACGTAGGACCCAAAAGGTATTGCTTCTCCCGTCATTTGTCGACCGGTGGTGCATTGCCGGTGCCTTCGCGGTCCTTCAATCTCAACCGGATGGAGTTGGAAATGCCTACCGAAACCGCAGAACAGAACACGCAATTATTAATGAAGGCACTAGAGCAAATTAAGGTGCTGGAAGACCACCTCATGATGTCCCCGGCCCCCAATCACGACTTCATGGTACGCCACTGCGAGATGTTGTTAAGCTACTTTGTCTACGCCCGAGAAGCCGCCCGCACGGGACAAGTTCCATTAGAACCGGCGGTTTAGCCGCATCCATCCCTATTGTTTTCTAGCTACGTTGCTAGCAGTTTGACTCCCGACAAGCGCCTGGGCACCCGACGGATTCATTGAACAGACACGACCATATTCTAACCCGCTCCGCCCTAAATTTTCTAATCCAGGGCCTGGGTGTACACGGCCTTAATCACTTCTTCCGGGGTCGTCCAACCCGCCATCGTTTTGGCCTTTCCGTCTTCCATCATGGTGCGGAAGCCTTGCTTTCGGGCGACCGCCATCATGGTGGGGAAGTCAGCGTTTTTGGCGATAGCGGCCCGGAATTCCGGCGTGCCGAGAATCAATTCAAAGACTCCAAGTCGACCGCGGTAACCGGTTCCGCGGCACTCTGGGCAACCGCGACCGTGGGCGAAACGGGCGGTAGCCGCTTCTTCTTTAGTGACCCCCAACGTGTCCAGTTCTTCCGGAGTGGGTTCGTAGGCTTCTCTGCACTTGGCGCAGTTCAACCGAACCAATCGTTGAGCGAGAATTGCGACCATGACTCCGGCCACCAGATAAGGCTCCGCCTGCATATCTACCATTCGGCCAATGGTCTCAATTGAGTTGTTGGTGTGGATGGTGCTCAAGACTAAGTGACCGGTAAGGCCAGCCTGAACGCCAATCGCAAGGCTGTCGGGGTCGCGCATTTCGCCGACCATCATGATGTCTGGGTCTTGCCTAAGAAAGGTGCGCATGACCTTGGGAAAGGTCATTTTCTCCGTGACTTGCACTTGCGCAATATTCTTCTCGTACTCGTACTCCACCGGGTCTTCTACGGTAACGATATTTCGCTGCTTGGCATCCAGTTGGTGAAGGCTGGCATAAAGGGTGGACGTTTTTCCCGAACCCGTTGGGCCCGTAACCAAAATGAGGCCATAGGGAGACTGGATGGCCTTAGACCACTTTTTAAGAACGTCTTCGGGCATTCCCAACTTGGCCAGGTCCACTTTCATCGCAGTCGGGTCCAGAAGCCGCATCACAAACTTCTCTCCGTTCAAACACGGGACGCAAGAAGCACGGGCAGATAGTCTGCGGCCGGCGTATTCCATGTCTATGCGGCCGTCTTGGGGTTCTCGCTGCTCGTCAATTCGCATGCCTGCGGCCAACTTCAATCGAGCAATAACGTTCTGGGCTTGATCGGGAGGGAGCTGGCCCGTATCGTGAAGAATGCCGTCTTGACGGTATCTAATTCGCAACTGATCGCGCTCGGGCTGAAGGTGAATGTCGGAAGTGCCCGTATCTAGCGCATTCATGAAAATGCTATCGGTAATGCCAACGGCAATCGACATATCCTCTCCACCCATTTCTCGAACGGTCCCTTGCTCTCGCAAGACAAGGCGGAAGCGCTTATTGGCGCCAAAGTTAGTTTGAGAATAGTCGGTGATGGCCATAGAAGTTCCTGAGTGCGAAGGCAAATCTGCGTCGCTGAAATTTTACTCTTTACGATACACCAACGTTCATACTTAACCGTGCCCCCCGCTCGCCGTTGGCCCATTAACTTGCCGCTGGTGATTGTTGTTTTATGCTGGGGCTTCAATTTTGTAGCGCTGAAGGTGCTCTATAGAGAAATGACGGCTCCAACCGTAGCAGTCGTGCGGGCCGGGGTTATGTATTTCAGCTTGGTTTCAATTTGCTGGTTTCGAAAAGAATCGCTCCGGCCTTTACCCGGCGACAGGCTTGGCATTGCGTTATCCGGCCTGCTCACGCTAGGAATTTACATGGTGCTCTTCTTGGAAGGAACCCGTCAAACGGTGCCGGGTGAGGCGGCAACCTTGCTGGCCACCACGCCATTGTTTGCCGTGCTGTGGAGCGCCCTATTTGGGATCGAACGCCTTCGCGCATCGGTGATTTGGGGAACTCTGGTTTCGTTTGTTGGCGTGGCAACCGTGATGTTTGGCGGCGGAGTTTCCCATCACGGCACCTTAATTGGGAACCTATTAGTGCTTGCCTCCTCGGTTGTATGGGCTTTGGCTGCTGTGCAGGCAAAGCCACTGTTAGCCCGCTACAGTCCAGTTCAGTTGTTAGCCGTGAGCATGCCCTATGCACTTCCTCTAATTGGGCTTTACGGGGGCAATTCTGTGGTTCATACGCGGTTTGACCGTATATCAACGGTGGGCTGGTTGATGTTTGCCCAAGTGGCATTCCTTTCTGGGGTGGTGGCGTTTGTGGGATTTTATACGGGAATCCAGCAAGTGGGGAGTGCGGTTGCCACCCGCTACCAGTTCTTTGTTCCCGCAGTGGCGGTGCTGTTTGCGGCACTCATTTTGGGTCAGGTTCTACAACCCATTCAGTTTGTTGGCATGGGCGTGGTGATTCTCGGAGTGTATCTGGGATCAAAGAAACCCGAATCATCTCTGGATACCCACCCGGAATCCGTCTTATTTGCGCATCCTGCCGAGTAAAATCTAGATTGCCCTTTATGGAGAATCATCACTTGACGGACAATTTTCACGCGGTCTCAGATGCGACTTTTTCGCATGACTCAGAACCCTTGGATGCGGATATGACGGAAGAAGAAATGGATATCGCAGATTCGATTGACGAAAGCGGCGATGCGGTAGAACGGGATTTTCTTGAACTGACCGCGCAAATGCAGAGGCTTACCGACGAACGCGACCAGGCAAAGGACCATGTTTTGCGAACCATGGCGGACTTTCAGAATTTCCGCAAGCGCACTCAGCAGGAAGCCCAGATTCTGCGCAAGTTTGCCGCTGAAAACGTGGTGACCCAACTCTTGCCCGTTTTGGACAACTTTGAACGAACCCTTGCGCATTTAGAATCGGGGACCAACCTTGAAGTGATGATGGGAGGCATGAAGGCGGTTCATCGCCAGTTGCTGAGCGTCTTAGAAGGTCAAGGCGTGACAAAAATAAATTCGGTTGGACAAGTATTTGATCCTGAACTCCACGAGGCGCTCGCAGTGGGCGAAGGGGAAGGTGAGCCTTCCAATACCGTGATCCAAGAGTTGGAACCGGGCTACCGAATGGCGGAAAAGGTCATCCGTCCCGCCCGCGTCAAGGTGACTGCACCTTAAGTGGCGCGACAGCACTTTGGCACCGACGGCGTTCGCGGAGTTGCTAATCAGAAACTGACCGCAGAATTGGCTCTCAATTTAGGTCGGGCCGCAGGTCAATGGCTGCGTAGAACGGGCGCACCCACGCGAGCCGTAATCGGCCGAGACACGCGCCAAAGTGGTCCCATGCTAGAGGCCGCCCTGTCCGCTGGGTTAGCGTGTGCAGGCATTGACGTGGTAAGTATCGGGGTGGCTCCTACGCCCACGATTGCCTTTGTGGCCCGGACGGGCGAGTTTGGCCTCGGGTGCATCATCTCAGCCTCGCACAACCCAGCCCCGGACAACGGCATCAAATTTGTGGGTCATAACGGCGAGAAGCTTGCCGATGATGTTGAAGAATCCATCGAAGCGGAAATCGGACGAGAGTTTGATCGTCCCGTGGGTCACGGGGTGGGCCGAATAAGTCCAGAACCAGACCTTATCCAGGCTTACGAAGACTTTCTGGTGGGCCTACTTCCTAATGGATTGAAAGGCTTGTCGGTTGCGCTGGATGGGGCGAATGGGGCTGCGTTTTCCATCGCTCCTCGCGTGCTGGATCGGCTTGGGGCCGACGTCCACGTCACCGGAGTCTATCCGGATGGCATGAACATCAACGCCCAGGGCGGAGCCACCAAGCCGCAGACGATTCAAGACTTTACGGTGAAGACCGGCTCGGAAGTTGGGGTGGCCTTTGATGGGGACGCGGATCGAGCGATTTTTAGCGATGAACGGGGTCGATTGATCAACGGAGACCGAATGATTGGAGCTTGGGCTGCCCAGCGCCAAACACATGGAAGTTTGGTGCCGGCCTTGGTGGTGGGTACCGTGATGAGCAACGGTGGATTTGCTAAATTCCTGGACAGTAAGGGTATCCGGTTGGAGCGCGCACCGGTTGGCGACAAATATGTGGCGGCTAAGATCCGGGAGACGGGTGCGTTGATCGGCGGAGAGCAGAGCGGCCACATCATTGTCCCCGAGTACGGTCCAACGGGGGATGGGCTGGTAACGATGCTTGAATTCTTGCGTGTCATGACGGACGAGCGCCGTACTGCCTCCAGTTACGTGGATGATTACGAACCTTGGCCTCAGTTGCTGGTCAACGTGATGGTAAGCGATAGCACCACGTGGCAATCCTCTCTCCAAGAAGAACTTGCGGAAGCCGAGGTAGCGCTCCGTGGGCACGGACGGGTGGTCGTACGGGCGAGCGGAACTCAACCCATGATTAGGGTTATGGTAGAAGCTTCCGAGTATGGACTCAGAGATTCCGTGGCAGATAAGCTGGTAAACGCTTTGGTCTCTAAGCTAAACGGTAACGTTGAAGGTCGGGTGGATTTAACTCATGCTCTTGGCGATTGATATTGGCAACACGCACACCGTGTTTGGAATTTGGGATGGCTCTGAATGGGTTCACATTTGGCGTAGGGTCACCAACGCAGATGCGACGGAGGATGAGGTGGCGGCGTGGTTTCATTCGTTGGTGCAAAGTAGGCCCTTGGTCCGGCCAATTCAAAAGATCATCTGCGCTTCGGTGGTTCCCGCTGCAAACGCATCGATTACCCTTTTCGCTCAGCGTTGGCTAAAGTTGCCCATTCCGTTCCTCAAATCGGGGGACAGCGTAGGCCTTCCGGTGACCTATCAACCGCCATCTGCGGTGGGGGCAGACCGGATTGCAAATGCGCTGGGAGCACTGGCGCGTTGGAAGCCACCGATTGTGGTGGTGGATTTTGGAACTGCAACGACCTTTGATGTGATTGATGAACTGGGCCAATATGCGGGTGGGGCCATCCTTCCCGGAGTCATCCTCAGTAGCCAAGCTCTGTTTTCTCGGGCCGCAAAGTTACCCACCGTTGAGTTTGTAGCTCCGGCCCATGCAATCGGACGAACGACGTCTGAATCACTTCAGGCGGGCATCATGTTGGGCTATGCGGGTGCGGTGGATCGTTTAGCGGAAAGAATCAGTGCGGAGCTCCCGGTGCTGCCCAAAATTGTGGCAACCGGCGGGCTAGGTGGCCTATTTTTGGGCCTTAGTGAGCGCTTAGAGAGTTATGAATCCACGCTGACCTTGGATGGTTTGGTGGTGGCTAGTGGTCTTCTTTCGTCCGGCCGCTGAACGCAAATTCCAGGTGATCTATCATTACGGCAGCTCTGGATCCCTCAATACTGCCGTAGTACTGGGCGCCCATGTTAAATCTTATTCCGCTTACCCCAGACCGCCTGGCGGCTCGCGCTAGTTTTCCGGCGAGAATCCAATCGGCTGCTTGATCGATCCCTTCTTCGTCGATGATTAAAGGGGCTAGCACCCGTAGCGTGCCGTCTATCGGTTGCAAGTACAACCGATCCACATGGCTGATCGTTGCTTCCAGGTCAAAGAGATAGATCACGTCCCTCACAAACAGTGAGGTGGTCTTAGGCCCAATTCCACGCACGTCTACCAGCCTCAGAAAGCAGTCCTCCACGCGGTGGGTGGACTTTGCCTTGGTCGCAATCCAGGTGGCCAGACTGGCGCCATCCAAGTCTTGATAGATTTCCTGAGCTAGTTCTGCGATGCCGGCAATCACGCCTCGGTTAAGTTGCTCAAGCGACTTTTTGTGATGCAAGATGCAGACTTCTTCGTAAATATCCCAGAGGCGCTCTGCGTTATGCTCATCAAACACCGACGCGGATTCTTCCGCCCATCGGTCAAGGGATTCATTGGCCAGCGCAATGGAATTACTGCGGTCCTTACCACGCCGTGCAAAGGCGTAATGACTGAAAAATACGCGTACGCACGCAAGGGGATCCGCCAACACTTCAAGCGATGCTTTAACTCCGGCAGTTCCGATTAAGTGAGAGCCGGTTATCGCGGGGAACAAGGTTCGATTCAAGAATCGCTCGGCCCATATGCCCTCGCAACCTCTTAAGATTCTCAGTGCATCTGGGCTCAGGTCTTGGTCGCTCATCCTACGTTATAGTACACCAGCAATGATGCCGCAGTACCCTAAAACCGGGCATCCGCAGCAAGGTTGCTAAGCATGGGCAGGGTTGGGGTCTGTCTGCTCGATCCTCCCGTTGTGCCCGTGTCACCTCGCCGAATTCGGTAAAACAGTTGCCAACCAAATTCTTGAATGGGAATCTGTCCCGACCTCAGTTCTCCCAGAACCGAAATGAAGGCTTGGGTAAACAGACCAACTGACCTTCCTCCCTTGATTGTGGCCCCCACTTGGTCCCCCGGTAAGGTGGCCTGCACCTGGGCGATAGAGCCAAAGGAGGGGATCTCTGACCCAAAGAATCTGCCCAAAACCGTCGGACGATTCACTTGATAAAACCCGAAAATTCGGGCCCCCTTGGCCATGAACGGTCGGTAGAGGTCCTGTTTTGCAAGCATCGAAGGAGTGTCAGTTGAACTGGTGGTGTCTACACCTGCCAAAAAGTCATGCCCATCAATATTTGCGCCAACGCCAGAAAAATAAATGAGCACCGTTCCGCTTTCGGTCACGCGGTCTGAAAGCGCCCTTGCGGTTCCCGCAATTTGGGCCGCCGTGCCGTTAAGTACGACTTCGATATTCTCGGCCGGGTATCCGCCATTTTGAACTAGTGCGTCACGCACGGCCTGTACATCATCTCCGGAAAATGGAACGTTGAGGTCACCCAGGCGACCCACCGAATTCCCGATAAGGAGTGCGAATTTGGTCCCCACTAAGGGCACCGGCCCTAGGTTCGCCGTTAGTGTGATCGGTGCGGCCTGTGCGGTAGGAGTTGCCGGCCGTAGCGTAGCCACCTTGCCTAGGTCGACCACGGCCGATTTTTCCGTTCGGGAAAGGGGTTCGGTGTCCACAAGCCACCTCGTAGACAAAGGCTGTGCCTTTAAACTTCTCCGAGAGGTTTCGTCACCCAAACGGCGATAAATTTCTGAAAGGAAATATTTGGCCTCTAAGCTGGTCTGGCCCTTGGCCAATAAGGTCTGAAATTCGATGCCCACTGCCCGCAAGGCGGAGGTACTTGACGCCGCCAAATTATTTTGAATCGCAGACCGATACCCGGCGTATGCCGCCAAAAAATTAGGTGAATACGGAGCCCCGTTTCGCCACTGGATTTTTACCTTAGGAGGTCCGGGCAGAATTGTTGGAGAATCCGTGTCCTCGGGTCGGAGTGCTACTGCCTGCAAAAATGCCGCGCGAGAAGCTGTCCATTGACCTGAACTGGCCGCAGACAGACCTTGGCTGTAGACTTGCGTCCAGCTTTGGGCAAGCGCGGGGCTCACTAAAGCTCCCAGAAGAAGGAAAAGCGTGCAGAACCGTGAGAACATCGTATTCAAATTAGACCTCGAAGCTATTATCGGGAAACCGCCTCTATTCTCGCTGATTTTCTAGCAATGAGTCAATGAACTGGCCCACTCCGCCTTCGTCGTTTGATTTAACTACCACATCTGCCGCCATCTTAAGTTCTTGAATCGCATTTCCCACTGCTGCCCCTACCCCGGCCCACTGAATCATTTCCAGGTCGTTCATGTAGTCACCAATGGCGGCCGTTTCGTGTTGGGCGATCCCCAGTTGGTTTGCCAATCGTTTTAGTGCCATACCTTTGTTGCAGTTAGCCGGAAGGAATTCCAGGTATTCCGGCTCAGAAGTGGTTAGGTGAGTCAGATCAGGTTGCAGTTTCTCGGCAAATACTTTCTGGTGAGCCTGGATGGCTTCGGCCTGGTCAATCAGCATCACTTTAACCACCGCCAATTTTCGGGCTTGGGCAAACCCGATGGTCTCGAGTTTAACGGTTCCAGAACGGTCCACCGAAATCTGCCCCGCCGGATTTTTGTCGCTACAAATGTAAAGAAATCGGTCTGTGTACACGTTGGTGTGGATGTTATTTTTACACGCGTAGTCCAAGACATGATTCAACACATCGGTATTCAGAGACCGAATTTCAATGTCCGTTCCATCTACCCCGCATATGTGGGCTCCATTGGATCCGATAAATGGTCCCGTTAAGCCTAGATCGCGGGCGTAGCCCTGAATACTGGGAATATACCGACCGCTGGCCAGTACAACATGGATTCCCCTTGCGACGGCCCGTTTTATCGCGGCGGCACTATGCGGATGAGGCACTCGACCTGAAGTCAGCAAGGTGTGGTCAATATCCGTAGCAATCAGGCGAATGGGCATACGAGGTTTTCAGCAAATGTTAGGAGCGGTCGGACCTAAACCCTTGAGTTGCAGGCTCCGCCCGCCAACGATACCTTTGAATTTGGAATGGTTTCATTTCTGAGGAAAGAATGCAAGCTCGGGCTAGCAAAATTACGTAAGGACATTTTGGTTCAGGAGTTCTCGCACTCAGAAGCCAACACTAAAAGGGTCAGTGTTCGTAAAGTTCAAAGTTGAACGAACAGAAAGGATAGGTCTTTGTGCCGGTCGACCGGATGGATTGCCAAAGGTAATCACGTTAAGTCTCCATATCACAGAGATCTCAGACAGTGTAGTCTCCAGCAGAATTGTATTCGCATGCTCAATTGAGCCGGAGTGAGTCAGGTGCCAAAAGAAAGTTTTATTCGTAGAAATATTAGTCGCTCCGTGCGGGCGCTCCCTCCATTGCCCACCGTGGTCACGCGGGTATTGGCCGAGACTAACCAGGCGGAGCCGAGTGCCGCCAAGGTGGAATCGATCATTGCCACCGATCAGGCGATGACATCTCAGTTGTTGCGCCTCGTGAACTCCGCTTATTACGGTCTTAGTGGAAACGTTTCCAACGTGGGACAAGCAATCGTGATTGCAGGTCTTCACCAAGTGCGTAACCTCGTCCTTAGTCTCGGAGCTCTCGCTGCCTTTGAACCCAAAACCCCCAGGCAACACGAAACGATGAACCAGTTTTGGATGCACTCCTTTTTTACGGCATCCGCGGCCAAATCCATTGGAGAAGTTAAGCGAATTCCTTCTAGAGATGGCGAATTGATGTTTGTGGGCGGCCTTCTCCACGACATCGGTCGTTTGTTCTTGTTTACAAATTTTCAAGATGCATACGATCAGGTGCTCAAGGACGCAAAGCGAAAGGGAATTTCGGTTGAGAAGTCAGAAATGGCCCAACTGCAGGTAACTCATGCCGAAATTGGTCGTGAAATTACCAAGATGTGGAAGCTTCCGGACGCGCTTTGCGATCTGATTGGAAATCATGAAGGACCGTTTTGCGAACCTTCCAGTCCGGCCACGCTGGGAGTTCATATAGCCGACTGTCTTTCTAAGGAACAATACTTTGGGGGAAATCCAGACAAGCCGTGGGAATTTGATCCTTTGGCCAGCGTTTGGCTTGCCATGACTCCCGCTCAGATTATCTTGATTAAGGAGGCTTCCTTGGAAAAAACCAAAGAGGCTATGCAAATGCTTGGCATGGCGGCTTAACTGAACGCCTTGGAGTTTTGCAGACCGCAAGTCTAACACTAACGCTCAAGTTTTTTGTGCCGATCAATTAAGAAGGATACGGTAAGAGCGCATGAGTTCAATTGCAACAGGAAATACCGGTAGCGCCAGCGGGATCACCTTTGGTGGTCTGGCCAGCGGAATTGATACTACGAGCATTATCAGCCGTCTCGTTGCTCTAGAACAAATTCCGATTAACCGTCTCCAAGCTCGGCAACAGGAAATTCAGAATAAGCAGGGCACCTACGCCAACCTCAAGTCGCGAATGTCGGCGGTGGCTCAGGCGGCCGGGGCGCTGAACAATCCCGACGCCTTCAATCCGGTGACCGGATCCTCATCCACCCCTCTTACGGCTACGATCAGCACTACGAGTAGTGCTACGGCCGGTACTTACAATTTACAGGTCCTTAAGCTGGCCGCCGCTCAGAAAATTACGTCGAGTGCCCAAAGTGACACCACCAGTGCGTTAGGTTTGCCCACCGGAACGTTCACTCTAAAGGGCCGGGCAGTGGATATTGATGCGTCGGACTCCCTCACAACAATCGCTCGTAAAGTCAACAGTTTGGGCGTGGGGGTCACCGCGAGCTTAATTGATGGTGGCACCGGGAGTGCATACCTGACCCTCACGTCGTCTTCGATGGGAGCCGCAAACAAAATTTCCATGGGCGACCTCAAAGGCACGCCACTTGAATCCCTGGGCATAACAAGCGGTGCGGCGAGCGTTCGAGAATCCATCACAAATGGAGCTACCAGCACGGCCTTTTCGTCTAGCAGTTCCCCCATAGGAACCCAGATGGCGGCGACGGGATTGGGAGCTAGCAGTTTCAGTATCAATGGAACCGTGATCAATGCCGACCTCAGCGTGAATTCGCTCCAAGACGTGGCCAACTCCATCAATGCGGCCAGCGTAGGTGCAACTGCCTCGGTCAGGAGCGTAACTACGGCTGGAGTCACCAGCTACAAGTTGGACATTGTGGGAGCCGCCGGAACACCGACGTTTAACGATCCCAACAATGTGCTCTCGGGGATCGGTGTATTGCAGCAGGCTCCGGTCAAAGAAATCGTAGCGGCTTCTGACGCAAGCTATAAGCTAGACGGACTCTTGTTATCCAACAGTTCCAACTCCATTTCCACTGCGATACCGGGTGCAACCATAACTCTCCTGATGGCGGATGCTACCACTCCGCCCAGCACCACCCTCTCACTCAACCGCGACGTGGGGTCAATTAAATCAAAGGTCCAGAACCTGGTGGATGCCTACAACACGCTGACCGGGTACATCGGGCAGAACAGCAAATTTGATAGCAAAACTAATCTTGGCGGTCCTTTGTTGGGTGACTCAGTTTCTCAACAGGTTCAATCGTCAATCTCGAACATCTTGTTCAATAACGTGCCGGGAACCAGCCAGTCATATTCCAACCTCACCGCACTCGGGTTTCAGTTTGACACCAGCGGAATCCTGAGCTTTGATGACACAAAACTTACTAACGCGATAAATTCGGCTCCCGATGACGTGAGCAAGCTATTTCGGTCATTTGGAACCGGATCTAATTCAACAATTTCTTATGTCTCAAGCACCAGCAAGACCCTTGCCTCCGGGGTGAGCAACTATTCGCTCAATATCACCCAACTTGCCACAAAGGCTACGTTTGACTCAGGTGCCGACTCGACAGGAGCGAGCACCGCGGCAGAAACTCTAAACTTCACCGGAAGTATGTTTGGCGCATCTCCCTATTCCATGACGCTGGATATTGGTTCAACATTGGCTTCTACCGTCGCCAAAATCAATTCAGACTCTAAGCTCAAAGATCAAGTTTTTGCCAGCGTAAACGGAAACCGAATCCACATCGATAGTAAACGCTTTGGAGCCAACGGAAGCTTCTCTGTCTCCAGTACGATGCCGCCAGATGGCGCAAATAGCGGGATCGGCACCGGTGGAGTAAGTACGGCAGTGGCCGGAAAAGACGTGGCCGGGACCATCAATGGTGAAGCCGTCACCGGGAGTGGTCAGTTTATGACCGGCAACATCGGCAACAAGACCACGGAAGGATTGCAGTTGCAATACACCGGTACGTCCACGGGAATCGTCGGCAATATGGTCTATTCAAAGGGGGTGGGTAGCCAGCTAAATGAGCTTATCGGTGGCTATACGGATGGACAAACTGGGTTGATGACGATAACGGACACCTCACTCCAGAAAGAAATAGATGGAATCACCACCCAAATGACCGACCTCAACAACCGCTTGGCCGGTTACCAACAGGACCTTAAAGTAAAGTTCGCCGCGATGGAAAGTGCCATCTCAAAGTTCCAACAGCAAAGTAGTCAGCTTGCCGGCCTGTCCACTAGGGTTGGCTAAACCCTAACCAAAACTTCTTCTCGGTTGAATAGCCACACCGTGAACCAGGTGGCAATTGCGGCAAGGGTCAGGCTTGTGGCGATTGTAATCGCTACTCCCGTGAGATCTGGTTTTCCCAAGAGCGCGTTTCTGATATTATTTGCGGTGTTGAGAATAGGTACTAAGTTCACCCACTTAGCCGAAGCAAAATCGGTAAGCCCAATGAACTGGCTGAACATTGCGGGCATCAACACCACAAAACTGGCCAGGCTCAGAAAGGTTTGCGCCTCTCGCACGTTCTTTGCGTAAGTACTGATCGCCAAGAGGAGGCTGGCAAAAAATCCGACCAACGGGATCAACAGCAATAAGATGATTCCGGCGGATACCGTAGTGAGGCCAAGCCCGTTTTTAAAGAGTTGATCACTACCCGGAGGACGGGCCAAGGCGTAAATGGCTAAGCCAACCAGAGAAGAAGCACTGCTGAGAAAGCAAACCGTGGACAGAGCTAACCACTTGCCGATCACCACTTTAGTGCGCGGGACGGGGGTGATGAGCAACGTTTCCAGCGTATTCTTTTCTTTCTCGCCGGCTGCCATCTCGGTGGCCACGCTCATCCCGCCGTAAAATGCCCAAATCACAATCAGGTAGGGAAGTAGGCCCACGATCATTTCGCCCGCGCCACCCTTTGCGCCAACCTGAATTTCGTGGCGATTGAACTTAATCGGCTCCGCCACTGTTTCCGGCATGTTGTTCATCCGGAGGAACTTTTTGAGACCCTGCTTACTGGCCTCAGAAAACAGTCCTTGGACCATTGATGTGGCAATCTCACCCGTCTGTTGTTTAGGGTCTAAATAGCCGTCAATCACAATTTGCCCGTTTTGGGGCTCGTGGATATCTAGAACCACCCTTGCGTCTCCGCTAGAAATTAGCTTTTGACCCTCCTCCAAAGTGGCGACCGTGATCACGTTGAACTTGGCTTTTTTAAGTGCTTCCAAGATCAAACTGTTAGTTTTAACCACATGAACTTTCTGCCCCTGCGGTTTACCTAGAGATCCGATCACGGACCCAAAGATGAAGAGGAGAATAAGGATTAAGAAGGTCGGTCCGAAGATGGCGCTGGTACGAACGCGCTTATCTCGGGACAATTCCAGCAGTTCTTTTTTGAGGACGACAATGATCGGGGAGGTCATGGGATTATTTCTGCAGGGCGGCCTGTCCGCGTTCGAACTTGACCAAGCGAAGGAATGCCTGTTCTAGAGTGGCTTCACCGGTTTCGGCTTTCAGCCCGGCCACGGTGCCGGCCCCATGCAACGTACCGTCGTGAATGATGGCAATAGCGTCGCAGAGCCGCTCCACTTCGCTCATGATGTGGGTGCTAAAGATCACCGTTTTTCCCAGCGTCCGGGCTTCTTCAATAAATTCGAGGACAGTTTGACTAGTCACTACATCGAGTCCTGCGGTGGGCTCGTCAAAGAAGAGAACGGGTGGATCGTGCAAAATGGTTCGAGCGATGCTCACGCGTTGTTTCTGACCGGTTGAGAGTTTGTCGCAAAGACGGTCCGCAAAAGACTCAATTTGCATTTTGTCCATTACGTAGTCAATGCGGTCTTTGAGCCTCGCGCCTTCCATGCCGTAGAGTCCGCCAAAGTAGCGGATCATCTCGATCGCGGTGAGCCGACCGTATAGAGCAGTAGAGTTGGACATGAATCCGATGCTGGCCCTAACCTTGGCCGGATCTTTAGCCACGTCAAATCCCGCGACCTCTGCGTAACCAGAAGTGGGGGTGAGCACCGTGCTCAACATTCTTAACGTGGTTGTCTTTCCGGCGCCATTAACGCCTAACAGTCCAAAAATTTGACCGGGTAGTGCAGTGAAGCTCACCCCATCTACTGCTTTGACAACACTTTTTTTAGAGTCCGAAAAGTATTTCCGGAGCTCCTGAGTTCGCACCATTGGAACTATTTTAGCCTTAGCCCAGGTGGCGCATGGGTCTAGTGGCTCATGGATTCTTGAATTTGATGCTCACCGAGTTGATGCAATACCGCATCCCCGTCGGTTGAGGACCATCGGGAAAGATATGACCGAGGTGGCCCCCGCAGGCTTTGCACACCACTTCGGTTCGCAACATTCCGTGGGCTCTATCCTCAATCTCCTCTATCTTAGACTTGTCCAAAGCGTCGTAGAAACTGGGCCAACCGCACCTCGAATCGAACTTATTTGCCGAGGTAAAGAGTTCTGCCCCGCAGGCGGCACACACGTAGTTACCGTCCTCTTTGTGGTCCCAATATTCGCCGATAAACGCCCGTTCGGTGCCTTTTTCTCTCAGCACATGGTATTGCTCCGGGGTGAGTTCGGCCTTCCATTCTGCTTCGGTTTTTGTTACGGTTCGCATAATCTCCTCTACTTACGCCAGTTTAATCCTAAACGGCCTCGCCCAAATACGCGGCGATCACCTTTGGATCATTTCGAATCTCGCTGGGCGGACCCTGCGCAATTTCTTCACCGTGATCCAGCACCACAATTCGCTCGCATAGGCTCATCACAAACCGCATATCGTGCTCAATGAGCAGAACGGTCATGCCCTGCTCATCACGAATTTTCTTGACCATACCGTTGAGTTCCTCTTTTTCCTGAGGATTCATTCCGGCGGCGGGTTCATCTAGCAAGAGTAATTGGGGCTGAGTGGCCATGGCACGGGCAATCTCCAGCCGCCTCTGCATCCCGTAAGATAGGTCGGCACTGCGGATGTCGGCCACATGATCTAGGCTAACAATGCGCAGGAGGTCCATCGCATCTGCCCTCAGGCGTTTGGTTTCTTCGATGGCGGGGGGCAGAAAGGCGAGCGCAGACCCTAAACCGGTTTTGTGACGGAGAAACCCGCCTACCACCACGTTTTCTAGAACCGAAAGGGCCTTGAAAAGTCGAATGTTCTGAAAAGTTCGGGCGATCCCCAGTCGGGCAATCTGGTTGGGAGGGTTTCCGCAGATACTGCTGCCGTTCAGCAGGATCTCGCCGCTAGTGGGTCGGTAAACCCCGGTAATCAGATTGAAACACGTGGTCTTTCCTGCGCCATTTGGGCCGATGAGTCCGAACAAATCGCCTTTATTGAGCTGAAATGTGACTTCATTGACCGCAATGAGGCCACCAAACTTAATCGTGGCCTTGTCTAGTTGGAGCAAGCTCAAGCAACACCCTCTGGAGCTTTGACGGTTCCTCTGAACAGCTTGCGCACCCAGGCCCAACTGAATTCATGATGGGCAAAGACGCCTTGCGGACGAAGGAGCATCAAAACGATGAGCGTTACTGCAAACACCACAAGCCGTAATTTTGACCCCTCTACCGAAGTCTTGAGCGGATCAAAATTGTTAAGTAAAGCACCCAAAATCGGGACGAGAACCACGGCTCCCATGACGACGCCCGCCATAAACCCGGCCCTTTTTCGCGGTTCACCGTGGAAATGGTCCATCAACCGTTTGATGGAAGCCACCGCAATCACAAGACAAATTCCCACCGCAACAATGGTCGAAAGGTGCAAATCACTCAGATCTCGCATCTTCTCGGGCAGATAGAACAACAGCACGGCGGAGAGAGCGGCCCCGGTAATGGAACCCGTTCCCCCCAGCACCACCATTGTCACAATGATAAAGCTCACATCCATGGTGAACATGGCGGGGCTAATGAAGCCTTCAAAGTGCGCCAGAAGAGCCCCGGCGGCCCCGGCAAAGGCAGAACCAATAAGGAATGCGGTCACCTTTACCGATGTGACGTTTACGCCCATTGCGGAGCTGGCAACCTCGTCTTCGCGAACGGCAAGAAAGGGAAGTCCGTGTGCGGTCTTGAGCAGGTTCCTCGAAACCGAGATGCAAAGAATTGCCAATAGCCAAACCAACCAGATCGCTTGAAATCGGGGGGCAATGGTAAGGCCATAAGCTCCGCCGAGAGCCTTCTGGTTTTGGACGACAATTCGGATAATTTCGCCAAAGCCCAACGTGACAATCGCGAGGTAATCGCCCTTGAGCCGGAGGGAAGGTAATCCAACCAGTAGTCCGGCCAAACTCGCCCCAATCGCCCCGGCAAACATCATCAAAATGAGCCATGCCGGCCCGGGAAGGTGGGCTTTGTTAAAGAAAGCGCCCGCCAAAGATCCGGTGGTGTAAGCACCCACTTGGTAAAACGCGGCGTGACCAATCGAAAATTGACCGGTGATGCCATTAATAAGATTAAGACTCACCGCCAGCGTGACGTAGAGTCCGGCCAGCACCACTAGGCGTTGAATAAACGAGTTTTGATGAAGGGCAAACTGATCCAGCGAGAAGCAAAACACCAGCGCTAAGGCAATGGAACCCAGCCGAGTTTGCCAGAAGGTCATACCTTCTCCACCTTGCTCGAACCCAGCAAGCCTCCAGGTCGCACGAGGAGGACAATAATCAAGACGACAAAGGCGATGGCGTCGCGATAGTTGTCATAGCCCAGCCAAACCACCAAGGTTTCTGCTACGCCCATCAGTAATCCACCCAGCACCGCACCCGGGATGTTGCCAATGCCACCGAGCACCGCCGCGACAAACGCTTTAACTCCCGGCAACATGCCAAAGAAAGTATCAATCTTGGTGCCACTAAGAAATGTGGCGCTCATCATGGCCCCCGCTCCGGCCAGAGCGGAACCTACGAGGAAGGTAAACGTAACAATGCCATTAACGTTGACCCCCATCAATGCCGCCGCATCAAAATCGTGGGAAACCGCCCGCATGGCGCGGCCCTGTTTGGTGAACATCACCAAGTAGGTGAGCATGCCCATCAGGATCACCGTCGTGACCAGCATGATGAACTGACCCCGCGGCACTGAGAGTTTTAGCGAACCCGAATCGCCTCGGTCTTTGAGGTCTCGCACGGCTCGATCGGTATCGTGCTTTACGTTAAGTAACGCCTGACCATCCGCCGGCAGGTTAAATTCATCCGCCCCTTTGTGACTAAGCTTCCAATCATCGTAAGACTTCTGAGCCACCGCCGCCTTAGACTGAATGTCCGCCGCCGCCGCCGCTGAGGTACCGGCACCCTTAGCCAACGTCACCTCTAGATTTCCGATGAACGGGTTGACCTTACCATCGATATTCGGCGCGGGGCTACTGGGCAGAAAGAGTTGCCCGCCGTACTGCAGAAACAAAGAAATGCCAATCGCGGTGATAAGGGAGGCAATTCTGGGTTGGGTTCTCAAAGGGCGATACGCAAACCGCTCAATGAAAACGCCCAACAACCCGCAGAACGTCATTGACGCGAGGAGCATCACAATGAGGTTCACCGGGTTAGAACCGGTCAACGCATTGTTTGGCGTGTAGCCCAGTGCCCAAGAGGCGAACAGTGCCGCGTAGGCACCCATCATAAACACTTCGCCATGGGCAAAGTTTATGAGTTTGAGAACGCCATAAACCATCGTGTATCCCAGTGCAATGAGCGCATAAATAGAGCCCAGCAGGATACCGTTGATGAGCTGTTGGGGCAGGGTGGAAAGTTCCATCCCTGCCACGAGGTGCGGTGCAAGTTCAATCAAAGGATTTGGTTCTTACTTGGTGACTTCGCTGGCTTCGTAAGCCTTGCGGAATACTTGAAAGCCATCGGCTTGCGATCTGACTTCGACGATGAGCGCGCGCTTGGGCGGATTTCCGCCGTTGCCCTTGAGAGTGATTTTGCCAGAAACGCCAGGGAAGTTCTCCGTGTCGTTAAGGGCATCAATAATGTCCCTAGAAGAGTAGTCTTTTTTGGCGACCGAGGCTCGCTTTAGCGCGTCCAACATCAACTTGGTCGCGTCGTAGCCCAACGCAGCCATGGTGGTGCCAGGCTCCTTGCCGCCGTGGGTGCCGCTCCACTTCTTAAGGAAGTCTTTGACCTCGGGTCGATCTTCTTTATTGTTGTAGTGGTTGCAGAAGAAGCTACCGATGATGGCATCTCCGCCGCTGACCAACAGCTGAGGACTGTCCCAACCGTCTCCGCCCATGAGCTTCACGTTGAGGCCAGCCTGCTTGATCTGCTGGGCAATTGGACCCACTTCGGTAAAGTAGCCGCTGAGGAACACGCCGTCTGGGTTCTTCGCCTTAAGTTCGGTGATCTGACCGCTAAACTGGGTCTGACCGGATTCGTAGAACGACTCTCCCACGATTTCTCCGCCCAGGGCCTTGAACTTATCCGAGAAACTCTTGCTGAGTCCCTGCGAGTAAGGTTGCTTGTTGTCCGTCATAACGCCGACTTTGCGCAGGCCCAGCGCCTCGTACGCAAACTTGGCCACAACCGGACCCTGAAGGTCGTCGGTATAGCAAACTCGCACCACGTGGGTGCCTTCGTCGGTGAGCGTGGTCTTGGTCGCTCCGATTGCTACCACCGGGATGGCTCGGGGGAATGCAGACTTGGCAATTTGAATCGTATGGCCACTGGCCACTTCGCCAACAATGCCGATGACGCCATCGGAAATTAATTTCTCGGCCGCAGACTTGGCTTGCTCGGCCTTGGAAGCCGAGTCTCCGACTAACAGTTCAACTTTTTTGCCGCCGAGTCCACCGGCATCGTTAAACTCCTTAACCGCCATTTTAGAGGCTTCAATGCTGTCTTCGCCCCACGGCTTTTGGTCGCCGGTAAGGCTACCAATCACGCCAATCTTAATCGTGTCGCCAGAAGGCTTTACCCCCGGAGACGTGGGTGCGGGTCGCTTAGTGGCGGTTGTGTCAGTCGCGGCCGACTTCGTGGCGTCGGGGGTCGCACCGTTGTCGGCGGCTTTGTCGCCAGAGCCACACCCAATGATGAGGCCAAGGCCAAGGGCAAGGGTGGCTAATCCGGTTTGCCAAGAAAAATAATTTGTTTGAATCTTCACGCGGTTCTCCCATTTGCACGCAACACAAAAAAGTCGGGTGCACGTCGTCTGAGTGCACGGATTATACAGAAAGGTTCACCCCGTATGGTTACCTTGACCGCCGAAACCCACCCACTTCGCGTGAGATTTTCCCGTGATTCGGTACAATGAGCCAAATTGAGTTCGTCGCAAGACCCCGTCATCCGTCTTCTTGCGCAAGCCGCCGAGTCTCTCCGCCGGGGATCTCCTAAAGACGCGGTCTCCAAATCTGAAGAAGCACTGCGATCAAATCCCGACTGTGGTGAGGCTTTGCTGATCTTGGGAGTGGCAGAATCTCAGCTCAATCGCCGGGACGCCGCCACCGCTCACCTTCGACGTGCGACGGACTTATTGCCCGATAGGCCCCATGCGCGTTACAACTTAGCCGTTCACCTTCAGAACAACAACGATGCCTCATGGCGCTCAGAAGCCGAGGCGGTTCTGGAACTGAGTCCTGAGCACGAGGGTGCGCGAAAGATGTTGGGGCGACCGGTTGCCGCCGTCACTCCCGACCGTCCGTATGCGCCCGGACCCTTTACCTATATGGGTGGTCAGGATGAGAAAACCCATTCGTTGAGTTTTCTGGAAGGTCGAGAAAAGCTGTGGCAGGGCATGGGCTGGACGCTCGTGGTTTTCGGCGCTCTGGTCACCCTGGGGCTCAAAATGCACATGCCATTTGCACTGCCAGAAATCAACGCCCACACTCGCATGGCGGGTGCCCCCAAAACCGATCCCCTTTCGATTTTGATCATTGCCGGTTGGATCGGGGCGGGAGTCCTTACCTTTATGTTCCTGCTGGCAGACATGGTTGATCGCCGCGCCCGCTTCATGTGGCTAATCCCCCTCACCGCCTGCTGCTTCCTAGGCATCCCCGCCGCCCCCCTCGCGATGTACTTGGCCATGGGCCGCAAGTAGGGAGCAGGCAAATTGGAACCATTACCGGTCGGACAATCTGTAATCTGGCACCCTCGGTTCGCACCACCAACGCATTGAACGCGCAATGGTACTTAGTCGTCCAATATACTAACCCATGCCCATTCTTAGCTGTCTTATTGCGGTTGCTACCCTCGTTCCGACTTCCGACATGGGGGTGGAGGTGCCGTTTAGGATTGGGGAGAACGCGATTATTGTGGACGCAACCGTAAACGGACGCAAGGTTTCGTTGATGTTTGATACCGGATTTGGCGGGTCGGTGGATGTAGACCAGAGCACCGACTTGGGTCCCGCGACCGGGAAAATGACATTGCGAGACTTTGTCGGCGAGATGGAAGCCTCTACGGTCAAACTGACCAGCCTCAAATTGGGCACCAAAAAACTAGATGTGACCACTTTTTCTCCGGCCGTGGTATCGCCACCCAGCAACTATTCGCTGGCCTACAATACGCACTGCGATGGCATCATGGGTTTTGAGGTCATTCAAAACAACGTGACCGAGATCAACTACGAGCACGGAAAGTTTGTGTTCTATCCATCAACGGTAGACATCTCCAAACGGATCCCCGACAACAAGCGAACCTTCCTGGCCAAGTTGCTACCCATCGGTCAGAACGAGCTGTTGATGTCGGTGGAGACGCCCTCCGGAAAGCGGATGGCTTTGGCTTTGGATACCGGAAATGCCTTTTATGCGACCACCCACAAAGACGTGCTGGAACGGGTGGGACTATGGGATTCGGGTCGATCGGCCAAGTACATGAATGAGTCTGGCGTCGCATCTGGAATGGTTGAAAGCTGGACATACAAAATGCCCGAATCGAAAGTCTTTACCGTGCCGGTAAAGAACAGCTACTGGGACATCATCGACCTTCCTTCTAGCTCCGCCGAGGGTGATGGAACCGTGGGATACGGATTCTTGAGCAACTTCAACATCACGATTGATTTTGCCCGCAGAAGGGTGTGGCTGGAGAACTTCACCGGCAAAACGGCAAACGAAGTGGAGGGCGATTTAGGGATCACGGCTGGCTTTAACCGGCAAACCAAGACCACCGAGATTGTAAGAGTAGGTCCCACCACCCCCGCCGAAGGAGCGGGAATCAAAGAAGGAGACCTCCTCCTGGGTGTGGGGTCGGTGGATACGGTTGGCATGGGGTTCCGAAGGCTCCGCAAGATTCTGAGAGGACCCATCGGCTCCAAAGTGCAGCTGGTAACCTCCCGCAACGGTAGCCTGCGCCGCGTTGAGGTTGAGCGCAAAGCATTAGTCAATGAGTAGGCACGTTGGCCCATTTACTCACCACGTCATCTAGCATCGCTTCCGTGAGCCGGCCGGTGAATGTGTTCTGTTGGCTGGGATGATAGGAGGCAATAAGCAACCCACCCGAAGGGAGTGCGTTGGTGGCTCCGTGTCCAAAAGCGGTGCGGGGGAGACCCAACAGTCGATGGGTGTGATCCCACGCAATTCCTCCGAGGCACAGAACTGATTCCCAAGGTCGGCTCCGTAACAACTCGGTTAGGTACCCGGAACAGTTTTGAATTTCGGCGGGTAACGGCTTGTTATCGGGAGGGGCGCAATGGCAGGTGGCCGCGATCATTGCGTTGGTGAGGATCAACCCATCGTTACTAGACACCGAAGAGGCTTGATTTGCCACTCCGGCCCGGTGGAGAGATCGGAAGAGCCAATCACCGCTCCTGTCTCCCGTGAACATTCGGCCCGTGCGGTTGGCTCCGTGAGCGGCGGGGGCAAGCCCAACAATGAGCCGGGTGGCTTGGGGATCGCCAAAGATGGGCACGGGGCGGCCCCAATATTCCGAGTCCGCAAAGCTCTTCCGCTTCACCCGCGCCACCTCCTCGCGCCATTCCACCAGGCGTGGGCATTTGCGACAGCTGACAATCTCCTGATTCAATGCGTCGAAGGTGTCCATAATTCAAACGTGCCCATTTACGAGTATGAGCCGGATGACCGAGATTGTTTGATGTGCGAGGGCAAAGTTGCCGTCATCCAAACCATCACTGAGCCTACGCTGGAATTTTGTCCGTGGTGCGGGCTCAATGTGAAGCGCGTGGTCAGCCGGGTCAGCTTTAAAATGCGCGGAATTGACCCCGTAAAAGACGGCGGCAACAAGGGGTTTACCACGTTTAAAAAGAGCGAAAAAGGCGTGTGGGAAAAGGTAACCGGCGAGGGTCCAGATTTTCTGGTGGGTTCTAAAGAAGACATGGCGGCGGTCGAAGCGGAGAAGCTTCCCAAACCCAAGATTCTTGACCTGGATTAAAGTTGTGCATGGGAATCCGGGAAGCTTGCTGGCTACAGGGGTTCATACGCATTTAGAGCAGCTCCCCGGCCCATTTCATCGGTTCTTGGTGTATCGATCAAACGTTAAGGAGGGCAGACCGCCAATGCAATTCACCTTGTCGAGGTGCAACTCAACGTAAGACCGTCTCTTGTCCCGGCAGGGACTATTTCCGAATAGCCTGGCATAAGTTCTTGCGCTATGCCAGGTTAGTGGCGTGTTGGCTAAGTTCCCCGGCAGGGGCACCAGAACCTTTCGGTCAAGATATCGAAGATCGTAATCAAAATCCACTTTTTCAGACAAGCTCACTAGGTGCCGCCCGCCATTGGGATTCGACGGCGTAGCCGGTAGTCGTCGGATGACCCTGCCGACGTCCGGGTTCCACTCGACCCGGACAATCGCCGCCAAGGTATTCACCGAGCCGACCTCGCGATTCTTGGTTTAGACTACGATGAGATGGATCAAGCTCGTATGAGTTGTAGGCATTTCCTAAATTCTGGTTCCCCTGCCGGGGAACGAACTGACTTGCCGACCGATCCTGGCATGGCGCCGGAGCTTATGCCTGGCTATTCGGGGAAAGTCCCTGCCGGGACAAGGGAGGGCTCGTTTCATACATTAAGGTCAGCAGCTCTAGGCTTGCTTCATCCGTTCTGTTTGGATGGATCTAATGTGAAGCAGGCGCAGACCCCAAAGCAATTCACCGTTTGGAGGCTTATCTAAACGTATATGGCTACCGGGATTGACCTACCCGAGCCGCGATTCGGTCGATGATCGTTTTGGCTCGATTGGGGTCGCCTCTCAGTAAGTAGGTCGATGCAAGCTTGAATGACGCATCGAACGCGGTGCTTGGGGCCACCTTCTTTCTGAGTTGATACAGTTTCACTGGGAGCCTCAGGTCATCCGGCGTGAACCGTTTTCCATCGGGATGCAGGGGCAACATCGCGCGCTGGAGCACTTCTAAATCTCGGTATCCAAACTCGGTTGACGGCTCAATCTGGGTGCCTTCTCCCCAGTCATTCCATGTGGCAATTTGCACGATTGGGGATGGACTTTGGATTGCTAAACGAAGCGTTTTTCTAAAGGTAGCTCCGTCATGGTCAGAGATGGTGCCGTAACTTTCTTGAACGTTGGCCTCTTTGTAGATGTCGTGAAATCTCGGATAGGCCACCGAAATGCTCGTGGTCATTTCCGCAGAATCTCGCGTAAATCGATCGAATTCGTACCAACTCTCGGTCTCGCCCCGTTGGGGGACGGGCCAGTTAAACGAACCATCCGCCGAACCTTTGCGAAAGGCGAGCGAATAATATTCAGGGCGGGTTCTCAGAGGCTGAAACAACTGGTCATAGTCATTTGGGTTGTAATACTGGGGACCAAACACCAAGAAAACCGGATTTCCATTTTGTTTAAGGTAGCTGGAAGAGGAAAACCATTCCTTATCCAGCCACTGCATCATGATTTGGCCGCGAGCTATCGCATCGGTTGCCGGGAATACGTGGGCGTCCACCAAGTTCTTCACGGTGTGGTCTTCGTACACCACGGCAAACTTCATCTTGGCCCTTTGAATGCATTGAATCATCACCTGACAGTTCTTGTGAACGTCTGCGTAGTCCGCAAAATGTTCGATGCCGTACCAGTCCAGGAAGACGCCCTGAATGCCCGATGCCCGCATCAGTTGGACCTGGCACTCAATGGCGTCCGCATCAGCCGAATCGTAAGCGCCGATGAGAGGGTGGTAGTGAGAGGCCACCGGCTGAACGCCATTGACCACGTGGTCGGGATTAAAGTGGTTCATCGTCCAGTGCCATCCCCACTGTGAATGAGCCGGCTTACCCTGGAACCAGGGCATGTAATGCGCCATCACGATGCGTGCCGGTAGGGCTGCCTCCAGGGTTGCCGCCAAGGGTGCCGGAGGTTGGGCCATTAGGGCCAAGGCAAGGAGGGGGGCTATCATAAAGGATTCCTGAGTCTTAAGGCAGGTCTTAAGATATCCCCAGCGATTCTTCAAAACCGCACATCACGTTCATCGCGTGGATCACCTGAGTTGCCCCAACCTTTCCATTGTGGTCAGCCAAGACTCGGATGGTCAGCAAACTATGCGGAGAATCGGGAGCGAGAGTAAGCCGGTATCGTGCTTCGGGGCGGCCAAAGACCAGACCAGGGTCCCAAACGTCATTCACCGATTCTCGGACGTAAAAAGAGCGGCTGAATCTTTCGTCGTACGCCTCTCGCACCTCGGCCAAGTATTCCGGGGTGCGGATGGCCACCATAACCGTCATAGCGGCCACTTCCACGCCCTCTAGGGGCTCTTGATGACAAGTCACCCCGTAAGACCACCCCAACTCGGTAAGTGCGGCCGAGATTTCTTGTTCGTAAATGGGGATATTTGCCAAGATCGTGGGAGTATCCACCATAAGGTCGGCCAAGGCAACCGGGGCCAACGCAATCAATGCAAGGGAGGCTCCGGCGGAGGGAAGTACAAATTCATCGGCACACACCATCGGATTGTTATCGACAATCTCAACTAAGCCATAGAGCCCCTGGGGAGGAACACCATGAGTGCGCGTAATGTTCCTCTGCCAAGGACCGAGTGCAAACTCTAGTAATCCGTTTTGGAACTGCGCAGTTTCCACCCTCGGATGGGATTGCAGAAGAGCGAGGACGGCCTCATCGGTCGAACTAGCTCTAATCACTTTCTTTAGCCTCTTCTCACCGATACGTTAACCGTAATTGGCGCACCCTGACCGGTCGGGTTTCCGGCGGTCAACTTCATTACGTTTCCCAGTACCGATCCGTCCTCGGCTGAAAGGTAGGAGGTGCCGCCGCCGGTTAGAGCAAAGCCACCATTTGTAGAAATCGTCACGGCTACCACGGCGGCTCGTTTGCCCCGGTAAGAACCCATCTTGAGGAATTTATACACGGCGGTAGCGGTGGATTGTTCTCCACCCATCCTGGGCGCCGGAACCGTAGCCGTCCAGGTTTGGCCAAACTTGATCGGCTTTACCGGGAACGCGGTCACACCCTGGGCTCCTCCGGCCGGACCGCCCACTACCTTGCCCTGGGTATCTACTTTCATTTGGTAAGTGGAAACTTTGCCCATGCTCTTTTTGTTGAGTGAGGCCGGCCCAACTGATACTGAAATCGATGCTATCCCGCGCGAAACATCCGTAACTCTTTGAACAAAGGGCATGGTCATTGAGATTCCTTGCACCGCACTGGAACCCATCCCTTGGGTGATCTCCGTGATGTACTGAATCTTGCCGCCCTTAGTGAACTTCTGGCGGAATAAATAGCCTCCCGCCTTGGGCGAGATCTGCGCATTTGCGCCGGTTGCGGCAACTACCAAGAGGGAAACCAAGGCCACGTGCATGAGTTTCATTATTTAATCTTTA
>JBBQUZ010000025.1:0-45063 GCA_038212035.1 Fimbriimonadales bacterium
CCTACAAAGATCAAGACGGCAACGGTTACGCAACCGGAGTCGCTCCGGTGTCATCGGTGGCTCAAACTACGCTTCCCAAGCCGTCGGCAACCTTGTTGGTGGTAGATCAGGGCGTTGATACCAGCTATCAGAGCGGAAACGTGGATTTGCAGTCTGGAGTTTACTGGTGGCAGGGTGCCGGTGCAACCATTGCGGGCGCAACCATTCCGCCGAAGTGGGATAGTGATGGCGGTCAGCATGACCAGTACAACGGCGATCTTAACGGCGTTGGACCCTATTCTTCCCTTCCGCGATTCCGATTCTCGGGACCTTCCGCTAATATTGTTTGGGCAGACGGACACGCAAAGGCAAAGAAGAAGGGCGCACTCAGTTGGTGCTCCGATATGTTTGTGAAGGGCGGATTTGTTGATCCTTACAACCCTGGTTCTTACGACAACGCCTACGCCTTCTCGGCTGGGCAAGCGTGTGCGGGGTACGACCAGGGTTGAAGCCAATCCTGATCATCGTGATGGCGGTCTCCATTCTGGCATCCGGTGGTTGCGGGTCGTCCTCTTCGGGGGACGACTCGGCGGTTAAGCCCGGTAGCGGAGTGGCTCTAAACCCAGGTGGAAAGCCGCAAACCGCAGAAGAAATCGCATACGCCGCAAAGCAACAACAGACGGGAGCGGCAATGAATGCCGATCGAGATAAAGTTCAGGCCGCCATGGAGGCAGCCAAGGCTCGGACGGGCGGAAAATGAATTCGAAAGCACGACTCATGGTCGCGGTTCTTGCCGCGGCCAGTCTGCTGGCCGGTTGCAAGAAAGGAGGGGACGATTACGAACCATCGGTCGTTCCTAAGACCTTTGCGTTTGAAGGTCAAGTTGAAGTCAAATACGCCGGAACTTGGCGAAGTTCCGACGGAAGCAATACCCTGGAACTGGCAAAAGATGGCGGACTTAACATCAAAACGGTGACTCGGTCGGTAGCCGGGAAAAGCGTTTCTACCGTATCTGGCTTGTGGCTCGCCAAAGGCAATAATTTGGTTTTCAAGTATTCAGTGAGATCTCAACCCACTACCGTGGTAAGTTACTCGGCGACTCTTAGTGGAAGTAGCCTAACCCTTGCCCAATCTGGTGGCCGAATAAAGACAACTTACCAACGCAGTTAGTGCGGTGTTTGGGGTATCCCTGCCAAATGAATCGGCGGATTTTGTGCTTTGGCGGACTCCTTCTCTCGTTTCTAGAGGTTTAAAGTTTGAGGCCTTGGATCACGGAGATTCTGCGTGCCTCCATGCCGAGTGTTTCTCCAGAAGCCGCAATACGGGCTTTTAGCTAGCAGGGCGACATTTGAACGGTGGTTAGCAATTTAGGTAACCTCCTTCGACTCTTCCTTGCTTGGAGATATCGAGGCTACGGATCACGAGTGTCAGCGTTGACGGTTTATGATATGTGCGGAATAACCTCCATTTATGCACCCAGCGGTTGCGTGCCCCGGGAAGCCCTTCAGAAGGCAACCAAAACTCTGTACCACCGAGGGCCGGATGCCCAAACCGATTGGATTTCAAAAGACGGAACCGTGGGCCTCGGACACGCTCGCCTGAGCATCATTGACGTTCAAACGGGCGATCAGCCGCTTGCTAACGAGGACAAATGCGTCCACATTGTTGTGAATGGCGAGTTTTATGATTTCGAGCGTATTCGCAATGAACTTGAGCAGTTAGGTCACGTGTTTAGAACCCGCTCTGATAGCGAAATTGCGCTTCACCTCTATGAGGAATACGGTACTGCATGCCTCAGCCGGTTGCGGGGCGAATTTGCCTTTGTGCTTTGGGATCAAAACAATCAGACCCTCTTTGCCGCTCGGGACCGGTTCGGGATCAAGCCCCTTTACTATTCCTGGCACGATGGACAACTCTATTTAGGATCTGAAGTTAAAGCATTGTGCGCCGCCGGCGTTCCCGCGCAGTGGGACCTAGACACCCTTATGACGGGTCCTGGATTGGCGCCAGACCGGTCTCACTTTGCGGGAATCTCCCAGGTTCCTCCCGGTCACTTTCTACTGGCCAACAAAACGGGAATCAAGACAGTCAGCTATTGGGACATCGAGTACCCACTGGCTACGGATACGCGGGGACATCGAGACGAGCGTGAAGACGTTGAGCAATTAGAAGAAATTATCCACCGCGCCGTCAAGCTACGACTTCGGGCGGATGTACCGGTGGCCTGCTACCTTAGCGGCGGGATAGATTCTTGCGCCGTTCTCGGCATTGCTTCGCAACATTCTTCCAAGCCCATCAAGGCGTACACGCTCTCCTTTGATCACGCAGATTACGACGAGCGCTCTTTGGCCGAAGCACAAGCCCGCCTCTCCGGAGCCGACTTTTTCCCGATTGAGATTCGCTCTGAACACTTGGCGACTCATTTTGAGGAGGCCATTTGGCATGCAGAACGACCGTTTATCAACGCCCATTGTGTGGCCAAATTCTTACTTAGTAAAGCCGTTAATAAAGACGGAACTCGGGTGGTACTGACGGGTGAAGGTTCAGACGAAGTATTTGCGGGTTACCCTCATTTCCGCCGAGACCTCGTCCTCCACAACACCCAGGGCCAGGACCCGGTAACTGCGGCCCGATTGCTAAAGGAACTGGACGAAGCCAACCAAGTTTCCCAAGGCGTACTCTTGGTGGACCAAGTAGGGAGCGAATTCGATAGCGTAAAGAAGGCGTTAGGGTTTGTCCCCGCCTTCTTCCCGATCCTCTGCTTTACCGCCAAAGACCTATTCAGTCAATCAATGGTGGAGCGATTTCAACATCACGACCACTTCAAAGTTCTGCTTAACCAACTGGACGTCTCTCGGCGGCTCAACGGAAGAGATGCGGTCAATCAGTCGCTTTACCTTTGGGCCAAGACAGTGCTACCCAACTACATCCTCAGTAATCTGGGTGATAGGATGGAAATGGCTCACTCCGTGGAAGGCCGAGTTCCCTTTCTCGATCATGAGTTGGTGGAATGCGTCGCACGGATGCCCATCGCGAGAAAGATTCTTGGCACCACAGAAAAGAACATTTTGAGAGAAGCAACTAAACCCGTGCTAACAGATGCGGTCTATCGCCGCCAAAAGCACCCGTTCCTAACGCCGCCTTCAACCCTTCAGACCGACGGTGCCCTTCATGAACTTGTTCAGGACACCTTGCGCGGTGGGGCATTGCATGACGTCGGTATCTACGATCGAAAAAAGGTCGTTGACATGCTGGATGGCCTACCTAACTTAGACACTCCGGCCCGAACTCGCCTTGACCCTGCCCTGATGACAATGCTGAGTAACTGCCTTATGCAGAAGCACTTTGGTCTCGCGGCCGCATCTTCTAAGTAACCGACAATGAACACCCTTGTAATTACATCCGCAGCCCTGAGTCTCATCGTCAGCCAGAGTCACGCTCCGGAAGCTAAGCGGTTGACCTGGCAAGGCTACACTTGGTTTGTTCGGTCCGGAGAGGGGGGCCCCGGCCCTAATCAGTGGGACGCCTCTAACGTGTGGATAGACGCTAAGGGTTTTCTCCATATGAAGATTGCCCAGGCGAAAGGCAAGTGGACTTGCGCAGAAATTTGGACCGATCATGATATGGGATTCGGCCGGTATCAGTGCCAAGTAAAAGGGTCCATTGATCAGTTGGACTGCAACCTCATCTTCTCAATGTTTTCGTACGCGGGGCCAGATGGCATTAAAGAAACGGATATTGAATACGCCAAGTGGGGAAATCCGACCGAAAAAAATGGCTGGTGGACGGTCTACCCCAACGACTTGAATGGCATTAAAAAGTCAACGGGTTTCAACTTTAAGCTTCATCAGAATCGGTCCACATCACGTTTCACTTGGACCAAGGAAGGCGTTAATTACGCCCTCCTTGATGGATTCAGAGCTCCCAGTTCAAACCAGGGAATGATTCAGAGTTGGAACTATCGACCTCAGCATCCGGAACACCAGATCACCCAAAAGCCCATTCCCCTTCACTTTAATCTCTGGTTATTTGAGGGCAAACCGCCAGCAGACGGAAAGCCCGTAGAATTTGTGATTCACAGTTTCACAAAAGACTAGCGCGTGTGATATCCCTGCCATAGCCATTCCAGCGCTTCCGGCAAGGTCTGCTTGGTGACTCTTCCATCCGTATGGCCGGCTTCTTTAGCAAACACGTATCGGTAGGTATAACCCTTGGCCTTGAGCGCGGCGGCCATGCGTTGGTTGGCCATCACCCAGTTGTGAAGCGACGCTTCATCACGCGTAGAGCCATTGTCATTCTCGCTGACTTCAAGCCAGATTCTGATCGGCTTGCGACGCGTGGACCCGATGAGGTGCTCGTGATATTCCCACGCGCCGTGAGGAGACACCGGGTTAACCGGTGACTGCTGATTTACGTAGGTTCCGGAATAGGTTAGCACTCGATGGTAGAGGTCCGGATGGAACCACGCCATGGTGAACGCCGCCGCCCCGCCGGAACTGCCACCCATGGTGGCTCTGCCGTTAGGATCCTTTGTGAACTTCACATTAAACTGCGAGGCCACCGAGGGCAATACTTCCTTCTCAACAAACTCAGCGTAAAGACCCGAAACCGTGTCGTATTCCAAGCCGCGCTGACTGCCCAGAGAATCTCCGCCCCCCGAATTGATCAGAACCGCAATCATCACCGGCACCCGATGCTGAGCAATGAGGACATCAAGAGCCGCGGGCACGTTGTCTCGCTGCCACATTCCGTCTTGAACGATAAGGACCGGAGCGACGGTTCCTCGCACGTATTGCTTGGGAATGTAAACCCCCACCGGTCGATGATACGAAACCGTGCCGACCTGGTTTTTGGCGATCCCCGGGTAGATATGGCTATCGGTGGAGTTCATGGTGAACTCGTAGAAATCACCCTTTGGAACGTGGGTGACGGCAAATTCTGGAGCGTCCTTGTAAGAAGGTCCAATAATGACTTCCGATTGATCAGGACCGCGTCTCCCACCCGTGCTGGCGGCCACTGGGCCCGCCGTGAGAATAATGAGAGCACCAACGACTTGGGCGACGATGAAAAACTTGCGACTTTGATTAAGATTTTTCTGAGGCATGGATGAATTCTTCTTGTCTCACCAGAGACCTTTCTATCATGTCCCAATCGGTTCCGGCAATTATTTTAGCGCGTCCCAGTTTACGTAGGCCAACATAAAAACCGCGCTCGCCATTAGTGGATAAATGGCGTAAAGTATAACTTGATTTGATCTTGAGATTCTCCATGAACAATATTCCAAAAATCAGTCGAAGGAACGTCTTGGCCGGGCTGGCCGTGGCGCCCCTGATGACCGGAAAGGCTCTCGGAGCCTTCGGTCAATTCCATGGAAATACGGGTCCAGAACTGGGAGCTACTAGCGCCGGCTTACCGCGTTACCAAAGTGCATCGGCCGCATTTTTCTCGGGACAGATTCTGGTCTCAGGCGGCTACGCCTTGAGCGCCGCCGTTAGGCAGACCCTAAATACGTTGCCAACCGCAAGTGCCCAATTGTTTGATGCTCAGTCGGGCCATTGGTTTGATATTGCTCCGATGAACCAACCAAGGGCTCGGCACACCAGCGCGCTGCTTTGGGATGGGCGAGTGGTGGTGGTTGGGGGGTACTCGTTATCGCCCTTAGATTCAATTGAAGCCTATGATCCTCGATCCGGCCGTTGGGAGCAAATTGCCAAGCTTCCGGTGCCTATGGCCGATATTTCGGTTGCCGTGTACGGTTCTCAGTTGTTCGTCACCGGAGGCGGAAACGCCTGTCAGGTCATCGACTACTCAACAAGATTTGCTCCTGGCCCATAAGGAAACAAGAAAATGCCATCTAGCTCTTACATAAAATTCACCGGACAGCGTTCTGGCACGATTAGCGGTCCCAGCACCAACAAGTCTCACGCGCACGAGTGGCCGCTTACGTCATTTACTCATGAGGTGTCCTCTCCTCGTGATCCGCAGAGCGGATTGCCAACCGGTCGGCGTCAGCATCACGCCGTGGTAGTTACATTGCCTTTGGCAACCAACATTCCCATTCTTTGGAGTGTGCTCGTCAACAACGAGAATCTCAGTAACGTCGTGTTGTCCTTCATTTCTAACGGCCCGGATGGACAAATCGAAGATGTCTACAAAATTACGTTAACCAACGCCAACATATCGGACATCATTGAAGTGGCCTCGGGTAGCACCCCGGCATTCCAGATATCGATGACCTATCAACGCATCGAATGGGAGACGACGGGTGGCGTATCTGTATTCGATGACTGGGAATCCCGAGCTTAATTTGTCACAAGGTCGATGAGTAGATCCTTTAAGGGTTTTTCGAGACAGAATGAGTTCGGCAAATACTTGCCGAACTCATTCTGTTTTTAGGAGGTAGGGATATTCAAGACGAAGTTCAAGAAGATTTCCGTGCGGCGGTGGCGGCTTACCGAGCCGGCCGACTTCCGCAGGCGGAAACTCAACTGCGAAAGATTCTCGTCACCGAGCCCGACCACGTTGAGGTGAGCTTCCTCTTGGGGATGGTCCTTGGACACAGCGGTCGTTGGAACGAAGCCGAAGGCTACCTTGCCAAGGCGGTTGAGGCAGAGCCCAATCGAGATCAGGCGCTCTACTGGCTTGCGCTGGCCAAAAAGCACTTAGGGCAGGTTTCGGACGCAATCCTGCTTTGTCAGCGCGCGATTGCGGTTGCTCCCCAAAATCCCATCTTATTCAACGAACTGGGACTGTGCCATCTCACCCTTAATCTGCCACAAGAAGCCTCCAAGGCCTTTGGGCAGGCGGTGCGAAACGATCCGATGTCGGGAGCCTATCAGTTCAATTTAGGCTTGGCCCAAATCAAGCTGGATCGGATTTATAAGGCCCGAGCGGCGTTTGAGGAATCCATTCGTCTCGACCCAAATCGAGTGGAATCCTATCTGGAACTCGCCCGGATTCTTGAGATACTGGGGGCTCGCACGGAAGCGATTGTCCTGTTAAAGAAAGCCGTAGAACGGCATCCCGCCGACTTTCAATTGCTGACCGCTCTGGCCGCCGCCCATTCTTTTCTGGGCGACCGTGATCGGGCCGAGGACATCTATCGCCGAGCCATGTCCGCAAATCCCGTCAGCGGTCACTCGTTGGGTCTTTGGCTTCAGCAGGAGGGGCGCTTTGAGGAATCAGTTGACTGCCTATTGAACTCCATAAGGGCCATGCCGGTTCAAGGAGTTGCCTATTACGGACTCACGGAAGCGAAGGTCTTTGAAGTGGACGGCGTGCCTTTGCTGGACCGAGCCGTTCCCATGCTGGACTCCCCAGACTTAGATTTGAAGGGAAAGACCTATCTTGCGTACGCGGTTGCCAAATCATTTGAACGGCAAAACGATCCGGAACGGACGTTGCGATATTACGACCTCGCCAACGAATGCGCATACCAACTTTACAACGCCGGACGACCCTTTGACCGCCAGGCGTTAGCGGCGATAACCGACCAAACCATATCCTCGCACCCCCTTGAAACGGTCAACCAGTGCGTAGAAGGCGCTTCTGAGAGTGCCCAACCCATCTTCATAGTGGGAATGATAAGGTCGGGGACAACCCTGCTTGACCAAATCCTGTCCAGTCATCCCGATGTGAAATCGGCGGGCGAACCGGTCTACTGGATGCGAGAAGCAGACCGCGTGAAGCGACTTGCGGAGAAGGACCTAACGCCATCTCTCACGCAAGAACTGGCCAAGAACTACCTGTTCGCCATTCGATCGGTAGCTGGAGAGTCACCCAAGATCTCAGACAAAATGCCCCTGAACTATTCGCACATTGGCCTGATTCATCAAGTATTCCCTAACGCGAAAATTATTCATTTACGCCGAAACCCGCTGGATACATGCCTGTCTATCTACACCACATTTTTGGGGCATGGCCCCAACTTTGCCTACAATCAGTCCAATATCGTCTTCAACTATCGTGAATATCTGCGCCTGATGGCACACTGGCGGTCCGTGCTGCCTTCCGAACGGTTTACCGAGGTGGATTACGAGAATCTGATTGATCACCGCGAAAACATTACGAGGCAACTCATAAGCTTTTGTGGTTTGAATTGGCACGATTCATGCCTCCACCCGGAGATGAACGATTCGTCAATTAGAACGCCAAGCAAGTGGCAGGCGCGTCAGCCGGTGTACCGAAGCTCCGTGGACCGATGGAAACAATACGAACCCTGGTTGGGAAAACTTCTGGAATTGAGACCAAAGTGAACCATTTTTAAACACGATTTAAAAGTTGGTCTGATTTGCATTAGGAAAATCTGACCAATCGGGTTATTCTAAAGCGTCTATCGAGGCGAATAGGTTTTGTCTCCCGTTATTGAAATTCTTATCTGCTCAGTTGTTATATGAAAAACTCTAAAGCATTCACGCTCATTGAACTCCTCGTAGTTATCGCCATCATCGCGATTCTCGCCGCCATCCTTTTCCCGGTCTTTGCCTAGGCTAAAGAAGCGGCCAAGAAGATGGTTTGTTTGGCTCAGGCAAAGCAGACTGGCCTCTCCGCCATGATGTACGCCAACGACAACGACAACATGTACGTTCCGGCCAGCTACGGATCCTACGACCCCACTTGGTCTGCGCCTTGGTTTGGCGATGGTGTAGGTCTCCTCTATTGGAACCAGATCATCCAGCCGTACATCAAGAGTTACGAACTCTTGGTCTGCCCAGACAAGGATTACACCAGCTTTGGTTACGCTGCCTACATCAACGGTAAGCCAGCCGATCCGGGCAACATGTCCTCCAACCCTCCGGGCATGCTCCGAGTGAGCTGGTCTTGGAACAACATGGAAACCTGGCCCTACGCTACTCAGGTTGACCCTACGTTTGACGCAAACGGCAAGACGGGATACACCCACGGCAACGATCCGTATGCTTACTGGAACGGCGACCCCATCTCCGAGTCAGAAGTGGAAGTCCCGGCAACCGCAATCTGGATTGCCGAAGGCGATTGGACCGATATGTCTGGTAGTGACCGAAACGTTGACTACGGTTGGGAGCGATACACTAACCACAAGCCAAACCGAACGGTAGGCGGAATCTCGGTTCCTGGCTACTACGTAAGAGCTCGTCACACAAACGGTTTCAACACCGTGTACGGTGAGGGCCATGCCAAGTGGCACAAGTGGGGCAGCACCAAGCCTTGCGACTGGTCAATCCAAGCATGCAAGTGAATCTGATAAGGGCGGCAGTACTGGTTCTCTTTGTGGGCACTCTGTTGGGATGCTCGGCTAAAGAAGAGAGTCATGACGTGCTTCCGTCCGAAGGCGCGCCCAAGCTAAAGGTCCCGAACTTTGTCAAAGACAAGGTGAAGGGTGCCGAGACCAATCAGACGAAAAAGCCCTGAACGGAGTAATCTCTGAGTATGGGTGGTAGCGATAGGGAGCCGGGACAACCCGGCTCCTTTCAACTTTTGCACGACCGCGCGCTGGCCGCGTTTCAGGCCGGAAACCTTTCCTCGGCTGAGCCGCTTTGTCGTCAAGCCTTGTCGCTGAATGCCAAAGATCCCGGCGCACTCAATTTTTGGGGCAAGTTTTTCTGGGCCTCCAGCGGCCCTCCGAGGCGGCCGAACAGTTTGCCATCGCCATTCAGGCGAACCCCCAACTGGCCAACCTCCACTATAATCTCGGATTAGCGCATCAGGCAGAAGGCCGTTTGGCCGAGGCCATTGACACGATCATGGAAGCCATTGCTTTGGAGCCTGCAGTTCCCGTTCTCCACGCTAAGTTAGGACAACTCTTCTGTATCGTCGGTTCACCGTCCGATGCGGTTCCCGTGCTCCGAAAAGCCTTAGCACTCGATTCAAACTCGATTCCGGTCCGGCTCAATCTCGCCCAAGCTCTGACCGTTCTGGGGCAGATTGAAGAGGCGGAGAAATATGCGCACGAAGCATTGTTTCTTAACCCCAAGGATCCGAACGCGCATCGGATGCTGGGAAAGATTTATCAGTTGCGCGGGCAATTTACCGATGCTGCCTTCTGCTTTGACCAAGCAATTTCTCTGCAGCCAAACCAACCCGCAGCCTATTTCGCCCTTGCGTATTCCAAAGCATTTACCCAAGAAGATGAGAAGTTGCTGGATCAGATCGAAAAACTCCTAGTAACCCCCAGCCTCACTCCAGAGGGTCGATCACAACTTCACTACGCTCTCGGTAAAGGGTACGACGATCTTGGAGACTACGACCGCACGTTTGGGCACTTCCGTTCAGCAAATGATATTAACATGCAATCTAAACTAGCGCTGGGGAGACTATTTCGCCCCGAAGCAGAGGCAGAACGGACGGACCGTCTTATTGAGGCCTTCCCCGCCGAAATCTTTGATCGCTGGCCCAATATCGGTTCCGCGAGCGGTCGTCCGATTTTCATCGTGGGGATGATTCGGTCTGGCACAACGTTGGTAGAGCAAATACTTTCTCGTCATCAAGAAGTTGCCCCCGCCGGTGAATTGCCCTTCTGGGCGGCAAACCAACCGAAAATGCTGGACGACTTGTCTGCTTATTCCCCGTTGCCGCCCGACGCCGAAAGTTGCCGTTTAGAATACGAAGCAGAACTCAATCGGACCTCCGCCACCGCTCCACACATCACAGATAAGATGCCGCTCAACGTCTGGGCGCTAGGCTTTATTCATCTCGCTTATCCAAACGCCAAAATCATTCATTGTCGGCGGAACCCGTTGGATACCTGCCTTTCCATCTACGTCACGCCTTATCGAAAGGGACCCGAATTTGCTCATGACCTCGACCATATTTCCGATGCGTACCGTGAATATCAAAGGCTGATGGACCACTGGCGGAAGGTGATTCCCGCATCTCAACTGCTTGAACTAGATTACGAGGATTTGGTCAACGATCCTGATACTCAGATAAGGGCTTTGATCCAATTTACGGACCTCCCGTGGAGCGAGCAGTGCTTAGACCCCAGCCTAAACCAGCGAGTAGTAAACACCCCTAGTCAATGGCAAGTCCGCCAGCCGGTATATCGAAATTCTGTCGGCCGGTGGAAGGACTATGAGCGCCACCTCGGGACGTAAATGAACTTGCAGAAAGAGCAGTAAACCTTTAGACTGATGAGGGTTGTGAGAATTTGACTATTTGGAGCCAATTGCAAAATTAGGCATAGACAAGGATTCCGTTGCCTACTTAGGCTCAAAATAGAGGTCCTAGTGCTCCATTTTTGGAGTTTAGCACTTGGCTTTTTATTTTTTTAAGTTTTCTGCTGTTTTATGGCCGCTAGAGAAGAAAATGTATAACCTCGACTAGCCGTCCCTTGTCCCGGCAGGGACTATCCCCGAGTAGCCTGGCATAAGCACTCGCGCCATGCCAGGTGTGTTGCGTGCGCACCCGGTTCCCCGGCAGGGGCACCAGAACCTTTCGGTCAAAATATCGAGGAATGTAATCCGATGGGATTCGACGGCGCTACCGGTAGTCGTCGGATGGTCCCTGCCGACGTCCGGTTGCCCCGAGATCGCCGACAGTCACCCGGACTCGGGCACGGTCATCCCGAGCCTATCGGCGTCGCCGACCTCTTTGGGTGTCAGTTTTTGTTGAAAATACGATGTGGTAGCTCATGTGCATATGAGTTGTAGGCACTCGGTAGATTCTGGTGCCCCTGCCGGGGGAACCGACTTATTTGCTGATGGATCTTGGCATGGCACCACGCATATGTGCACGCACCTTTACACCTTTTTCATCGGGTCGCGGGTGTGTCCACTTAACGTAAAGAAGAAGCAGACCGTCAAGGTAATTCACGCTGTCCGCGCCAAACTAAACGGATATGGGGGACGCTATCTCTTCTAATGCTCTCCGATTACTCAGTGATTCCAGTCAAGGTTTTCTACAAACACGGGTGTCGCCAAATCTGGATCTGCGAGCGACCCTAGGCCCTGGCAGTACGTTTCCAGGGACGGATGTCTTGGCGCTAAATGGATCTTTCGACCGCCGACCTGAATCGTGATCGGCTTCGTCAGATCAACCAAGCGCGAATCTAACCGAAGGCCGAATGAGGAAACTCCGTTACCGGAGAGCGTGATGACATTCCCTTCAACCTTGGCTTCCACGTGAGCGCCCGAAGTTGGCTTGGACACGTGGAGCCAGTAGAAATCTTGCAAGACATTATCAGAAAGAGTCCAAACCAGGTGTTTGGGGAAGCTGTCTCGCGTAAACGCGCGCATCTCTTTCACTTTGTCATGGTCGGGAACAAAGTGGCCGGTGTGCTTCATAAACTCAAAACCACCGGGGAATCCACCGTACTGCGCCTTCCATCCATCAACTTGCTTGGCAAAGGACTGGCCCAAGTCTGCCCGGTGGTAATCCTTATCGTTCTCACCCACCATCCAGGTGAACTGGACATTGCGCAAGTTTTCTCCCATTGTTTCGCCGGGTGTTGGGCCGGCCGCAGACGCATGGACAGCGGCAAATCGGTACGGTATCTTGGTCCCGATAACAAACGCTCCGTAGCCTCCGTGAGAGGCTCCTAAAGTGTAAACATGGCGTGTATCGACTTCCGCAAAGAGCGCGAACTGCTTGATCAGGCGCTGGATGAGTGGCGAAATGGCATCATCATAGAAGCCGTTCCACTCATCGTTGGGGGCACGTAACGCAAGATAAATGTAACCGCCTGCCTCGGGATGGTCTCGATAATACTGGAACATTCCATCCCACTGGGAGTCGTTCTCCGCCTTAGGAACGCCGCCGCCACCGTGCATCGCAATGACCAGTCCCCACCCCGCTTCCGGCTTTAGGCCAACTTTCCTCCACCGGTAAGGGCTGGTTCGGTCCGCCGTCTTTACCAGGTTATTTTCAAACTCTTGGCGCAACCCATCGTGCATCGACGACGCAACATAACCCTTCCAAGCTTGTTTCCCTACTTCGGGAGTGAATTCGGTTTTGGCCAGTGCCTTAACCGCAACCTGGGCCTTTGACGGTTCTGGCCCGAATCGATCGGATAGAAGTCCGTCAATTCGATGAAGTTCCCCCTCATCCAAATCCATTCTCACGATGGTATCTTCGGAGACCGTGACTCTGCGGGTTAAGGTCTTGGTGCCGTATGCCGCCTCGATCAACAGTTCAGTGCCAACTGCAACCGGCTTAGTGAGGTAATTGTTGGTATCGGCGTGAGGACCGCAGGTGGTTCCGATAAGCACCTGTTCTCCGGTGAGCGCGTTGTGAGCCACAACTTTGGCCTCCACTCGCTGGTCTGAGGTGCGAACTTCCACCATGATGCGCGGGAGCACGGCCGCCGAATGGTGAACGTAACGATCCGTAACATTTTCGCCATTCATCTTGACCGAGGGTGCCCATTCAAGCGGAAAGTAGTGGCCGGTTGGTTTGTAGGTCACGGCAAAGATTGAATTTTCTGGGTTGGATTTGATTGCTTTGGCGGCATCGTCCGTAAACCAACCGTGATCCAAACCTTGCGGGTCAGGTTCGGCCGCCCCGAGGAAGTGCCAACCCTGATCCCAAACTTCTACCCAAGTGTGGTTTCCGCCCTTTCCGGGCCAAGAATTGATTCCTGCGATTCGGGCGGGAACTCCCACCGCGCGGCAGGCATCTACCAGCATAATGGAGAGCCCAGTACAGGTGGCCATACCTTGAGAAATTGAATCGGCTGGGGCCTGGTCCGTGGTTCTGCGCTTGGTGTTGTAAACCACCTTGGTGTCCACAAAGAGCGTCTTGTTAAGGTACAAAGCCGCCTCGCCAGGAGTTGGCAAGGCTTTGACTGCCGGCAAATACTTAGCCATGAATTCTGCGCGCATCGATTCTCGTGGTTCCGTTACGCATGCGTACGGCAACACTCCTTCTCGAAAGATACTTTTGGGAATCTGAGAACTCCACGCCACCGCAACCTGCGATCGCAATGCGAGCCGAACATTCTCCTCTACCTTCTGGGGAGAAAGAGATTTCAGGTCATGCTCTGGCATGTACCGTAACAGATACGCCAGCTCAGCCCTCGACGGGAGCGGAGCCTTAACCAACATGGCGATCCAGGCCGATTTACGCGTCCCAGATAACTGAAGCGAGGCCTGAACGCCGGAATCCCACCAGGGTTTTTGAGTTGCGATCATAACAAGAGTCAAGAGAGTAAGTGGCATGTGAGTGGTGAACCAAGAGAATCAATCAAAATTATTTAATATCCGACCGTCTCATACGCAGAATACTCACTGAGTGAGGAGGCATCGTATAGGTTCGGGCCGGGCCCAGAGATTGTGAACGCGTGGTCGGTGCGATGCGAATGGGGTTTTTGAAATCATTTTCTGCCGCCAGGTCTGGCCCGGTAAGCACGGTGACCTCTGCGATCTCCGATACAGCGGGACCGTTAAATGTGAGATGCACCGATTTTTGCGCGTCCGCACCATTTACCAATTTAACGACCACCTCATGGTGAAGTTCGTCAACTCCAACTACTTGGGCAAAGTCATATACCTTGGGAAGGGAGATGCTTTGGATCAGGTGACCATCTAAAAACCCTGATAGCTGCAAATCTCGCAACCTAACCTCAACGTTGTACCAACGGTCAGCCTCAATACTTCCCGCCACTCCGCCATTTACGGGACCGCCACCCGAAATTTGGAATCCGTGCTTGGTGTTTTGCCATCCTCCCAGGTTGAACTGAATGCCTTGACCATTCCCAACATTCAACATGACAATAAAGCCCTCATCACCCGCAACTTTTTTGGCTTTGAGTCGAACGGTAAAGTCTTTTCTGGCGGCCAGCCGTATTTGATTTCCAATTGCAACTTTATTCTCGCCAAGTTCAGCTTGTGAGTAAATACCGTTTTTAAACGTCCAATCGCCCGATTGGCTTTCCCAGTCGTTAACTGTCCGAAGTTTTCCCTCACTCTCTACCGATACATCCTTAAACTCAGCATGGGTCTTCCACGTCTGCAATCCAAGGGACCCTGAGATCACCATGCTTGCGGCCTGCACATTGGAAGTTGATGGTAGCAACCGATCAGGGCGGTTTTGCGCGAAAAGCCGTTGTACCCAGTACGACGGAGTTCCGTAACTCTGGTGGTTATCAAATACAATTGCATTAGGATTCCACTGTTTGTTGTTTACATTAACAAATAGCGGCGCGTAAGATGCCATCTTGACCACGTCTGAATTGCGTTCCATTCCCGTCATAAATGCTGCTTCGCCGAGTGCGGCAGCCAGGTTTCCTTGTCCACAACCGTTCGTTACGGCATATTCACCTACGTAAACTTTTGGTCCCTTACGATCATAAGTGTCATATTTATGAATTTGCGACCAGAAGAATGTAGGGTCTGAATAGTAGTGTTCATCTATCAGTTCCAAGGGATACGAAGTAGGAACGCCGCCCCAAACGCACGCAACAAGCTGAATCTGCGGAAACCGAGTTTTGATTGCCTTTGCAATAAGAGTGTAGTGCTGATTGTAAATCGGACCACCGTTCTCGTTTCCAATTTCCACAAACTTTAAATTAAATGGCTTTGGATGTCCATTCTTGGCCCTTAAGGCACCGTAGGTTGATGTCACGGGGCCATTGGCGTACTCAATGGCATCAACGGCGTCTTTCACCACGGCGTCCATCTTGTCCATTGGGGTGTAAGGACCGTGAGTCATTCCACAGTTGGTTACAAACAAGGCGGCGCAACCCATGTCTTCGCACCACTGAAGGTATTCGTGAAAACCGAGACCGTCGGTAGAGGAATAGCCCCAGAAACGCCAATCTTTGCCGGGCCGTTGCTCAATTGGCCCGATGGTCAGTCGCCAGTTCCAGGCGCGGTCAAAGTCTTGACCTTCCACAAAGCAGCCCCCGGGAAATCTCAGAAAGGCTGGGTGCATGTTGTTCACCCATGTGGCCAGGTCGGCTCGCATCGGGGCACCGGCCGAGGCGTTGATCGGCATCAACGAAGCAAAGCCAATCCACGCGGTTCTTCCGTTGCTGTTAACTTTAAGTTGCGCGGCCGCATCGGTTTCTTGGGGAGTCACTTGGAATTCATATTTTTTCCAAGTGGAATTCAACGGACCAAGTTCACCCCGCGTGGAACCCAATGCCACCGTGAGGCTACCGCTCCCTTTTGCCCAGGCCACCAACTTATAGGACTCGCCCTTGACCAGCGAGATTCCCCAATACCCCTTGTTCACCACGCTACCCTTCAACTTTAGCGATCTCGGCTTGGCCTCGTTGAACGGATTATCGCCATCGAGAGTAGCGGTACCCTCAACGGCCAACCACTCTGGTGCCGCCGAACCGTTTGCCCCGCGTTCAAACCCACGGTTCTGAAGCAGTTCGGAATAAATCCCTCCATCTCCCGCGTGATTGATTTCCTCAAAGAACGCGCCGTAAAGCGTCTTACTCACCTCAATACCCGGTCGACGGAGGTCGATTTTTAGGTCGATCGTGGGTGACGAAACCATCATCGTGAGCAAAGCAATGGGGATAATCATGATCGGTAATAATTTCTGGGTAGCGAGAGACGAAACATCTCTTAATACTTGGACTGCGAATAGGGTCGGCCAGAGGCTGGGACAATCGCTTCGTTAGGTTCCCTATCCATTTTGAAAGTGAGCGTACCGCCACTGGTCACCTCTTGGTGGGTCATCCAAAGCCGATTGAGGGGCTGACCGTTCAAAACGGCTTCGGTGACAAACACATTCAGGTCGCTGTTATTGGAAGCGGAGACCTCGAAGGTCTTTCCGTTTAGTAAGTGAATGGAAGCGTGGTTAAATAGCGGTGACCCCAGGGTCCAAGACCCATGGCCCGGCGTTAAGGGATAAATACCCAATGCGGAGAGAACGTACCACGCGGACATCTCCCCGTTGTCTTCATCACCCGGCAAGCGGGAGGGGGAGTACATCCGATCCATCACGCGGCGGACCTCCCATTGGGTTCGCCACGGTTGTCCCGCAACATTGAAGAAGTACAGCACATGGTGAACCGGCTGATTTGAATGGGCATACTGCCCCGCCCCGCCCATCGCCAACTCGGTCATCTCGTGGATTTCAAAACCGTAGGCACCGGTTGTGTAATACGGCGGAGTGGTAAGAAGACTTTCTAACTTACGCACGAACTTTGTTTCGCCTCCCATCAGATGCATAAGTCCGGCCGGATCATGCTGAACCGCCCAGCTGGATTGCCATGGCCCGCCTTCTACGTAAGGGTTCCCCCAGTGGAATTCGTCCCATGGCTCTAACCAAGACCCATCGGGATTCTTGGCGCGCATGAATCCCACCGACGGATCATAGAGGTTGACGTAAGTCAGCGTGGATGATTGGAGCGTGTTGACCTCACGGTCCAGATGTTGGGCGACCTGCAAAATGCACCAATCGTCGTACGCATAGTCCAGAGATCGAGCCACCGATTCGTGATGAGCCGTACTCACAAGCCCCTTCTCCCGATATTCCTCAATGCCAATTCGGCCCCACGCCCCAGATGGGTCTCCCACCGTGTGCGCATGCTTAAGCATCCCTTCAAACGCGGTTTCAACGTCAAAGTCGGTGACCCCACGCGCCACCGCATCGGCGATGACCGCATCAATATGGGTTCCCACCATGCAAGCCCGGTAGCCCGGAGAGGCCCACTGAGGGAACCAGCCTCCCTCCTTGTACGCATTCACCCAACCCTGAAGGATCTGGGCCAGCCTATCGGGCTGGAGGAGGGCAAAGAGCGGGTAGACCGTGCGGAAGGTATCCCAGAAACCGTTGTCGGTGTATAGCGGGCCATCGTGAATCTCCCCGCTAAACGGGCTGCGATGATAGAGCGAACCATCCGGTTTGAGCTCGTGCCAGATTCGGGGAAAGAGTTGCGTTCGGTACAGGCAGGAGTAGAAGGTCTTTAGCTTCTGATCGTCTTCAGACTCTACGGTGATACGGCCCAGGGCCGCTTCCCATGTGACTTCCGCTTGGTCGGCTACTTCTTGAAATGTTCCTCCGAGTTCGAGTTGCAAATTTCTATCGGCTTGTTCAACCGAGATGAAAGAAGTGGCAATTCTCATCAAGACGTCCCCGCTAAACTCAGCCATGAATCCCAGCTTCTCGCCTTGATCTTCCAACCAGAGATTGTCTCCCATGAACGTCAGGAAAGAATCGGCGGGTCGATCAAACCGCGCCACAAAGTAGTGGGCAAACCCCTCTGTAACTCCGCCGGAATTACCGCTCACCCAACCCGTTACCGTGCGGTCGTCAACAATTTGCACCCGAGAAATCCCGCTACACGGTTCAAAGATCACGCGACCGATTCCGTTTTTGAATAGGAATCGAAAAATCGCGCCGCGCTCCGTGGGCGCCATCTCGATAACCGTCCCGTCATTTAACAGTTCAGCACGGAACCGATGCGCATGGAACTCTCCCACGTAGCTGCGCGCTCTCCGCCAAGCGGAGAGATGGGGCACTGCGCCTGTGTTAGCCATCACCGTGAAATGACCGTAATCACCCATCCAAGGCGAAGGCTGATGAGTACAGCGAATGCCCTGAAGCGTTTGATGTTGCGGTGAAAAAAACCAATTACTGGAATCGGTGGTCTGGGCACTCCAGTGGTTCATCCCAAACGGCAAAGCCACCAGCGGCAACGTATTCCCCTTAGAAAACCCGTGATGGGAATCTGTTCCCTGCAGAATATTGACATGGCGCAACAGGCCGTTCAGCTCAGACATGCTTGCAGTTTGACACCGGATATTGGACATCAACCGAGGGAATTTTGGCTATCCCGAAAACTTGATGAGGCCTAGCGCTTTATGGGGTATCAGAGACTCTCCTGTTTTCTGATTCCAGATATTCATGAGATGACGCTCACTTCGACTGGCCTCAAGTCAGTATCTGGGACCATCCAAACTCCATTTCGTAGTTTTTGGCCGTGAAATCGCCTAGCGGTCGAAAGCACAAGATGCTCCACCCCCTGCAGACTAATGAAAATAATTTCTCTTTGGAAAAATTCTCAACCAACCCTTTGGATTGCGTACATAAAGTCAAAGCGATAGGTTATGTGTACATGTTTAGCCTAACAGCATTTAAACGACTAAACAAGTTCCTAAACCGTAACCATTCCACTTTGTTCGATACCCGAAACACGACAATTCACTAAACCTCCGCCACTACAACGACAGTGCCATGGTATAGTGAACTATAAGCATATTTCAAGGACATAGACACTACGCACACTCTTTACGGAATATTGCAATACTTGGAACATATGTTCCACGACAATGCGGAATTGCTACGTTCACGGAAAATCTTTACCATGCTCTATCTTTGGTAGATAAAGACCTGCACATTGCCTCCATTGCAGTTAGCGACAAATCGGACTACAATTATGCAGACACCGTAGCCTACGAAATATCAGAGACTGAACAATCGGCTTACCGACCGGCAGCAAACTTCATTAATCGCACGGGATACGACGTTCTCTCCATCCAACACGAGTACGGCATATTTGGTGGAGACGATGGCATCTACTTGATGAACTTGGTAAGAGAAGCCAAGATGCCCATTGTCACTACGCTACATACCGTGTTGCAGGATCCCACGCCGTCCCAGCGGGTGGTTATGAACGACCTGCTGAAATATTCGGAGCGAATTGTTGTGATGAGTGAAACTGCGGTTCGCATTCTAAACCAGGTGCACGGCGTTCCCTCAGAAAAAATTGACCTCATTCCGCACGGCATCCCGGACATTTCCACGGTGGCAAACACTCAATTCAGGGAGAGCCTAAACATCTCTGGCCCAATGATCCTCACATTTGGGTTGCTTTCTCCGGATAAGGGCGTGCAGTACGTGATCCGGGCAATGCCAAAAATTCTGGAGGCCCTTCCGGGAGCCACTTACGTTGTGGTGGGTGCAACTCATCCAAATATTCGGGCAACGGCAGGGGAATCTTATAGGTCTAGCCTCGAGAATCTTGCCCGAGAGTTAGGCGTGGAAGATAACGTGCGGTTCATTGATAGATTTGTCTCCAGTGACGAACTCGTTGACTATTTGGGGGCAATGGACTTTTATGTAACGCCTTACCTTAACGCAAGACAGATCACTTCTGGCACATTAGCCTATGCGCTTGGTGCGGGTAAAGCCGTGATTTCAACTCCATACATTTACGCAGAAGAATTACTCTCGGATGGTCGCGGAGTTCTTGTACCCTTTCAAGATAGTGAAGCGATTGCTGATGCGGTGTTAATGCTCTATGAGAGTCCAAAAGTTCGACTTGAAATGGGCCAGAGAGCAGTAGAATATTGCAAATCAATGCTATGGCCCCAAGTAGGAAAACGCTATCTAGAGTGCTTTCAGCAGGCTAAGCATGATTCTTCTCATCGGATACGCAACTTGATAATAGATCCATCCGCGTCCATAGAACTTCCCGCCGTACATTTCACCCACTTAGGCGACCTTACCGACGATACTGGAATTCTCCAGCACTCTAAGTTTACAATTCCCAATCGAGCTGAGGGTTACTGTGTGGATGACAATTCCCGGGCACTTCTGCTCACCGCGCTGTTAGAACACAATCGCCCTCTGTCCTCCCAACTCTCCCTTCTCCAAAGCCGATACCTATCTTTTGTCTTGGATGCCTTCAATCTAGAAAATCGACGGTTTAGAAACTTCATGAGTTACGACCGAACTTGGCTAGAGGAGGCCGGTTCAGAAGATTCTCAGGGCCGAACCCTCTGGGCGTTAGGAACCGTTGTGCACAGGTCAAGAGACAGAAATCGGCGGGGATTGGCTCAGGCATTGTTCGATGAAGCCCTTCCACCCATTTATCAAACCACCAGTTTAAGAACCTGGGCCTACGCGATTTTGGGTTGTGATGCGTACCTTAAGGCATTCCCCAACAATCTGGCCGCGCTCAGCCTTTTGCGATCGATGGCGGACAGGCTTTTTTCTGAGTTCACCACTCAACAAGATGAGAAGGATTGGCCGTGGTTTGAGCAATCACTCACGTACGGCAACGCTCGGTTACCTCAGGCGCTCATCGTTGCGGGCCAGGTGATGGGAGAATCACCCATGATCCAGGCGGGGATCCAAAGCCTGCGGTGGCTTATCCACGTGCAAACGTCTCCCCAAGGTTCATTTGCACCAGTCGGATCGCAGGAGTTCTATGTGCGCAATCAGACGAGATCGTATTATGATCAGCAACCCATCGAGGCAGTCGCTACGGTGTCCGCATGCCTTTCTGCGTCCCAGGTGAGTCACCGCACAGAATGGCGGAAGCACGCTCACTGGGTATTTCGTTGGTTCATGGGTGAAAACATGCTCAGTCAACCGCTTTACGACGAAAATAGCGGAGGCTGTTGCGACGGCCTCCACGATCAGCGCGTAAACCTCAATCAGGGGGCAGAATCCACTTTATCTTTCCACCTGGCGCTGGCTGAATTGCAAATCGATGAGGCACTGATGGCACAGGTTAACCGTCACTCTTCAAAGGCAGCAGTCGACACCGCCTTTGCAAAAAAACAATTGAGTAAAGATTCCCCTCGCATAGTCCCTGGCACCGTAAAGCTGATATGAAAAACAACAAATACAAAATCTTGCTGGAACGGCACCCTCGAAATCCAATTCTAACTGCGGCAGATTGGCCGTATCCTATTCACACGGTTTTTAATCCGGGAGCCACAAAGTTAGCAGACGGGACCACATTATTGCTTTGTCGAGTTGAAGACCGACGGGGGATTTCGCACCTGTGCGCGGCAAGATCGGCCAACGGAGTGGACGATTGGGTGATCGACCAAGAACCCACGTTCTGCGCAGATCCGATGAACTATCCAGAGGAGCTTTGGGGTGTTGAAGATCCGCGCATCACTTTTGTGCCAGAAATTGGTGACTACCTCATTGCTTACACCGCCTTCGGAAAATCTGGACCCGGTGTGGCCATTGCCTCCACCAAGGACTTCCGGCATTTTGAGCGCTACGGGTTGGCCATGCAACCCGACGACAAAGACGCCGCGCTCCTACCGCGCCGTTTTAACGGCGAGTACGCGTTAATTCACCGACCCACAACGGATGCCGGGTCTAACATGTCAATCTCGTTCTCGCCTGATCTCCGAAATTGGGGCGGTCACATGATGTTTCTGCCCGCGCGACGGGGTAGCTGGTGGGATGCCAACAAGATTGGGTTGTCACCGCCTCCTATAGAAACCGATCGCGGTTGGTTGGTGCTGTACCACGGCGTACGCCATCATGCGGCCGGTTCACTCTACCGAATTGGGCTTGCCCTGTTTGACATAGACCATCCGGAAAAGTGCCTTAAACGCTGCCAATCTTGGATGTTTGGCCCAGCAGCAGATTACGAAATTACCGGTGATGTAGGCTACGCCGTGTTCCCTTGCGGTTACACCATCGGCGAAGATGGCGACACTTTGTACCTATATTATGGAGCCGCAGATACCAGCATTTGCCTGGCTACCGGAAGCATAAAGCAGATGCTGGATTGGTTAGACAAGGACGGGACGGAGTTCATAGGCTTGGCCGGCCAACTCGCCGAAAGAATTCAGCTGGCTTCTCCAATGTAAATAATGGTGTTGAATGTGGCCCTTTCAGGCACCGCAAAGCGGGTCGCTGGCGGACAACTGTTCGGACGTCTGGGTGGTTGGTGTCTCGTGAATACCGTCATACGTTGAATGCCTCACACTCCTCGTAGTCAACACATTGGCTAAGATGCATTTATGGTTGCGTCATTGCTGCTTGCGATTCCAATGACTTTTTATGTATCACCCAACGGACGGGATACGAATCCAGGGACGGCGCGGGCCCCGTTTGCGACAATTGACGGGGTTCAAGCCGTACTGAGAACCCTTCCGACCGGCCCACAGCGACCTGCCGTCACCGTGAAACTTAGTGGGACATTTCATCTCACCAAGGCACTCGTGCTAGGACCAGAAGTCAGCGGAGTAAAGTTTGTGGGTCCCGCTACCATCAGTGGAGCCACTGAACTTAAAAACTGGCGTAAAGCCGAATTCAACGGCCACAGCGTATGGGTCACCAACGTGCCCGAAGGGCCCGATTTCCGTGAACTTTTCATCGGGAAAAGTGGATTTAGAGCGCCCCGAACTCAGATCCCCGAATCTGGATTTTATAATTTTGCGGGCTATGCCAATGATGCAGACGCTAAAGCACCCTGGAACGAAGGCCAGTCCTCCGCCAGATTCAAACCCGGCGACCTTAACCCCAAATGGCAAAATCTCGCGGACGTAGAGCTGGTGGCGCACCATTACTGGGTGACTTCTCGACTGCCAATTGCCGACATTGACCCATCCAATGGGGTGGTGAAGTTTGCCAAGAAAAGCGTGTTCAAACTCGCGGATGACTATTCCGGGCAAGCCGCACCGTATACGATAGTAAACGTGGCCGAAGCGCTGCACACCCCTGGCCAGTGGTACCACAATAAGCCCACCCATCAGCTTTACTACTTTCCAAAGGCCGGGCAGAGAATGGATCGACTCGTGGCGTACGCACCCCGAATCCCCGCTCTGTTGCAGTTGAATGGTTCGAATAATACGACGATTGAGAACGTAGATTTTCGATATTCAGAATACACGTTGCCGGCGGACAGTTCGGGTGACATTCAGGCGGCGGTTAACGTCACCGGTGCCGTGCAGCTCACAAACTGCGTGAACCCTGTCATCTCACATTGCCAAATCCAACACGTCGGATCTTATGCGTTGGAAGTGTTAGGCCATTCCAAAGGATGTCGGGTAGAACGAACCCTTATGCAAGACCTGGGAGGGGGCGGAGTTAAGCTTGGCCACGGAACACAGGCAACGACGGTGGCAGATTGCTCCATCCGTGCGGGCGGACGGCTATTTGCAAGTGGAGAAGGCATTTGGGTTGGCCTTAGTGGAGGCAACCAAATTATTTATAACCAGATTCAAGACTTCTACTACACGGGGATTTCGGTGGGTTGGGATTGGGGTTTCCGAGACACTTCAGCAAAAAACAATTTTATTGCCTTCAACGATATTTCTGATATCGGACAGAACCAACTCTCCGATCTGGGCGGCATTTATGTGCTAGGCAAACAACCGGGTAGTCAAATTTACAATAACCGAATTCAAAACATTCAGGCCCGCGGCTATGGTGGCTGGGGCATCTACCTGGATGAAGGCTCTACCGGATGGACGGTGGAAAACAACATCGTCCTGCACACCAAAACTGGGGGGTTCCACATTCACTATGGCGGGCACAACTTGGTTAAGAACAACATATTTGCTTACGCTAAAACCGAAGGGCAACTCATTCGCCAGCGAGATGATCAACAAGGGCCAATTCGGTTTGAGCGCAACCTGGTAGTCGCCAATCCAACCGACGCCCCGCTGGTGGTGGCTAACTGGCTCAAGCGAGACGTTTTGCTCACCGGAATGCTCTACGCAACGCCCAAGGGCCCTCTTCCCTTTGGTGACGATGGAACCGGTCGCTTCATAACGGTTAAGCTGGATCAAGACGGTCAGCCTCCTCAAGATTCGGAGGTCTACAAGCAAGGGTTTCATCCCATTCCTTCCGACCAGTTTGGGCCGCGACTACGTTAAAGATCGACTGACAATTGGTAAAATGCAGGAGTGCCTAAGGCTTACGATTGCGATGTCGCGATCATCGGTGGAGGTCCCGCGGGGACTACCACCGCTTCTTTGCTAAAGAAGTATGATCCTTCCCTTAATGTGGTGATTCTAGAACGAGAATCCTTCCCACGAGAACATGTAGGAGAAAGCCAATTACCCGCCATATCCTTAATCCTTCACGAAATGGGAGTATGGGATAAGGTGGAAGCGGCTAACTTCCCGATTAAAGTAGGAGCCACGTACCGGTGGGGCAACACAAAAGGGCTTTGGAAATTCGATTTTCTGCTGCGCCCATTTAAGGACGAACCACGACCGGCGCAATTCAGGGGACAACGAGAAGAGACCGCATTCCAAGTAGATCGTGCGGTGTACGACAAAATTTTGCTTGACCACGCCAAGGAGCTAGGCTGCCAAGTTTACGAACAGGTTAAAGTTGATGATATTGAAGCCCAGGATTACTGGGTCAAGCGCATAAAATTCTCCGCCCAAGCCAAAGAAGCTCTGACCGGAACTCCCTTAGAAGGATGCGATCAGCTCACGGCAAAGCATTATGTAGATGCCACTGGAGCCTCGGCTTTGCTTCGACGTAAAATGGGAGTAGAGATTGATGCTCCCACTACCCTAAGAAACATTGCGATTTGGGATTACTGGCAAGACGCCGATTGGGCAGAATCTGTAGGAACCGGAGGCACTCGCATCCAGGTACTGAGCCTTAGTTGGGGCTGGATCTGGTTTATCCCTATCGGGCCTACTCGTACATCCATTGGCTTGGTCATGCCCGCAGATCGATATAAGGCTTTAGGAAAGAAACCCGAAGAGATTTATCTGGAAGCGGTTCAAGCCGAACCAAGGATCAAGAACCTCATTGCGAAAGCCAAAAGAGAATGCATTCTGTCTTCTACCAACGACTGGAGCTATGTGGCCAATCGAATTGTGGGCCCCAACTGGTTCCTCACCGGTGACGCGTGCGGATTTGCCGACCCCATTCTCTCCGCGGGAATGACTCTCGCCCAAACCGGAGCTCGGCGGGTTGCCTACTCAATCCTTGAGCTAAATCGAGGCGAACTGGACGCTGATTGGATTCGCCAGGAATACGATACGAGCCATCGCGAACAGATTCAGCACCACATTCGCTTTGCCGATTTCTGGTACTCCTCAAACGGTTGCTTTACCGATTTGAAAGAAAATTGTGCCGAGATCGCCAAGCATGCGGGCCTCACGCTCAATGCCAAAGAGGCCTTTCGATGGCTCAGTACGGGAGGGTTTGCGGGCGAGAATCAGTCGTTTGCCATGAAGGGCACCTATCGGTTCGCGTCGGTAAAGAACTTTACGGAGCGCTTAACCGATGAAACCCTGGAGTGGCACATCCTGTCTAAAAACGAATTCCGGATGAATCTTGCCGGCGCACACCTAACCGAACTCGCGATTATGCAAAACGGAAGGATCCAACCCACCCGGTGCTATAGGCGAAATAAGAATGCATTGCCGCTGAACGGCATGTATGGCGTGGTCATCGGCGCGGTGAACAAAGAGTCGGATGCGATGCGGGTGTATCAGTTGATCAAACAAACGTTAGAATCAAGCCGATTTCCCAATATTGACGAAGGCATGTTTGCGGCCTATGAAGTCCTGGAATCCATGATCGTGGAGGGATGGGTGACGACCAAATTCAACAAAAAACGCCCAGTCCTCACGTTCAAAGATCGGGCGGCGGCGGTTATGGAAGTGTGAAGGATTGTCTCATATACATTTAGGTAAGCTCATGCAGGTCCGTTTCATTGGTCTTGGGTGTGTCGATCTAATGTAAAGGAGGCGCAGACCGCCAAGGCAATTCAACCTGTCGAGGCATAACTAAACGTACATGACCTTCTGTTGTCCCGGCAGGGACTCTCCCTGAGTAGCCTGGCATAAGCTCTCGCGCCATGCCAGGTAAGTTGCGTTCAGGCTAAGTTCTCCGGCAGGGGCACCAGAACCTTTCAATCAAGATATCGAGGATCGTTCTTAGTTGAGAATACGATGTGATAGCTCAAGCTCGAGTGAATTTTAGGCATTTGGTAGATTCTAGTGCCCCTGCCGGGGAACTAACTTGTTGCTTACCGTTCCTGGCATGGCGCCAGCGCTTATGCCAGGCTACTGGGAGAAAGTCCCTACTGGGACAGGGGAGGGCTCGTCCCGGTCCAAACATTTTCTTCCCGACAAGTCAATTGCTAGATTCTAGTGCCCCTGTAGGGGCATCAACTTATTTGACCCACTTGGGATTCGACGGCGTAGCCGGTAGTCGTCGGATGACCGTGCCGACGTCCGGGTGCCACGAAATCACCTCAAAACACCCGGACTCGGGCACGGTCATCCCGAGGCTACCGGCTTCGCCGAACGGGTTGGGTGAATAGCGCGTGACAGGGGGTCAGTGGGGAAAAGATATCCCTCGGATCAGAAAGGAAACCTATCTGTCATCTCCGATGAATCACTGATCCCGAGTCAAACGTAGCTCAGCCCCGTCGGGTCACGGCACCAGCGGCGCGAAGCCGCGTTTGGCTCTCGACTTGTTCACCGCGGGTAACAGATCAACGTGGGCAGATGCCCACGTTTGCTCTTGATTCTTCGCCGCCACGCCACCCTTAGCCATCGCCTCCCCCATGGCAGTACGTTGGGCTACCGTCATGGGGGGATGATGTTTGCTTGCGTCAATCTCGGCCTGGGTCATGCTGATGTCGTTTTCACACCCGACGAGGGCGACAGAACACACGATTAATGCGAACGCAAGAAGTTGATTGGTTTTCATGGCCGTGAAGGTTAGTTACCGGTACCCAGGGGCGGCAAGCCTCGCTTGGCTCGAGAGGCATTTACGGCGGGCAGCTTGTCTGGATTCGCCTTTGCCCAGGCTTGGTCTGTGTTTGCGGCGGCGGCTCCACCTTTGGCCATCGTGTCGGCTACGGCCGCCTTTTGAGCATCTGTCATGGGAGCAGCGCCAGTTTTGGCCTTGTCCAACTCCGCCTTTGTCATATCAGTACTGTCTCCGCATCCTGCGAGCACACCACCTACTAACAACGAAAGACCTAAAATTGTATTTGATAACTTCATGTTTTAATGTACGCTTAAAGTGCCTCGTATGGAAAAAATCCACACGAGGCATGTCGGGGGTCGCCGTTTCCGGCGACCTTTACTTAATCTAGGGGACTAGATTAAGGTCGGAGAGCGTCCCACATGTTCTTTGCGGGATCCTTATCTGGATTCGGGTTCGTTGATGCGATTTGCAGAGACTTGGCGTGCGTGTCGCCCATTGAGAAGTTGGATTGACCCTGCTTGGTCTGGCTCACTGCACCGTATCGGCCCTGAGGCGTCTTGTTGTCAACGTCGCGCAGACCGTTGGGGATCTGAGCGCCGCCGCACCAATCGAGGTCGTAGGTACGACTTCCGTCCGTTGTAGGAACGGCTTCGAAAATACCACCGCATTGGAAGTCAATCTGGTTGCCCGTTCCGCCGCTCCACTTAATAGCATCGCCGTTGAACTTGGTTGCAATCACAATGCTTTCGGAAGGCTTAGTAACCTGAGAGCTTGTCAACGATGCTGTATTCAACTCACCACCACCCGCTTCCCCGGTGATCTGAGAGTAGGGCGCTCCAAATCCACGAAGTGTACAATCTTGCGTGTTTGTGAAGGCATCCTTGAAGCATCGGCCTTCCCAATCGTCTGGGGCCACAACAGTGGGGTCCATGTTAGCGGCGGCAGCGGCATTAGGAACCGTAAAACCGTTGAGCGCGTAAGAAACCGGCGTACCGGCCCAGGTGGCACCCATCTTAGAACTGGTCTCTAGCGGGCTGCGGAACAACGCGAGAGATTTGCTGTACGGTTGGAGGTTGTAGGTCCAGCTGAGGGAATGGCTACCCCAACCTGGATCGCCCGACCAGTCGTGAGGAATACCAAATGAGTAGCGATCGTCATAGTCATTGGTGTACATCACCATGGCCGTGCCGATTTGCTTGATATTGGAGAGGTCTGCAACTGCCTTGGCCGCTGTTTTCGCTTGAGCGAAAACCGGGAACAAGATGGCGGCGAGAATCGCGATAATGGCGATAACTACGAGGAGCTCGATGAGGGTGAATGCTTTCTTAAGATGCATTAGGATTCTCCATTGAATATAAGGTCCTTGCGGAACGGTTGACGAGAGGGAATAAATCTAGTTTGTTGCGGGAGGCGCGGCAGTAGAACATCGAACCACGAGATGAACATCAAAGAGCCTTTCGTGCGGCTCAACGTTGCTGTCATCAATAAGGTCTAGCAAGGTTCGTGCCGCTGTAGCCCCAATCTGACGTAATGGCTGATGAACGGTGGTAAGCGAAGGTTGCATTCCGGCGGTGAAGGGCAAATCATCAAACCCGGTGACGGAGAGATCTTTGGGAATGCACACTCCGGCCTGCGCGGCGGCATGGTAAACAACCTCCGCAATCGAATCATGGGCGCAGACTACGGCGGTAATTCCGGCATCTTTGTGTAACGCTATCATGCTTTTCGCGGCCTCTGTGGCTTCGTTAGCTGAGTAACCGCCCTTGATGACCCAATCGCGGTTGAAGCTAATCGCCGCACCTTTCAACTCCCTTTGATAGCCCTCAAAGCGCTCCGGCGAACTAGTAGACCGCACATCACCGGTGATAAACGCAATTCTTTGATGACCCAATTCCACCAAGTGTCGCACCGCCAACCTAGCCCCTTTTACGTTTTCGCAGTCCACCGTGTTGACAAGAAGACCCTCGGCCCGAGTACCTACCAGTACAACCGGCTTCTTTCGATGCCCAAGTTCTACGGGGAACCTAGAGCCCGCGGGGGGGGCAAGAAAAACAAATCCATCGCATCGGCCGTCGCTGAACTGAGGCACATTCTGAACCACTTCTTCCCAGGTCATGCCCGTGAACAGCATGGTCACCTGCTTCCGTTCAGAAGCTACGTCAATGATCCCGCTCAGAACGGTGGAGAAGTATTGATTATTAACCGGTTCAATGCCGACATGAGGAAGAACGATGCCGAAAGTTTGCGTTCGTTTTCCCATGAGGCTACGAGCCGCTGCGTTAGGGTGATAGCCTAGCTGATTCATCACCGTGAGGATTCGGTCTCGAGTTTCTGGCAAAACCGAGCGGGGGCCATTGTTCACCACATACGACACTGTCGCAGTGGAAACCCCGCTCGCCTTAGCTATATCCTTCATTGTGATCATGCTACTTCGCACCATCTAAGCGCTTAGATCATACGACACTTTTGGCCGATTTACATGAATATGGGATTATTCCCCCATATTTTTCAGAAAAAGCTTCGAACTATTTCGAAAACGATGCGCATGCACCGGTTTCAACCTCACCATTCAAGAAATCCGATATGAGACAATTGGTGTGAATGAGCGATCAGGTTGTAAGCAAAACCGCACAGCGGTTATTTGTCGGACGACCGCGCCGACTGCCCCTACGAGGAGGTGTACGTAGTCCTACGTTCTGCCGGTGGCCTGCCAAAATGCAACCAGCCCCCTTCAAATACCTTTCAGGTATTCGTGGAGCCGTCCTCAGTTTTCTGCGTGAATATTTAGCGCGTGATTCTTGTTGAGAATACGATGTGATAGCTCAAACTCGAATGAGTTGTAGGCACTTGATAGATTCTAGTTCCCCTGCCGGGGAACAGCCTTCTTTGCTCACAGATCCTGGCATGGCCCCAGAACTTATGCCAGGCTACTCAGGGATAGTCCCTGCCGGGACAACGGAAGGTCATGTGCGTTTAATTAGACCTCGACCGGGTGAATTGCGTTGGCGATCAGCGCCTCCTTTACATTAGATCGATACACCCAATACTGATGAAATGGGCCTAAAGGAGCCCGACTAAATGTATATGACTGCCCGGGCCATCCCACGACCATCCGAATGATCTAGAATCTGCCACCGGCTCCGGCCGAGCAGTACGGAACCAAATGTCGGCAGAAGTCGGAAAATTACTGGATCAGGCGTGGGCGGCTCGGCAGCAAGGACGCCTTGATGAGGCGGTTTCCGTGTGCCAACACGCGATCTCACTCAACCCGACTCACGTGCAGGCGAACTTTGCCCTGGGGATCTTGGCCCAAGAGCAAGGCCGACCCGTAGATGCTATTGCCAACATGCGCCGCGTCATCGAAATTGATCCAAATTGGGGACCCGCCCTCAGTTGGTTGGCGGGCATGCTTTTGGAAACGGGAAACCTCGAAGAAGCCTCAACCTTTGCGGAACGAGCCCTCAAACAAGCCCCGCAAGACCCAAACTCCTTTAACAACTTGGGGCGAGCCTACTATGCGCAAGGCCGATTAACCGAAGCCCTCGCGTGTTTCCAACGAGCCTCTTCTTTGATGCCCAATGAAGGCACCCTCCATTACGCCTGCGGCACCATTCTCGCTGAACTCTCTCGAGATGACGAAGCGGCCATCGCCATGAAACAGGCGGTACTGTTGGCCCCCAGCGCGGAGAGCCTTTCTAGTCTCGCTTCCATCCAACTCCGATCCGGACTGACCGATGACGCCTTAAAGTACGGAAGGCGGGCGGTGAAGCGAGATCCAAATTCAGCCACCGCGCATGCCGTGCTCGCTCAAGCCCTCATGGAATCTGGCGAAGCTGGGGCCGCGGATTCCGAATGGGCCGCCGCATCCTTACTGGCCACTGACCCAGCCATGATTCCCAACCAACGCGCGCGGTCACTGATTAGGCTGGGTGGATTTGACGCCGCGATTCGCGATCTCCAGCAGTCTATAGCCGCAAAACCCCAGCAAGGTTTTCCGTACTTTGCGATCGTTTCCGCCAAGCGAATTCAGGAGTCAGATCGTCCGTTGGTCGGCCAGATGGAGGCACTGCTCGCTCAACCTGAACTCACTAACGATGATCGCCGCTACCTACATTACGCGCTGGGAAAGGCTTATGACAACCTCGGTCACTACGAGTCTGCAATTCACCACTTTGACCAAGCCAACCAGCTCAACCGACAAAGTCTGCAAGGGAATCCGGGATTTGACCGCGAAGAATTTCAGGCTCTGGTTGATGAGCGGCAGAGGATTTTCACAAGTGATCGGTTAGCCAAACCCGACCCGGCAAGAAACCCATCAACGGTTCCCCTTTTCGTGGTCGGCATGATGCGATGCGGGACCACCCTGGCTGAGCAAATACTTTCTTGCCACCGCGACGTGGGCGGGGCGGGCGAATTACCGTTCTGGGTGAAAAATGAGCCGCGTTGCGTAGACTTTGCCCAACACCGAGTGGAGTTGCGAGAAGTTTCTAAAGCGTCCCATGAGTATTTGCAGATTCTCACGCAGACCTCGTCCGGGTTTTCCCGGGTAGTAGATAAAAACCCCGCTAACATTTTGGCCACCGGGCTCATTCACCTTGCCTTTCCTCACGCGAAAATTCTTCACATTAAGCGTCACCCCGTGGATGTGGCCCTCTCTATCTGGATGACTCCCATGGATACTTCGGCGAGCTTTGTGGGCAACCGAGAGAACATTACGTTTGCTTACCAACAAACGCTTAGGCTTGCCGAGCACTGGCGGCAGGTTTTACCCGCAAACCAGTATATGGAGGTGCGATACGAAGATCTGATTGCGGACCCGGAAGCCGAAACTCATCGCATGTTAGAATTCTGCGACTTGGCATGGGATGAGAACTGCCTTCGGCCCGAACACAATCAGCGATCCGTAAAAACGCCCAGCTTTTGGCAGGTAAGGCAACCCATCTACAAGTCTTCGGTGGAACGATGGCGGCGCTACGAACCGTGGCTTGGAGCCTTCCGAGATCTGATGCCGGACTAATCCCGGTTTCGAGAAATTGTAGCCGTGTCCTCGGGAATCTTATAGTCAATCGCGTCGAGTTGGTTGGAGCGTTGGGGCTTTACCCAGCCGTCTCTCACCATGGCCTCTAAGCAATTAAAGATCAAAGTTTCGGTCGTCGCATCGTAAGGCACGTCAAACTGAGCAAAACCTTTTCTAAGGTAAGCCGCTAGGTGGTCGGCGCGGGGCGATTCTCGGAGTCCGGCAAAGATCATCCCAAACAACCCGCGCATCGGCAAAAACTTTCCGTTCTTCGCCAGGGCGGGCATCGGTAGAACCCGCCCCAGATCGTAACTGGCCATATTCTGATCCTGCGCACCCTCCATTTGGAGGAAGAAGAGGTTGAAACCATCCACCGCCACTGAGGATGGCTTTTGAGAAAATCGATTGGCAATTTGATGCAATCCGGCCAAACCCACTGAGCCAATTCCGCCGATACCCATGTCTTCTTCAATAAATCCGCCGGTTCCTAGCCATTGAAAAGCCTTGTCGGCATCCAGTTCCAACCCGGCATCTCGAGCGATTTCTCGGGTGTATTCTTTGAGTTCGCTAAAGTTCTCGTTGGCGGTGTACCAATAGTCGGCAAACCGAATGTGCTGCAGAACCCGTCGGCGATTGCGTCGCTCGTACTCCTCGGTGAGCCACTGATGGTGACCGGGTGGAGAGTCGTCTCGCCAATTTTCCAGGATAGAAAACGCGGCTTCGCGCGCCGAAGTGTGGGTGAGCGTGAGCCCTGCCGCGAGAATGGGGTCGGCAAAGCCTAGGCATTCCCCGACGAGATACCAGTTTGGACCGGCCATTCGCTCCGCTACAAAGGACCAGTCTTTGGTGGTGGCAAACTTCCCTTCGGGCTTTGCGTTGGTAATGAGAGACTTGATTCGGGGTTCGTCTTCTATGGCCTGGCGATATAGATTCGCCGCCTTAAGCCCTTTGTCTTTGTAATAGTCCGCCGGACACACGAGGCCAATCGAGGTTCGCGTTGGGCTCAGCGGAATGAACCAGAGCCACCCGTAACCCACCGACATCACCTGAACTCGGGTGCCGCCGACCCCGACGGTGACCGCCCAATCCGCATTCTCCCAATAGTCCCAGAACGCCACGTTTCTAAGCTTGCTGGGCTCTTCGATTCCCACTCCCATGGCTCGGCGCAGAATTCCGGAGTGGCCCGAGGCGTCGATGTAGACCTTGGCCTCCACCTCCGTGCCGTCGTCAAGAACTAAACCAGTAACGCGATCGCCGTCTCGGCGAATCTCCTTGACCCCGGCGTTGTAATGCACTGAACAGCCCAATTCTTGTGCGTGGTCGGCCAATATCTGGTCGTAGATGGCGCGATCAACTTGGAAGGCGGTATGCGTCCTTTGCCCGTCGTACTTCCCCGGCCGAGGCTCGTCCATAAATTTGCCGCCGGGCACAAAGTGAAAGTCCCACAGGTCCTTGGTTTTTCCCCATTTATACGTGGCACCAATCTTAATGGGGAAGTTAGCCGCTTCCACCTTTTCCCACACTCCGAGTTCCTGAAGGAAGCGGCTGATCATTGGCAACTGACTTTCGCCCACATGATCGCGCGGAAAGACGTCGCGCTCAAAGAGGGTGACCTTAACGTTGTCTCCAAACTTTCGGAGGTAGCTTCCGCAAGTGGATCCGCCGGGACCGGCGCCAATAATTGCTACATCTGTGGAGATTGGCTTCAACCCAAACATTCTACAAGACCTGACGATCCGGCGCAGTTGCGGTTCACGCCGTGGCGGCCGGTGGACTCAGGCGCGCTGATAACCACTTGGTGAATCGCAATTCAATCCACTGGTAAGAAAGGCTGGCAACGTAGACCGCAAGTGCGATTCCCAGAACCGCGAACGCGACAAACCCAACCGGACCCGGAAGCTTTCCGTGAAGTTTAGTTACCAAAGAGCGCGCGGGGTCAAGCAAGAATGGGTGGATAAGATACAGGCTGTAGCTGATTCGGCCCAGGAACTGAAATGGTGGCATCCGTAAAAGTCGGCTCATAGCCCCTTGCTCCCAGACCATGGAGCAGAAGAACAAGAAGCCGCACAACAGCGCCACCGGAGCCGCATAAACGTAGCCGGCAAAAAACGCAGCGAGGAGCGGAACTGAAGCCAATCCGAGAATCTTGACGTAACCCGGTTTAAGCCATTGCTTACCGGCTTCCTCTCCCTCAGTTTCTCCCGAAATTGGAGGAGAGATAAGGCTTTCCGGCTTCCTCTCCCCCAGTTTCTCCGGAAACTGGGGGAGAGGACCGAGGTGAGGGGGAATTCCGGTTCCGACAACTGTCCCTTCCAACGACAAACTCAAACCTACAACATTCTCGGCAGCCGCCCCACCCTCTTCCCAACCCTTCGCCCGCCCAGGGCGGGAGAAGGGCTTTTGGGTTTTCTGGTGGGCGGTATACGTAACGGCACCTAACACAAAGAACCAGGCAAACCATTTGGTGGCCAGAAACCAGCCCGCTCCCGCCAGGAACAAAGCTCCCGAAACCCACGCCGTACCCACTGCCACCTTAAAATTGGGATTCTTAGCCCGATTCATCCAGGGTCGACAAGTTAATAGCGCCAGACACGCAAGCACGTAGAAAACCGCCTCAAAGCTGAGGGACCAGGCGTTTTTCTGCGCGATGGGGTAGTTCCAAACTCCGGGAACAAACAGAGCATTCGCGGTAAACCGCTCCACGTAGAGTCGCGGATCGTGCCGGATTTCCCCCATCCATTCATATCCCGCAATGGGTCCTGCGGTGAACATGATGAGGTGGAGGAGCCCAAAAACGGGAAAGATTCGCAGGGCTCGATTTTTGAGAAAAACCCCAACGTTTCCGTGTTTGACCAGACTCTGGGTGATTACAAACCCGCTGATCATGAAGAAAATCATCACCCCAAACGGTCCAATCTTATCCACGATATCTCGGCCCGGCTGAGTAGTGGGCACCGGGACCATTCCCGCCTTGGCCCCCATTTCGTACACATGAAACAGCAACACCAATCCCGCCGAAAACCCCCGAAGCCCCTCAATCGTCTGATTTCGGGCGACCGACTTCACCGGGCTTATCACGGGATTTGGAGGTGGGATACTCATACTAGGGTTCGAGTGACGGGGCGGGCGTTGTCTGACTAGTCAGTCCACTCGGGCCTTCATTGTATGCCAACGGGGCGACAAGCGGATGATCTTAGCCTAAATACCCGTCACCCCTACCTGGGTCAGGAATGCGTTACGGTACTTGCCTTCGGGATCCCAGTTGGCTTGGAGAATAGAGAAATCCTTAAACCGGTCATACCGCTCCGAGATCACCGAGCCGGGCATCATGAACAATTTTCCCCAGTGCGGTCGGGGGCGGAAAAGCGATAAGCAAGACTCAATCTGCGGAAGGAGCGCGGTGACCTCAGCCGGCAACTTCTTCCACGTAAAGTGAAGGGCCACCGAGTCGCGTTGATAACTTGGGCTCATCCAAAAATCGTCCCGGGCAATCGTGCGAATCTCGCAGATCTGGAGCAACGGAGCAATTTGGGCCTTGAGCGTGCCCACCGCTCGTAAGGCTTCAATCGCTAATTCTCGCGGCATGAGATACTCCGTCTGAAGTTCTTCGCCGCTACTGGGGGTGAAATCCATTCTGAAATGAGGCAACCGCTCGTACCAGGCACCGGGCACTCCCATTTGGGCCGTACAGTTCATCGCGGCCGGAGTGTTGCTCAGGCTGGGTATCGGGTGGCGAGGGCCAGTGGCGGGCTTTGCCCCAAAGAATTCCGATTCGCCATCGGGTCCGGGTTCAGAAACCAGGGACTTGACCCAAACCTGGTTGAAGTTCTCGGTTTGCCAGTCGGTAAACAGACTTACGCTGTACGCAGCCGCCATGATCTGGTTCCAATTGGCCTCAAGTTGCACCCATGGCAAATCATCGAACACGCTCTGGCGCACCTGGAAAGAGGGTTGGACACTTAGAGTTACTTTTGTGACCACGCCGAGCGCTCCTAAGCCAACGACCGCCGCGAAAAACTCCGTTGGGTAATTTGTGCTGTCCAGATGAATTATCGATCCATCGGCCCGAACTAGTTCTAGGCCACAGACCGAATCGGCCAAGCCAGGATTTTTCACGCCCGAACCATGAGTTCCCGTTGCGCACGCCCCGACCACGGAAATATGAGGCAAAGAGGCTAGGTTGTGCAGAGCAAATCCTTGCTGCTCCAGAACCGGACACAACTGGCCGTAATTCACTCCCGCCTCCACGGTCACCGTGCTGGTCCTAGGATCTACGGGGTGAATGGCATTGAGCCTGTCCATAGATATCTGAACCCCGTCGGTGTCTGCGATATCGCTGAATGAATGCCGTGAGCCTAACGCTTTGACTCGCGGCGAAGACCGCACAATTGCCTGAACTTCGGCCACCGAGGTCGGATGCTCCACTAATCTTGCGTGATAAGTAAGATTCTTGGCCCAGTTCTGCAAAGGTGCTTGGTTGTCCATCAAACTGATTGTGACAAAGATTCGCCATTTCCGGCCATCGGTCGCTTGAAAGCCCTTCTCCCCCAGTTTTTCCCAAAACTGGGGGAGAAGGGTTGGGATGAGGGGGAATTCCGAGACTGACCAGTCCCTTCCAAATTCCCGCCTTTCAATTACAAGCCAGTCAGCCGACGCACCCTCATCCCAGCCTTCTCCCTCAGATTTTGAGAAAAATCAGAAGGAGAAGTAGCCGGAGGCCCTTCCAAACCCCCGCCTTCAGATACAGACCAGTCGGCGGTTTTGCCGGATCATACCGTTCTTAGCAGCACCTTGTTAGTTAGTTCGCTTGCGCATTCGGCGAATCATGGCACCGGCCATGCCGATCACCATCGGCACACCGCCGGGGGCGGGAACGCTGGGGTTCACCGCGTAGATGGTTCCCGATCCTGAAGTTACCGTCACTCCCGATACCTGCTTGCCATTGGCATCTACAATCTGGATACCGGTCATGGTGAGTGTGGAGGAGAAATCTGATGTGCCCGTGTAGCTTCCACCCTCCGGGATCTGATCGAGATTAAAAACAACCTGGTCAGAAAATTGAACATTTAGATTCTGAGGCGTGGTTCCGTTGATATCAAAGCCCGTGGTCGCCCACGTAGTTGATAGATACCCATTGCTGAAGTCAAAGAACCCCTGACTGGGTTGGTCCTGCACGTTTACGGCGAGGTCAGCGGCCGCTCCGGTACCTGAATTAGTGCCATCTACATGGAATATGAATCGAGCCTGGTAGCCGGCTTCCAAAGCTCCCCCGTACTGTAGGGTGTCGTTAAAGCCCGCAAAGCCCAATAATGAAAATACTTTTGGTGATCCATCGGGATAAAAGGTTGTCCCCCAATAGTCGGCCGCGATTGGGTTTGCCGGGTTGTAGTACGTGTTGGAAACGGTTCCGGACGTGTAACTGTGCAGCCTGCCGTATTGCGCACTGGTGACCGTAGTGCCGGAGAATGGCATAACTTGGGTGTTGCCAGCACTGTCCATCCCAGTGAAGTCTCGGGTGGTCTGAGCGGTGGCGGTAGAGCCGTCGGTCCAAGCTTGGTCCATGGCCGCGATATACCCCTCATTATTGACACCTACAATTGAGCCTGCGTAGGTGTTCTGGGCGAAAGCTCCTACGGAGAGTGTGGTCATGGCGAGGGCGGCTAGTGCCACTCGGCTGATGGATTGGTTTGACAGAAATTGCTTCATAAACACCTTTTTCTTTGTGAGCCGGAAGTCCGGCCTCCTATAAAATCGCTCTCCTGTGAACGAATACCCATAAGATAGCGGTGGGGCATTAACCGTCCATTAACGCAAACCGGTTTCGGGTGACGCCGACCGTTTTTTCTGGCAAATACCTGGGGAAATAAACCTATTACTTGCCGATCTAAAATTCAATTCTCTTAAGAACGAGCCCGGGGATTGATGCCCGGCGACCTTGCTCAACCAGCTCGTCAAACCGCTTCCGGCCAAGTTTGCTAAGAAGAAATCGCGCATTTGCTTCGGACGGTGGATCCACGGAAAACGCGTTGTATCCGGTCCTTTCCTTCATGCCTAGGTACGCTCCAAAAGCAATCGCACCGAAATCAAATTGCTGCAGTATGCCCGCAATTTTGCTCTCTTGGTGAAAGGCAAAAATTGCTATCGACTGCATCCCTTCTCTCATCGCCACCGCTTGAACGGACTTCACCAAATCATAAGCCTCGGGCACCCGGTCTGTCATTGTCAGCACGTAAGAGAGGGTCATCTCGGTGAACGGTCGATGAGAGGATTGGGGCGGCAACTGCACCAAACATGTTCTGAGGTGCTTTTCGCCTTGCTCAAGATAACCCTTAATATCTTGCGGCGGTAGCCCCCATTGTTCTGCTTGCAAGCTGCAAATGAATCCACAGATGCGATGACTCTGGGCCATTAGGAACAAATCTCCCGTGGTGTTTGCCGCGGTCACCGCATTTTCTGCGATTGATAGGCTTGCGGGAAGTTCATTGTTCTGGGTGGCTGCCCAAGCCAGGATCAACAAGGCAAGAATTTCGCCTTGCTTATCACCGTGTCGCTCCGATTCTGCGGCCATCACTTCGCCAATTTCTTGAATGCGCTCGGTTAGGCCCGCATAAGAGAAAATAAAGTAAGCGGAATACCGGAGGTGCATGGCCGCGCGCACATCAGAAACCCTAACCGCCAGTTCTAACGCGAATTCAGCCCAGGGTAAAAACTGCCGATGATGCCCCCTAACGTGGGCAAATGCCAGCGCTCCGCGGAGGCCCGTCCAAAGATGCGGAGATTCGCTGACTCGACCCGATTCTAGGGCACGTAAAAGGTTGTCCAAATCAGCGTCTAAGGATTGAAATGTTCTGACATTATCCTCAGTCACCTGAGACGCAATTTTCAGGAAATAGATGGAATGGGCCTGTTGAAGCTCTTCACGCGACGTCGCATCAACTTGCTCGCCCGCAAATTGTCGAATGGACTCCAGCCAGCCGTATCGAACTGAGTTGCGTAGCTCGTCTTCTGCCACGAAGAGCAGGGAGCGCTGAACTAATTCCTCCAAAAACCATTCTGATTCCGGCTCACCGGTGACCGCTTGGGCCGCCTCAACCGACCAGCCGGACGCAAACACCGATAGTTTGGCAAAGAAGACCCGCAAGGGCGGATCGAGCAAATCGAAACTTCCCTGAATGGATGCCCGCAACGATTGGTGGCGGGGCGATAGTCCTCTTTGCCTCGACTTCAAATTGGTGAGGTTCTGAGACAGGGACGTTTCAATTTGCGAAGGCGTCTGAGCGATCACCCGCGCCGCCGCAAGCTCCAAGGCCAAGGGAACGCCCTGAAGGTGACCACATATTTTGAGAACCGCGTCGGTGTGCCGAGCTAAGAGCACAAAGTCGGGACGCGCACTCCTCGCCCGATCCAGAAACAGGGCCACCGCCGGCAAAATCGGCAGCTCATCGTAGGCCGTTTCCGGAGACGGTGCGGGCAGGGGTTGCAGCGGAAGAATTGCCTCACCATTCACGTTCAATCGTTGGCGGCTAGTGACGACAACCCTTAGGTGGGGCACGTCTTCTAAGAGGCGTAACACCAACTGGGCCACGGGTTCCACCACCTGTTCTGCGTTGTCCAAAATCATCACCCTTAGTGGCAATCCTTTTAGTATTGAAAGCAGTTGCACGGTGAGGTCATCTTGCGCGGAGAGCGATAATCTCAGTGCCTTAATCACACATTGGAGCACATCTACAGCGTCGATCGCTTCGGCTAACCCTACAAAAAGAATGGGGTCGGGCCGTTGGCGACTCCATTCCGAAACGAGGCGGGTTTTTCCCATTCCCCCGGGACCCGTCACGGTGGTGAGTCGGTGTTTTGCCACTAAATCTTCGAGAGACACCAGTTCCGCTGACCTCCCAAAAAACTTGGTGAGATAAAGAGGGATAGGATATGTGGCCGATCTCGGGTGGGGCAAATTGAGATCTGACTTAATCTCTAACGTCTCGGGCCGTCTCTCGCGGGGTGCAAATTGGAGGTCTTCGGCCAGGGCCTCGATGCGTTCACGTTCTAAAATGGCCCAGTCTTCGTAAAACCCCGGCAAGACGTCTCCTTGCCTGAGAAGCCGCGCATCTTCCCGGTGTCCACGATCAAGGGCAGAGACAAACTCCCCTACGTCGCACCAAACCTCTTCCGACCGTAGGCGAACCCGGCCGGGGACCGACACATCTAAAACACTGCCAAACGGAACTCCAGCCGGCTCCAGATGGCGACGCAAAGAAGCCAGAGTCACTCGTAAACGATTTGCCAAAACACTCGACGTGGTTTCGTCTGGCCACAGAGCACATTCAAGTTCTTCTCGGGGGCAGGTTTTGCCGAGCCGCAAAGCCAGATAGCTGAGAAGAGCGCCTACCTGGTGCGACCGAAAGCGGCTAACTTCCTGGCCGTCGGAGCTTTCCAGGGTAGGACCATCAAATAACCTAACTCGCCAGCGCATACGAAACCTCTGCGGTGGGAAACCGTCCCATTCTCTCCATTATGGTGATCTGTGAGTTGACTTCAACCACGAAGGCCGTCACACCATGAATTCAAGTTGAAAGCCCGGATATTTTCCGGGAATCATGCTTGATGGACCCGCGACGGCGAACCACATATCTCAATACATGCGGCAATTCAAGGCAACCGGGGAGTGCCCAATAATTGGCGCTGAAGTGGGGTGGCGGCGGCCAGAACCTCCGGAGCGTAAAGGGACTCGTTCTCAATGGGGGGAAACCACTTACCTACGGCGGAGTGCCCGTAGTGCACTTGCACCATATATCGTCGGCGGTCGCTGGTATTCCGAGCCGCCGCGTGCCAGAGATCACTTCTAAAGAGACACACATCGCCCGCTTTGAGCATCACCGCGTGAGGAACCACTCCTTCGTAACCCGTTTCGCTATTAGGCGGTCTCGCCGCGCGGTGAGAGCCGGGAATAATGGTGGTGGGGCCCAAGTCAAGGGTTAAGTCATCTAAATAGTAGTGCGCGGTGGCCATGAAGATTGGAATGGTAATTCGAGGATCGTGGGTAACGTCTTCGGGAAGCGGAAAGGGGAGAAAATCCACGTGAATCCCCATCTCCCGACCTTGCCCCGTCACCCACAGGGAACCGCTGATCACGTGAAAATGCCCACTAAAAATGGAATCGCAAACCGCAATCACGTCGGGACGATCTATGTAATGAAGCATCTCCGGATCACCCTGATAGTTACTGGCCAATTGCTTATTGAAGCACCACTTGGCCACCTCATATTGCACATCTGGCCCGCCTGACGTGTCGATCTTGTTACGAAGTTTCGCGACTCCTTGCGCGTCAAGAACTCCCGGAACAATGCAATACCCGTCCTGATGCATCCCCGCAATCGCTCGATCGAGATCGAAATGGTCTGGGTAAGGCAAATTCGGAATTTCTCCCCGGTAAATCGTGTCTCCGATTGAACGCACGTCGTTGTGTCCGCTTAAATGAACCATCAGCCCATTATACGTGCATGCAAAGAGTTCAGCGATTGGCATTCTAGAACGTTGCGACCGAATCTCCACAGATTTTAAACTCGAATCCATGGGTGATGCACTGACCGGTGCCCTTCTCGAAAGGAGAAACATTTTTGTGGATGGCTCTATGACGGACTTTTTTAGTGATTCTCTGGGAACTCCACTCTGAAGAGATTTGAATCCCCACTATTCTCCGTTCAATAGACAAACATTACAATATAACATTAAACTGTCTTTACTTCGAGTGGATATTCAATCTGATTCGTCATAATCGGCGAGGCTGATCACTTGTTGCTCGGCCAATTTCAGCAGGGTGACCATTCATTGAATTCGACCAACGACTTAAGATTTCGGCAAGTTCATCTCGACTTCCATACCAGCGAGCACATTCCGGGAGTGGGGTCAGAATTCGATCCCGATCGGTTTGTTTATACGCTTAAACAAGCCAGCGTAGACAGCGTAACCCTTTTTAGCCGATGTCACCACGGTTGGACTTACCACGACAGTAAATTCAACATTCGGCATCCCCACCTTACTTGTGACTTGCTCGCCGAACAGATTCGGGCGTGCCACAAAGCGGATATTCGGTGCCCCATTTACATCACGGTGGGTTGGGACGACCGAATTGCGCGAGAAGAGCCGGGTTGGATTGAGGTTCACGAAGACGGAAAAATTAACGGCTCAACCCCCCTGGAACCAGGCTGGAATAAGCTTTGCTTTGCCTCCCCGTACGTAGATTTTGTCCAGGCCCAAACCGACGAGGTTCTCGAAATGTTTGGTGACGAAGTAGACGGACTCTTCTTTGACATCATGTTCATCTCCGGGGTCCACAGCCAGTGGGCGCTTAAGGCATTCGAAGCAATGAAGCTGAATCCGGCGGTGAAAGGGGATCGCGATCAATATCGTGCCCACATGCTCCAGCAAACCGTCGAAAGAATTTCGGGCACGGTTCGGAGTCGAAACCAAAACTGCACGATGTTCTTTAACAGCGGACACGTTTCTCCCCACTTTAAGTCGGTAATTGATGCGCATTATTCCCATCTGGAAGTGGAATCGCTCCCCACGGGCGGGTGGGGTTATTCTCACTTCCCCATCGCGGCCCGATATTCCCGAACATTGGGCAAGCAATTTCTGGGGATGACGGGGAAATTCGGCGAAACTTGGGGCCATTTCAACAGCTACAAACCACAAGCCGCCTTGGAATACGAATGCCGCCTAATGGTGGCGATGGGCGGTCGATGCAGCGTGGGAGACCAGCTTCATCCCTCCGGTGAACTGGACCAAGCTACCTATAACCTCATTGGATATGTATACTCCCAGGTCGCCGCACTGGAGCCTTGGCACCGCGATGCCAAACCGGTGGCGGATATTGCCGTAGTGCACACCGAGCCGTACACCAACGGAGACGATCGGGTGCAGAACAGCAATCTGGGGGCGTACCGAATCCTCACCGAGGGTCGACATCAGTTTGACTTTGTGGATGAGAAAACCGATCTGGCAAATTACCGAGTTCTCATTCTTCCCGACATGATTCCGGTTAGCCCTGAATACGGGGCCAAAATTGCGGCCTTCGTAAAGTTGGGAGGATCCCTCCTTCTCACCGGCTCCGCCGGCTTAAACCCAGAAGGGACCGAATTCGCCATTCCCGGCTCGCCGGGAAGTTTCAAGGGGCCGGCCGACTTCTCCCCGTCTTTCCTTCAAACGTCACCCGACCTCGCCCCGGAGTGCGCGGATAGACAATTCGTTGTCTACAGTCCCATGGTGGTGATGGAGTCCCAAGTTGGCAGCACCGTATTGGCCGATGTTTACGAACCCTACTTCACCCGCAACTACAAGCATTTCTGTAGCCATGCTCATGCTCCGGTGAAAGGAAAAACCATGATTCCGGGCGCTTTGCAAAAGGGCCAAATTATTCAGCTCGCCGCCAGTCTATTTACCGAGTACGCCGAACATCCCGCGCTTGAGGTTAAGCAAGTGATACTAAGCGCGTTGGCCAGGTTGCTGCCGGTGCCAATGGTAAGCCTTGCCGGACCCTCAACCATTCAGCTTCACGCATTAGGGCGTGACCACAACCTTGTTGTCCACGTGATGAACTACCTTCCCGAGCGGCGCGGTACTCGCCTGGATATCGTAGAAGATCGTCTTCCCGTGAGAGCAACCGAACTCAAGGTGCGGGGAGTGTATCAAAGTGCAATTTCCCTCCCCAACCAATCTCCGCTCCCCATACGTTCCCACAACGGCACCACGTGCGTCGCGTTGCCAGATTTCGACGGTTCGTTTGTTGTCTATTTAGCTAAATAAACAACAAACGCTCCGAGTATCCAGTTCAGATAATTCCCCTTTTGAAAATCCTCTATCGTCCTTACTCGGAAGGGCTGGCCCGGGCAAAAAACCGGGTTCACCCAAGCCGGAGTGTATGATGAGAGGGTAGAAGGTATCTGGGATCTGTCGCCATGATGGGAGAATCGCTCCACCCCTAAAGAGGTTTCTCTAAGGTCAGTAGGTGGCTTGGCGCGATATTAAGGCCGACCTTTGGCAACAAATACATCTAGACGGACTCGTTTAGGCCCATTTCATCGGTCCTTTGTGAATTGATTTAACGTGAAGAACACGTAGACCGCCAAGGCAATTCACCGTGTCGAGGCCTAACTAATCGTATATGACCGGCCGTTGTCCCGGCAGGGACTATCTCCAAGTAGCCTGGCATAAGCTCATGCGCCATGCCAGGTAAGGTGCATCCTGGCTAAGTTCCCCGGCAGGGGCACCAGAACCTTTCAATCAAGGTATCGAAGATCGTAAGCAACACCCTGAAAATATATGCCGACTGCCGTTGGGATTCGACGGTGTAGCCGGTAGTCGTCGGATGACCTTGCCGACATCCGGGTGCCCCGAGATCGCCGACAGTCACCCGAACTCGGGCACGAGCATCCCGAGGCTACCGGCTTCGCCGACCTCTTTGGAGTTCAGTATTTAGGGCTTTTCCGAGGCCCGCTGCGACAAGGACCCTCTAAGTATTCGTGAAGTTGTCCTCGCCATTGTGCGTGAATATTTGGCTCACGATTCTTGGCGGAGAATACGATGTAGTAGCTCAAGCTCGTATGAGTTGTAGGTACTTGGTAGATTCTTGTGCCCCTGCCGGGGAACGACGTTAGTTTGCTGACCGATCCTGGCATGGCGCGAGGGCTTATGCCAGGCTACTCAGGGAAAGTCCTTGCCAGGACATGGGAGGCCTCGTCGCG
>JBBQUZ010000026.1:0-44731 GCA_038212035.1 Fimbriimonadales bacterium
GGCCAGTCTGTTTTCGTTGGGTTGTACAACATGACATACAACAACGGTAGCGACCACACCATCCAAGCGTATTGCACTGACTTCAATATTCTCAATCTGAACAATCAAGCGGTAACGTTGACCAACACAAATAACACGCCGAACTTGCTTTCCGCCACGTGGGTATTGATATCGACTGGTCGGGCCGAGACACCCACGAGAAGGGAATTGACAGAAAAACGGGTAGACCAGTAGTCGAAGTAAGCCCAACCTATTACCGACCCACCGAAGTAGATTTCTTGCTGGGCGATCCAACCAAGGCCAAGGAAATCCTCGGTTGGCAGACCAAAATCGGATTTGAAGAACTCGTAGAAGAAATGATGGCTTCAGATCTTGACGAAGCCAAACGAGAAGAACTCGTTCGATTCAATGGCTTTGTCACTCACATGAGAATTGACGAGAGAAGCAGTTAAGCGCAGTTCTGTTCAAACCACTGAATGGTCTTTTTAAGGCCATCTTCAAAGCCGGTCTGGGCTTTAAAGCCAAACAGCTCAAAGGCTCGTGCCGTATCCAGGCAACGCCGAGGTTGCCCGTTGGGGCGGGTGATGTCCCATTCTATGTTTCCCTTAAATCCGGTGAGATTGCAAATCAATTCGGCCAGTTCTCTAATCGGAACTTCGTCCTCCGTACCCAAATTAACCGGCAGATCGCCGTTGTAGTTCTCGGCGGCCATCACAATGGCTTGGGCCGCATCCTCTACATAAAGAAATTCTCGGGTGGGGGTTCCGTCGCCCCAAAGCACAATCTTTTCTAATCCGTTATTTCTTGCCTCCACACACTTTCTTATGAGGGCCGGAATCACGTGCGATGACTCCAAATCAAAGTTGTCACGTGGCCCATAAAGATTTACCGGAAGCAGGTAGATCGAGTTGTATCCGTATTGTTCGCGGTAAGCCTGGCTCTGCACCAACACCGCTTTCTTGGCAATGCCGTAGGGGGCGTTGGTCTCTTCTGGGTAGCCATTCCAAAGGTCGTCTTCCTTAAACGGAACCGGTGTGTATTTGGGATAGGCGCAGATAGTTCCTACCATAACAAACTTATCAACATTGTGGCGGCGGGCGTATTCTAGCAGTTGAATGCCCATGATGGCGTTATCGTAAAAATACTTGCCAGGGTTCTTCTGGTTCGCCCCAATTCCGCCCACCACGGCGGCCAAGTGAATGATCATATTGGGCTTCATCTCATCGTACAGTCGAGAAATCGCTTCGGACTCTCTCAGGTCGTACTCGGCAGATCGTGGAACGACTATTTTTGGGCAGCCCATCTGCTGCAGCTTTTCCACCACAAAAGAACCCAAGAATCCTGCTCCTCCCGTAACCACAACCCGCTTATCCTTCCAAAACATACTCAAAATATGATGACAGACCTTGATGGAAAATGGGCGGCTATGACCCATGGTGTAGTGCCAGGATTTTTCCGGTAGGAACTTGTCATTCCGTTCTCGGTGCCCGGCCAGAATGCAATTGGCTTAGCTAACTGCGTGTCGTCCCGGGTATTCTATTGCTTCACGCAAATCGGGGCGTGGCGCAGTTTGGTAGCGCGCTTCCATGGGGTGGAAGAGGTCGCACGTTCGAATCGTGTCGCCCCGACCAGATTTTTGGGTCCAGGCTTCCGTTTTGGCGCGGTACTGGGAACGAGCCCTTACCCTGTTCTCACCCGGGGGGCATTGCACGCGTGATCCGGTAGCTTTATGGCGATTCGGTCTCGGAAGCCACCAAACCACGCGCTTGTCCGCCGTCGCGAACTTCTCCTTCGCGAAACGTATATTCGTTGAAGTTGTTACAACGACCGGAAGCAAAAAGTAAGAGGTGTCTGCAAGTTATGCCGACAACCCAATAAGAAAAGATTCGAAGGAGCCGTCCGACGGGTTGTTCAAGGAGCATCCGTTGCAGCCGCGCGACGACCATGAGAGCTTGGACAGTTCAGTCCCGGCGAAACTCCGAAGGCGGCCTTGGCGCGAGTCATGACAACGCTGGAGATAGTGGAACGCCGGGATAACTTGCAACCGCAACTTCGCGAAAGCCCTCGGAGTCCGAACCAGAGCAATTAGGGGGAGGAGGTTCCGGCGGAATCCTCAAAGCAGGAGCTAGGCCTATTAGGGGAAAACCCATTTACGCCCATGCCTCATCGCACTCCCATGAAGACTTCCGATGGGGGCTCAGTCTTTGGTCACGTGCCAGCAGAGGCAGCTCGGGCGGTGGGTGCAGAGCCCGGGCCTATCTATCTACATGAGGGATTTCACAATGCATAAGGTAATGGCTTCGGACGGGTCCATATCAATGTCCCTGAGGGCTACGCTAGAGTAGATGACTCTGTTGAACACGTAACGAAGAACATTAGCGAAGCTTACAAAGTGGGCAGAACCAACAGGCTGACGCTTGGTCTACAAGGTCCTGAAGACAAGATCCGTGTTGTAGATCTGCGTCAAGACGGTGACGGTGAGAGCTCGTACGTCATACCCGGTGGTCCGCGTCAGCGCCGATATTTCAGTAGCAAGGTAAGAGAGTAGCTCTGGAGTTCGCCCCGCAATGGCGAAGCCCATGTCCAAGGACCAGGAGAATCTGGCGGTTTCTCCCCAGAACAACAATATAAACGTACCACTATGGCAGCCGAAGCCTTTCTATGGAGTGAAAAAGGTCGCACGTTCGAATCGCGTGGACCCAACCCGAATCTTCACCTAGTTATCCGGGGTGGTTTCGCCCAGCAGGTGTCGCACCGAATACATTTGCCCAGTGTGGTACGCCACGTGGAATGTGGCGTACCGGAGGTACTCGGCGTAGTTGGAACCAGGTTGCCACCAAGGGACCGGACTCGTTAAATCCGGATTTAGGGCTCTGAGAAGCGCAACCGATTCTTGGTGGATTCGCAAAAGTTCTTGGCAAACTGCTGCAGAAGTCATACTTAACTGCAGTGTCGACGGGGTGGTATTTAGAGTGTCGGGATAGTAGCGAAATCGATGATCTACCAGTAGGCTCGTGATGTTGCACTTGGTCAGATCGGGCCGCAAGTCTTGTTCGGTTGCTTCGCATCCCAGGCGGACCGCTTCCCAATACGCAATGTGTCCGGCCAATTCACCCACAGAAAGCAACCCGATAGACGGTCGTTTCCAAACGTTCTCGTCCGCCAGCCCCTTAAAGGCCTCGGTGACCTCAAAAAACCCCAGTTCCAAGCCACCTATCAATGTTTCAAGCATGCGCAAAATCCCTCCGCTAACTGCAAATCCTGTCGGTCTGTTCTAATCAACTTACCGTTAAATTGGTCTTCCATTTTCAGGATCACAGAGCATACGCCTGAAAATGCTCACAGAGCGGGCTAATTTCGGTGTCGATTGTTTGCAACTAAAATTGGCGTCAGGGCCATGCGGCCAAGGGGTAACACACTGAACAGGATTGCCGCCACTTCGAAAGTAGTCAATGAGGTGTTCACCATCATAAAGCCCGCAAACAGAACAGCGCCCACGCCTAACCACGCGGCGAGCCAACCCGCAATGACTCGGTCTTCTACTAGGTCACGCGCTCGTAGCGCCCGAATGGAGATTCCCATTAGCCCAACTTTGCCTAGTAGTAATACCGCCATAACGTACGGCAGGGCCTGCTTCATTGGTGCGATAACCTCGGGATGCGCAAACGGGTAAGCCACGCCGCCTGTAAATGCAACCACGGCCAAAATGGGCAGAACAGCGGTGAACAGCACCATCCAGTATTTGGGCAGCAGTCCCAAGGCGTGCCACATTCCGGAGATCATAGCTTTTGCCGCCCACACCACAATCGTCAAATACACCAAGCCGCAGAGCGCAAATTGGTGAGCCGATATGACGTTTACAAGCACGAAAAGCGTAGGGCGATTCCCCGAATTCGCAGGGGAAGGCAAAAGTAAAACGTACAAAATGCCCACCGTGTTGATGCCCCACATTTTTGCAAAGTGCCCGGCCGCCATCCGTATTTTGCCCTCAATAAGTTGGTAAGTAGATATCGGACGCAAACAAAGAAGCGGGTCCAACTCTCTATTCGTGTTGACCGCACCCACCGGCCCCACGCAGACCCCGGCGGTAGCAAAAATGGCAAACGTGGCGAGAAGAATTCCCGAAAAAATAAGAGGATCCTGGGCCACGGCCTGACCTGCCACTTGAATGGTCTGAGTGTCCGTGAGAATCGGGAATGTTGCCACCAACCCGGCCAATATCAAGGTCATCGTGGTAGAAATCGACAGCATGATCAACCCGTTACTCGACTTATCAAGCCATATTTGAGCTGATATCGGAGATTTATGGGGTGTCTTTTCTGGGTTGTTGAACCGGAATTGCCGCGACAACTCCGGGATTCCGGCGCGCGCCCGAGACACGGCCCGCACGCAACAGACCGCACCCGCGAAAATGGCAAGGGAATAAGCAAAGGAGACGTCCACGGGCGTAGCGATGTCTGCCGCCAAGAGCATGGGCGCCAGAGCGAGCCCCAGCCCGGGCACCAATCCGGCAGCTAAACGAAGCGCCACGTGCGGAAAAGACGCCCAGGAGATTGCCTGAAGGAGCACGTAGGTTCCGCCCGCATACACTCCGGGCCACCACATTTGAGAAGCACCATATTTGGGTTCTAGCACAAGAATGCCAAAGCCGAGGCCGAATATACCCAGGATCACAGAACCGATTGCGAGCGGCATCAGAGCCAAAACCGGGCTGCGAAGAGGCAGCAAGAACAAGGGATTAGGAAACGCACTGCGGACCTGAACATCTCGGTCCGCTAGCGAAAGTCCGCCTAAGAGTCCAAGAAAGATTCCTATTGTTACAATGCATTCACACAAGAACTGAATTTGCGAACGAGGGTTGAACATCAGTCCCAGTTGGAGCGAGCCGATTAGCGCCACCGCGGTGACGATTGCGCGTTTTGATTTGCCCCAAAAGTAAATCAAAAATCCGGCGAGCACCGCATGCCACGGTGGCGCCTGCCTCAAGGCATATGAGGTCAGCATGAAACCGCCTCACCCTGGGAACGAGCAATGAAAATCTCGTCTAAACTCAGCTCGTAATAATCTAGCACGGTCACCCCTAGCTTGGCCGCACTAGCCTCAAACTCAGCCCGGGAGCCCGAATGATAACATGACCATTCCTGCCCGTGACGCTCCCAACCAAAGGCACCGAGAATGTTGGGGGCCGCTTGGTCCCGCGGGTTGGTTTGCAAGGTGACTCTAACGTGCGACTCTTTAATGGCATCTAGAGTGTCGCAAAACATGATCTCGCCCCCTTTGATCATGGCTACCCGGTCGGCAACTTGCTCAACCTCGGCCAGCATGTGCGAGGAGAACATCACGGTTCGATCATCATCCGCAACGGTACGGATGATAGAACCCAATATGTCTCGGCGAACAATGGGGTCTAGCCCAGAAGACGGCTCATCCAGCAGTAAAAGCCCCGGACGGTAAGACAAAGCAACCATTAGCCCAACCCTCGCCCGTTGGCCCTTGGACAGGCTTTTTACGCTGGATTTACGAACTATTCCAAACGTCCGGCACAAGTCTTCTGCATAAGGTTGATCCCAGCTTGGGTAAAAGGCGCGATAGTAGCGTTGCACTTCGTGAACGCTCAACCATCCGGGGAGGGAATCTTCTTCGGCTAAGTAGCCAATGTTTACCAGAACGCCGGGAGGATCAAGGGTGGGATCTAGGCCAAAAACGCGGACCGTACCTTCTTGCGCCTTGAGCAGGCCCAAAACGTGTTTGATCAGCGTGGTTTTCCCGGCACCATTTTCCCCGATCACGCCAAGGACTTCGCCTTTCCGAACGGTGAGGCTCACATTTTTAAGTGCTTGCTTAGATCCGTAAGACCTAGAGAGGTGGTTTATTTCAACAATGTTCATAGCATCGGATTTCCTTTTTTAAGAACGGCATCACGCTGATCGATTAAATTGATTACATCTGAGATTGGAACGTTAAGTTGGTGGGCGTCGCTAAGGAGAGCGTCAACTCGGTCGGTTAGAATTCGGTACTTCTCAGGGGTCGCCAGGGGAGATCCTCCTTCTGCCACAAAAGTGCCACTGGTGCGGTGTTTTTCCAGCACTCCCACACTTTCCAGTTCACGGTAAGCGCGGGCTACTGTGTTGGGATTGATCAAAAGCTTTTCCGCGAGGGTTCTAATCGGAGGAATTTCGTCTCCGGGGCTCAACCTACCCGCCGCCACCAAATATTTAATTTGGTTAACCACCTGCAGATAGATCGGAATGCCCCCCGAGCTACTGATTCGGATATTTAGGACAACTGAATCGGATTTCATATTGTATTAACTCAATAATACAATATAGAGTGCGTTGCAGCGTCAAAAGTTCGAGCCATATTTGGAATTTTTAACGGCAGATGTGGAACTGGCCCAATATTGGCAAAGGGCTTTCGGTTTGCCCACTAAGCCTTAACAATGGAGATCCATTCGTCGGAGCCACTCGTTGATCCACATCAATGTCCTAAGGATAAAGCATTGAGAGTTTGCGTGATTAGGCTAAAGCAACATTAACCGCTTTAGGTTGGCACAGGAGTGATCGGCGGCCATTCCTACCTCGAATTCATCGCCCGCAGAAACATCTTTGGGTTAATTCCAAAGCCTTTTCGGTCGGTCGATGACTTGCGTGCAAAACGCATCGTTTTGGACGGAATGGTGAAGATCTTATGCGCTATTTGTTCCACGGCCAAGCCGAGTCAGATTTCACGAAGGCGATTGCGCTCAAGGCACCTGTCCCCCCACTACCTTCCCTCGACATATTTTAGATTTTCTTGGGCGCTTCCTTGCTTGTATTTAATATATCTATACATAATCCAAGCGTTGGCCTGTACGCAGTGGTTCTTATGGCAAATATTTTTCGGCGCAGGAGATCTAACAACTTGGAAACGGGAATTGCGCCCCACAGTGTTTTGCCGGAACTGCTCCTGCCTTTAACCGCAGAAATTAGGGGTGGTTGGTGCTTAGCAAGTTGCCAAGGAGTGAGCAGCTCATGGGTAGCGGACCACATTAAACGCAAATTCACTTTGGGCAGCCCTACGCTGGTCTACGGCCGCCGCCCGGTGTCCCCATGAATGGGAAGAGACTGCGCTACTTGGCGACGGTACTCCTCTGGGTTCTCGTTGTTTGCATTTCGGCCGCACCAGTAAAAATCACTCAGACCTACTATTGGCGAAGCGCCGCCAACACAAATGAAAGGTCTGGGCTTGCCGCGTGGACTGCTTGGCAAAATGAAACAGACCCACTGACCGGCAGACAGTGGAGGGACGAAATTGAGCTTGCCGGTTCCAGTAGCCTCAATATTGAGGGCTCATCGGTTCAGCTTCTCAAGTTTGCCGCTGGTTCCGGAGAGGACGTTATTTGGTCTCACCCGGACAGCTTCTACCTATTTCGCGATCAAGATCTGTTCCTCCCTCTTAATTGTTTCATCTGGGAAGTCCGTGCCGATGCCAAGGGGATGCCCATTCGCAAACCGGATGGATCCTGGAATTACGTTCTGGACGCTAAGGCTCAGCGAAAGCTTCGGTACAAAGATTGAACGGAGGTGCCGGCCCAGACCAAACAGCTGTTTATGCGCGGAGATGACGTGCTGGGAATACCTTTTGACCTCTTCACCCTCGGATTTGTGTGGCGCAAAGATGTCTTTTTTGAAGCGGGACTGAATCCCAACCGTGGACCGCACTCCACGATTCGACGCTCGCGCGTTCGACCCATGCCGGGGCCGAGCGGATGCAGACGGCAATCACGAGCATGCTCTGGAACTCGACCAATTCGTGCTACTGCGTCGGCATTCAAATAGACGGGGGCAGAATGGAGGGTCTCAAGCTGTGGTATCCGGACGTCATGGCGAACTTGATGGCAGTCGCGTGGCTCCCGGCATCTCCCCGAAACCGAGCATTGTTCGACCGCCTCCGCAAGGAGTTCGGCCACGACATCCCCAAGTCCGTTGGTTCCCAAGTGGACCTGGAGCGGCTGATCTGGTGGGGATGGGCTGCCAATGGTGCAGGAGATCGCACTCTTTTGGCCCGCGTCTGTGTGTTGCTGTCCCAGTTCGAAACGGTCAATGCCCAGGGTCTAGATTGTGGAAACCTCGGCCACGTCGCCCGCCTAACCGCCCGCAGCTAAACTGTCGCACGTTCGAATCGTGTCGCCCCGACCAGAATGTTAGCCTAGTTATCCGGGGTCTCTTCGCCCAGCAATTGTCGCACCGTATACATTTGCCCGGCGTGGTACGAGGCCGTCTCAGAAGGGGCGGCCTTTTTTTAATTATTCGAACATGCCGGGAACAGTTCTTGGCGGATTGGGTAGTTAACGCAATAAATTGCGATTAAAGTTGGCATTTGCGTCAAAGTAACCCCATTTACGAGGGTTTTGTGCGCCTATCTGGCAATCTTGGCCAGATTATGGGATAGCAGTGGTTTCGACGCCCGGAATCGGCGAGGGCATCGACTCCTCTTTTTGCGGAAGAAACAGTTAAGAACCGGAGTTCACCCTCACCCTACCCTCTCCCGCGATGGACGAACCACCATCTCAGGCGAGGGTTCTGACCGCCACAGGCGAGGGTTCTGAAAGACCCAAGTCAAATATGACAAGACGTGGCGCCGCGCTTGTAGAGGTATTGCTGGTGATACTCCTCCGCACGGTAGAACGTTGAGGCCGGGGTGATCTCGGTAACGATCGGTCGCCGAAATTCTCCCGAAGCGTCTTTGGCGGCCTTTGAGGCTTCGGCCAACGCTTGTTGCTCGGGGGTCGTAAAGAAGATCGCCGAGCGATATTGGGATCCGTGGTCCGGACCTTGGTAGTTCATCTGGGTGGGGTTGTGGCAAGACCAGAAGAGGTCTAGTAACCTACCGTAAGAAATCACCGCCGGGTCATATTCCACTTGCACTACTTCCGCATGGCCAGTGTTATCGGAACAAACATCCCGGTAGGTAGGGTTCACCAATTTGCCGCCCAGGTAACCCACTGCGGTTGCGGAAACACCGGGCAGGATTCGGAACGCTTCCTCCACGCCCCAAAAACAGCCCGCACCAAAGATCGCAATTTCGTTGTTGCCCATGCTGTTTATGCTACGCAATTTCTGGCCGATCTGTTTGAAATTTTGGTGGGGTGGGCATTGAAACCTCATACGCAAGCTTTGCGGCTTCCACGGTGGCCGCGTTTTCTTCGCACCACTCGCACAACGAGGTTAATTTCGGCACCAAACCTTCTCCCAACGCTGTGAGACTATATTCGACTCGGGGCGGAACTACCGCGTAGACCCGGCGACAAACCAAACCATGCCGTTCTAGGTTTTGCAGGGTTTGAGTGAGCATCTTCTGCGAAATGCCATCAATTTCCCGGTGCAACTGCAAGTAGCGCACAGTTCGGCCCGCCAGAACGTAGAGCAACAAAGCACTCCACTTGTCTGCAATGACCGCGAGGAGTCGCTGCGAGGGGCAGGCACGGATACGAACGCTTGCTTCGAGATTCATCTTTCACGCACTATTCTGTATGTATACCACCAAACAGTTAGTACTTGACATTTTGAGTGCAACTGTTGGATAATCCAAATTCAAGGAGAATGAAATCAATGTCTGAAAAAGTAATGGTAGCAATTGCATATCACAGTGGTTATGGACACACGCTTAAAGTCGCGGAAGCCGTGGCAAAAGGAGCGCAAAATGCGGGTGCAGAAATCACCCTCATCAACGTGGAACTCATCGACGAGTCGGTTAATGGAGGAGTCAGCGGATGGGATACCCTCAACGCCGCCGACGCGATTATCTTTGGTGCGCCCACCTATATGGGTTCCGCATCGGGTCAGTTTAAGATCTTTGCCGAAAAGTCCAGCAAGATTTGGTACGCCCAAGGTTGGAAAACCAAGATTGCCGCCGGCTTCACCAACTCCGGCTCAAACTCGGGAGACAAGGAAAATACTCTAGTTCAGATGGTGACACTGGCTTCTCAGCACGGCATGTTGTGGGTCTCGCTGGGCACCATCCCTACGCCGCTCACCGATGGAAGTGGTGACGTTCTGAACCGCAATGGCTTTTACATCGGTTTGGGAACTCAGGCCGATAACGGGGTAGGTCCCGATCTCGCCCCTGGATCAGCCGACCTCAAAACGGCCGAATTCTACGGCGCTCGCGTGGCTAAAGTGACCCAGCAGTGGTCGGGCAAGGCTTCTTAAGCCAAACCAAAAATGCTTACGGACCCCATGGATGGGGTCCGTAAGCAGGGGTCGGAAGCGTCTGTTTGGGGGAGGAGGAGGATTCTCGCGCCGACCCTGCACTATTAAAGACGAAACCTTGAGGCATCAGTTCCCTTTTTGGGTCGAAATCTGAGAAATCAGACTTCGACAATCGTGGGCAAGATCAAGGGTCGCAGGTTTGTTCGCTTCTGAATCAACCGCTTGACCACGTCCGTGGCATCGTGGCGAACTCGGGACGTGTCCTTAAGTTCCTCTTTGCTCAGCGAGCTAAGCGCATCGCAAAGGACGTCAAACGCGGCGTCCAGAATGCCCTCGGGTCCAAAGAAGCCTTTGGCCTGAAGAATCGGATCTCCCACAATTTCGCCCTTGGTGGTGTCGATTGGAATCGTCACCGCAATCAGACCATCTTTAGCCACGTTGTTGCGGTCTCTCAACACCTCATCCGGAACTCCGGGAACGCCACTCTTGTCCACCAGCACTCGACCGCATGCCACCGCTTCACCAAATCCGGCCGAAGTGTCGTCCATGCAGAGTGGAATGCCATCGAACATCGTGAACAGACGGTGATCGGGATAGCCCATATCTCGGGCAATCTGGTTGTAAAGAAACTGGTGCCTCGCCTCGCCGTGAACCGGGGCAATGTAGAACGGCCGCGTGAGGTTAATCATCATCTTGAGTTCCTCTTGGTACGCATGACCGCTTACGTGGATGGGGGTGGCGCTTTCGTAAACTACGCGGCAACCCTGATTAAAGAGTCGATTAATGGTTCGCCAGATTGCGCCCTCGTTCCCGGGAATCGGTCGGGCCGAGTAGATCAGGGTATCGCCCTGCTTAATCTGGAGTCTGCCGTATTCGCCCTTGGACATCTGAACCAGAGCGCTCATCGGCTCGCCCTGTGAACCGGTGGTAAGGATAGCCACCTTATTGTCCGGATACTGCCTCATCTCATCGAGGCGGATGCGGATACCTTTAGGGATCTTAACGTAGCCCATTCGCTCGCAGATATCCATGTTCTGCTCCATGCGCCGACCCACCACGGCCACCTTACGGCCCATTTCTTGGGCGACGTTGTAAACCTGCTGCATTCGGTGAATGTTGCTGGCAAAGGTCGTAAGCAACACGCGCCCTTCCGCCTCGGTGAACACCTTTCTAATGCCCGCGGTTACGTTGCGTTCGCTGGGTCCCCAACCTGGCCGCTCTACGTTGGTAGAGTCGCTAAGGAGGAGCAAAACGCCTTCTTGGCCCATCTCACCAATTCGCGTGATGTCGGCTAACTTCCCGTCAATCGGGGTGAAGTCAAATTTGAAGTCGCCGGTAAAGAAGACGATTCCGTGCGAAGTGCGAACCGCCATCGAGCAGTTCTCGGGAATGCTGTGAGTCACCCGCACGGGTTCTACGCTCATGCATCCGGCCTGAATAATGTCTCCGTGCTTAAACACTCTGATGTCCAACTTCTTGTTGGGTAACTTTTCTTCAAGCTTAGATTTGATCAGGGCCTGAGTAAATTCTGTGCAGTAAATTGGCACATTGATCTGGGCCAGAAGGTAGGGAAGGCCGCCCACGTGATCTTCGTGCGCATGCGTCAGGAATACGCCTCGAATTTTCTCTTTGTTCTCCACCAGGTAGGTGAAATCTGGCACGATGATATCGATGCCGAGCATTTCCTCATTCGGAAAGCTCAGTCCACAATCGATGACCACGATGTCATCATTTTCCCGAACGACGGCACAGTTCTTTCCGATTTCTCCAACGCCACCGAGCGCAATGACTTGTACAAGACCCATATGACCCTTAGGGTACCTGCGAGTAGTTGTAGTAAGCCTTCATTTAGGCCCGAGCAATGACTCGGAGCATTTTTTCTGGCCGGCTACTCAGACGGATTATAGGTAGCGTAAAGCGTCCCAGACAAGACGGAGAGTCCTAACGCAATCGCCGCATTGACAATCAGAACGGGTAGCGAATAAAGAATCGGATTAACCTTTAGCGCATAGCCAATTCCCACGATGGCGACGGTAGGTGACCCCACAATGGCAAACCCCAGCAACATCATGAGGTTTCGAAAGCTACGCTGCGTGGGGTCATCAAAATCCGGGAAAAGCAACGAAATCACCAAGACAAGAGCCGTGAGAGCAGTGGCGACTCCTGGACACATGATTATGGATGCCACAATCACGGGCGCTTGAGAAGGGGCAAAGCCTAAGGCACCTGCGGAGAGAGCCGTGAGAATTACGACTCCGGGAATGACTTTGCCTACCACCTCATAGAACACCGTCACCATCGGAGTAAACGGGAGCGGTTTCAAGAAATCCACTCGCTTTAGCATCTCGATAAAACTTGTCTGAGTCATTCCTGCCGTGAGGATGAAGATAGCAAGGGCCTGGCTGGCAAGAAAAAGGATTCCCGCGCGACGACCTGAACTGGAAACGCCTAATTGGATGGGAACCGCCCATAGAATTATAAACAGCGGTAGCAATATTACGTAACTCCAGATTGAAGTGCGAACTTGGAGTAGGGCGTCTTTCCATAGCAGCGCTATGGGCCCTCGGAAATTCCATTTAGATATCCAAGCGCTCAACCGGTTCCGCCGAAGTTTGCCTTTTCGAGCCTGTTCGGCATAGATGCCGTAGGTATCACCCCTCTTCTGAAGTTGCCTAATATCAACCGATGAAAACCCTTTTGCGGCGGCCTGATCGTAAAGCCACTCGACCTGAGTGAGAGCCAATTTAAGCGACCCTGCGACCACCCCTACCAGTCCGGCCAACCCAACCCAACCGAGAATCCAGTTTTCTGTAATCGGAGCCATCACCACCCAAGTGGCCAAGCTGGCCACAAAGAACGGGATTCGCATTACGGGCGAGTTGACAATATCTCGCACCCCATCCAAAGTTATTTCTCCGCGCAATTTACTCGCCACAAAGATGGCGGGGATTGCCAATGCCATACCAACCCCCGCAATCAATAGCCAACGGTTTCGGTCACTCTTCAGGTCGCTACGGCCCACAAACAGACTGGTTGCATAACCCATAGACACCCAGCAGAGGGAGACCATAAGCCACCCGATCACCAACGACTTTCCCGCATAAACGCCGTAACGGGGAAACCCGGTAAACAGAGCCATCATTCCCGCCGATAACGGACGCATACCTAGCACCGCCACCATGAGCGGTAACAGAAGCGCAACCATGTAGTCCCTTATCACCCTAAAACCCAAGACAACCTTAGGGCTTACCGGCGTGGGAAACAGCACATCGATATCTGCGGGCTTGAAACCACCCCGGTAGGAAAGGAGGCCTAACACCATAGGAAACGACGCGAGCATGAACACCGTGAATACTAACGGATTGAGGTAAGTCGCCTCGGGGAATTGGGTGATCGGTGCCGTCTGCCCCATGCCAGAGAATTCTGAATTCCGAGAAAAGGGCCGTATGAAGAAAAACGTGTAATACAGCAACGCCCCTAAAACCCCAATTAGGCGGCGTGGAGTGGTGAGACTGCGCTTGGCTCCGTTAAATGCCGACTTCCAGACCAAGAACAGCAAGGGGTGGGCGTCTCGCATCATTCCGTCTCATCTCCGGGCGGGGGCGAAATTTCTACGGATTGAACCGTTATCACCGGAGGCGCTTGAGGTGCAACGTTGAGCGGGCCAGACGGTCCATCATGGGTAATGGCTAAGAAGATGTCTTCTAAGCTACGACCCTGCATCCCGCTCATCGCGCGCAATTGCTCAAGCGTCCCTTCCGCCACTTTTCGACCCCGCTGAAGAATGATCACCCGATCGCAAAGCCGTTCGGCAGTATCCAATAAATGGGTTGAGATCAAGACCGAAGCACCCTCATTTCGGGTCCGAACGATCTCGTTCTTTAGCTCTTTGGCACCCTCGGGGTCGATTCCGATAAGAGGTTCATCAAACAAGAAAACATTGGCGTTGTGAATAAGCGCGCAGGCTACAGAGAGCTTCTGGCGCATTCCCTTACTTAGGGTAGCCACAAGATCGTGCCGCTTTTCTTTGAGCGCATACCGGTCGAAGAGTTCATCGACTTTTGCCTCGTAGATGGGGAGCGTGTTGAAGCACATGGCCACGAATTTGAGGTGTTCCTCAACGGTCAACAGTTCGTAGAGTGACGGAACTTCCGGAACAAAGGCGAGTCCGGCCTTGGCTTTAGCTTGATCTTGCACCACGTCAAAACCGTTGATCGCCGCATTGCCGGCGGTAGGGCGTAAAATGCCGGCAATGCATCGCATCGCCGTGGTTTTCCCCGCCCCATTGGGTCCAAGTAACGCAACAATCTCTCCCGGCTGAATGGTAAACGTGAGATCGTCCACCGCACGAAAGTTCTTGTACTGCTTTACCAGCCTATGGACCTGAAGCATGGACCTAAGGTTGTACCCGCGCAGCACGCCTAAACTGTATTACAAGGTAGCTTCATCCCAGCCCATCTCCCCCAATTTCGAGAGAAATTGCGGGAGAAGGGCCCTCCGAACCCTCCCCTGCGGCGGTCGGAACCCTCGCCTGCGGCGGTGGCTCGTCCGCTGCGGGAGGGCAGGGTGAGGGTGAAGTCCGGTTCTAAACTGTCCCTTCCGCAAACAGCCGAGTCGATGCTGGGTGTCTAAGCCTCCTTTTGGTTTCTCAGCGCACTACAACCTGGGAGGCCGCCGGGCCCGTCATCCCAACCCTTCTCCCCCAGTTTTCGGAAAAACTGGGGGAGAAGGGCTCTCAGAATCCTCGCCTGCGGCGCTCAGAACCCTCGCCTGCGGCGGCGCATTTCAAATGCGCGAGACCTGCCTCAATCTAGCCCGACCCAGGCGACGGCGTCGTATACATCATCGAACATTCGCATTTCGCTGGGGAGGTTGCCGATTATGTCTTCGCCGTATCGTTTGGTTCTCAATCGGGGATCCAGCAAGGCGATCACGCCTCGGTCTTCGGCTTGCCTAATTAGGCGGCCAGCTCCCTGACGCATCATCATTTTGGCGTTGGGCAGGGAGTGGTGCATAAACGGGTCTAACCCCAGAGTCTGCAAATACGCGGTTCGGGCAATCTGGGGCGGGTCAATCGGCACCTCGAACGGCACCCTAACGAGGACCACGCACGAAAGGGTTTCGCCGGGGGCGTCAAAGCCGGTCCAGAAGCTACGCAGGGCAAACAAAGACGAACTTGTGTTGGATCGAAACTTCTCACCGACCGTCCCCACGCCAAACTTGCTCTGAATAAACAGGGGCAGGTCGGGGTTCGGAACCATCCGTTCGTACACCGCTTCCATTTCCTTTCGGGAATGAAAGAGGGCCAGAGTGCGGCCCCGGACGGCGGTAATGATTTGGGTCAGCTCTTTGGCGAGTGCCGCCCAGTAGCCCGCTTCAAATCCCTCTTTTCGTGCCACGGAAGGGTCCGGAATCACCCCAACCTTAGGAACGTAAAGTGAGGCTTGGCTTCGGTAATCAAACGGTGAGGGCAAGATCTCCTCAAACTCGGGCTGAGCCCCCACTGTTCTTCTAAAGAAATCGAAAGCACCGTCAAGCGCGAGCGTGGCGGAGAGGCACACGTAGGGAACGCGGTTCCACACCAGTTCTCGTAAGGGTTCCGATAGACCAATTACGTCTTGCCTCAGCATGGGATCTTGCCCATTACGCCCGGCGTAACTCACGGCAACTCCTTGAGGTTCAAACAGCGAAAAGCACCCGATTCCGTATAGCCTCAGAAAGCTTCCGTAATTTACAATGGAATCTGCGACGGGTTTGGTCGCCTCGGGGTTCACGCCTCTCCATCGCTCAATGCGCAGATCAATTCCCTTTACAAACGCCTCACAGCTATCGCTGATCTGTTCGGCGAGCCTTTGCGCTCCCGGAATTCCTTCTGGCAGTCCGTTGCTCTTTACTTGGGGGTGGTCAGATATCTCCGCGGGCGCTGCGCACAGAATTCCCGTTCGGCCCAGGGTGAGGCCGTAACCTTTGAGGTCCACCTGAGCGCGGTCGATCCGTTCTCGAAATCCGCGACAATGGCCATTTAGCTCCGACGCGTCCCCCATTAAATCGGCGAGGGGAAGCAAAACCTTTTCCATCCGAGCGGCAACGCCAACCAGGCCGGAAAGCTTGGATTCGCTAAGTTCAAATTCTAGGCTGTTGGTGGCGGCCTGGGCAAAGTCGTGGGCTTCATCAAGAATGAGAAAGTCGTACTTGCCCAGGTTGCCCTGGTCTTCAACCGAGGCACGCGCCAAGATCGCGTCGGTGAGCACCACGCTGTGATTTGTGATCACGATCTGGGCTTTCTCCGCCCTCTTCCGGGCGTTGTAGTAGAAGCAATCTTCGTAAGCCGGACACAGGCGGCCGGGGCAAACCGGGGGAGTCGAGACTTTTGACCAGAGCTGAGTCAGGTCTCTTGACGACCGAGCAATTCGTTCCCTGAATTCGGTTTCAATGCCCAATTCAGCCACATGCTGAAAATTGTCCAGCAGGTCGGGCGCGTGTTCATCTAAAGCGGCCAAGCAGACATAGCGTTGCCGCCCGATGAGAAACTCAGTTTTGGGCGGTTCACCCTCAAACTCAAAAAGTGACATCGCTAACGGAAGGTCCTTCCGCCAATATTGTTCCGCCAACACGTTGGTATAGGTAGCCACCACGGTTCGCTTTTTGGAGATGATCGCGTGAGAGATCGCGGGTATCAGCGCGGCCAGCGATTTACCGAGCCCCGTGGGTGCCTCAAAAGCTCCGCGACCGTCTTGGCCCATCAGATCGGCAATCAACAGCGAAAGCTGAAGTTGGTCCGCGCGTTCCACGTATCCCGGCTTTGATGCCAACCGGGCGAAGGCACCTTCCACAAGTTTGCTTACCGAGGACACTCATCCAAGATACACCCAACCGGAAATCCAAAAAATAAAAAAGACCCGGCCGAGACCGGGTCCTGAATGAAAGGAAGTGGCGTCAATAAGTGACACGGAACTATACACCGAATCTTTAAAGTTACCAACCTTAAGCCGTTTAGCCGGATGTTTTTGCGCGGCAAATCGCAATCATTGCCGGGTGATTCAAATCAAGAATTTGCCCCGATGAGGCAATTGAGAAACAAATTTGATGCTCAACTCGCACGGTTTCAAGCGGGCCGGGCTACACTACTTTCCAAGGATGGCAATGATGCAAGACCCGGGAACGGACCAGATGAGGGTCGACACGTCAGGACTTCGCCCATTTGTCATTGCTTTCGGATTCTTGCTCTGCGTTCCGGTCAGCTATGCGGTGACCACGCAGATCGTCTCTTCGATCTTCTCGCTGATGACTCCGCCGGTTTCGGCGATGTTGTTTTCGGTTCTGCTTAATATTCCGCTACGAATATTTGTTCCCAAATGGGCCTTCACGCAGAAAGACCTGATCACGATTTTTTGCATTGTGAGCGTGGCTGCCGTCATCTCCGGCGAGTGGGTCGCGTATATGGGAACGGTTACGTTTCACGCCCCCTTCTTTGCCCGGACTAACCCCACCTACAAAGACTACATCATCAAGTACACCCCAGACTGGTTGATCGTCAAAGACATTCACCAGGTTCAGGATATAGAGGGCGGCGGCAAGTCATGGCAATACGTTCTCGGGAAATTGCCTACATTCTTTCCTCTCTGGGTAGGGTGGGGCGGACTAGTTTTAACGCTGTGCCTGGCTATGAACTGCATCAACTCTTTGATGCGGGGAGCCTGGTGCGAGAGGGAAAGGTTGACTTTTCCGCTGATCCAGCTTCCGGTGGCCATGGCGGAGGACGGCGGCGCGGGCGGCATGTGGAAAAGCCGCTACATGTGGATTGCATTTGCCGTGATGTTCTCCATTGATATCCTCAATGGCCTTCATTATCTGTATCCCAACCTTCCCGCCATTCCGGTAAAGGATTTGTTCTACATAGATCGGGCGTTTAAAGATCCCCCGCTTAGCAACATCGGCGACTTTCGCATTGCGATCTATCCATTTATGGCTGCGGTGGGTCTCTTTATGCCCAGCGATCTTTTGCTGAGCTTTGTGGTCTTCTTTTTATTGAGAAAGGTCACTCACGTGGCGTTAGCCGCGCAGGGAATTCCCCAATCCACATTCTCCGGAACCGCCATCGCTCCCGGACCGCCTTACTTTGACGAACAGACCTGGGGCGGTGTCTTGGCGATGTTCTTGGGTGCGGTATGGGTTTCTAAGGATTACCTCAAAGAAGTTTGGACGGACATCAAAGAACGAAAGAAGTCCGCCGACGGCGGCCTCAACCACTCGATTTCTTTTGGTTTGCTCGTAGTTTGTTTCTGCGTCATGGTGGGATACGGTGCCTATGGCGGGTTGCCGCTCTACTACATGATTCCGTACGTGGCTGCCTTCCTGATTTTCAGCGTAGTTCTCACCCGAATCCGCGCCCAACTGGGCCCACCCACTCACGAATTTGCCTTCTTTGGCCCCGGCGCGCTTATGAGTCGGTTTATGGGCAACAAGTGGCAAACCGACCAGCAGGTGACGTTTTCTAGTGTGGTCTTCATCGCGATGAACCGGATCTACCGGAACCACCCCATGCCCGTTGGACTTGAAGCCATGAAGATGGCGCAAATGGAGAAGATCAACCAGAAGCGAATGTTCTACATTATCGTGGCCGCCACTACGGTGGGTTTCTTTCTCGCGTATTTCTTCATGACCGTCCGCTCGTATCGAACGGGAGAACTCGGATGGAGTGACTCGGTGGGATACATTGAAAACACCCTCCGGGATCGGCACGGCCCAGACGTCATCGGCATTGTGATGACCATCTTTGGGTTTGCCGTGGTCATGATTTTAGATGCGATCAGGTTCCGCTTTCCCAGCTTTCCCCTTCACCCGGCGGGGTACGTGTTGAGCATGAACTACGGGGTGGACTACTACTGGTTTGGGTTACTCATAGCGCTGGTAGTCAAGAACTTTGTCCAGCGCTACTATGGCCTTCGGGGATACGATAAGCTTCGCCAAGTGGCACTCGGAATTTTGGTGGCTGAATATGCAGCGGAGACCATTTGGATGGGCATGGCGCTGATTACCAAACAAAGCACCTACACGATTTCATTTAACGATCGAAGCCTGGGCGTTCAATGAGCGAATCAGAAACTCCTGAACCCACCCCGATGCGGCTTCCTCCCACGATTCGCAACTTCACCGGTTGGCTGGCGCTTACGGCTTTTGTATTGCTTTTGGCGGTGAGCGCGATTTTTGAGTCTGCGGCTCAACCAAAATCCAAGGAAGTTCCATTTTCCGCGGAAATGGTTGCCCTAGAAACCGCGGTGAACATGCGAGAAGTGGGTCAGCAAATGGGTACGCCAGCGGCATCGCGAGATTTACGCAAGCAGACGGACGAGATGCTGGTTCCTCTGGTGAGCGACTTGGTGGACGCCAAAGACACCAGCACCCGGGCGGCTCTGATCTACGCGGCCGCACGAACGGAGCAAGGCAAGACCATCAAACCCGAAGATATAAAGCCGCTGGTGAAGAGTAAAGTTCCTGCCGACCTCCTGGCGGCAGAAGTGTACACGAGCACTTCTTTGACTCTCGCCCGGGCCAAAGTGATTTCGGACAAGTTGCCCCGAGAGCCTTCGATATACAAGATCGTTAGAATTCATGCATTTGAAAAGGCCGGCGATAAGCTAGCGCGGGGCCGGATTGCCGATCCCGCAAAGGCAGTCAGCTCGGCACTTGCGCTGGTTGCGGTTGCCGCCATCATGGGGGCCAGCCTTCTCGTCTGGAGTATGTACTCCGCCTACCGATCTCAGGGATTGGTGCGTCCTCTGGGCTTTCCCAACTTTCTCCAGGCCATGATTGATGCCGACCGCTACGCGCTCTTGGCGGCGATGCTTTTGGTGGGATTGATTATCGCGCAGGTCGTCGTTCAACTCGCCACGCGGAGTAAATTTGATGACTGGGCTTCGGGGGCTTTGACGAGCCTAACCGTGGTTGCCACTACTTTGGTAGTGTTAAGAACTCGGGTGATTGGCCAAGTGATCACGTTCCGGCAACTGGGACTGAGCCGGGATCGGTTAAGGCAAATGATCTTCTGGGGTCTCGGAGGGTTTGTGGCTGAGCTACCCATCTCTCTGATGTTATTGGGGGTGGGTACAAAGCTATTTCCATTCTTGCCGCCCCCTGAGCACCCTGCGACCACCGCGCTCGAGAAGAATCATCAGTTTTTGCCCGTCGTCGCAATCTTGGTTTACGGCGTAATGGTTGCTCCGTTTGTGGAGGAAATCATTTTCAGGGGCCTTCTCTTTCCTGCGCTTCACCGCCTGAGCGGCAGCGTCGTAACGGCGGCTCTGGGTTCAGGTTTTGTATTTGCAATGATCCATCCGCAGGGGCCAATTATGTGGCTCGCGCTGGCTAACGTGGGCGTGATGAGCTGCGTCTTGTTCTATCACACGCGATCTTTGGTGCCCTCACTTGTGATGCACGCCGCGCACAATCTCACCCTGATGGTGGTGACTTTGCTTATCTCGAAGACCTGATTTCTGAGGGCTTGGGCTCCCGGGATTTGGGGTCAGCTGGCTTTGGCTCGGGGGCGTATTGCGTCCAGAACAGCAGCCAAGCGGTGAGGCTAACCGTGCCCACGATGACCTTCACCCATCCCGGAACGGTGGGATTGAAGCTAAAGAAGCCTTCAATAGGGGCCGCAATGAACATCAGCGTGACGGAAATCGCCAATAGCGTGACTGCGTCACGGCCAACTTCTCTGAGTGCTTCGCCGCGGCGCTTGCGGCCCGGGTTGATAAGGGCATAACCCAAGAGAAGTCCGGATGAGCCAGAAATAATCAGCCCGCTAAGTTCGGGAACTCCGTGAGGAAAAATCGAACTCAGAAGGAATCCCAGCTTTCCCACCGGCAACACCTCATGAGAGAGTGCGCCAATAAGGGCACCGTTGGTGAGCACCATAAACAACGACGCAAGGCCAAACGTACCCGCGCCTACCGCACCCGTGAAGATGGCCGCTTTGGGATTGTTGGACATATAGAAGCCGGTGGCCGCCAAAGATTGCGAGCTCTCACGCTCGGGGAATTTTCCGCTCCTCCATTGGTCAAAGGAACTCTGCATCTGTTCTGGAATGAGGAATGTCTTTAAGTCTGGCCGCACGGAAAGCACGCCCAGAGTTCCAAACCAAGCGCCAAAAAAGAGCGCCGCACTCACCAATACAAACATTTTTCGGCGGCGAACCGTTTGGGCGGCCAGGGCAATGGCATCGGCGATGCTACTAAAAATTGATTTTCGAGGCGCCCGGTAGAGTACGCCGTAGCTTCGGCCTAACAGCGAGTTAAGGAATTCAATCAGCGCGAGATTTGTGGACTTTGTGCGGACCACCGAGAGATCGGTAGAAACCCGCCGGTACAGGCGGACGAACTCTCGGAGATCGTCGGGCTTGAGTTGGGCCGGGTTAAATTCCGCCTTATCCGTAAGAACGGTTAACCGTTGCCAGTCATCCTTTCTTCGCTCGTAAAACACTTGTTCATTCATCGGCGGAAATCCTGCTTGAAATGCAGTTTACGCAGTAAGGCTCTCTTTGAAACTGAAGGGTGGGAATGTTGCCCGGTAAACCAGAATTTTTTTCCGGTGTAGCGGGATATTGCAAGAACCTGGAGTAGCTATCGATACATGCTCATGACGGATCGCAAAACTATTGAACATTGCCCATTATCCTGCGGTCATATCGCTAGGAATGGTGACGAGAGACACGGATCGGATCATATTGATATTCCAGTTTGAAGATTAGATATGCGGTGCAGTTGGCCCGGTTGGGTTATCCGGAAGGGCGTAAGAACAACCTGACAACCCTGCCAAATCGTTTGTCGGGGTATGCTGCCAAATAGGGGCGTTGCAGCGGTTGGCACAAACCTTGCGGTGTAAGCTTTCATCGGCCCCCGCAAAACGATTTGGCAATCTAAGATTGTCTTGCCTTAGTTAGGTTGAACGGATGAGCGCACAACCCCACATGTCAGATTCAGAGGACGGTTTACCGAGCTATTTAAGCCGGCTGACTCAATCCCCCCTCCTATCGCCGGAGGAGGAGATTGTTCTAACGAGCGCCGTTCAGAAGGGAGACCTGGTTGCCAAAAAGCGACTCATTGAATCCAACATGCGCTTGGTAATTAACATTGCCAAAACATATCGTAACCGCTCCATCGCCTTAGAAGATCTCATTCAAGAGGGCGCCATTGGCCTGATGCAGGCGGCAGAAAGATTTGATCCGGATAAGGGATTTCGATTTTCGACTTACGCCACCCACTGGATTCGCCAAGCCATCGGTAGGGCCATTGATAATAAGTCAAAGGCAATCCGATTACCGGCCCACGTTTCGCAAAGCCTGCGCAAGGTTGAGAAGGAGCGAATTCGGTTAGCCAGAGACCTCGGATACGATCCAAGCCCAGAACAGCTGGCCTCGGCCATGGGTATTAGCGCGAGGAAACTCATCACCTTGATGCAGTCCTCGCAAGAATTACTTTCCCTTGACATGTCGGTGGGCGATGGCGGGGGAATGACCCTGGGTGGCCTGATCCGAGATACCACTCACGTTGATCCCGAGACGATGGTGATTGATCAGGAATTGATCAGAGAGTTGCAACGGATTCTTGATGAACTGAACGATCGAGAGCAGCGCGTGATGAGAATGCGCTTTAGGCTGGAAGGTGGCGAGGCGGCATTGCCGGAAGACGTGGCCAAAGAATTGAAACTGTCTAGGGAAAGAATCCGCCAAATCGAGGTCCAAGCCATCAAGAAGCTTCGAGTTCTCGCCCAGCGGCGACGTCTTAAAGACATGCTCAATAAGTAAGTGCCCCTCTAAGCGGCTAAGACTTCTAGGTTGTGCCGAGCTTTGCCGTGATTGGGAGCAATGGTCAGAGCTTGCTGATAGCTGGTGATGGCTCCGTTATTAAGACCCAGTTGCGCGAGGCTATTGCCAAGGGTAAACCAACCATCGGCATTGGCCGGATTCTGGCGCAGACCGGCTTCGTAAATATGGGCGGCGTCGCTATGCCGTCCAAGGCGGTAAAGCAAATCTCCGCAGTTGAAATAAGCGTTAGCGTGCTCGGGTTCGCGGCGAATCGCTTCGGTGAAGCAATGGAGTGCGCGCTCCGGCAGGTCCGCGATTTCTAACGTTCGACCCCAATTGATCAGGACTTCCACGCTGGGCTCGTGTTGCTGAGCAAAAGATTCGTAGGCGTCTACCAGGGCGGGCACATTCCCAAGCGCTTCTAAGGCCTGCACCCAACCGATCCAGGCATCTGCATCGCTAAAACCGCCCTCCCACGCCTTGCGGTACAGAGCTGCGGCCCCGGCGGTATCTCCCTGGGTCATTCGGCATCGGGCAGAACCCCGAGTGGCTGACGCACTCACGTCGCTATCAGAAAACGCACGTTCGTAAGCGTCGATGGCTTGGATGAGCTGTCCGTCCTGCTCTAGCGCTACGGCTTTGCCGTACCAACTCTGACCGTAGTGGGGATCTACGGTCAGGGCGTGGTCAAACATTTGAATTGCTTCTTGGTGCCGTCCAATTGAGGTAAGGATTTGACCCCGCAGAATGTGTCGCTTGTGGGTAGCAATCCCCCGATCGCCGGTCATCCCTTGCGGCCATTCAAGGGTTAAACAGCGGTCAACTGTGGTTAGCGCTTCCTGATAGTGAGCTTCTTTTAGCAGGGCGGTTGCCCGTTCAAATTCATTGAGGATTCCCCCGAATCTGGCCAAATCGGCTTGATCGCAGACTTCTAGAGCCAAGGCCGCTTTATCTTCTTGAATCAGCGCCGTGGTCAGGAGCTGATAGGCAAGGCCACCCATCGAGTTTCCGGGCTCCACGAGGCGAATGCAGGTTCGCGCCGCGTGCTCCGCTTCCGCAAAACGTTTGGCCACAATGAGAGCGTTGGCCAGATTGAACCACTGAAAATAGTCGCCGGAGTTTTCACGAACCGCGGCTTCCAGCATCCCGACCGTGCGCTCCACTTTGCCCTTTTCTTCCACTTGCTGGGGTCGGTACCCGTGGTGGAGTATCTGCCCACCATCTAGCCTTGCCCACGGAAGGTTGTATGGCGCCAAGGACGGCATCACTTGTTCGTGAATTCGCTCGTTAAATTTTACGCCCGGGAGATTCCGGAAAAGGCGAATAGGCCAGTGGACAAATTCATTGCCCCCTTCTCGGTCGTCGGTGTAGTTAACAATCTCTAGGCTAAATCCCACGTATTGCGGCCTCACCGTGGCCTGAAGAATCGCACGGGCGGCACCCGGAGCCAGTTCTTCGTCGGCATCAATCCAAAGGATCCAGTTGCCGGTGGCAAGCCGGAGGGATTCGTTCCGCGCGGCAGAAAAATCATCACACCAGGCAAAGAATCCGATCTTGGCGTCGTATCGCTCGGCAATGGCTAGGGTGTCATCGGTGGAACCGGTGTCTATGACCACAATTTCATCCACCACGCCCCTAAGGCTACGCAGGCAGCGGTCAAGATTTGCGGACTCATTTTTTACAATGAGGCATGCGGTCAACTTGGATCCCACGTTTTCTAGCGGGTGACCATGAATGGCTTGGAACTTGACGTACTCGGCCTGGGCATCGATATCTTCCGGATCAGATTCGGCGAGGCAGAAAAAATGTTCGGCCAGTCTCTGGGCCAGCAGGGCCGCCCGTGCTCCATCGCGCGCAGAATCAAATAACTTAGCTGCTTGCGCTTCTTCCTTAGAATAGAGGCGCAAGAATGCCAGCTCGCAAAGAAGGTCTGGGTGGCTTGGCTCTGCTTCAAGCGCCGATTCAAGTGCGGCCTGCGCTCGGATGGGTTCCATCGCGGTCAAGGCGGCGCGAGCAATTTCAGCGGCGGGATGGGTTAGTGTCTTAGTCACGCGGCACGGTCACCTTGCCGATTTTCGGTCCTTCCAAGATCATTGGGGCGCTGAAGGTGTCGGCGAGCGCCGGCAATGCTGAACATCTCGTCTCGTAAGAGTCGCTTGATCACAAAGACGGTTTGAATGTCTTCGGGTCGATAACGACGTTGTCCACCGTCGGTTCGAACCGGGTTTAAGGCGTCGGCGAATTCCCGCTCCCAATACCGAAGGGTGTGGACTTCCACACCTGTGATACGGCTAGCCAAGCTAATGTTCACCGCGTCGTCGAGTCGATTTGTTTTCTTACTTGCCATGCCGTTAGAGTCACACCGATGTTGTGGCGAAAATGCCTACGGATCACTATCGGCGGATTCCCAGCTAAATTGCAGGGTTTGAAGCATCGCAACCGCGCTTGGTCCTGCTAAAATCCCCGGCATGCTTGCGTCGCTCTTGGTCGCTCTGAGTTTGGGGTTTCATTCTAAGCCGTTTGATTTTTACGGTCAGGGCCCCTACAACGCATTGATTCCCCGACCGGAAATGACGCTAGGTTATCGTCCGGGAGACCAAATCAGCACTTTTCGTGACCAAGAACGGGTCCTCTTGGCCATCGCAGAGAGGGCCAAGTCTCGGGTCCGGCTCATCGAATACGGACGAAGCGTTGAAGGTCGTCCTTTGCGTGTTCTTGCCATTTCTAGCCCGGAAAACATCGCTCGTCTGGACCAAATTCGCGCCGATCACGCGGTGCTTGCCAATCCGATTGACGCCAAAGCCGTTGCAAGCGCGCTCGGGCGGACGGTGCCAATTTCGTGGATTAACGAATGCATTCACGGCAATGAGCCGGCCTCTTTTGAGTCGGCCATGTACTTAGTTTATAACCTAAGCGCCTCAGAAAACCCGGCAATCACCAACGTGCTAAAAAATTCGGTGGTGATCGTTAACCCGGTCTTCAACCCCGATGGGCATGAGCGCTTTGCGGTGTACTACAACTCGCTGGCCATGGGAAATCCCTCCCGAGACGCTTTTGAAAAATTCGAACCCGACCTCATTCATGGCCGGCTTAACCATTATCGATTCGACATGAATCGTGATCATGTGGCGTTGAGTCAGGACGAGGTCCGTCAAGAGGTGCGGGAAATCTTGCGATGGAACCCTCAGGTCTACGCGGATCAGCACGGGCAAGTGGAAACCTACTTTATGCCACCCAATCCCATGTCGATCAACGCCAACGTAGATCGTGATCGGCTGAATCATTGGACTGACATCTTTGCGCGGGCAAGTGCCAAGGCATTTGATGCGGCAGGCGACAGCTATTTTATTAATGACGTCTTTGATTTCTACTATCCGGGATATACCGATACATTTGCCGGCCTGTCCGGGATCATCGGCATGACCCACGAAACCGACGGTGGCAAACAGCTGGCCAAGATGCGAGATGATGGAAGCATTCTCACCCTAAGGCACGGCGTGGAAAAGCACTTTATCTCCGCTCTCGCGGTGGTTCAAGCCACCGCCGCCCATAAGGATGAGTTCCTTAAGAGTTACGTGGATTTTAAACAGGGTGCCGTCTCCGGAAAAAGTTCGGGCAAGTTCCGAACAGTCGTGATGACCGGAGATCAGCGAGCCCTTTCCCGGCTTCAAGATCAGCTGGGCCGAGCGGGAATCAAGAGTTCACTCGGTGTCGGGGTCAGCTATGCAGGGGCGACTGACCTTTGGACAGGAACCAAATCTGACGTTTCTTTGGTTGGCCAACCCGTCTTGACGGTCGATATGGCGCAGAGTCAGGGACCGTTGGCCAAAGCCCTTCTAGAAGTAGAGTGCAACTTTGAGCCGGAATTTGTAAAAGCCCAAGTCGCAAAAAAGAAAGCCGCGCCCGAGGGAGAGAAGTATCCGGGCCCAGAATCTGGGGAATTTTATGACACGACCGGCTGGTCTTTGCCGCTGGCCCATCAATTGTCGGCCTGGTCTTTGGACCATCCCCTTTCAATTCCCGCTGCTCTGCACGGGGAGCGGGCCTTAATCGGCCAGAAATCGGCGGTTGGATACGCGATTCCTTACCAGGATCAAGACGACATTCTTGCGGTTGCCGATGCGTTGAATGCGGGCCTGAGGGGAATGGTGGCTCGGCGCGGATTTGGAGTGGGGCAGCGTTCCTACGCGGCGGGATCGTTTATCTTTCTGAATGAGCGAAACGAAGACGACCTGTTTGAGCGGCTGAGCGTGATCGCGCGGAACCGTGGCTCAGAACTGGTCTCGCTCTCAACCAGCTATCCTGACACTCGATTTGGGCCCGGCAACGAAATCATGTCGGCGCTAAAGAAACCCAACATTGCCGTCGTGTTTGGAAAAGGCAGCGAGGGCACCGAATTTTCGGGCATGTGGTACTTAATGGATCGCGTGTTCAAATTGCCGTTTACCGCAATCAGCTCGGATGCGCTTAACGGAGATCTGTCCCAATATTCGGTGGTGATTCTTCCCGAGGGAACTTCCGCGTCTGCCTCCGGAAAGTTTCGCGAGTGGGTAAGCAACGGTGGGGTGGCGATCTCACTAGGAGGAAATGAGTGGACGATTGGAGCTTCCGCGTTTGCCGAACTGACGGCGGTAAAGGGAGATCCTCAGAATCTTCCCGGTGCCTTATTTAAAGCGGAACTGGATTCCCGAAGCTTTCTTAGCTACGGATATGAGGCTACGGGTTCTAAGATCACTTTGGCCGTTCCGGTGGCGGGAGACAAGTTTTTTCTGACCCGAAAGGAAGGGGGAAGTGTCGTTAGATTTGCCCAGGACGTTAAGGTGAAGAAACTTCTTACGGGTTGGGCTTGGCCAGAAGACACGGAAAAGAACCTGGCCAATACGGTTTGGCTACAAGATTCACTGGTTGGGCGAGGCCATGCCATTCTCTTTACCAATGACCCCACCGCCCGAGCGATGTGGCCAGGACTCTGGAAAATGTTGCTGAACGCAATGATTATTGCGCCCGGCGCTTAACGCCGTTCACGCTATGCGGAGCATCGTTTGCTCCGTGTGGCCAAGTAGCCCGTGGGCGATGCCTTCAACATCTCGATGCGGGAATTCACACGGGTTGAATCCATCTGAGTTTAAGCCCACCGGCATGCGTTCTGCCAGTACGGTTCCCCCTAAGTTCTGTAGCGCTCGTGCGCCTTGCACGGCTTCATGGGTGGAGTTTGAGAGAATGATCCCCATGCACTTGGCCGCGTAGGCTCTTGCGGCGCTCAGAAACAGGACATCCGCCGTCGGCTGGCGGTTACCTATCTTGGCTCCGGGATGAACGTCAATTTCGCCTCCGGGATGTACGCGTACGTAGCAGTGTGATGGGGCAAACAAGGCTTGCCCGGCCACGGCACAATCGCCGGCGCGGGCGATGGCACAATGCATGACGCCCATTCGGTCTAGCCGCCGCACCAGGGCTTCAAGGTAGGCGGTCTCCAGGCTGAGAGCCACTAAGATTGGGCATCGAAGTCCGAGAGGCAAGACCTCAAACAGGTCAATCAAAGACCGACAGGATCCGGTCGCTCCGGCGATGACCACCAAGCGATCATGTTGAATGGTGAGGCTCTTCGCACGAATCCTCAGACTCTTAGATCTACCGGGGAAGGTGCGGTGGGCAAAAACGATCTTACTGATCGCATCGTCTCCAAAATCTGCCGCATCGGGATTTGTGTGGGCAGTAGGACGGTCAATAAACTCAATCGCGCCATCGGCGATGGCCTGTATGGTGATTGCACTTCCCGCGGCATTGGGCTGAGTAACCATAACCACCGGCAGCCCGCGTGAGTGCATCACGTTACGAACCGTGTCTATCGCCGCCATTCGGCGCATTTCCGAATCGACGATGAGCACGTCCGGATTGAGGTCTTGGATTTTTTGGATGGCCTCTTTCCGAGTCTTTGCCGTTCCCACAATTTCAATCTCCGCGCGATTCTCCGCAAGGTTCGCCATAGAGTGGGTGACAGAGGCACTGTTGGTCACAAGGAGTAAGCGTAAGGTACTCACGCGGCAACCCCTTCAAATAGGGCCTGATACTTTTCGTGAACGTCTAAAAAGTCCGAGGCGAGCTTATCAATATCTACCGGGGCCAGTCGGAGTCGCTCCAGGGTGTGCCGGGAAAATTCGTAACACAAACCGTCTCCCCCTAGGCCAATTCCCAGCGAAGCCGTGACGTAGTCGGCCAGGTGAACGCAATCTACCAAAGGAATCGGTTCTCTGCAGTCATCGGGACGGTGATGAAACTGCATGACATCCACAATCGACTTGGGTAGGTTCCACTGTTCACCCAGATGGGCACCCACGTCGCAATGATCAAATCCCAGTACGCGACGTTCAAGGGCATCAAATGGTAGGTGATGCTCTTGAGCAAAACCAACCAGAGCCTCAATTTTATTTTCGAGCCAAACGCTGAGAGCGGTCTTTCCTAAGTTGTGCAGCAAACCGCACGTGAAAGCATGCTCCGATGACGCAACGTTGGTGCGAATCGCAATCAATTCAGTAGCTACGGCCACGCCAAACGAATGCCGCCACATTTCGGTGGGTCCGAGCCCGTAGCCTGAGTACGGCCGATTCATCCAGGGAAAAGTTGATGCAACTAGGGCCAAGTTTCGGACAGACCGCATGCCCAAAACGACCACGGCTTCAGGAACGTCTTTAACCTGCCGGGGCAGTCCGTAGTAAGCCGAATTAGCCAACCGCAAAACGCGTACGGCAAGCCCGGCATCTAACGCCAAGTGCTTGGCCACAGATTGGGCGGTTGCGTTGGGAGAATCGGTTTCTCGCATGACGGCGAGAGTAGCCGCCGGAAGACTTGGCAAGTCTGTGGTCTTGCTGAGAATATCCTCAATGGTGAGCATTTCCGAATTCATGGGTTGCCTCGCAAACTACAAAGTGGCTTTTCGCCCCGTGTCACCGTTCGCACGGTGACGTCCCCGGTTTCGGTGTTCATCAGAATAGTTCGGGCAAGGCTCCCGCCTACGTCTATCCCCACTAGATCCAATTCTTGGTTCTGAATCTGGTGCTTTACTGCATTGACATTGCGGGTTCCTATGTCTAATCCCATTGCGTTGCCGTCGCCAAAATTGATCACCTTTGCACCACCGACCATCGCAAACCTAAGCATTTTTCGATCGGCTCCCGCCTTCTCCAACTGGTGTAAAAGCTCAGGCACTGCCGTGTCTGCGAACCTTCCGAGTTTGGCTTCTTTCTCGGGCAAGGTGTGGGGCAACACAATGTGGACCATTCCACCAACTTTTGCTGTGGAGTCATAGCCGCACAAGGCGATACAACTACCCAGGCCCAGGCAGGTCAGTTCTCCTGCACCGGTAGTGATGCGAATTTCCGTCATGCCAACGAGGACGGGGGCGGCGACCATCAAATGGCCCCCTGAAGGTGCCCCACGGATGCCAAGACGAATTCAATATTCCAGTTTGCCAAGTGCTCTCCCTCCAAGCCAGTGTTAAGGCAAATTTCCCGTTCAGGGCCTTTGTCTTACTCCTCACACGGGCTTTGTTTCCACAGGGCGGTAGGTCTTTTGCTCCGTATTTGTGCGACAACGAATGGATGGGAACGGAAACCTAGTCCGGCACGTTTACTTTGATTAGAGTCGCACTATTGAGCGACCGCAAAAAACGCAACCCATCTCTCCTTGCCGGGGCAGCCATCCAACCCTCAACATTGGCGCCCCGGTTTTTTTTCGTTTTCTCAGTGGTTTATGCCCATGGCATGCAAAAAATCGAGGCAAAGGTAAACTAGGACTCATGGCGGATATTGACTTAGAGGTCGTGCGCCATGCGCTTACGGTAGCCCGGGCTAATGGATTTGCTTCGGTGGAGATTTCTGTCGCTGACGCCAGTTTTTCGGCCATCCTCACTCCTTCATTGCCGGTAGCCTCGGTTGCATCCGTTTCTGAAAGTGCGGTCGTCGTTCCGCCAATTGCCCTTTCGATCAAAGCACCAGTGGTAGGGTATTTCCGAAATCTGAGCCAAGCATTGTGTTTGGGAATGCAGGTGAATGTGGGTGATGTGGTGGCAGAAATTGTGGCGCTCGGCATTGCCAACGACGTGGAATCCAAAGTTACCGGAGTGGTCAAAGAAGTTCTGGTGGTGGACGACCAACCCGTTGAATACGGCCAATTAATTGCGGTGGTGGAACCCGCTTGACCCCATCAGTTCAAAGAAAGACCGGCGGAAACACGTTGTTAGCCACGATGGTGGTGGTGGTCATCATCCTCATTTTGGCCATTGTGCTGTTCAAAGGTAGTTCGGTATTTGGAGTGGCGGGCGGTAAGGCACCGACGCCGCGCAAGGATGGCAACGGAACCACCGTCTTGGGGCGGGTTCGCTTCGAGGCGAAGGATGCGGTTTGCCAGAGCAACTTGTCTCAGGTGAGAATGGCAATTACGCTGGCACACCAGTCGAACGATGAGTTTCCGGCCCGATTAGAAGAGACGAAAATTGGAAACGATTTTTACGCCTGCCCGATTGGTCACGAACGCTACACCTACGATCCCGCTACCGGAAAAGTGACTTGCCCTCATCCTGGGCACGAAGATTATTGAATTAAGCCGAGAGGCCCGCTTTGATTGCCCGAGACTGCCGGCTTGGATTGCCAAAAGATAGAATAGAGAAACATGAATGCTCAATAAAGTATTAATTGCCAATCGAGGGGAAATTGCCTGCCGGGTGATTCGGGCCTGCAGGGAGCTGGGAGTAAAGAGCGTTGCCATATACTCGGAAGCGGACCGGGAGAGTCTTCACACCAAGATTGCTGATGAAGCGATTTGCGTAGGGGCTGGTTCAAACGGGGATTCTTACCTTAACCTTGCCAATGTGCTCATGGCCTGTCAAATTTCGGGAGCCGATGCGGTGCATCCGGGTTACGGCTACTTTAGCGAGCGGGCCAATTTTGTGGTGGCCCTTGCATCCTTGGGAGTCAAATTCATTGGCCCGCCCACCGAAGCGATTGAAGCAATGGGCGACAAGGCCAGTGCAAAGAGTGCGGCAATTGCCGTAGGTTGCCCGGTAGTGCCGGGCAGTGACGGTGCGGTGGCTAACGAGACGGAAGCGTTAACGGCCGCCGAAAAAATTGGGTACCCCGTGCTGTTAAAGGCAGTTGCTGGAGGCGGGGGTCGGGGGATTCGTAGGGTGGATGAGCCCGACGAACTGGCTGGGCTTTGGAAGACCGCCCAAGCCGAGGCGATGGCTAGCTTTGGGTCGGGCGAGATTCTCATTGAGAAGTGCGTTATTGAGCCTCGTCACGTGGAGATTCAGGTGATCGGCGACTCGTTTGGAAACATGATTCACCTGGGAGAGCGAGAGTGTTCTATTCAGAACTTGCGCCATCAGAAGATTGTGGAAGAAGCCCCATTTGCGGGACTCCCCCAAGATGTTCGCCAGCGGATGGGCGAGGCGTCGGTCAAAGTTGCCAAATCGGTGGGCTACTTCAACGCGGGAACCGTGGAGTTCTTAGTGGACGCGGAATTTAATTTCTACTTCTTAGAAATGAATACCCGCTTGCAAGTGGAGCATCCGGTGACGGAAGAAGTGACCGGCCTAGACTTGGTGCATCTGATGCTGAAGATTGCCAGCGGAGAACCGCTACCCATGACGCAAGACGACATCAAGCTTAAGGGGCACGCCATCGAAGCTCGTATCACGGCCCAAGATCCCGACAAAGACTTTGCCCCCTGCACGGGGTTGATCACGGGATGGCGAGCGCCGGGAGGTCGCGGAGTGAGAATGGAGTCTCACTGCTACGCCGGGTACTCAGTTTCGCCGTATTACGACCCGCTGTTAGCCAAACTCATTGTTCGAGGTCAAACCCGCGCCGAGGCCGTTGCCAAACTGCAATCTGCACTTCATGAGTTTGATGTGAGCGGCATTGCCACCAATATTCCGTTCTTGCGTCGGTTGGTGTCCTCGTCGGGGTTTGTTGCGGGCGATTTTAACACCGCATACGTGCCTAAGTTCCTGAACGGAGAAGTCTCTTGAAGTTGATGAGGCTCACTCATGGCCTATAAATCTCGTCGTCGCGCCCGGGAAGCGGCCCTTAAGGTTCTTTTTGAACTTGAGTTTGGTGATCCCAGACCCGATGAAGCACTGGCTCGGCATGCGGAAGAAGTGGATCTTCCCCCGGACCAGCGTAACTTTGCGCAGCGCGTGATCCACGGAGTGCGGGGTCACCAACCCGAGTTGGATGCCGCCCTGGCCGCATTGATTCCGGATTACGACTTTCGACGGCTTGCGATTGTGGATCGCAATGTATTGCGGATTGCCGCCTATGAGTTGACCCATGAGCCCGCGATTCCTCCTGCGGTAACGATTAATGAAGCGGTGGAAATTGTTCGAACTTTCTCCACGGCGGAGAGTGCGAAATTTGTCAATGGGATTCTTGGATCCTACATTAAGACCACGCCTAAAGTGAATTGGGACCCTTCAACGGCTCCCGATGAGCTTGAGGAACCCGATTGGGTCCCCGAAGAACCGGAAGCAGAGGCCGAGGAAGAAATCGTCACGGAAGAATCTGACGAAGGCAAGCAAGTGCTGAAATTTGGCGTTTGGACCTTAAAGAGTGCGACTGAACCTGAAATTCTTTCAGACGCCATTCCAGAACCTGAATCTGGAACCAAGGTCGGTGAAGCTGGTGAAACCCCGGCCGCCGCAGAGGAAACGATGGCAGAAGTAGTGGTTACGGAGCCAAAAACCGAAGCTACCGGCGTAGTTAGAGATCAAGTATGAGTGCCCAGATACTAGACGGCCTTGCGTTATCTAAGCTCCTCAGAGCAGAACTCAAAGAGCGCGCAGATGTGTTGAGACACCAAGGAGTGATTCCCCGGCTAGACGTGCTGGTGGCCGCCCAGGACCCAGCCAGCCTAAAGTACGTGGCGATGAAGCGCAAGTGGTCGGAGGCGATGGGTATTGAAGGCGAAAGCTTCCTGATCGACTCCGGTACGACCCAAGACCAACTCATTGCCAAGATTCATGAGGTTAACGACAATCCGTTGGTGCACGGCGTTCTGTTGCAGCACCCCTTGCCCTCTCATTTGGATGAGCAAGCGGCTTTGCTCGCGTTAGGCGCGGCTAAGGACGTAGATGGAATCACCCCGCAGTCTTTGGGCCGCTTGGTGGCGGACTTACCGGGTTTTAAGTGCGCGACGCCGTACGGTGTGATGAAGATTTTGAGTCGCTACGATATTCCGTTGGTGGGAAAGCGCGCGGTCGTAATCGGTCGCTCCGTAATTGTGGGAAAGCCGATGGCGCTGATGTTGCTGCAGGCTCACGCCACCGTGACCATCGCCCATTCCAGGACACAAGATCTTCCAGAACTTTGTCGACAAGCCGATATCTTGGTCGCTGCGGTTGGCCGGCCAGAATTGGTGAAAGGCGACTGGATCAAACCCGGTGCCGTGGTGGTGGATGCGGGCTATAACCGAGTAGAAGGTCGCAATGGAGACGTGGGAGATGTGGAGTTTGAATCGGTTTCTCAAGTGGCGTCTTGGATTACTCCGGTTCCGGGAGGGGTAGGCCCCATGACGGTGGCCACTCTCTTGAGCAACGCGATCGTGGCCGCCGAAGCCACCTTAAGGTAGCCCTTTGATCTGGATTCCTATCACGCTCTTGGGGGTCTATCTTGCGGGGTGCTTTTTGTCGGCTCGGGGGTTTATCTGGTTGCGACGGCATTATTCCGTGACTCCGGATTGGTTGCAAGAAGTCCCGGTTCCCTCGTCGGGGGGACCTAACCCCACCTGGATCACTCCCAATTTTTATGGAGGCGCAAAGGTTATTGTGGTTTGTGCTCATGGCTACAAGGGCAACCGAGATACCTGGACCGAACTCATCGCAGAACTCGTTCCGTTTGGAGTGGCATCGGTGGTGCCCTGCATGCCGGGGCAAGACCACAGTCCAGAACCTCAAGTGGGGTTTGGGCTCAAGGAATCAGAAATGCTACTGGAAGTAGTGGCATGGGTTCGGGGCCAATTTGAAACCCCGCCTCCCATTGTTCTAATGGGACTCTCGATGGGGGGTAGTGCGGTTTGGATGGCGGCGGTGGGTGACCCAAGTATTGCCGGCGTGATTTCGCAAGATGCGTTCTCACACTTTGGCCAAGCGATGGACGGCTTTTTTGAACGGAAGATTCCGGGGGGAAGGCATATCTTTGCGCCCGTGATGTGGATGGCGGCTTGGATGTCTGGCCTGTCTCCGCACGACGTCCAACCCATATTGGCGGCCGAAAAGTGGAAGGGCCGTCCCGCCTTAGTCATTCAGGGCGAAGCCGATTCTATGTTTGGTACCACGCACGCCTATCGCCTTGCGGAGGCTTCGGGTGCGGACCTTTGGATGGTTCCGGGCGCGGATCACGCGGAGTCATTCCGAGTGGCACCCTTGGAGTACGTGGAACGAGTAAGCAAGTTCCTTCGCCAGATTGTCGGGGAACCTATTCTGAAGTCTTGAACGACCCCCGGGCGACGACCGCGTAAGTTCAAGGGGATCATGTAAGTCTGCCGCTTCCATAAGGTGATAAACTGGTCTCCATGGCTACCGTGCGGATCTACGTGACCCTGAAACCCTCTCTCCTTGATTCAGCCGGACGGACCGTGGCGGGGTCTTTGCAGAGTTTGGGATACTCAGAGCTAACCGATGCACGGATTGGCAAACTCATCGAACTTCAGGTTGAACCGTATTCGGAAGCCCGCGTCAGAGAGATGTGCGATCGACTCCTTGCCAATCCCGTGATTGAAGACTATCGCATCGAAGCGATTTCCACTTCCTAACCGGATTCTGGGTACAAATAATCATGCGCGTTGCCGTCATTAGATTCCCCGGTTCAAATTGCGACCAAGACGCTTTTTTTGCGGTGCGTGATGACCTTGGCCTGGCCGCCGATTACGTTTGGCAGGCCGACACTTCCTTGGCGGGGTTTGATGCGGTATTCCTCCCCGGGGGATTTTCTTACGGCGACTATCTGAGGTGCGGTGCGATGGCCGCAAGGGCGCCTATCATGGATGAAGTTCGCCGATTTGCCCGCGAGGGGCGCCCGGTCATTGGGGCGTGCAACGGATTCCAAGTATTGTGCGAATCGGGTTTGCTTCCCGGCGCTTTGCTCCTCAACTCGGCCCAGAAATTCATTTGTAAGGACGTTTTCCTGCGGGCAGAAACCAAGAATTCTATCTGGACCCAAGGCGTAAACAAGGTGCTCCGAATTCCGATTGCTCACGGTGAGGGGCGATACGTGGCGGACACGGATACTCTGAATGCCCTAGAAAGTGAAGGCCAAGTCGCATTCCGATACGTGACTCCCACCGACGAAGTCACCCAATCGGCGAACCCCAACGGATCCGCCCGCAACATTGCCGGAGTCGTCAACTCGAGGGGGAATGTGCTGGGGTTGATGCCTCATCCGGAGCGGGCGACAAGAAAACTGTTGGGTTCCGATGATGGTCTAAGTATCCTCAACGCCTTAAAACTCGTAACATCCGCAAGATAACCGGACATTGCGGAGTTTGAACTATAGGCCCGGCCAGATCCGCCTATACTTTTACTGATCCACCATGCGACCACTTTTCGCCCTCCTGATCGCCGCCTGTTCGCTGACTCATGCCAGCGCAACGGTGTCTGTGCTCGGAAAGTTGGGTCAGGCTACGGCATCAACCCGCATTTACGCGTCGCCCAATACGCGATCTCGAGTGTTTTATCGCGTGAAGCCCTTTGAGTATTTGGTAGTGCGAGATTCTAATGACAGCCGCTGGATCTCGGTGCTCTTACAGACCGGGGTCTACGGCTACGCGCCCAAGAAAGACGTGGCGGAATTGCCGTACCAGGTGACCACCTCTCAGAGCCGGCGAGCCTCGCCCGCCCTCACTTCCCGCACCGGGTCTGCCCTCGCCTCGTATTCGCTAAACTTTCTGGGAACTCCCTATAAATGGGGTGGCAACGACGAATACTCGGGCATTGACTGTTCGGGATTTGTGAAGAAGTTGTACGGAAAGGTTGGCGTAGATTTACCGCGAACCGCCGATGAACAGAGCCGGGTGGGCCAACCAATCACCGATCTGGCGTACTTGCAACCCGGCGATCGCCTCTATTTCTGGGAGGCCAAGCGAGGCCGCATTGGCCATACCGGCATGTATTTGGGCAACGGTTACTTTGTCCACTCTTCCATGGGCCATAAAGGCGTGGCTACGGATTACCTAGACACCCCTAAATGGCGGAAAATTCTCGTTGCCGCCCGAAGATAGTGGTGTAAAATTCACCACGAAATGGTGAATTATTTCAAGGGTCTGGCCGAATGATCGCTCGCCGTCAGTCAAAACGTATTCTTGAGGCGCTTGATGACACTCCGGTGGTGCTGATTCACGGACCGCGTCAATGTGGCAAGTCCACCGTCGCGGAGGAGATCGCAAGATCTCGCTTTGGCGGGCGAATGGTTACCTTGGATGATCCATTGACCATGCATCTCGCTAGATCGGATCCTAAGGGATTCTTTGCGGCTTACCCACCCCCCATTCTGGTCGATGAAATTCAGCGTGCGCCGAACCTATTTCAAACGATCAAGCTCCTCGTGGATCGCAAACGCGACCCGGGACAATTCTTACTCACGGGAAGTGCGAATGTGCTGAGCTTACCGAGGCTCTCTGATTCCTTGGCGGGGCGAATGGAGATCATTGATCTCCTCCCCTTTTCCGTGGGCGAACGATGGGACCGTGCGGATGGCTTTGTAGACGCCGTGTTTGATGGCACAATTCCCACCTCCCAGGCCTTAGACCTGCCCGACGCAATGCTACGCGGAGGCTTCCCCGAGCCGAGCCTCCGGCCCACCGCAAACCGTCGGGCCGATTGGTTTGCCAACTACATTCGCACCTTACTGGAGCGAGATGTGAAAGATCTGGCCCAGATCGAAGCCATTGGCCAGATGCCCCAGCTCCTCCGAATCCTGGCCTCCCGGGTGGGGCAACCCCTTAACGTGTCGGCGGTGGCCGCAGATACGGGAATTCCTGCGACCTCCGTAAAGCGTTATGTAAGCCTTTTGGAAACCTTGTTTCTCATCCACACGGTCCCAGCCTGGTCGCTTGACCGCCCATCGGCACTAGCTAAAACTCCAAAGGCGTTTCTCACCGATACCGGGCTGTTAGGCTACTTACTCAACCTTGATGCCAAAACACTCTCGGAAGATCCGGTGAGATTCCCATTGGCACTGGAAAATTTTGTAGCCATGGAGCTGATTAAGCAGGCCTCGTTTGGGTGTCGGCGACCCACCGTAATGCACCTTCGTTCCACGCGGCGTCACTCGGTGGACTTCGTTTTGGAAGATCGAGGTGGAGACATAGTGGGCGTTGACGTGCGAACGTCGGCAACTTTGCGCGCAACGGATACGGAGGGACTGACCTACCTTCACGAGTTAGCGGGTCGCCGATTTACGCGGGGGATTGTGCTGTACCTAGGCTCAGAAGTAGTTCCCTTGGGTGATCGACTCTTGGGGATTCCCATGGGTTCGCTCAGCGGTTGATGGCTCCGAAAGCCCTTCTCCCCCAGTTTCTCCCGAAAATGGGGGAGAAGGGTTGGGATGAGGGGGTCATCGGCCTACCAGTTTGTAGTGCGCTGAAAAACCAAAAGGTAGCTTCGACGGCCGGAGTTTACGAGGGCATTGATTGGGCCTTTAGCGGAAGGGACAGTTAAGACCCGGAATTCACCCTCACCCTGCCCTCTCCCGCATCGGACGAGCCACCGCCGCAGGCGAGGGTTCTGAAATGCCCTCTCCCGAAAACTGGGGGAGAATGGCTGGACTACTGGGTCGCTTTCTTAAGGAAGTTGGCAAATTTCCGCGCGTCTGGCTCCGCGCCTTCCAGTTTGTCAATCACTTTGCCCGCGGGAGAGACAAGCACATAGGTGGGGAGCGCGTTGTTCTGGGCCAACTCGGTTTGGAGCTTCTGGTTTGCTTGGTCGCTCGGGGTGGGTCGATCTGTGTAGAGCGTGACGTGGATGGTTTTTTCCAACTCAGATTTGACTAAGGATTTCGGAAAAATGTTGTCTTCCATCCAGCGGCAGTTGGTACAGTTCACGCCCGTGAAGTCCACAAAGATTGGTCGCCCGGTCTGTTTGGATTTTGTTAAGGCGTCGGCGTAGTTCACCGCAATAATAGGCCCGCTGGCGGGCAGTTGCTGCGCTACGGCATTTCCAGACGCCGGGTACGGATCAGGCGGCAGATACGCCTCAAAATTACCAAGTTTGCGTCCACTCATGCCGGAAGCCAGAAAGAGGCATGCGGCCAGAGACGCAACCACAAGTCTAAGCCTTACCCAACCCATTTTGGCAATGGACTTTGGAAAACCCGCCAGATAACCCGTGAGAAGGGCACCGATTCCAACCCAAATCGCTAAAACCACAGGGCGAGTGAGAATGTGCAGACTCCAAGCAAGGTCGGCGTTAGAGAGGAACTTCACGGCGGCGGCAAGCTCGATATATCCGAGAACCGGCTTCACCGAGTTCAGCCACTCGCCCGCTTTGGGCATTTTGCTCAGAGATGCCGGGAACATCGCAAGGGCAAAGAAGGGTAAGGCAAAGGCCAGCCCGTAGGTGGCCATTCCAATTGCCGGAAGAATGATGCTTCCTTTGGTAGATGCCGTAAGCAACGCCGCCACCACGGGTACGGTACAAGTGAAACTGGTTAGGGAGAACGTAGCACCCATAAAGAATGGTCCCAGTAACCCTCCCGCTCGGGAAGCTTTGAGCATTCGATTGGAAATAAATGTGGGAATCTGAATTTCGTAAAGGCCAAAGAGACCTACCGCAAGCACCACAAAGATTGCGGCCAAGGCAAGGTTGAACCACGGCCCGGCGGCAAAGTTCTGAACTCCCGTAGCGCCAAATACCGCGGTTGCGAAAATACCGATGATGGCAAAGGTGCTGATGATGCCAATGCTATAGGCAAGGGCTCCGGTCAACGCTCCGCCCTCTTTGCGCTTGCTAAAATAGCTGACGGTCACGGGAATCATGGGGAACACACAGGGAGTCAGCAACGATGCCAATCCGCCCGCAAAGCAAACCCAGAGGTACGAACCCACGCCTTGCTGAACTGCCGAATTCACGTTGGTTCCCTGCGCAAGCGCAACGGGAACCAACAGGCAAAGAAACACAAGGCTGGCAATTCGCTTAAGCATGATTCTTATCTAACGGTGACCAAAACTTTAAGCGCCACCGTCTGAGGTCGTTCACACGTTCGGTCATTGCATGCCTGGCTACGTACATTCACGATGAACAATTGTTTGCCTTTAATCTTCTTGGGTGCGGTTACGCTGACTTTTACGATCGGTGCACCGCTCAAAACCGGGACCGTTTCCCCCAGTGCCTTGAACGGATGGGTTGCCGGAAAACTAGCGCGCGCTACTTTAAAGCCGCTAGGACCGGTGACCGAAACCGTAGTAGGGAGTCCCGTTTCAATCTTGGTAGGGCCATAAATGTGATAGCCCTCCCGAATATTGAACTTCACACTAATCGTAAAGGATTTTCCGGCGGAAACAGTTCCCGGTGCAGAGGCAGAAACCGCAACAACAGTGTCGGCGGCCTGCGCAGACATGGTGAACAGAGTCATAGCGGCAAGTGCGCACATTCTTGAATTTGAAATCATGTATTGGTTTTCTCCGACTAACTAGGCGCGTCTTTTCTAAGATTACGTCAAAAGTGGTCAAGGCAACTGCGACGACCGAGTTTAGATTAAGACCTTTTTTAAATCGTCTTCAATCTCGCTCCTGGATGATAACGAGTTACTTAGATGCCGGTTTCAGGTATCCGCGGTCAGAAAGCCAGTCGGCTAACCGTTGGGGCCAGGTCTTAACGGCCTGCAAGCTCGATCGATCTCCCATGTTGAATCCGTGGCCACCCCCGCTCAAAATATGGAGTTCCAACGATACTTTCGCATCCCGATACTTTTTAGCCAGGTCCATCACGGCGTTCGTGTGGTCATCATCATCGGCGGTCAGCAGGAAGGCGGGTGGGGCATCGGCGGCGACTTGCGCAGGGATTCCCAGAGGACCGGGGTAAATCCACATCGCAAAATTGGGCTTGCCGTCCTGCAAATCCACTGGATCAGGGTTTGCGGGAGCCATGGGAGCGGGCCCAAAAACTGCCGCCGAAACAATTTCGCCTCCAGCCGAGAACCCAAGGTAGCCCACTCGCTTAGGGTCCAGCCCATAGGTGGAGGCTAAAGATCGAACCAAACGCGTGGCTCGAAACGCATCGGCCCGGGCGTCTCGATCATAGTTCAAGTTCGACCCGTCTTCTCGGAACAATCGATACTTCAGCATAAATGCGGTGATTCCCAAATTGCTGAGGTATTGCGCCGGCGTGTCACCCTCTGCGCCTACCACCAATTCTCTAAATCCGCCTCCCGGAGCAATGACTACGGACGTCCCGTTCGGATGCTCCGGCACATAAACCACCAAGGAAGGGTTTTGAATGTTTGCAATTGACCATGGATGAGGCTTCGTTTCGGCTTCATTCCGTCGGGCTTCCGAACCAGGCGCCCCATTCGGCCACAGGCGCAAAACAGGATGCTCAACCGGAGCATGGTTTAAAAGGAACAAACACAGCAATGGGCTCATTACGCTACGCTACCCGGAATCTAAGGATTCATAAAGCCAATTGAGCCGCACGGTTCCGTTGGGGCTTTTGTAATCAGAAGATGGAAATTGATCGCTTTCGCAAGCGGATGATTTCTTTCTCTAAGAAAGAACCGCTTGGTGCCGGGGCAAAAAATCCAAATTGGTCACGACGAGGCGCAAAATGAGCCGATCAAAATCGTTGTTTAGAGGTGGCAACAGATATATAATCAAGCAGTGAAACTAGCGGTCTGCATCGTCCACAACCGGGACAAGGGTCGCGTCAATGAGGAACTGGTGAAAGCCGGTTTCAAGTTCACGGTGATTGGGTCAACCGGCGGATTCCTTCGGGAGGGAAACACCACCTACTTGATCGGGGTAGAAGGAGACGAACTTTCCGGATTGCAGAAGTTGCTTTCCACTCATTGCCAGAGCCGCAAACAACTGGTGAACGTGATGACGGTAGAAGCCGCGCCTCCGGGGGCGTTTTTCCCCAGCCCAGTAGAAGTACCCGTGGGCGGCGCGGTGATGTTTGTGGTGAATGTTGAGCAGTTCCACCGCTTCTAAGCTGGATGGGTTAGTGGGGCTAGATCGGGCCAAATTGCTGGTTAGACGATTGCTTTCTCGGCAATCGGGGGTCCATGCGGTTCTTTTTTACGGGGCGACCGGGTCAGGTAAATCCGTGCTCGCCGAAACGTTAACGGAGGCGTGGCTTTGCCGAAACGTTTCGGACGACGGGGCCGATGGGACTTGTCAAGCCTGTGGAGCGTTTAGCCGAGGACAGAGTCCGGATTTATTGCGCATCCAACCCGAAGGTCCCAGTGCAATCATCAAGGTCACATCCATAACGAACGACAACATGGAGAAGGATCACCCCACGCCCCTAAGAATGTTTCTTCGAACCGGCCCGTTGATGTCTCGCCATAAAGTTGCCCTTATTTCTGATGCGCATCGGCTAAACAAGGAATCTGCAAATGCCTTGCTGAAGACCTTGGAAGAGCCAGAACTTTACGCAAAGTTAATCCTCACCACCGATTCTATTGGCTCGGTGATCCCCACCATACTTTCTCGATGCCTAGTGGTTTCCTGCGAAATGGCGATTTCCTCGGAAATCAAAAGGTTGGGAATGGCGGAAAACGAGGATTTCATTCGGCTGGCGGAAGGGGCGCCGGGAAAGCTGAAAGTTTTTGCGGCGAAGCCAGAACCCTACCGTCGACTTGCTCATTTTGCGAAAACCCTCAGAAAACGCGCTCCCAGAGAGGCCCTTTCGGCGTCAGAGGAATTTAAATCAATTTGCGATTCACTTGATTCAAAAGTGGTAAGAGTAGGCCACACAGAGGGCCTTGCGCTTTTGGCCACCTACCTGGCGCGAGAACCGCACGTAGATCCTCGATGGACCCGAGTGATCGCGGAAACGCACCGGAGGGTTCGTAGCAACGCCCAAGCCGGGATCTCATTCGACGCCCTGTTTGCCCGCCTTTTGACGATGTGAAGCAACCAAAAGAGACGCACCGGGCTGCCTATTCGGTAAATATCCGCTGACGTTGGGAACCTTGACGGGAATGGATGGCGTACCATAAACGACCTCGGTGGTAGTTAGTATGTTGTCAACGGCTGTTAGAGATTTTGTCCGCCTAAAGCCCGATCGATCCGCACTTTTTGACGGATTGATGAAGGACTCACACAAGCAAGCTTTTGGATTAGCGTTGAGGCTCACCGGTCACGCGGCGGAGGCAGAAGACCTCGTGCAAGAAACCTTCGTTCGTGCCTTCAGATTCTTCCATCGCTACGATGAATCGTTGCCGTTTACCAGTTGGGTTTACCGCATCATGGCTAACGCCCACATTGATATGGTTCGGCGACGCGGGCGAATGAAGACGACGAGCCTAGATTCTGCGGGTTCAGACGGTACCACTCTTTGGGATCTTCCGGATGCCGCAGCCTCACCGGACCGACTGATGTTGCAAGGAACCATGGATGAGCCGGTTCAACGGGCACTGCTTGCCATGACTCCGAAGTTTAGAATGTCTGTGCTGTTGGCAGATGTGGAAGGGATGGCGTATGAAGAAGTAGCCGAAATCATGGACACGTCCGTGGGCACCGTCAGGTCAAGAATTCACCGAGGACGAAGACAGTTAAGAGAGCATCTCAAAAAGCATTCTCCAGAAACCTACTCGAGGTTAAGTAATGAACTGTAAATCAGCTCAAAATAGGTTGTCTGCGTACATAGATCGAGAGCTTAATGGCGGCGAAATGCTGGCCCTTAGGGACCACGTTAGCCAGTGTAGGGTTTGTCGAGAAGAACTGGAATCGCTTCGCTCGCTCAAGTGCCTCATGTCCGGATTTATCCCCGTGGAGCCGCCCACGGGTATGGAAGCCCGATTGTTGATTGCGGTGAGAACTCGAGCCGAGTCCTCCGCACCCTCGGTTACCTTGCGCAAAATCCAGATTAGTTGGCCCACGGCGGTTGGGCTCGTATTTGGCTCGATGGCCGTCACTCTGTTTTTGGCGGCGATAGTACCGCAGGCAACCCGGGTTCAGCCGGTGGCTAAATCAACGCCGATTCCTTTTGAGGTTCAGCGGGATCAATCCTACGCCGCAAGTTCGGATCCTTACGGGGGTGCCCCCATCATTTCGGCAACCTATGGGATTCGCTAAGCCCCATCGCCTTGGTGCGGTTCTCGCCATCTTGACGACGGTTGCGGTGACCGTGTCTCAACCGGCAACGGCGGGAAAGGTCATTCCACTCCCCAAGTCAGCGATTGCCCTGTTGCGGCGCAGTTTGGATCGAACTTTCTTGGTGAATATCAGGGCCATTATCACTCAGCGTGATCCAAGGGTGGACGGAGGATTTCAGAGGGTCCGAATTGAACGTTCACGAGAGGGTCGGGTGCACTGCACGATTCTTCAACCGCTCCGAGTTCAAGGAGTGGAATCCGTGGACGATGGGAACCGATACCGGGTTTTTTTACCTGACCAAAAAATGCTTATTGACCAGGATTCCGTGCTGAAGTCGACGGAAGACACGGACGCGCGAATGGCTCTGGCGGCTAAGAATTATACTTTTCGACTGGGTAATCGAGCCCGAATCGCGGGCAGGATCACCTCATGT
>JBBQUZ010000027.1:0-43125 GCA_038212035.1 Fimbriimonadales bacterium
GTCGCCCCGACTTCGCGAGCGGTGAGCCCCATCTCGCGGAAACCATCCACGAGATCGGACATTTTGTTCCCTTCTCCGGTTGGCTTAAGTAGCTTAATCAGGGTCTGCTTTTGGTAAGGCAGGCCCATTTGGCGCAGACAAACCGCCATTGACGAGACACCGCAAAGCGGATCTAGGGCACTCGGCTCGGGAATCCCCAAATTGTTGTGGGCTTGATGGTAGCCCTCGCAAGCGGCGGCATGACGCTCGTTCACCGAGGCGAGTCGGCGGTTCACCCCTTGAAGTTTGGAATGATACACCTCACTAAATGCCTTTCTCGCTTCACTATTTTTGCCTTGGTAAAAAAGGGCCAGCGCAGAATCAAACCGCGCCAATCCACGGTCTGGGCTGTCTATGGGCAAAATACTGGCCGCGCGGTCCAGAAGTCGTTGCCCATCGGTAGGCTGAAACGTGCCGATTTTTACTTCGCCAAGCTGGATAAGCAGGCGGCCCTTTCTTTCCAAATCCTGCGTCTCTTTGGCCTCGCGCGTCCAGTTGGCAATATCGTCAGAGGTGGCTGACGTTTTGAGATAGCCTGCGCGGTCGAGCATGGTTCGACCCGGCCCCATCCGAAATGGCTCCATGAGAGGCGAATTATTTTCAACCAGCGGCACGGATGCCGTGACCTTCATGTGCGGTACGTTTTTTGCCGTAAGCGCGGGCACTATAGCAATGGCGGCTACCTTACTCGGCACCGGCAACGTACTCGCAAATACCAAAGCGGGCGCGGCAGTTTGCCAAACGAGCAGAGTGCAGGCAAAGGAAGCGCTCAAAAATCGGTCCGGTAGTCGAACCATGTGGCGAATAGTACCGGGATTATCCAGCCAGCCCCACGTAAATCTAACAGATCCCCTGATTTCTTAACAATATCTTAATAATTGTTCATTGCGAGTCTCATCGCACATCACCTGGACCGCTGGTGCGACACAAATGACATGTAGGCTGCGTATATTTGTGCCGCGGTCCCGGTGATCTGGATCCATTACACACAAATCCTAAGTTGCCAAGCGCTTCAATGACTGGACCGATCAAACTCGCAATTTAGGACGTTCGTGTCGACGAAGGCTACGGTAATGAGGTCGTCCGCCGTCGCGATATTGTGCGTTCCGGTCGAAGTATGGCCCACCGCCCAGGTCAACTCCTTCGCGCATCAAGTTGAGGAGCCAGGCAAGAGAGTCGCTTTGACCGGTCACAGCTACCGGAGATGGGCTGGGAATAAGACTTCCACCTCTGCACCATCTGGGATAGCCACGCCAGGTTCAAGTAAAACCTTGCCACTCTGGGCAATCCCCCGACAGCTAAATAATTCAGCCATACCAAGCAGTGTACGCGAATGCGGTCGTCCAGCAGGACTCGGCGTGAAAAATGTAATTGACTTACTGAATTGGCAAAAAATTGGTCGGGGCGACAGGATTCGAACCTGCGACCTCATGCTCCCAAAGCACGCGCTCTACCAAGCTGAGCCACGCCCCGAAGATATAAGGATACCGGATTCATGGACCCGCTGTTTGCGCACTTGAGGTTGTCGAAAGGCAACCTTGATAGGTACATTGAATTCCATGCCTGCCCGGTCAAAACGTCTCGACATGATTCCCCCGTATCTGTTCTCGGAAATTGCCCGAGTGAAGGCGGCTGCCATTGCCTCTGGCGCAGACGTAATAGACCTTGGCATTGGCGACCCCGATCTTCCCACCCCTCAGCCCGTTATTAATGCACTCACCGAAGCGGTGAAAGACCCGGCGACCCATCGATACGACGAATCGCCGAAGGGATGGATTCCGTTTCTTGAGGCGGCCGCCGATTGGTATGCCACCGAATTTGGACCGAGACTAGACCCCACCACTCAGTTTGTCCAACTCATCGGCAGTAAAGAGGGCCTCGCTCACTTGGCGTGGGCCTACATTGATGCTGGCGATATTTCCATCGTTCCCAATCCGGGCTACACGGTCTACCGAGTCAATACGTTGATGGCGGGCGGGGAAGTTTACGAAACCCCCCTGAGAGCCGAAAACGCCTGGCTACCGGTGCTTGCCGACATTCCGACGGACGTAGCTAAGCGAGCAAAGTTGTTTTATGTCTGCTATCCCAATAATCCAACCGGTGCGGTGGCAACTCGCGAATTTTACGAGGATTTGGTTCAGTTCTGCCGTGACCACGACATCCTATTGGTCAACGACATGGCCTACGCCACCGTGGCCTACGACGGTTACAAAAACCCGACCGTATTGCAAATCCCGGGTGCGGCTGATGTGGCGATTGAATTCCACAGCCTCAGCAAGATGTACAACATGACGGGTTGGCGACTGGGTTTCGCCCTCGGTAATGCCGATGCGGTGCAGAACCTAAACCGGCTCAAATCTAACATCGATAGTAAACAGTTTCCTGCCATTGCGGAGGCGGGTGCTTACGCGCTGCGCCACGTGGATAACCGGGCCACGCTGGATATGTACGAACGACGTCGCAACGCCCTGGTTGATGGACTTAATGCAATTGGATGGGAGATCGAGAAACCTAAATCGGCGTTCTACGTGTGGGCCAAGGTGCCGCGGACGGATATGACGAGTGCCCAGTTTTGCCAAGCGCTTTTAGAGAAAGCCCACATCGTCACCATTCCCGGTACCGGCTACGGATCTGAAGGGGAAGGCTACATGAGAATGTCGCTCACCCTCATGGGAGATACCGATGGCAGCCGGTTTGCCGAGGCGGTGAAACGAATCGCGGCCTCGGGCTTGGTTCCCGCACCGGTCAATGCCTGAGATTGATTCAGGATGAGCGGGTCTTCGCTCATCCTTCTGAAGCCCATGACCTACGATCAGGCGCTGGCCTACATTGCCTCATTAGAACCCAGGGGCTGGAGATTGGGTCTCGACCGCATGGAGGCCTTTATCCAACGGGCGGGACTGGCGGATGCGGTAGGCCGGGGACCGTCCCCTAAGTTCATCCACGTGGCGGGCACTAACGGAAAAGGTTCCGTTACCGCTTTTCTTCAGAGCTTGCTCACGGAATCTGGAGTTCAAACTGGAGCATTTTTTAGCCCATTTGTGGTTGATCCGCGCGAACGGGTGCAGATTAATCGGTCTTATATTTCGCGCGAAGAACTTGCACAAGCTACCGAGTATCTGCTACCGATTGCGGAAAGCTTCTCGGAAACTGAGTTTGGCGGCATTAGCGAATTTGAGTTTAAGACGGCGGTGGGTTTTTTGCAATGGAAGCGTTCCCAGTGCGATTGGGTCGCCTTAGAGGTCGGATTGGGCGGGCGGCTTGATGCCACCAATGTTGTGACTCCTTGCGCCTCGGTAATTGTGAGCATTGGCCTAGATCACATGAATCTTCTGGGCCACACCCACGCGGCAATTGCCTATGAAAAGGCCGGGATTATCAAGCCAGGAGTTGGGGTTGCCGTCGGCCAAATGAGCCACGAAGCCGAATCCGTCGTTCTGGAGGTGGCTCGGCAACAGAACGCACCCGTGTGGAGGATGAATAATGATATTGAAGTTAAGTCCGATTGCGAAGATTCCTGGACGGTTCGAACCCCACGCGGAACGTATTCGGGGCTCAAACCTGGTCTGCGGGGCGTGATCCAGCCGCACAACATGGCGTTAGCCATCGCCGCCCTCGGAATTGCCGGGGTTAATATCGAAGACGACTCGGTCCGCCGGGGAGTTGAACGAGCCACAATTCCGGGGAGAATGCATCTCATTCAGACGGATGGTAGAACCGTCCTCTTGGACGGAGCCCATAACCCAGACGCCGCAGGTTCACTCAGAGCGACCTTGGAAACGGGTGACCTTCCCGGATTTGGCCCCATTGACCGGATCATCTTGGTCACCAATATGCTTTCTGGCCACGACCCTGAGCCGTTCTACGAAGTCTGGCGAGGCCTCGTTGAAGAAGTGCACGTGGTTCCCATCAGCTTTCATCGGGCGGTTCCGCCCGGTGAAACCACCCTCCGGCTGACCGGAATGTTTAAGAATGTGATTCCCCATGCCACGCTAGAGGCGGGAATAAACTCCGCCATTGATTCCGCGGCAGCCCACGACTTGGTCGTGGTTACGGGCAGCTTCTACCTGGTGGGCGAGGCGATTAAGCTTCTATCGCCTACGATTGAACGTAGTTGCAATCCAGAATGACTTCCCGAATCTCGGTCTTTTGCCGCAATACGCGCGCCAGAACTTCCATATCGTGCTTTAGGTCATTTATCGCAGACCCACGCTCCGGTTCTACAAGTCCGCGAATATACAGAATCCCGTGCATCACGCGAATGTCCGCTCGCATGATGTTGATTCCGTGCTTATGGAATTCGGTCCGCGCTAGCCGTAAGGCCCGAACGTCTTTTGCATCAACCATGAATACACCTCCGCTCCGATAAACAATACGCAACAAACCGCAAAAAGGTTTAAATATTTTTGTGAGCACGCAATTGATCAGTTCCTTTGCTCATAATCTGGATCGATGTTTACCGCACTAGCCCCCGGCGCCATTGGCGTTTCGGTTTCTACTCTGGAAGAAAGAATTGCCGCCGCTAAAATCGGTGGATTTGATGGCGTGGAGATTGATCCCGCTGAGATCCTCAGGCGAGGGGGAGCTGCTTGTAAAGAATTACTGGACACGGCCAAAGTTCGGGCCGCGGGTTGGGGAATTCCGTTCAATTGGCAAGGACCGGAAGAAGCGTGGAGCGCCGGTGTAAAAGCCTTCGGACCTTTGGTCAAAGCCTGCGCGGAGATTGACTGCGTACGCGTATCCACCTGGATCATGCCCGCATCAAACGAGCTTGAATTTGAGGAAAACTATCGCTTTCATGCCACCCGGTTAAAACCGATTGCGGATCTCCTGGGTGAATTTGGTGGCAGTTTAGGGCTGGAATACATTGGACCTAAAACTCTGCGCGATCAGTTTAAATTCCCGTTTATTTGGACGGCCCAAGGAATGCTAGAACTGGGCCAAGACACTGCTCCCAACGTTGGCCTCTTGGTTGACTGCTGGCATTGGTATACATCCGGTGGAACGGTGGAGGAGCTAAAGAAACTCTCAGTCCATCACATCGTTTACGTTCACATTAATGATGCCCCAAAGGGTGTTCCCGTAGATCAGCAGGTTGACAATGTGCGATGCCTACCCTTGGAAACTGGCGTGATTGACCTCGCAGGGTTCTTGAGCGCGATCAAATCCACGGGTTATGATGGACCGGTGGTGCCGGAGCCATTCAAAGACGAACTTTATGCGTTAGCGTCTGATGAAGACAGATTGAAGGCCTTGGCTGGCCCCATGGCCGCCGTCAAAGGCCTTCTCTAAGACTGGCCAGAGGCTTTGAGCACCTATGCGCTCATCGCCTCTGATGTTTGGCGAGAGGAAATTGCTTCGTTATACATGGCCTCATATCGCTTAGCGGGGCCGTGCCAGCCGTAATCGCCATGCATACCGTGAAGCTGAAGTTTATGCCACTCTTCAGGCTTCTTCCAAGTCTTGAGGCAACGTTTTACCGTGGCCAGTAATTGAACGGCCGTGGGCTCTTTAAAGCTGAATCCATTCTGCGCGTCATGAACGGTGTCGGCCAAGCCGCCGGTCGCTCGCACAACGGGCACCGTACCGTATCGCATCGCAATGAGCTGTCCTAATCCGCACGGCTCAAATTTGCTCGGCATCAGAAAAGCATCTGACCCGGCATAAACTCGCTGAGCGAGCGGGGCATCGAAGCGTTCCAAGAATCTAAAGTGCTTGGGGTATTGGCGTTCCAGTTCTCGAAGGCCCTCCATAATCAGTGGCTCGCCCAGACCCTGAATCACCAGCTGTATCGGCAACTTGAACAGCTCTGGTGCCGCCTCCATGATGAGATCAAGACCTTTCTGGCGGCTCATTCGGCTGACGATTCCAAATAACGGAGCCCCTTCAATCGGCTCAAGTCCAATTTCCTTCATCAATTCCGCGCGGCATACCGCTTTACCTGCGAGGTCTGCCGCGGAAAAATTTGCCGGGAGGTCTACGTCGGTTGACGGATCAAATGTATCCATGTCAATGCCGTTAAGTACGCCCCACAGCATTCCTCGTTTGGATAGGTGTTGAGTCAGTCCCTCCAACGCGCAACCAAATTCGGGAGTCTGGATTTCACGGGCGTAAGTTTCGCTTACCGTATTTACGCGGTCGGCAAATACCATGCCCGACTTCATAAAATTAACGTTGCCCCAGGTTTCCAACTGGTCTGAGTTGTAAAGGTGATACGGGAGGTCCAATTTGTCCAAGACTTCCGTGCCGAATTCCCCCTGATAAGCAAAATTGTGAATCGTATACACGGAGGCGACCTTGTCCCAATGAGAGCCAGACTTCTCTCGCATGATCACCGGAAGTAAGCCAACGTGCCAATCATTCCCATGGACAACGTCCGGAATCCAATTTTGATGCTCCATCGCTTTAAGCACGGCGCAGGAGAAGTACAGGTGGTGGTCCCCGCCCGGTTGATAGAGCGATTGACTGTCTACACTGTGGACAAACCAGTCGTCGGTGCCCACAAACTGAAACGTCACTCCCTCGTGAACGACTTCTTTAAGGTGGGATCGCTTAACCCAGTTTGGGTTAACGTGCACGTCAAAGTCATCACCGATTACCTTAAGGTTCCACCGGGGGTCGGTCTCAATCATTTTGTACAGAGGCAAAATAACTTTGACATCATGACCCATTCTTGCGAGGGCCTTGGGTAACGCACCGGCCACATCTGCCAATCCGCCAACTTTAGCAAAGGGTGCAACCTCCGCAGAAACAATTAGAATCTTCAATCTCTCCACCCCTGGTTCCGCGATAAACAATTTCATATATCGCTCAATGAACGCCTTATGGGGTTGCTACCATGCAACGGACGACAAACTGAAGGTCTAATTACTGGGCCCAATATTTTAAGTTACCTAATTTTATCATGTATGCGTGATATTTACTTCTACGCCTCAAAGCGCCTCAATGAGCACTGCGGTTGCTTCGCCCCCACCAATACAGGGTGTAGCTACGGCATATTTACCCCCTCGTCGCCGCAATTCTAGCAATGCGGTGAGGATCAAACGCGCGCCGGTCATCCCTATTGGGTGACCTAAAGCTACGGCACCGCCATTCACATTGAGCTTGTCCGCCGGAATCCCGACCTTTTCTGCGACCGCCATTGCCACCACCGCAAACGCCTCGTTGACTTCAAACAGGTCAATATCTGCCACCGCAAGGTCTGCCGCGTGCAACAATTTTTGAACCGCAAAAGCGGGTGCGGTAGTAAACCACTTTGGGTCTTGAGCGTGGGTTGCGTACGCCACTACGCGTCCCAATGGTTTGAGCCCACGTTGATCTGCTTCGAGTTTAGAAGCCAGTACCAGAGCACACGCCCCGTCGTTGATTGAGCTTGCATTTCCGGCGGTGGTGACTCCTTCCTTGGCAAACGCGGGTCGCAGAGAAGCCAATTTTGTCGGATCACATTTACCCGGTTGTTCGTCCTGATCCACCAGGATCGGATCGCCTTTGCGCTGAGGAACGCTAACCGGCGTGATCTCTTGCGCGAATCGGCCCGCCGCAAGGGCGATTTTTGCCCGCCGGGTGCTTTCCGCGGCAAACTCATCGATTGTTCCGCGCGTGTAATTAAACTTTTGGGCGGTCTCGTCTCCGCAGTGGCCCATGTGGCAGTTGTTGTAAGGATCCCACAGGCCGTCGTGAATCATCGTGTCAATGAGGGTGCCGTTTCCCATTCGGTACCCCGTTCTCGCTTTGTCCAGGGCGTACGGTGCGTTAGACATCGATTCCATTCCCCCCGCAACCACCACTTGGGAATCTCCAAGTTTTATCGCTTGGGCCGCTAACATCACCGCCTTCATTCCCGACCCGCAGACTTTGTTTACCGTGAGACAAGGCACAGAATTGGGAAGACCGGCGTAGATCGCGGCTTGGCGCGCCGGCGCCTGCCCCATGGCACCCGTGAGTACGCACCCCATAATCACTTCATCCACATCGTCCAACTGCAGCCCAGATCGGTGGATCGCCGCCGCAATGGCCGCCGCTCCCAACTGAGGGGCAGTCACGGCGCTCAGCGCACCCAGAAAAGACCCAATCGGCGTCCGGGCTCCGCCAAGAATGACCACGTCGTGCATTCCGTTACTATACTGTCAATCGCAAAACCTCTAATCCTCAAGAAGCTGTGGGTGCTTTGCACTCTTTTTGGATGAGAATGATGGCACCAGCTGACTTTCGCCACGGGCCGCCCGCGCTACGCGGTCGTGGGGAACTAGCCCGCCATCTGCCGCGCGGACATTTCAAAGTTCAGGACTTGTTGCGGCGATTAACGCTACGCGCCAGGTAATCGGCTTCGGTCATGCCCAGCGCTCGCGTGGTGGCAAAGTAGATCCAACCGGTCGCGGAGAAAACCACCGCCATGGTGAACAGCAACCCAAGTTTTGGCAACGACGGGGGCAGAAAATGAAGGGCGCCGTAGGCAACGGCACCAGAAATCGCGGCACAACCTAGGCTTTTGAGCCCGGTCTTGGCAATGGACGCAATATCCAGTTTGCCAACTTCCATTTCTAACCCCGCGTAAAGCGCAATGACCAGCAGAATGGCGGCGGCGTTGCTAGACCAGACCAGCATCAGCGGACTGGGCGACCACTTAGTGGACGCGATGCACATCAAAACAAAAAGAACGGTTACGATGCTTCCGAGGATCACGGGCTTGGCCGTCTTGTGCATAGAGAAGAATCCGCGCATGAGAACCGGTTGAATGCTCCATGCCGCAATTCCCAGGCAGTAGATTTGCAGAGCGCCGGAAACCGCCGGTAAATTTCCACTCGCCTGTGCCTTGCCGTAACCGTAAATCACCATCACGATCTGGGGAGCCATCGCAAAAATGAGGGCACTCGCGGGAATGGACAGGTAAATCACGGTTCGCAGGGTCTTACTCACCTGCTCTCGGTACGCGTCCATTCGCTTTTCGGCGAAAAATTGGCTGAGAGCCGGGAAGGCGGCCAGGGCTAAGGATTGTCCGAATATTCCCGCCGGAGCCATCATTAAATCATTCGCCAAAGAAATCGTGATATTTGTGCCTTCGGCGTACATGGAAGCGTATTTCTGCGTGATGAGGCTGGCCCAGCCCGGTAGAGAAAAGCCGATGATGACTGGCAGTAACAGGTGGATAAATTTCTTGACCCCGTCCGCCTTGAGGTCTAACGATGGCCAGAATGATCCGCCGTTGGGAATCATAAAGAGTACCGGCAAAACAAGGTTGCCAATCATCGCGCCAATCAGGGCGCCCCAAGACATTCCGGCAATGCCCAGAGAAGTGGAACCGCCCACAATCGCGCCGATGATTATTCCTACGTTATAGACATTTGGAGCCAACCCCGGGGCGGCAAACTGTTTGCGTGCGTACAGAGTTCCCAATAGGATTGATCCCACAAGGAACGCAAACTGCGCCGGCAACATGATTCTGCCCATTCGGACGACCTGAGCTACGTAAGTCGGGGTCACCGGAGCCAGCGTGGTGGTGGTGACATGATAGGTCTTGCCTTGGGTCATGAATCCCGCAATGAGGGGGGCCGCAATCCAAGCCAAACCAATCAGAATCGTGACCGCAATGGAGCAAAGCGTCACGATGACGCTGAACGCCTTCCATGATTCCTTGATGCGCTGGGTGTAATAAAGCTCGCTAAAAACCGGAATGAACGCAGAGCTGAGGCCGCCGCCCGCAATCAACATGAACAGGGTGTCAGGAATCGCGACAGCTACTCGGTAGGCGTCCGCGTCCAATCCAATGCCAAACTGACTTACCATCACCGTGTTGCGAACTAAGCCAAGGACTCGGCTCAGCAACAAGCTCAACATCATAATTCCCCCCGCCCGTGCAACGGTGGCTCCTTTAGTCGAGGCGGAGTTAGCGGTTTCTGCGCCCGGGGAAGAATCGTGAGTCAAATCGTCTTTGGGCAAAGGAGTTTGGGGTTTTGGGGGAAATCGGCTAAATCAAAAACCCCGAAGGGAAACTTCGGGGTTTGTTTATCGCACTAAGCGACTCTTTTCTTACAGGGCTCGATCGATGAGCGCGGCAATCTGGGGCTTGGGAGCTGCTCCCACCATTTCATCAACTACTTTGCCACCCTTAAAAATCTTGAGAGCTGGGATGCTCATCACGTTATACGTGCTGGCAATTTCCGCGTCTCGGTCCACGTCAATCTTGTAAATGTAGGCCTTGCCAACGTATTCCACGGCCAATTGCTCAAGCGATGGTGCAATGGCCTTGCAAGGACCACACCACTCAGCTCCGAAATCCACGAGCACCGGGAGATCCGACTTCAAAACCTTCTCTTCAAATTCGCTACCTGTCAGTTCAATATTGCTTGCCATAATCATGTTCCAAACGTTTCTACGATGCGGTATACCCGATGCGTTCACTTCGTGAGGAACGCTGTGACGTTGCCGGGCTGATCTGCCGTCATATAGATACGAGAGAACGCGACTGGCTGATGGTTAGCGCGGCAGGAGGAAGTTAAACATTGATCACAAGGATGACTAGAGTTTTATTTGGGCTGAGCGTGCTAGGCGCGCTATCGACAACGGCATTTGCCCAGGACTCTAATTCGGGCCCTGAGACGGGACTGTTGGGAATTCGCATTTACGATCCCGGCCTCAAAGTGATTAGCGTTTACGGTTCTCCGGACGAAATTCAACCCGTGATCATCGGCCAGGCCAGTGGCTTTGGCGGTGGCGGTGCAGCCGGTGGTCGCGGCGGCGGCGGTGGTTTCCCCGGTGGAGGTCGAGTGCCCGGCGGTCCAGGTGGCGGCCGTGGCGGCCCTCCAGGAAAAGCTGGTGGTGAACTAGATATAGCCAACCCATTTGATTTTGGCGATACCGCCCTCAATCAGTACCCCGGTCGTGGCGGCTTTCCCGGCGGACCCCCTCCCGGCGTTCCCGGCGCCCCCGGTGGATTTGGTCCCGGTGGTCCTGGTGGTCGCGGAGGATTTCCCGGCAGTAGACCTCCCGGCGCGGGTGGTTTTCCCGGTGCAGGCAGTGGTGGTGCTCCTAACATTCCGTCAGCCGGTGGTGCCGCGGACCGAGTGGACTACACTCGTTGGGTCTATAACTTAAAGAACGCTAAGGTGGGATTTGTCATCGATAAGCAAGGCAATGTCGTCCAGATCGAAGCGATTTCGATTGACAATCAAAACATCAAAACCAAACGAAAAATTGGCTTTGGAGCCACATTTGGTCAGGTGCTTAAGAAGTATCAGGTTCCAGACGGATATGACATCAGCGGCGATTCCATTGTAGTACGCTACCTCAACCGACAGAAGGTTGCATTCCGACTCAGTCGTTTGGGACCGAAAAAGCCCCAAGTGGTAACTGGCATTGTGGTTGCAGCGGCCAAAGGCTAATAGGCCAACAACGTGAACGACGAGCGAGACGAGATTCGGCGAAGAGTCGATCTTGTCTCGCTGGTTGGTTCTGAGATACCGCTCAAACGCAACGGTAAAACCTTTAAGGGCTTGTGTCCCTTTCACGACGATCGCAATCCTTCGTTTACAGTTTCTGCAGAAACTGGACGTTATAAGTGTTGGTCGTGCGGCGAATCTGGTGACGTGTTCACCTGGGTGATGAAGCGCAGAAATGTTGATTTTGCCGAGGCCCTTACCACCCTTGCAAAGCTCGCTGGCGTCACTCTAACCACCCGAGGCGGTCCTCCTGCTTCTCAGCGCCAGGAGTGGGCGAGCGCCATGGAAGATTCCCTAGCGTTTTTCCGGTCACAGCTCCAGCGAAGCACCCCCGCCCTTGAGTACTGCGCTAACCGCAATCTCCCTAAAGACGTGCTGGACCTTTGGGAAATGGGCTATGCGCCGGACGTTGGAGACGCCCTGGCATCTCACCTCAAGAAAGGTGGACATTCCCTTACCGAGTGTAAGAGCCTGTTCTTGGTGGATCAAGACGCGAGGGGTGGCTACTTTGACAAATTTAGAGGGCGGCTCATGTTCCCGATTCGAGACGAGCGAGGCGAACTTGTGGCGTTTGGAGGCCGATTACTGGGAACTGGTAATCCAAAGTACATCAATAGTGGTGACACGCCGCTGTACAGAAAGAGCCGTGTGCTTTACGGGATGAACCTAGCAAAGGTAGCCCTCAATAAAGGACGACAGGCGGTGTTGGTGGAAGGGTATCTGGATGTGATTGCCTGCCACCGAGCGGGAGTCACCCAGGCACTCGCATCGCTCGGTACTTCGCTCGCTGAGGATCACGCAAAGCTCTTAGCCCGCTGGACCGATGAAGTGGTCATTCTCTACGATAGTGATGCGGCCGGCCAAAAGGCATCCGCACGAGCGGTTGGCATTCTGCAACCCGAAGCGCTGAGAGTTAGGGTCGCCCTGATGCCGGAGGGAGACGATCCCGATACGCTACTCAATCGGGATGGACCCGCCGGAGTGATCGCCGCCGTTAAAGGCGCATTGTTGCCACTGGACTACCAACTCCAGGCGATAGACGCACGGTTATCCCCAGACACCGACCAATATTGGGTAGAAGCGGTCGAAGCGTTGGCAGACGCCGAGAATCACTTGGAACTTGATAAGCATCTAGTGAAGCTGGCCAGCAGATATCCCGGATTCAACGACCCAAGAGCCGCCCAAACTGCCCTGCGAAAGCAGGTGACCCTAATTCGTCGAACCAAAAAGGCAGTGCATGAACCGGGAAAGGTGGGCGCTTTAATCACCACGCGGATGGTTCCTTTGGCTCCCTTGCACTCGGCCGAAGTGGTGGTGTTCACGGCATTTCTAACCGAAGAGCACCGTGAACTGGCCTGGCCATTTGTTTGCAAAGCCGATCTTTTCCTCACCGCTCGGGCCGCCGCCCTCAGCACCGCAATATCCACGGGGTTTGGTGACGCAATGCCCACAGGACCGGTGGGTAATTGGCTCCACGTAATTGAGCCAGAGTCCGCACGTCAGGAGTTGGATGACCTGATCGAGCTTTTCCACGGCAAGAATCTCCACCAAGAAGCCATCCTTCAAGCGGTGGAGCGCTTGCATAAAGAGCGAATGACGCCGAGATTTTCGGACCTGGCGAATAAGCAAGATGACCCCGACGCCAAAAACGAGTTCTTTCTTCGGCTCGTTAAAAGTAAGCCGGCATACCAGCAAATAGACGGGCCAAAAGACTCGTTGTTTTAAGGTTTGCGCATATAACTAGGAATCTAGAGAAACCTACGCTATAGTTATCTTGCTGGTGAAGGACTTTCTTTCACACGTGCACGGTAATGGCTCCGTGGGTTATTTATGGTTGGAGAGATGCTTCAAACGGCGGTCGCAGTCACGCCGGGCTTTAGTGATTCAGAATTACAATTTGGTTCTTTGAATCGTTGCCCGGCTCGACAGCACACATCATCAAGAAGCGGCGCTAGATCGCCGCGGATATGCATTAGGGAGGTCGAGGATGACGAATTACCATCAGAATCGCAAAGTTCTTTATTAGACCCAGAGAATCAGAATTTAGAAGATTCGGTTAAAACATGGTTAAGAAGGATTGGTAGAATTCCGCTCCTACTTCCAGATCAAGAAATTAGCTTTTCTCGGCATGCCCGGGAAGGGTGCGATGAGTGCAAAGCAGTGCTGATCGAGGCGAATTTGCGCCTGGTGGTGAGTGTAGCCAAGCGGTTCATCGGTAGGGGACTATCACTGCAGGACTTAATGCAAGAGGGCAACATGGGCCTGATGCGAGCGGTAGAAAAATTTGATCCGGAACGTGGTTTCAGGTTTAGCACCTATGCCACGTGGTGGGTGCGCCAATCCATTTCTCGAGCGATCAGCGACCATGGCCGTACGATTCGTGTTCCGGTTCACACCTTAGAGGCGGTAAACCGTGTGTTTAGGGCGTCTGGTCTGCTGAGGCAAGAGCTTGGCAGAGAGGCAACGCCAGCGGAAATTGGCGTGTCTATGAATATCCCGGTGGAAAAGGTAGAGGATTTCCTCCGGGCAATCTCAGAGCCGCTTTCGCTAGATTCTCCGGTGGGTGAAAGTGAAGATTCCAGCCTAGGTGAGTTCATCATTGATGATCGCAGCGAAACCCCGGCGGATCTTGCCGTGAGGACCATTCTGCGCCGGAAGATCGCCGACATTCTGGAAACTTTAGCCGAGCGCGAGCGCGATGTGTTGGTGATGCGGTACGGACTTATTGATGGCCAGCCCCGCACCTTAGAAGAAGTTGCCCGGTCGTTTCAGGTGACCCGAGAACGCATTCGCCAGATTGAACAAAAATCAATCAAAAAGCTCAAGCATCCATCGCGACTCAAATCCCTTCAAGAACTACTGGAGTAGCCAATTCCGGTAGTTCTTAAAGGGCACGTCTCTTTACCAGCCCCCGGAAGAAGGATATTTACCAAGCAGTGATGCCGGAGCGAGGCAATGTCTGCGGTTTGCACTCGTTGCGTGTACGTATCCGGATGCACTCCCCGGCTCCTTCAGTTAGTAGCCATCTTCAGTCCATCACCCAATATGTTACGATCAGACGGTCTCGGCACTGCTCAGTGCCGAACGCGAACCGGCACCAAAACGCAAATTCTGCCGTCTCGTCATAATACGTGTACCGGAATGAGCATTTGCGTTTTTTTAGCAGCGTTGATTCTTTCTCCTCGGCCCGCCGATGTGACCACATTTACGGACCCGTATTTAGGCCTGACTTTTTCTCATCCCAACACGTGGAAATTAAAGCCAAAGGGCAAGCGAGACGTAGGCCTTACATTCCTAATTCCGGGAAACGGTTCGGCCCAGAGTTCGTCTTTAGAGATCATTAGAACTTCATTTCAAAGCGCCCCGGAGCTTTGGCAAACCATCCAACTTCGTGCCAATGAGCAGATGAAACGCACCGTGCGGCGTCAGTGGGAGCAAGAACTGCTGGGGGTTCCTCTTCTGTTAACTCAGGCAGAATTTGATCGAGACGGCACTCAGTGCCAGTCTCTGACGGGTCTTCTTTATGCCAAGGGTCCCCAAAAGTTGCTCTTTCGTTTAATCGCCACGAGTTCAGAATTTGACAACGTTAAGTATCAGTTTCAGTCCGCTTTGGAGACGCTTCGCACCACCGACGGGGCACTCCCGAAAGTGGAGGACGGCACGCAGCTCACCGGGCCGGTGGCAAAGCCAACCTTGGCTCCGGTAAAACATGCGCTCACGGATCAGTTGAAAACAAAGAAATGGGTTTTTGGCCCGGTTCACTCCGATCTCACGGTCTCCACCAGGCAAATTACAATCTCTTTACCATTAGGGTGGAAGTACGAGAAGATTGACGCCCACACGCTAAGTTTGAGCAAAGAGGGACTCATGGGTCCCGTAGTCGCCAAAATTTTTACCACACTAGATTCTGATTCTCCCGTGGTTGCCCTCGCAAAAGAATCTGCTCTTACGCTGGAAGGGTTTGATGTGGTGGAGATTCGAGACGACGTCACCCCGTATGTAAACCGCGCGGGTGCCGGTGTTACGGAAACATGGCGCAAGGGCAAAGGAAAGACCGGCCCAATCTGGTCATTGAACAGCCTTGCGCTTCAGGGTGATTGGTATGTGCTGCTGAGTTGTGGCGGCAATGCTCCGCAAAATCCCGACAGCCAAAGGGCGGTTCTCAAAGAGCTAGTGGGGACGATTGGAGTTGAACAGAGGCCGTGATCGTCGGCTTCAGCACCTCAAGCCCCTACACATCCGTAGCCGCAATCAGTTCGGAGGGCGAGGTGCTATTTGCTCAATCATTGCACGCTCCTCAGTCTGCCAGCTCCGCGATTATTGATTTGGTCATCCGGATGGAATCGGCGGGACACAGAATGGACGAAGCAACGGGATTCTGCGCGGATATTGGGCCAGGAAGCTTTACCGGTGTTCGAGTGGGAGTAGTTATGGCCAAGACTTTTGGCATGGTCTACGGAAGGCCGTGCGCCGGTGCCACCTCTTTTGACTTGATATCGGCCAACGAAACCGTTTGTGTGCCATGCAAGCGCAATGAAGTTTTCGTTCGCGTTTCTGGACACCCTCCCGAGACTTTTGCGGTGCCACTCCTGCAAACGGTTAAGGGATACGGGGTGGGTGGGGACGACCAGTTTCCCAGCGCGTCTCAATTCGGCGCAATTTTGACGCAGTTGGAATTTTCTGATGCGCTGAACTTATTGCCTGAATACCTTCACGAGCCAAGCATTTCTACGCCCAAGCGACCGTACGGTGGGGCGCTTGCCAAGTAAGCCTGTGGTTCAGCAGGATGTCAGCCTTCAGCGCTTTACAACCCTTCGTGCCGGAGGTTGGGCAGATGAATTGGCAATCGCCCGCAATCTAGAAGAGTTAGTTAGTCTAGCTAAACAACGACAAGAGCTAGGCAAACCTGTAACAATTTTGGGCTGGGGAAGTAACGTGCTTCCATCAGATCAAGGAGTGAGAGGACTCACGGTGGTGAATGAATGCGCAAGCATCCGCATTGGCGCAGATGGTCTGATTCTTGCGGAAACGGGTTGCGGGTTTCAAAATCTATTTCTGAAAAGTGCCCAAGCGGGTTTACGTGGTCTTGAATTTTCGGTGGGTATTCCCGGAAGTTTAGGGGGGGCACTGGTGAGCAACGCAGGCGCATATCGGAGCTCTATCGCGGAATTTTTGGTTGAATTAGAAGTGCTCTTTGAGGGCAAACGTCAGTGGGTGAACCCCGCGTGGATGGAGTTTTCCTACCGAAATTCTCGGCTAAGACAATCCAATGAATCCTCGATCGTGTTGCTCCAAGTGAAGATGCAGCTACCCAAAGGAGTCTCTAAACTTATCTACGATGAGGCCAGAGAATATCAACGCCAGAGAATTGGAAAGCAGCCCCCTTCACCGAGTGCGGGAAGTTTCTTTAAGAATGTGACGGACAAAAATTTGGCTGAAAATCTTTTAAATTTGCCAGATTCTTTGAGGGCCAAGGGGATTGTCCCCGCCGGTTATCTCATCGAAGCGTGCGGTTTAAAAGGAGCACGGGTAGGAGGGGCAATTCTTGCCCGCCACCACGCAAATTTTATTTTAAACGTGGGCAAGGCAAGTGCCACGGACATCCGCCAATTAGCTTCGTTAGCCAAACGAACGGTTCGGGATCGGTTTGGAGTTGTCCTTGAAGAGGAAGTTCTCTACCTCGGGGACTGGACGGCATTTAATGAGGATAATTAGGCGTCAGCCGCCGATTTGGCTCATTCCTCGACCTGTAACTTTTTGTCCTTCGGCCAAGTAATGCCGCTCTGGCTTGGTTTCTACCACCAACTTAAAGAGGTCGCCAATTTGTTCAAGTGACTGCCCAGATCTTAGGGCAGTCTTAATGTCAAGCTCTCCGTCTGACATCAGGCACGGGCGAAGAAATCCGTCGGCAGTAAGTCTTAGGCGATTGCAATTAAGGCACAGGTCCTCGGATATTTGGCTTATAAAACCAACGGTGCCTTTCGCACCCTTGAGTCGGTAGGATCGAGCGGGCCCGTTGGTCTTGATTTCGGCTGGTTCTAAAGTGCCCACTTCTGATTCAATTTGGGTTTTTGTTTCGTGCGCGGGCACGTATCGCCGCCTCATTTCAAGATCACTCAACATTCCGGTAGACGCAGTGGGAATTTGCAGGAGATGCTTTGTTGGGTGAACGCTGAGGGCTTCTTGGGGGGCGGTGTCATCAAAGTTCCACCGAATGGGCATTAATTCAATGAACCTAACGTGAATATCTTCTGAGAATGTCCATCGTGCAAACTCTGAAGCCTCATCTTCGTTGAGGCCGCGCATCACCACACAATTTAACTTTAGGGGGCTCAGTCCAGCTGCCTGGGCTGCTTTGATGCCTTCCAGCACTTGAGTAAGTGATCCGCGTCGGGCAAGGCTCTGAAAGCGATCTGGGATGAGGGTGTCTAAGCTTACGTTTACGCGATGCAAACCCGCATCTTGGAGAGGCGCGGCTAGAGTGGGCAGGAGGTAGCCGTTGGTGGTGAGGCTGAGGTCTTCTACATTAAGCGCGCTAATGCCTTTAACAATCCGCACCAACTCCTTGTGGACCAAGGGCTCACCTCCGGTGAGCCTCACCTTTCGAATTCCCTGCTGAACCCCCGCCGCAACTACGGCGATAAGTTCGTCGGGATTGAGTAATTCTTGGCGGGCACAAACGTCCGCACCTTCTTCTGGCATACAGTAGACGCATCGGAAGTTACACCGATCCGTGACTGACACTCTCAGGTAGTCAATCCGCCGTCCGAACGAGTCAGTGAGCACAGAGTTAGTTTCGATTGCCATTTGGGTAACGATAGCGACGAGTATTCGTCCGCTCTATGAGTTTACGTGAACGAAGCGGGCGAATCATGGTAGAAAGCAGGTTAATGGGATTTGGAGCGGTGATCAAGGGCCGCATTGACGCAGATTCGGACGTGGCCCTCGTTCGCCGCGCCCGAGAAGGGGACTATGAAGCGTTCGAACAATTGTTCGAACGGTATCGGGCCCTTGTGTATAGATTTGCCTACCAGATGACCAGTCGGCGTGATGATGCCGAAGATGTAGCTCAGGAAGCATTTGTGAGGGCTTATCAAAATTTGCACCGATACCGGGATGAAGCCAAGTTCACCACTTGGATTTTGCGGATCGTGACCAACCTCTGTACCGACCAGATGCGGATGACCACTCGGCGCACCGCGTTAGAGCAACAAGAGGCCGCCGGAGCCCTAGATTGGATGACCTTAGGCGATGTAGAAGACCCGGTAGCCAATTTAGAGGGAGATCGCCGCAAGGCGGTCCTAAGGACGGCGTTAAACGCACTCCCCGTGCATCACCGAACGATGATTGTGTTGAGGGACCTAGAAGAAAGGGAATACCCTGAAATATCCGCCATTTTGGGTTGCACCGTTGGTGGGGCCAAATTGCGAGTCCTCAGAGCGCGCCGAGCTCTTAGAGAAAGGCTAGAGCCTTTCTTTGGGGAGGGAAGTCAATGAATCGAAAACAAGAAGAAGAATTAATCCAGCAAATGTTTTCTGAATCCACGGAATCTGAGTCGAGCCAGGTTGACAAATTAAAGTCTGCTGATGCCCACACTCAGGTGATGGCACAGCAGTACAAGCAAATGCGGGAAGACTTGAAACTTACCAGAGAGGTGCCCGCTGACCAACTTTCTAAAGAGCGGCTGCGTGAAGCCATCCTCAAGGCAGGCTTGTCCGCATCCGGCCCAGCTAACCGTCAAAAATGGGTTTGGCCGGGTTGGATTCCGTCTTTAACGGCATCAGCTTGCGCGGTGGTTGGTGTGTATTTCGTTTTCAGTCATTCTGAGGTTAACCCTTCACCTACTAGCCCATCCCAGGAGATTGTAAGCAAGTTGGCCAAGCAAGCAGAACTGCCTGTGGCGTCCCGCTTTGCTGACCCTTCTGCTCACCCATTAAAGTTTGAGGCCAGTCTGGGCGGATCCATAGAAAAGCCAATCAATCCCGCAATCGTTGCAACCGCGGTTCCCAAAGCAGACATCGGGGCAAGTTATGGGTTTCAGGCAAAGAAATTGAAGTCTGTGCGCAGGCCGTGGAGTCACACACCTGGCCCTACGCTGACCTCGGCAGTGGCAAATGTTGATGTGCTCTACGGGGCCATGAGTCTCAGTTTCCCCGGGGCGGCGCTCTCTACGATATCCACTCGAAATGGCGATCTTTTTAGTAGGTCTGGGTTAAACCGAAATGCCTCGGGTGGGCCGTTGGCTGCCCAATTCAAGGCGGGCGCCCCGTCGGTTTCGGAGCTTCCTGCCGACGCACCGTCCAAGACAATTGTCTTGATCAACGATGGTAGCTCGGCGGCCAGCGATGCAAATCAAGCCACGGAGGTTGAGAGTTCTCGGAATGTTCTGGTTGGCGGCTAGCGTTGGTCTTTCTTTGCTCCTATCGCCCCAAGGTGCCCTGTCGCCTCGAGAACAGGCGATCTGGCGTGATCTGGAGCCATCTATCGTCTTTATTCTCGATGCGGGCGAGGATCGCGGCGTCGCGGCCCTAATCGATACCTCCGGTCTGTTCATCACCAGCAAATCTTGTGTTTCCGGAAGCCGAATCTCAGGTCGTACATCAACAGGAAAAAACATCCGACTCCGAATTCTGAGCGAAGACCGCGTGACGCAGATGATCCTCCTTCAGTCCTCCGATTGGGACAGAGCGTCGGCGCGACCCTTCTCAGAACCGTCAGGCGGCGCGATGGCGGGAGATGTTCTGTTTGCCGTGCAAAGCGGGGGGCCGCAACGCGTAGAGTTAGTGGCCACCAATCGAATTGGTGTGAGTGGGCAGTCTCGTCGCTTAATTCCGCTGATGGAGTTGCGCGGGGAAACTCAAACGGCACTCGGAACTAACGTGCTTGTAGTTGGAAACGGCGAACTCTACGGAATGGTGACTTCAACTCTGGGGCGCCCCGTTCCCACGGTGAGTGCACCCAAGCTTAATCGATTCGAAAGCTCCCGGGGGGTAAGCAAGGCCTCTGATAGTCGCCAAGGCCAGATCATTCAGCACTTCAATGGCCCGGGTGACCTTATGGTGGCCTATGTCCCCGGAGAAGCGATAATGAGGCGTGTGCTGTCCGGATTCTTATCACCGACTCATCGGGTTGTGCATCCTTTTCTCGGTGTATATTGCCGAGACTCGGCAATCGGTGGTGCCTTAGTCGAGTCGGTGGTTCCCGGTTCAGCGGCCCAAACGGCCGGTGTTCGGGTGGGCGACACAATTATTGCGATCAATAGCGAAGCGGTGACGGATCAGATTGGATTTGCCCAAGTCATGTTCCGTCAACGGGTCGGAGAGAAGATCACGATTCTTGTGCGACGGGGAACCAGACAGGTTATCCTTCACCCATCGGTTGGGCACGAAACGGACTAGACGGCCTAAGGTGCGGAGGCGTCCGTAAAATCTTTGAGTTTCCACTGAAGCCTGCGGTTTCCCTGGTACTCATTGATTTCTGGCTCAAATAAGACGTCTACAGTTGAGCCGGCAAGGGTGGGAATCATGCGTTCTGCTAACGTGAACGAGACCGCTTCTATCGTGCGCCCAGTCGGAGTTTCCAAAACCGCCTTCACCACGGCCGGATTACGGGTTGGACTGACTTGCCTAACCGCTACCGATCGGGCGAGAAACTTGGGCTGAGCGTTGCCAAAGCCAAAGGGTTCCAGCTTTGAAAGTTCTTCTAGAGCCGTAACCGAAATTTCTTCCGCCGTCACTTCTAGGTCGGCTCGAACGGTCGGTACAAGGTCCTCGTCGGTAAGTTTGCCTTCTGCATAGGCCCCCAGTTGGCTTCGAATTTGTTCGAAGTTAGATCGGTTAAACGAGCAACCCGCCGCCATGGCGTGTCCGCCGCCGCTTTCGAAAAGGTCTCGATTGGCCTCAATGGCCTCCGCAAGGTTGAACCCAGGAATTGAGCGCCCAGATCCTTTGCAGAGCCCGGTCTCGGGATCAATGGACATCACAAAGCTGGGACGATGGAACTGGTCCACCAAACGGCTGGCCACAATTCCCACGACGCCTGAATGCCATCCCTCTTGGGCCACCATAAGAATCTTGTACTGAAGGGCGTTTTGGTCAATTAAGAGTTTGATTGCCTCTTCGGCAATTCGGTCTTGCTCGGCGCGTCTCTGAATGTTAATCTCTTCTAGCTTTGCGGCAAGGGTAGATGCCTCGGCTTCTTCTGAAGTCAAGAGAAGCCGGAGTGCGGTGGCTGCGTCTTCTAGGCGGCCGGCGGCGTTGAGTCTGGGGCCCAACTGAAATCCAACCTGCCCTGCTCTCACCGGTTTTGCCGTATCAATTCTGGCCGCCGCCATAAGGGCAATCAGGCCAGGCTTTCGGGTTTCACGCAATCTTTCCAATCCAAAGCGAGCGATCAGGCGGTTCTCGCCGACCAGCGGCATCACGTCAGCAATCGTGCCAAGGGCCGTAAGATCCAGGTACGCCCGGTAGTATTTGGCCAGTGGGAAGCCTAACTCTTTGGTTATGCCTTCGCAAAGTTTAAACACCACACCGGCCCCACTGAGATCTTTGAACGGATAAACCGAGTCTTGCCGGTGGACGTTGACCACGGCAATGGCACCCGGCAACGTAACGCCCACCGTGTGGTGATCCGTAACCACCACGGTCATTCCCGCTTCATTGGCCTGCGCTACTTCTTCGTGCGCCCCAATTCCGCAGTCGCACGTTAGAAACAGCTTTGCCCCCATTGCTTGGGCCGCTTCCACCGCAGTGCCACTCACCCCGTAACCGTCTCGCATGCGATGCGGAACATGGGTGTGGACGTCGCACCCGATTGCCTTGAGGAATCGGCTGAAAATTGCCGCGCTTGTGATTCCATCTACGTCGTAGTCGCCGTGGACAAAGATGCGCTCTTTTCGCTCCCGAGCGCCCAAGATAGCCTTGACGGCGGGTTCGTAGTCTGGGAGCAACCGAGGGTCATGAAAATCTTGCTCCGACGGATTTAGAAAGGCATAGGTAGAAGCGGCATCCGTGAAGCCTCGTTGCACCAGGATGGCGGCAACCAGAACCGAGACCCCGAGTTCGCCAGCCAGGCGTATTTCTGCCTCGCGAGATCGCTGACCCACTACCCACTTCGCTTGGTAAGCGGCGTTGGGCAGGGGGCCTGCGTTGGACACGTTAGAGCTTTTCTACCTGGTTGAAGTCAAGTTCAACCGGAGTATCTCGACCAAAGATATTGATGAGCACTTTGAGTTTCTCACGATCTGCATTCACTTCTTCGATCTTTCCGGTGAAGTCGCTAAACGGACCTTCCACCACGCGAATGTTCTCGGCCTTATTCCATGAGACCTTGGGAGTTTCTTTACTGGCTTCCAAGTTCGTCATGATGCGGCGGACTTCGTATTCTTCCAAAGGCACCGGCTTATTGCCGCTCTGAACAAATCCTGTTACGCCACTGGTGGACTTGACCAGCTTAAATGAATCGTCAGTGAGATTCATCTGGATAAGGATGTATCCGGGAAATACTTTGCGGTCCATCTCGTAGCGCTTACCGTTTCGAGTTTGCATTTCTCGCTCGGTGGGTATTAAGATTTCAAAGAGGTCATAGTCCCAAAAGCCTTCTACCTGCGCTCGGCGGGTGAGCACGTCTCGAACCTTGTTCTCGTGACCGGCTATGACGTGAACGGCATACCAAGCTCTCGGCATCCGTTAAACCGTCCCCTTGGTGATTAGATTCACGATCGTTTCAAAGAAGTAGCTCATTGCGGAGAGGATTACAACTACGATCCCGCAAACTGCGAGCACCACTCCGGTCAATCGGTTAGTTTCCGCCCGAGATGGCCAACTGACCTTGCGCATTTCACGGCCGACCTCAAGGAAGAATCCTTTAAGGCCGCGTTTAGATTTTGGTATGGGAAGGGCGCCAGATCGCCGCGGCTCGTCGCCGCCAGAGGTAACTACATTGGACATGGATAGCTCTCCCCGAGCCACAAGGAAGGGGGAATTTCTAATATACCAGGCAAGTGCTCACATGTTGCGGATCTGATGAGTCGTAATATCCAATCTCTGGGTGAAATCACAACGCAAGTTAAACTAATTCACAACTGGCGCGATGATGAACCGCAACACCAGATCCAACTAAGCCCGTGGGGACACGTTGCGAAAATTGCGGAAAATGTCATTGGCAACGGCACTAAAATGACGTTCGACATTATTTGAACCTTGGGATTGCGCTACAGTTAATGGGGTTGCGACGATTACTCATTTTGAGGCGTTCGTGCAGTGGGGAGCGTCAAAGAACTAATGGGAACGTCTGGGCCTTACAGTGAATTAGAGTATTTGATTCTCGCCATGGTGGGTGAGGCAGTCAACTCGGGCTACGCCATGCGAAAAGAAATGAATCGCATGCGCGGTGGACGCTGGAGCGCAGAAAGCGGTTCCGTGTATCGGGTCCTCAGACGTCTGGAGCAAGACGAATTGTTAATTGCAGCTCGACGGGTGGGTGTTCCAAACCGGGAGCGGACCGAATATGAGCTCACGCCTCAAGGTGAAGCTCTCCTCCAAAGTTGGCTCACTTTTCCACCCGATCGGGATGAATTTGCTTTTCTCGTGGATCCACTGCGAACCCGAAGCTACTTCATCATGCGGCTAAAACCTTCTGAGCAACTGCGAACTGTGAAGATGTGGTTGCACGAAAGCAAAATTTTCTGTCAGGAACTGCAACGTGACCTTGAGGCCTCCCCCCAAGTTGACCCCATCCGAAATGCAGCCTATTACAATCTGCTCTATCTAGCCGAGGCCCGGCACGAATGGCTCAGAAAGCTGGTAACCCAAATTAAAAGTCAGGTGCCCACAACCGCTGTCGTAGCTGTGGGCACTCTAGAAGAGGTCTAAGAGGGGAAGTTAAAGTTATCTTCGAATCCCGGTAACTTTGAATTTCTTCTTGCCCTCGGGGGCCTCAAACACGACGTCATCATTGACTGCCTTTCCAAGCAATGCAAGTCCCATCGGGGATTCATTACTGATCAGGTCGCGAGAGGGATTAGCTTCGATGCTTGATACCACCCGCACGTCGAAATTATCATCAAACTGGGGGTCGAGCACGCTCACCACCAGGCCAACCGACACATGGTCGGTCGGAATTGCGTCGATGTCTAAGACATGAGCATGGGCAAATAAAGCCTGTAGCTCGGCGATGCGGTTTTCCACCATCGCTTGCTCAAACTTCACTTCATCCAGTTCACTATTGTCTTCACTAAATTCGCCATGTTGTTGGCTTTCTCGGATTCGGTCGGCAATTTCCGGACGCTTAACGGTCTTCAACTGCTCGAGCTCATGCTGGAGCAACCTGAAGCCCTCGGGCGTCAAGAGAATCCCGCCAGATTGTTCTTGGATTAACTCGGCTTCGTTCATTAATATCACGTGGTCTCCGTCGTTGTGCGAGCAGGCATTATAGCCCTAAACGTTACTAGTGGATTTACGCCACCTCGATCAACATTGTTCGCTTCCTGCAATGCTTTTCGGTTCCTTCGGTAGACGAAGAACGTGTCAATAGGGTTTCACTCAATTTTCAGTGGCCTTTCTCTACACTATTCCCAAGAGGATTTTGAATCCTCCTGGTAGATTAGTCAGTTAATGAAATTCCTAGTGCTGACGGGGTTAATCGGCGGCTTCGCGCTTGGATTTGGGCAAGATCCGATTCCTCCCAAGGGCAGCGATCTATACCGAACCGTGAAGCCGCAGGTTACGATTTCGGTGAGAAAGCACAGCCTTGGCGCGGATTTAGTGGAAATCTCCATGCTAGATGCCCGGTATCCGCCTGAGCTCTTGCGGAAGCAGGTGGAGAACATTGGGCTCAGATTAAATTCCCCTCCCGTGGCCGTAACCTTTTTTAGGGATGACTTAGGATTTGGCACCGCAAGGGGTGCGGTGCTGAAAGCGACCTTTGCCGTCAATGGTTTGATTGACCAACAAAACCATCATTACCGTGTGGGTCCTTTGGCCCAGGCATTTGCCGGAGCACCGGCGGAATTTGAGATAAGGGGCCTCAGCGTAATATTTCAAAAGGAACGAGCTTCTAACTCAACATTAAGAGAATATCGATCTGCATCGGTCGATGTCCAAGGGGTTCAACAATCCGGGGACATTGGCATTGAGTTTCGCGTGCTTCTGAAATCGCAAAAGCCGGAGGAAATACTGATTCCGGATGACGCGGTGAACCGTTCAACTGCGCCGACCCGTCTGCCTCCCGCAAGCAAAGACGACAGGTTGTTTTGGTGCCTGATAATTGGGTCAGGTTTAGCCTTGGGAGCATTGGTATACTCCCTGCTGATTCGCACTCGCCCGTCTGGTAGTCATCGGTGATTCTCCCCGGAGCTCAGTATCGCAAAACCATTTTCGTAAGGTTCGAATCTTTTTGTTTAAGGAATCATCAATTTTATGTATAGCGCGGACACACTGACCATTCACGATCTGGTTAATTTGGGATTTGACGCCCGGGCGTCGGACGTCTTTGTAAAAGCCAACTCCGTGCCAATGATGAAGCAGTTCAGCGAAGTGAAGCCGCTGAACGCCGAACTCCCCATCATAGATCCCACAAATGCAAAGCGAATGATTGACGCGCTGATGAGTGATCGTCAGCGTTCTAGATTTGAAAACCACATGGAGATGGACCTCGCCTTTGGCGTGGGAGAACTTTGCCGAGTTCGCTGCAACATTTACATGCAACGAGCCGCGTATGCTTGCGTTTGCCGAATCATTCCCTTAGAAATTAGGAGCATCGACGAACTGGGCCTTCCTGCCGTTCTCAACGATCTCACCCGGCAAAGACTCGGTTTGATCTTAGTCACCGGCCCCACCGGTTGCGGAAAGACCACAACGTTGGCTGCTCTCATTGACGTGATTAATGATACGCGAGCCAACCATATTGTTACGATTGAAGATCCGCTTGAATTTGTCCATCGAGACAAGAGAAGTTTTGTTAGCCAGCGTGAGATTGGAATTGACACGGAAGACTTTGGCCCCGCACTTCGTGCGGTGGTGAGAGAAGCTCCCGACGTGATTCTCATTGGCGAAATGCGAGATGCCGCAACCATGGGTGTGGCGATGCAAGCCGGCGAAACTGGGCACTTGGTCTTCTCCACCGTCCACACCGCTTCGGCCTACGAAACCTTAGATCGAATTGCCAACATGTTTCCGCCTCATGAGCGGGCTCATATTTGCCAGCGCCTGGCGGGTTCGCTACGCGCCATCATCGCACAAAAGTTGGTGCCTCGTGCCGATGGTCAGGGACGCGTTGCGGTTAATGAGATCCTAATTTGCACGCCAACTGTCAGCAAAGCCATTGAAGAAGGGCATTTTGGAGACCTTTATCATATGATGAATGAGGGAGCGTTCTGGGGAATGCAAACAATGAACCAAAGCCTCGTAAAATACGTCAAAGCGGGGATCATTGAAGAGCAGGTGGCTATGGCCCACGCGGGCCTTGCATCTGAACTCAAACAGATGCTTCGGCGCTGATAATTAAGAAGGTAAAAACCGGGCTGGGAACGTTACCGAATCGGAGAGCCAACGATGGCCATAACAATTGATAATTTGCTATCAGAACTCGTGGGTCGCGACGCAAGCGACCTGCACCTCAAATCGGGACAACCACCCGTGATGAGAATTCGTGGTGACTTGCAAAGAGTCGAAGAATTTTTGCTCACCCCAGAAGAGCACTCAACTTTGCTCCTGGGCATCCTCAACGATGAGCGTAAAGAGCGCCTTAGCACGTTCAAAGAAGTTGACCTCAGCTACAACGTGGCGGGTGTAAGCCGGTTTCGGGTGAACATGTTCTGGCAACGAGGAGTCCTTGGAGCGGTGTTCCGAGTCATTCCGTTTAAGATCCGAACGATAGATGAACTTGGTTTGCCGTCTGTGTGCAAAAAAATCGCAGGGTTACCGCGCGGGTTGGTGTTGGTAACCGGTCCCACCGGGTCGGGAAAATCTACTTCTCTGGCGGCCATGATCAACCATATTAACGTGAACCAACGGTCCCACATCATGACGGTAGAAGACCCCATTGAGTATGTCCACGCCGACAAATCTTCAATCATCAACCAGAGGGAACTCGCCACCGATACGCACTCATTTGCCGGTGCTCTCAAGCACGTGATGCGCCAGAACCCAGACGTTATTCTGGTGGGTGAGATGCGAGACCTCGAAACAATTTCGCTTGCGATCACCGCAGCGGAGACGGGACACCTTGTCTTCTCCACGCTGCACACGGTAGATGCTGCCCAGACGATTGACCGAATCGTGGATGTATTCCCTCCGGAACAGCAGCCGCAGATCCGGACTCAGCTCTCAGTGACCCTCCAAGCTGTCATTTCACAAACCTTGTTGCCCACGCGGGATGGAAAAGGAAGGGTGGCCGCATTCGAAGTGATGACCGCCACCCCGGCGATACGAACCTTGATTCGAGACGGCAAGACGCACCAGTTATATCTAGATATTCAGACGGGTGCAGAACTCGGCATGCAGACGCTAGATGGGTGCCTGCTAAACCTTGTGAAAGAGGGACGAGTTGATTACGAAAACGCCTTGGCTAAGAGCTCGAATATTAGTGAATTTAACCGGAGGGCCGAGAGAGACGGTCTAGTGGAGCCAACCGCAAATGCAGTCCATTGAGTTTTTTCTACAGAAATGCGTTGATCTTGGGGGGTCTGACCTCCACTTTAAAACCGACACGGGCAAGGCCTATGTCCGAATTAATGGCGACCTGGGTGAGATCGAAGCTCCAAGCTATACGGATGCCGAGTTCCGGGCATCGATGTACAACCTTCTCAAAATTAACCAAATTGCGCGATTCGAGCAAGATTTGGAGTTAGACTTTGCCGTAGAAATCAAAAGCATTTCTCGGTTCCGAGGGAATTTGTACCAACAACGCGGACACATGCAAGCCGCATTTCGCGTGATCCCCTACGAAATTTCGACCATGGAAGATCTGCACCTTCCCGAGGCGGCTTACGATTTCATCGCAAGACCACGGGGCTTGGTTTTGGTAACGGGTCCGGCGGGTTCCGGTAAGTCAACCACCCTGGCCGCGATGCTGGATCGGCTCAACCGAACCGAGCGAGTACACATCATGACGGTGGAAGATCCGGTGGAGTTTGTCCACGGAGACCATATGGCGCTCATCAATCAGCGCGAATTAGAAGTGGATACGCTTTCGTTTGCCAATGCCCTCAAGTACGTATTGCGCCAAGACCCCGACGTCATCCTGGTGGGCGAAATGCGAGATTTGGAAACGATCCACCTTGCGATCACGGCGGCGGAAACCGGTCACTTGGTGTTTGCCACGCTACATACCGTTGACGCGGTTCAGACCGTTGATCGAATTATTGACGTTTTTCCTCAGCACCAGCAGCAGCAGATTCGCATGCAACTGTCGGTCAACCTGGTGGGTGTGTTGTCTCAATCCCTCATGAAGCGTAAAGATGGCAGGGGGAGGGTAGCCGCTCATGAAGTGTTGGTGTCCACCTCGGCGGTGAGAAACCTCATTCGGGAGAACAAGAGCTACCAAATTGGCTCTCTTATTCAAACGGGTGCGCGGCTTAAAATGAACACCCTAGACCAGAGTCTCGCAGACCTTTCTGAGCAAGGAATAATTTCTCTCGAAGAGGCCCGTAGCCATGCGAAAGATCCTTTTGAGTTTGACCGGCTCATGGTCCTGATTAAAGAAGATAATGAGAAGAAACTAAAGGCGCGCGAAAAGGCAGGCATGTCGGCACCCCCCATGCCAGTTGCAAGTGGAGTGCGTGGTCAGCCAAATAGGCCCCAATTTAAGCGTGATTGAAGCAACGATCTCCCCGATTCAGTTATTCTCAACCGTGACCATTGATCCCGCCCTCTTCCAAGAAAACGAGCGAACGACGCCCGAGGAAGTGAATCGGAAATTTGCCGACGTCGGTGCCGTTTTGTGTGAAGCGGGAGGCGCCCTACCTTCGGTGACGGTAGCCTATCAAACCTGGGGCGCCCTTAACCTCGCCAAAAATAATGCCATCTTGGTTTGTCATGCCCTAACCGGCGACTCTAACGTAGTGGGGTGGTGGGGCCATCTGGTTGGACCCGGACGGCCCATCGACACGGATAAGTACTATGTCATCGGTTCTAACGCGTTGGGTGGATGCCAGGGCACTACCGGGCCGTCGACGATTTCCTCCGACGGCCAACCCTACGCGACCCGCTTTCCCATCATAACGGTGGGAGACATGGTGGAGGTGCAGCGGCGCTTATTAGACCATTTAGGGATTACGGCCCTCCATGCGGTGGTTGGCGGCAGTATGGGGGGGATGCAAGCCTTAGAATGGTCAGTTAGGTTTCCCGACCGCGTGCGCCGGGTGTTTGTCACCGCCAGCTGTGCTTTCCATACCGCGATGCAAATTGGATTCAACGAGGCGGCGCGCCAGGCGATCATGCGAGACCCTCGTTGGAACGACGGATTCTACACCGTGGGAGAAGGGCCAGTTGGTGGGATGTGCGTGGCGCGGATGATTGGTCACCTATCTTTTCTGAGCGAGGCGGCATTTGAATCAAAATTTGCCCGTCGGTATCAAGACAAAGAAACGCCCGACTTCCGACTAGGTACCGAGTTCCAGGTGGAAAGCTACCTCAGCTACCAGGGCGATAAGTTCACCAAACGGTTTGATGCAAACAGCTTGTTGTATCTCACCCGGGCGATTGACTACTACGAGCTTCGGAGCCTGCAGGCGGCCCAGGCAAGTTTTTTGATCGTGAGTTTCAACAGTGATTGGCTTTACCCGTCACATCAGAGTAAAACCATTTTTGAAATGGCCCAAGACGCAGGTCTTTCCGCCGAATACTTGGATGTTGACCTACCTTACGGTCATGATGCGTTTCTTCTGGATGGAAATATCCAGGGACGAAAACTTGGTGAATTTCTTGAGCGAGGTTAGCGTATCTTGGGCAATTCCGACTTTGCGCCCGTTTTTAATCTCAACCTGACCGTTTTGTCTGGGGAGTACGCAATTTATAAGCTTCCCCCCGGTAGCTCATGGCCCGCAATTCCGCCGGGCTCATTTACTTCAATCACGGAAACTCATAACGAGGTTAGCGTGGTTGCGGTGTCTGGTTTGGGGCTGGGCGCTCAAGACGTTGAGACGGGTTGGAGCCTGATCGAGGTCTCCGGCCCCCTTGACTTTGGTCTCACCGGGGTACTGCACAGCTTGCTGGAACCGCTGGCAAATGCCAAGATCGCAGTTTTTGTGACGTCAACTTACGGAACGGACTACCTGTTGATCAAGGCCACAAAAATGGAAGAAGCCGTGATTGCACTGCGCGATCACGGCCACAAAGTGAACAACGCTTATTTGTAGCCGGGAAGAAATTCTTCCTCGGCGGCAAACAGTTTCTCCGTCATTTCCTTAATCTCCGCGGGAGAACAGACCGCAGACGTAAGCGGGTCTAGGTAAAGCGCCTGCGTGGCAAAGTCTTTAGACTTGTAGATCGCCGCGTCGGCGGCCAAGTCAAACATTCGCATATTGGAATCACATATCGCCGCCATTGCCTTTGGCAACCGGCCGAACCTTGTCGGCTGAATACCATTTCGGTTGATGAGACAAGCCACTTCTACGCAACCATCCACGGGCAGATTTTCGATACAGCCGTTGTTGGCCACATTTCCGTAAATTACGTACGGGGAGTTTTTCTCAATGGATTCGATGATCCAAGCCCCGTATTCCCAAGATCTTTCGAGCTTGACCTCGTCTTCTCCGCGAATTAGCTTTCCCCGACTCTCGTCTTGGTTCTTTCTCCAAGTGGGCCAGTTGTCCGCATAAAAGCTCTCTTCTCCCAAGTAGCCGCCCGATGTGTATCGGTCTAACAATTTTTTGCTCGTTCGGTAATACGGAAGGTATTCGCTGAGATGACCGCTGGATTCGGTGATGAATGCCCCAAAGTGCAGGAGCATGTCTGAGCGCACGGGTTCGTCCTTCGCAAATTTACTGTCCCGATCTCGCGCCTGCTCGGTCAGGAGAGGGTAAAGACTTTTGCCGTCGGGACCGTTGAACTCCGTAAACCAAGCAAGGTGGTTTATTCCCGCACACTTCCACTGAACCTTGTCGTAGTCTACGCCGGTGTAACCCGCAAGCTGGTGAGAAGACCCCTGAACGGAGTGGCAGAGGCCTACAAACTGCATGCTGGAGACTCGAGACGCGGCTAAGCACATCATGTTCATGGGATTGGTGTAGTTAAGCACGACCGCCTTGGGACAAAGCTCCTCCGCATCCTTCAATATTCCCAGCCAAACCGGAAGGGTTCTGAGGCCCTTAAAGAGTCCTCCCGGCCCAATGGTGTCTCCAATGCATTGGCTAACCCCATATTCAAGAGGAATGTCGTTGTCAAACCGAACACACCCCAATCCGCTCACTTCGATGGAGTTGACGATGTAGTCCGTACCGGGAAGAAGTTCTCGGCGGTTGGTGCTAGATTTAACCGTCCATTTCTTGTCTTCACCGGCAACCTCAAGCACCTTTCGGATGAGTTTGTCGCTCAGTTCAAGCCGAACGGGGTCAATATCAACCAGTCTTAGTTCGCCCCCTTGGCTTTGCGGAATGAGAATGACGTCTCTCAGGATGCTGTTAGTGAAAAAGCTTCCGGCACCCATCATGGTGACGTTGATTTTGCGGGGCATTTCACCAGGGAGTCCTAACCGAGTGTCGGCTTTGCTGTGTTCGGCATGACCTAAAGAGTTTTCAGACATAGGCACAAATTTAGCAGATGATGACGTGGATTATGTCAACAAAATGTGATTATTTGGTTTTTGAGGTTATGAAGATGCAAATGTCCGTTCATAATCTCATACGGTGTGATATCTCTGAAAACAGTTGGCATGAATATGACATCTGTTCTTCTTTGAGAAAATTTTCTAGCGAACCACGATGTTAAACCAATCTCGAATTCCGGTGGGCAAGGTTATCCTCTTGATTGAAGATAACGTTGATGATGAGCACATGACGCTTCGTGCCCTTAGGCGTAACAACGTGATGAACGAAGTTGTGGTGGCCGTAGACGGAACTCAAGCCCTGGACTTTTTGTATGCAACTGGTTCCTATGAGGGACGAGATTCGGGTCAACCTCCGTCACTGATTATTCTGGATCTCAAGTTGCCGGGAATAAGTGGACTTGACGTGCTAAGGAAAATTCGTGCGACCGAAAGCACGCGATTTGTTCCAGTGGCAGTTTTAACAAGTAGTTCCGAGTCGGAGAAAATTGGGGAAAGCTACCAGTGCGGAGCCAACACGTTTGTGGTAAAGCCTACCGACCCTCAAGAATACGCCGACGTGATTCTTCAAGTCGTGATGTATTGGCTTTTGCTCAATCACCCAGCACCAAATAGTCAAGCGGTTTAAGGGACCCGTTGCAATCTGGCTCAGTTCATGCCATACTAGTTTCTTGTTCGCGGGAGTAGCTCAGTGGTTAGAGCGCCGCCCTGTCACGGCGGAGGCCGCGGGTTCAAGTCCCGTCTTCCGCGCCAATAAGCTGCCTGTAATGTACAGAGCTAAATGGTGTGCCGCGATAGCTCAGTCGGTAGAGCATAGCACTGAAAATGCTAGGGTCGCCGGTTCAAGTCCGGCTTGCGGCACCATTCTTTTTCCCCTCATTTTAGGGGCCATTCTCCTTAGTTCTCTGGCCCGGGCTGACCGCCCTTTGGGACCCGGAGACGCGGTTATCTTCACTTCTGAGTCTAATCCGATGCTGTGTGTTCAACGCACCGTATCCGAAAGGGGGCTCATTTCTTTGCCGGGTTGCGGTCAGGTATTTCTTACCGGCCTTTCAATTACTCTGGCTCAAGCCAAGGTCGAGCAAGTAATAGCGGCATCTGGTACGAGTGAGTCTTCCGATATTCAACTTCGACGAGTGCGAAATGCACATCAATCAATTTTCATTGAAGGTCGAGTCAAGCAGCCGATCCGTTTGCGTCCCCGCACCGGTTTGACTTTAGGTGAAGTCTTGGCTATCGCAGGTCCGTTAAATATTGCCGATCTGGAAGCAATCACGATACAGGACTTTAATGGGGCCGAGACGGTGGTGTCGGCCCAAACTCAGGGTTCAACTGAAATTTACTCGGGGGACCGTGTGATCGTTCCTGCGATGACGGTATCTCAAACCATCATTGTGGTCGGTGGGGTTTCAAAACCGGGTTCGATTGCATTTCGGCCAAACATGAAGGTCATCGACGCGGTAATTGCGTCCGGTGGGATTAAGCCCGGCCCGTTTGATTGGTATCTGCAACGTCACGGTAAGCCAGAACAAAAACTTGATCTGGTGAATGACCGGAATTTCATTCTTCAGCCCGGCGACATACTCAGTATTCGGCTTCCCGCCCTGAAAGCACTCATGAACAAGTCTTTACCGGATAACTTGGCATGGTGAAGTGGGATCGGCATAAAGGGCGACCAGAGCCTATTCGGCTTCTAAATCTCATTCGCGAGCAAGAAAACCACGAACCTCTGGTGAACGTGGGAGAGGTTGCTCCCTCGCTTAAAATCTATCGGTCCCACGTGATCCCGTACGTCAGGAAAACCGTCGCAGAAATGGTTGAGGCGGCGTGCCAAAAACTGCCAGACGGATATTTCTTAGGTTTGGCGGAGGGCTGGCGGCCCATCGAGCGACAGCAACGCATCTACGACTTTATGTGGCAATGCGCTCTAGAAGCCTTTCCTCAACGAAACCATGCGTCTCTCCGGCGAACCGTGTGCCGTTGGGTGGCCCCCACAGATCAAGTTGCCCCTCCCGGCCACTGTACCGGCGCTGCCGTTGACGTTTGGCTGATTAATGCAGACAGAGAGGCCCTTGATGTGACGTCGCCGTATGATCGTTTTCAATCCTCCCCCACCTACACGCTTGGCTTAACCGAGGAAGCGAGTAAGAATCGCTCTATTCTGGTGGATACCATGCTGTCCGTTGGGTTTAGCAACTGCCGAGACGAGTGGTGGCATTACAGTTACGGAGATGCGGGATGGGCGGTGAGAATGAATGAATCTACATGCATTTACGGTTTAGCTAGATTGCAAGAAGAGTTGTATGCTGAACTGGAACTGTTGTCAATTGAATCAATGCGAGAGCGGACCAATCCATTCCTCGATCCCGCTCCCTGAAGCGATTGGGTCTCCGGCTAGTGGTTAGAGGCTTGGCCGGAGGCTACGGGGTCATGAACGTTTAGTTGAGTAGCTGAGGGGCAATTGCCTTAGGGGCCTACGCCGTTTTCACATTAGATCGATTCACCAAGCACCGATATGATGGCCCTAAAGGTGCCTAACTAAATGTATGTGAGACTAACCCTCCCTTGTCCCGGCAGGGACTGTTTCCGAGTAGCCTGGCATGGCACCCATGGACGTCTAGCTGGGATATTTAGGCCCATTTGATCGGCATTTTGTGAACCAACCTAACCTAAAGGAGGCGCCGACCACCACGGCAATTCACCTGTCGAGGCCCTACTAAACGTACATGGGGGGCAGCCTTGCCGGTCCGGAACCGGCGGGAACGCCGGTATCACGGGGATTTACTTGGCTTTGATGAACGGCATCATACCTCGGAGCTTTTTACCCACGGATTCTAGCGTGCTGTTCTGGCCCTCTTCTCGGAACTTGTTCATGCGAGGGAGGCCATTTTTGTTTTCCTGGATCCACTCTTCGGTGAACTTGCCGCTCTGGATATCGCCGAGGATCTCTTTCATCTTGGCCTTCGTATCATCGGTGATGATCTTGGAGCCGGTGATGTAGTCGCCCCATTCGGCGGTCTCAGAGATGGAGTAGCGCATGTAGCTGAGTCCGCCTTCGTAGAGGAGGTCCACAATCAGCTTGGTCTCGTGGAGGCACTCAAAATAAGCGGCTTCTGGTTGATATCCGGCTTCCACTAGCGTATCAAATCCCGCCTTAATGAGCGCGCTGAGACCGCCGCAGAGAACGACCTGTTCGCCAAAGAGATCGGTTTCCGTCTCTTCTTTGAACGTGGTTTCCAGGATTCCCGCCATAGCCGACCCGATTCCCCAGCCGTAGCTGAGGGCGAGTTCCTTGGCATGACCGGTGGCATCTTGCTGAACCGCCACCAGCGCAGGCATTCCCGCCCCGTGCTCGTACTCGTAGCGAAGTCGGTGACCCGGGCCCTTGGGCGCGATCATGGCAATGTCCACGTCAGCGGGAGGCGTAATGAGTTTGAAGTGAATATTGAGCCCGTGGGCAAACAACAACATCTGTCCGGCTCTAAGGTTGGGCAACACCGCGCTCTCGTAGATGTCCTTCATGGGCACATCGGGAACGGTGAACATCAGCATCTCGGCCCACTTGGTGAGGTCGCCCACCTCATGAACCTTAAGTCCGGCTTCTTCGGCCTTTGCCCAAGACTTAGACCCGGCATAAAGACCCACTCTAACGTCCACGCCGCTGTCTTTGAGATTGAGGGCGTGGGCGTGGCCCTGAGAGCCATAACCAATGATGCCGACCTTTTTATTCTTGATAAGGTCTGGATTTACGTCTTGCGTGTAGTAGATGGTTGCCATGATTTGTTTTCTGAGTTGAAGATTTGGTTGCGATTGGCGCGGGGACCCAAGGCCCGCCCGCACCCAAAGAAAAGAATCAAGTCTCGGAGGTTCGAGTCCTTGATCCTAGTTCAAATGTCAGGGAGTTCCCGAGGGCCGATCGAAAGATTGGACCTCGGTTTTCATCTGATGAGTTAGGCCTCCACCTTGATGGCAACCGCACCCGTGCGGACGATCTCGGTGATATTGTAGGGGCGAAGCGCCTCGATTAGTCGCTGAACTTCTCCAACTTCGCCGGTGAATTCCACGATGATTGAGTTGCCCGCCGCCAAAGGAGTCTTGCCTAAGAATTCTAGAACGAGGTTGTAAAGTGCCTCTTTCTTATCCGCCTCCGGTTCCACACGGATCAGGGTGAGTTCGCGCTGAACGCTGGTGGCGGGGGTGAGCTGTTCGCACTCAACCACGTCAATAAGCTTGTCCAACTGCTTAAGGCATTGGATCAGCTCGGCATCGTTTGCGTTCAGCACTAGGGTGAGTCGCGAGAATCCAGGATCTTCACAATCGCCCGCGTTGAAGGAGGCCAAAGAAAAGCCTCGACGTCTGAATAACGAGACCAATCGGTTGATGGTCCCGGCTTCGTTTTGAACTAAGGCGGTTACGGTGTGTTGGGGTTGTACGGTGCTCATCGTCCTCTTTGTCCCCCTTGGCGATGCAAGCGGGGTGATATTTGGGGTGAAATTTGGTGCGGCACCGGCATCTTTCCTTGGGCCACTTGCTGAATTTTCTCCGCCTGGCTGTCGCTTGGCCGGGATGGTTCTTGCTCATCCACGGGTTGCGGGAGATATAACTTTTTGGATAGTTTCATGAGAATTCCTTGCGAGGGCCAACCATTCTGGCCCTCGCGTTTCGGAGAGATGCGTGGTTAGCGCTTCACCCCCGCATGCGTGGTTTCAAAGGAACCCGTTGCCGCCGGGATTGGCGTCTCGGTGAGGGCAGGGTCCATGATGACGCTGCTGTTGGTGGCTCCGGCGGGAACCATCGGATAGACATTTTCTTCCATTTCCACCACAAATTCGCAGAGCACGGGACCCATGTGCTCGCTGGCTTCCTTAAGGGTCTGGTCAAGGTCCTCAATCTTGGAGCATCGGAAGAACTTCACTCCGTAGGCATCGGCCAACTTGCCAAAGTCGGGTGAACCCATCGCCACATGGCTGTAGCGATTGTCGTAAAACAACTCTTGCCATTGGCGGACCATGCCCAAGAATCCGTTATTCAGAAGACAGATCTTAACGTTACAGTTGTATTCAACCGCGGTTTGCAGTTCCTGCAACGTCATTTGGAATCCGCCATCACCCACCACCGCCCAAACTTCTCGTTCTGGGTGAGCAAACTTGGCCCCCATGGCGGCGGGGAAGCCGTAACCCATGGTGCCCAGTCCGCCGCTGGAGAGCCAGCTGTACGGGTGGTTGAGCTTAATAAATTGGGACGTCCACATCTGATGCTGACCCACGTCGGTACTGAAGATGGCTTCACCCTTGGTGTGATCGTTGAGCCCGCGCAATACTGTGCGGCTAAGGAACTTGCCTTCTGGGACCACCAGCGGATACTGGGTTTGCCAAGCTTTAATCTGAGCTTGCCATTCTGGCTGCTCTCGGGGTTCAACAATCTTGTTGAGTTCCTGAAGAGATAGCTTGAGGTCTCCCATGACGAACGCAATCGGACTGACCGTCTTGCCCACTTCCGCCGGGTCAATGTCAAAGTGGAGGATTTTGGCTTTCGGAGCAAAGGTTTTGGTGTCGCCGGTCAGTCGGTCGTCAAATCGAATTCCAACTCCCATTACGAGGTCGGCTTCTTGAACGGCAAGGGTTCCGGTGGCTTCACCGTGCATACCCATCATTCCCAAGGAGAGTTCGTGATTGCGGGGGAAAACGCCGAGTCCGAGCAGGGAGTTGATGACGGGAATCTTGGTCTTCTCAACCAGCTCCGCCAATTCCTCAAACGCCTCGCTCCAAAGAACACCCGCGCCGGCAATCATGACCGGACGCTTGGCTTCTTTGATCAATTGGGCGGCAACTTCTACTTGGCTTGGTTGAGGCGCGCCGGGAATGCTGTAGCCGCGCCTAACAATCTTGTCGGGAAACGGGCGATCCGTCTTGGCGATGAAGACATCCTTTGGAATGTCCACCAGAACCGGACCCTTTCTGCCTGTACCGGCCAGATAAAAGGCTTCGGCCAGCGCGTAGGGTAGGTCTTCTACGTCCGTCACCAAGTAGTTGTGTTTGGTGATAGGAATCGTAATACCCTGGATATCTGTCTCCTGGAACGCATCTTTACCAATTGCCCAGGTGTTAACGTTTCCGGTGATGGCAACCATCGGAACACTGTCCATGATGGCGGTGGCGATGCCCGTGACCAAGTTGGTGGCACCCGGACCGCTTGTGGCTAGGCATACGCCAACCCTACCGGTGGCACGAGCGTAGCCGTCTGCCATGTGGGCAGCGCATTGCTCGTGACGAACGAGAACGTGGCGCACTTGCGGCCAGTTCAACATTTCGTCGTAGAGCGGAAGCACCACGCCGCCGGGATAACCAAATATTGTGTCAACTCCCTCACGAACAAGGGCTTCAAATACGATTTGTGCGCCAGATCTCAACATATCCTCCAATCAGTCGCCCCCCTCATTAGGTCAGAAACAACTACGTCGTCGTTCCCTGGCTCGTTTCATAGCAAAAGAGCCTTCCCGGGTCTTCCGGGAAGGCTCTACGTTTTAGTGCTTGCCCGCCCGTTTAAGTCCACGCAATAAGGAGGACTCCAAGAAGGCTGATAAGCACAACAAGGCCAGACGCAACTCGTGTCCGACCCAGTCCAAACTGATCCGGCGGAGTAGTTGCTTCCATTACACAAATAGTGTAACACAGCAAATTCGGAAAGGCAACCTAAATCCACCGTTTTGTGTCGCAACTCGCACATTTGAATGCATGAATTAGGAAAAATGGGCTATTCGCCTTACAGAAGGTCGCCTGCATCTTTGCAAAGTGATGATCTGGTGCTTGTTTGCACACCACATCAAAACCGTTGGCCGAATCCCACGCTCACGGCGGAGCCTTTGGCGAGGAAGGCGGATGCAGGTAATGCATCAGCCAAGTGCGCAAAAGAATCCCCGTACAACCTTTGCCAATCCACATCAATTTGCGTAGAGCGGGCTGCCGCAATATTCCAGGACGGATGCTTCACCTGATATTCGATGGTGCTCCCATTTCTTTGCGGACAGTAGCCCCAGTAATGCTCGGCGATAAAGGCTTCTTCAGAGTCTGGGTTCATGGGGGCAAACTCAGGATCCGCGTTCATGGTCAGGGCGTTCATCTGTCCGCGGGGACCCCACTGATATTCCGCCTCGCACCCGGCTGAAGTGGTCGATAAAGAATGTTTCATCGGCATGGCCAGATAAGGCTCGTTGTAAAAGGCCAGCGCGGTCCATGCGATGGCGGGTTTCGGAACAATTTCTCGAATAAACGTGACGCCTCGCCTCACCTCGGTGCCGACTCGGCGCACGACGTAGAATCGGAGATTGACTTCTTCAAAGTCGGTGTGAAACGGAACAGGAATCCCAAGCAGGCGAGTCTGTAAGAACCGAAAGCCAATGAGGCTGACCTTGGCCCGGCCCTGCCAAAGGTCCAACTCCGTGCCTCGCGGGACAAAGGGAACCAGAACCTTGGGGTCAACCGTATAGTTCACCATTGCCAGATGCTCCCAGCGTGCGGTGAGAAAAGCTTTCATTAAGAATTGCGCGCAAAAAACGGAGTGAGGCTAACCCTAAAGATTGGCCCCACCCCAGAGCAAATATCTCAGCCCTTGAGAGCGGCGTTGACTGCGGCAACGACTTCTGGACTGTCTGGATGGGTTCCCGGTGCAATTCGCTTGAATACCTTGCCGTCTCTGCCGATTACAAACTTGGCAAAGTTCCATTCGATGTCGTCATTTGGGCGATCACTTGAAGCGATTAGCCATTTGTAGAGTTCAGCCGTATCGTCACCCTTCACCGAAATCTTGCTGAACATGGGAAAGGAAACGTTGTACTTAGAACAGCAGAATGTCTTGATTTCCGCATTGGTTCCCGGCTCTTGCCCCATGAAGTTGTTGGCAGGGAAGCCCAAGACCACCAACCCTTCTTTCTTGTGATCCTCGTACAACTTTTCTAGCGCGGTGTACTGAGGAGTGTTACCGCACCGGCTGGCCACGTTTACCACCAACAGGACCTTGCCTTGAAACTTGGAGAGCTTGACCTCTTTGCCATCAATGTCTTTAACGTTGAACTTGTAGATCACTTTGCCTCCGGCGTTGCCCACCGGTTCTGCCAACTTCACCCCGTGGCGAGAGAACGCGGATGCCAGAACCACCGAGGTTCCGACCACGCCAAATAAAATCAATAGTGCAATACCGGCTTTCATACTCTTAGTCTACGGAATTCGCGAGTGCATATGCGGCTAATTCCAAGAAAATGTGAGCGTAGATTTGGCTACTCCGATAGAGGTGGGCCACCTTTATGCGCTCATCCGTCTCGTGAGCGTAACCATCGCCTTCCCAGCACGTGCCAATGCTCACCGTGTTAGGCACGGCGCGGGCGTAGGTACCTCCGCCCATTGTTCCCGGCTCCTTCCGCTCTCCGGTCTCTTCGGCGTAGACGTCGGTGATTATTTTCACCATGGGGTGGTCAAGCGGAAAGTACAGCGGAGGGCTGTCGCTTGTCACAGCCGCATGGAAGGGTGTGCTGAGTGTGGATACCTTCTTTGCGCATTTTTTACGCAACATTTCTCCGGTCCACGTCACCGGATACCGAATGTTGAAGAGCAAGTGTAGCTGGGCCGCGTCTGACGCAACAACGCCTAAGTTTGAAGTTAAGTCTTCACTAACTTCGTCCCAACCGGCGATTCCTAATCCGGCACCGCCCGCGGCAGTAAGCGAGAAGAGTTCGTTGTAAAAAGTTTGGCTCTGCGTGGGGGATATTTCGTTCAAAAATCTGAATACTCTAATCGCGGCGGAGTCACCGGCAAACGGCGTACTTCCGTGGGCGGCTTTGCCGGTTGCGCTCACGAGAAGGGTTTGGCCCTGCCAACTAAATGAGACGTTCTTGTCCCAGCTATCGGCGAGTTTTGCTTTGACTTCATCGGCAAATTCAGAGTCTACGTGAACTTCCGCCTGAAACGAGTCGATGACGATGTTCGGCCTCTGTCCCCCTTCTGCCCGAGTGAGTCGAAACGGACCGGATGGCAAATCTACGTCAATTTCAATGTTTGCGATTCCTTTTTCGGCGTGATACAGGGGCCATCCTGAATCGGGGGCAACTCCAAATGTGGGCGTCTCTTCGGTCTTCATGTATTGCTCCACGCATCCAAAGCCCGATTCCTCGTCGCACCCAAATGCTTGCCTAAACCGAATGGGGGCGTTGGGCCAAGCCTCTTTGATCGCTCTCATGGCGTAAAAAGAGGCCATCGTCGGTCCCTTGTCATCCGTTGTTCCGCGACCATAAATGTATTCGCCGTCAATCTCCGCTCCAAACGGCGGGTGCTTCCAACCCGCACCCACGGGCACCACGTCTAGGTGGCCCAAAGACATGATCAGTTTGTCTCCCGTGCCAAACTCGGCAAATCCAAGGTGCCCTTCTAGATCGGTAGTCTTCATGCCGAACGCGTTTGCGCGGTCGAGAGCAAAGTCGAGGGCCTGGCGATTGGCCGCTCCGTACGGGGCGTTTGGCTCTGCGTCCGATTCGATGGACGGGAATTGAAGCATCTTCACGGTATCGGCCAAAAGTTCCGATTCGTGGTCCTTCAACCAGGCCTTAACTTGACCTAACAGTGGGTGAGACATTGCGGGGACTCTACCCGGTACAAAGAATGAAAATGGCGCCAATCAAGACATCGAGCGGCTAGTTAGAGCCCTAATGGCGCCAAATATTCAGTTCCACAGAAAACTAATGGGTTTCCCCGTATTCGCACTGGATGTGGTTATGGTATGACGTGATTCGTGACTCTACGGGATTTACGCGAACGGTTCTCAGAACGCTTTGGACAAACACCAACTGTCATGAGTGTTGCACCAGGAAGGGTGAACCTTATTGGTGAGCACACGGACTACAGTGACGGCTATGTTTTCCCCGCCGCAATCGATCGGCTGACCTACGTGGCGGCCCGGATTACCGATGGGCCCAGCCGACTTTTTTCGGAACAACTGGGGGAATCTCAACCGTTTGACGCCAACACCGTGACCAAAGATGAAATCTCTGGGTGGGGAACTTACCCCGCCGGCATGGCCTGGACTCTGCGCACCGCAGGGGAGAGAATTCCCAACCTAAATGCCTACGTTACCAGCACAATTCCTATCGGAAGCGGGGTCAGCAGCAGTGCGGCCATTGAGATGGCGTTTGGCGTGGCTTGGAATAAGCTGGGAGGGTTAGGCGTGGCCATGCAAGACCTTGCCGAAGAAGGGAAGATCTGCGAAAACCAGTTTGTGGGCGTCAATAGCGGGATCATGGACCAAATGGCAAGTGCCCTTGGCAAAGTGGGCCAAGCCATGTTTCTCGATACTCGGAGTCTGGTCATTCAGTACGCCCCGATTCCCGATGGAATTCAGATTGTGCTGTGCGATACCAAAAAGTCTCACTCGCACGGCACTTCGGGTTACAACGAAAGGCGAAACCAGGTAGAAGAAGCCGCTCGTCAATTGGGAGTTAACAAACTGCGGGATGCCAATCTCCCACTCTTAGAGTCCCAGAAGTCTCGAATTTCCGACGTGGTTTATCGACGCGCACGTCACGTAATTTCAGAAAATCACCGTTGTTTGGAGTTTAAGCGAGCGTTAGATGCGAGAGACCTACACGCAATGGGCTCCCTGATGAAGCAGAGTCATCTCAGTCTCCGAGATGATTTTGATGTTTCCACCCCAGAACTAGACGAAATGGCGGCGGCGGCTTGGGCCGCGCCAGGTTGTGTTGGTGCCCGAATGACGGGTGGCGGATTTGGCGGAGCTTGCGTGGCGCTCGTCCATTCAGCTCAATTAGCGCAGTTTATTGAGTTCACAATGACCAAATTCCGGAAGGTCAACGGGGCAGATGGCGAGGCGATGAGTTGTGCGGTAG
>JBBQUZ010000028.1:0-42904 GCA_038212035.1 Fimbriimonadales bacterium
AGGTTTGAGGCTTAGAAAGTACTGAGGTGGGCTTGGTTCTTGAGTAGTGCCTAATAATCGTAGGCGACCACGCCCTCAGAAAATCCATTGCAAAGGCTCCGGTCATCCGACGACTACCGGCTACGCCGTCGAATCCCAATGGCAGGCGGCGTATTCAGTTTTTTCAGGGTGTTGATTACGATCCTCGATATCTTGATTGAAAGGTTCTGGTGCCCCGGCCGGGGAACTTAGCCAGGACGCAACTGACCTGGCATGGCGCGAAAGCTTATGCCAGGCTACTCGGGGATTGTCCCAGACAGGACAAGGGAGGGTTAGTCCCACATACATTTAGATGAGCCAATTGCAAAACTAGGCGTAGACAAGGATTCTGTTGCCTACTTAGGTTCAAAATAGAGATCCTAGTGCTCCGTTTTTTGGGTTTTGCAATTGGCTCATCTAAATGTATATGACCTTTAACCCTCAGGGTTTGAGGACCGCGCAGTCTAGCCCGGAATAGAAACGGGGACCCGTGGATTTAGGGTTTGTTCCCGTGATTTCCACTCTGAGCATTGCACCCTTGCCCGCGAGGTCGAAGACTCCTAAATCGATGGGGCCAAATGCTGAAGGGATTGGCGTCCACAGATCGACTTCCTTAGCAATGCGACCGTTGATCGAAAATTGCGAAATGCCGTAGTCGTAGCTCTTGGTCGCGTAAAGCCACACGTGCTGACGGCCGGGATGAGCGACCGGGAGACGAATCTCCACAAAGTCCCCCACCCGCTGCGCCTGCAAGAACAACTGCTGACCCGCGCTCCAAGAACCTACCGAGATCCCGCCGGATTGGGTGCTGGTAACCATCCCGGGTGACTTCTGGATAACCTCCAGCCCTTCAAATTCGATTGCGCCCTTAACTCCGATACTCACTTCCGGAAGCGGCCGGGCCGATTCAATGGGAGCGGCGACTCGGTTTGAAGTAGCCCCTAGACGGGCGTACCAGAAGGTTGCCGCCGAATACTCCACTTTGCAATCTGCCCAATGCCACACTTCCATATCAAACTTGAGTGATCGAGAAAACGGTATCTCGTCTAGCCCCCGCACTCGCGACGTGGTAGTGAATCCCATCCAATTTTCTCGACCCTTGATATCCCGTGCCGGCATCGACATAAAGGCAGAAGACCATTGTTCGGCCATGCCCCAGGCGTAACCGTAGTAATCCTCGGTGCCGGTGCCTAATTGAGACGGGAACTTTTCGCCGTCTACGTAAACCTTTTCATCTCCCTCGCCGTACCACGCCGAAGATGGATTCATGACGGTTAGGGTATCGCCAACATAGACCCCTTTTCCAGTTGCTTCCAAGTAGTTCCAATCGGTCATCGGGCGGGTTGCGAGAGGGTAATCGTGGTGCCAATTTGCGTGGAACAGCATGGATCGGTCCGTCCACTGCCAAGGCTTGGTACGAACGTAGATCGACAAGGGAGTTTCTTCTTGCCCCGTGTTCACGAGACGAACCGTACAAGATTTTCGGTACGGCATGGCCCAGGAGCATTCCAATTTTCCTTTCTCCGTCACTCGTCGATAGCGGTCCGTGACCGCACGAAGGTTGATTCCACAGCCAAAGAAGTCTCCTATCGGACACCACACGGTTTGATTTCCATCAAACGTTACTTCCAATATGGTGGACCGCAGGGACTGGGAGCTGATGGTGCGGGGGACCTCCAGTTCGATCTGTGAAATCGCACGGCTACCCTTCGGTAGCCGAACTTGAACGGAGTCGCCGGAACGCAACCGCGCCTTGTCCTTAACTGAGTCGGTGGCCCTGGGGGTTGAATCGAAAGGCAACTGCCGGCCTACTGCATCGATGCGGGATTTTAGAGCATCGTAATCGGACCATGTGAAGGTGTTTACGCGAGTTCCCGGCTTATAAGCCCGGTATCCGATGGAGTAATAGAAGGGCTCCTCGCTTAGGGTCACCTTGCAGCCTGATGTAAACGGGATCGGAAAATACAGATCTGCCCCCACTCCATCCGTTACTTTAGGATCGGGCCAAGCGATGAACGCGAACGGGGACTTGATCCGCCCGTTTCCTCGTAAGAGGTCGTTGAAGTTCTCCTCAATCGTCGGCACGTCAGAGCCGTTGAAATAAAATCGGACCCGCATTCGGTTCTTGTCCGCAAGCAGGGGAGTCCAGATTCGGGTTACCGCACCCGGCCCCTCGTGGTCCATCACCACCCATTCGGTGTGGCCTTGGTGCTGCTCAGTCCGAATGAATTGACCGTAGTCTTGATTGTTGAACCAAGTTTTAGAATCCAGTGGGTTGGTTTGCGTTCGGTCATAGCTGCTGGCTTGAGCGCCCCCAAATTCGGGGCTCGGATAACTCGCCATCGTGTCTCGGTTCGTAAGTTCCGCTAACAATGAGGCCATCGTTACCTGCGGCTTGGGTGACCATGATGCCAAAGCGATACCGACTAAGAAAGTGATAGGGGCCATAAAGACCCCGTTGGTATACCGGAATCTTGCATTGGGCCGCGTAAGAACGTTTTAGCGGGACCGAATCGCCTTTAAAATTCCGGCGGCCACCGCAATGGTGGGGGACCCACTCGTAAATGCGGAGGCAATTGAGTAGAGACTTCGGATGGAAAAACCCGATTCGGTTGAGATCGCAACCACCGATTCCCATGCGTCTGGGTGGAACTTGGATTTGAACCGGTTAAGTCCTTCAAAGTTGTAGAGACTATTGCCATAGCGCCGCGCGAACTTTGCACTGAAATTGAGCCACCACGGATTTGAGCGTGCATCCACGTCTCCATGAGACGAAAGCGGAACGATACCCATCGTCACGTAACAAAATCCGTCCTTGCGGATCGCATCGATCGCTTCAAATAGCACAAGTTCAATGGTGCCATTTGGGGCGTCTTTGCCGTGCACAAATTGCTCGGTGAGCCATCCGTTTCGGGCGGGTACCGGACATAGCGTGACAAAGGCAACGGGAAGACCCTCTTTTACGGCCACAAACACGCGCCGATCTCTGAGGTTCCCTAGGGTTTCAAACTCAACCAGAAAGTGCAATGGCGGCAACCCCCTTGTAGCAAGCCATTCGACAAGGATTCGCTGGAGGTCTGCATTGTTCTCCGCTCTCGCAGCGGGCCATTCTGAGACCGATACCCCTTTATTCCGTGCCCGATTCAATTGTGCCCTGAGCGACCTATCCGATTTCACGCCGGAAACAAAGGATTCTGGATGCCACTGAGGTTGGGCTCCCAGCACCACCGTGGCATAGCCAGGACGCGAAGACAGCAATGAGGTCAACCTGTGTTCTGCGCCAAAGTAGCAGACACTTTTACCAAGCTTAGAAGCCCACCCTTCCCACTCTGTGACCGTTTGGTCTAGCTTTGCCAATTTACAAACCGGTGCGCCCGCCACCACTAGAACCTTGCCTTCTTGTACATAACCGAGACATGATTCCCGGTCTTGGCTGAACCACAGGCGGATCCCCGGGTTTAGAATTTGATAACACGTGGTATTCCACCCGCTTTGAATGACCATCAATCGGGCCGCGGAATTGTCGGTAGTATCGAGGTCTCCGTTTGTCATTTCGACGATTGAATTCTACCGATCAGTGATTTGTCTCTTCGGCAACGGAATGGTCATCGCTCTGAGGACCAGGTAACTCAGGTAACTGATGCATAATTTGGTCTATGCAGTCTATTACGCCTTGTTTCATGTTTAAGTCTGGAGGAGGAGAAGCGGTCGAGCTTTACTTATCTGTCTTTCGAGATTCCAAGTTGCAGAGTCGCTTTCCGGAGGCTCCAGCCGAACTGGTTATGGCAAATTTCCAACTCAACGGCACGGACTTCATGTTGATCAATGGCGGCCCGCCTTGTGAGCCTACGATGGCCACTTCGTTTATGGTCCACTGCGATTCTCAAGAAGAGGTTGACCATTACTGGGACGGGCTGGGTAAGGGTGGATCTTACCAACAGTGCGGCTGGCTCACCGACCCCTTTGGCATTTCCTGGCAGATCGTTCCGCGAGCCTTTGGACGCATGATGGGAGAGGCAAAACCCGAGCAAGCTCAGAGACTAATGGCAGCCATGTTCACCATGACAAAGTTTGATATTGCGCAACTAGAAACAGTCTTTGCGGGCAACTGAGCCGAATCGATTACCCATTCTTGGCGTATTACGTTGCCGTTCCAAATGCGCTTCCCGCGGTCCCTCAGTTCAGTTCTCGCCGGTGGCGTACCCATCAAGTGGTTTGGTCACTCGAATTAGTTTCGTGGCGATCACCAAAGCGAGTTCGCAAGATTGCGCGGATCAGGGCCTGCGGGAGGTCGTCACCATGGCGAAATTGAATTGTCCCCTTGGATATTTTATATCCTTTTAACTCTTCCGTAAACTCGGCGACGGTGGACCCAGGAAAGAAGGAACAATGGTTTTTGAACGCCCCAAAACAAACGATGGAACCGTTGAATTTGTAGGTTGGAATTCCGTAACTGATGGTCTCCATTGCTTCAGGAACTTCGCTCTGGATGATCGCACGGAGCTGCGATAGAAAATCCCTGGCAAGCGGTGATTCCACTTGAGCCAGGTACTCGTCAACGGAAGCTGATTTATTTGCGTCCATGGCGGCTAGATTTTGCGTCGGCCAGTCTAGGCCCAATGACCCAACTTCCCTCGGGTTCCCCCAACATTCTGATGGAATTTGGGACACAAAATCGATTTCCGAACACGGAGCGCCTGATTGACGTCAAGTCGATAGATGACACATATCGATGAGAGCACAAACGTCCATGACGTGATTTCCGACGTTGCGGGAGAGGGGACGGCGCAAAAAGTTGAAGGTTCCGCTCACCAGGTGGTCGGAAAAGTTAAAGAGGTCGCAGGAAATGTCTCTGGAGATAAAGAACTCAAGGCAGAGGGCCAGGTTGAGCAAGCTGAGGGCAAGGTGCAACACTTGATAGGACAGGTTATTGACGTTGCAGAAACTGCGGTAGGAGCCGTAGTGGAAGGATCCCACAAGCTCATCGACACGATCAAACACCCCCACCATAAAGAATGAGCCATCCGGCAAATGGGGCAAACCAAAGCGTAAACTTTGATTTGCTCTTATTCATGCATCGGCAACCTGAATGGTGACTATGTCAGAAGAAACACGAAGAGGCAAAAAAGACGGCAGGCTAGACCAGCTCATTGGAGAAAATATCGAGGCGATTGCCCGAATCCGGGCCGAGACACTCAGTCGCCGATCTCCGATGGACCTGTTGGTGGATGCCATTGCCAAATTTTGCGGCAGGATGCGCTTTGTGTACATTCACTGCATTTTCTTTGCGGTTTGGCTCGGTCTCAACGGGCTTCCCAATGTCCCAAAAAGTTGGCGTTGGGACGGCCCACCATTTAGCATTCTCACCGTGGTTGTTGGACTCGAGGCGATATTTCTTTCAACGTTTATCTTGATTAGCCAAAATCGGCAGCAAGAAATATCTGATCACCAGGACAAATTGGACCTCCAGATTAACCTTCTCGCCGAGCAGGAAAACAGCCAGATGCTGTTGATGCTGGGCAGAATCATGGAGCACTTGGGCATAGATCATCCTAACTTGGTGCATGAGGCTTTGGGCAAGCCTACTGATATTGAAAAAGTGGCGAAAAAGCTCAATGACGAGGAAGGAATCATTCTCGGTCAACAATGACCTTCTTGGAGATGCCGCCGAAGATCTTTGGCCCAAGATGGTTGGGTCAAGAGGAAACTGACAACCCGCGCAAGACCTTATTCACAATAACGGATTGTGCATCACCCATCTTAGTGGACGAAGATGCCGAGATCGATCGCGGTGATATATTCCATCGTGTCTGCGGTGACTCGCTTGAGTTCCCCCGTGCTTGCCTGAAGCGGAACGGTTTTCATTACCTGCTGATTGTAGGCAATCACACTGCCAAATTCACCCCGATGGTAAGCCTTCATGGCTTCGCAACCGTATGCCTGCGCTATCGCCCGGTCGGCGGCGTTGGGTGATCCCCCGCGCTGGGTATGGCCCAGAACGGTGTTTCTCATCTCAAATTCGCGGGGAGCCAAGCGCTCGATCTCGCTCATCACGTGGCCGCTCACGCCGCCCAAGCGAACTTCTTGCTCGGCTCGACTCCCGTGAGTAATTTCTCGTCGATTAATTCTCGCGCCCTCACCGACGACGACCACCGATGCGCGACCAGCCGCCTGTCGTGCCCTCAGGAACTCCACGAGGTCTTCCAGTTTAAAATCAAATTCAGGAACCAAGATTGCATGGGCTCCGCCCGCTAGTCCGGCTCTAATCGCAATCCAGCCGGTGTGACGCCCCATCGTCTCCACCAAAATCACCCGGCCATGGCTGCTGGCCGTGGTATGGATTCGGTCCAATGCATCCACCACCACCTGAGCCGCCGTGCTGAATCCGAACGTGCGGTCGGTTGCCATGAGGTCGTTGTCGATGGTTTTGGGCACGCCAATGATCTTCACCCCGAACTTTGACAGTTGAAGGGCACCGCTTAGGGTGCCGTCCCCACCAATGACAATTAGGCCGTCAATGTTTGTTTTTCGTAAATTGTCGGCGGCTTCTTGGAGCACTTCGTCAGGGATTCTTCGGGAGTCGCCCGCCCCTTTTTTGGCCCCAAACCTACCGTGATTTACGGTGCCCAAGATTGTGCCACCCAAAAATGCAATACCGCGAACCGAGTCTGCAGTGAGCGGACGATAGTGCATCGGCGAGAGGACGCCTTCCCAGCCCTTTTCAAAACCAACAAGATCGTATCCGAGCTTGAGGCCGGTAGTGACGGCGGATGCAATAACTGCATTGAGCCCCGCACAGTCCCCTCCGCTATTGAGAATGCCAACTGTCTTCATATGTGAATTCCGGTCGGCTCCCTTGACGACGCCTGAAGATTATACGTGGTCTGGCCTTCCCCTTAGTTCAGTGTCAAGGTCAAGGTGCGACATTCAACCTAAATTCGGGATGGGGATTCTTCCCTCCAGTATCAGTTCACGGTGACGGTGCGCTCCTCCTGCGAAACTGTTGCCTGCGACTAGGCCGCCGGAGATAAAGGCTTGCGCATACACGTGCTGTCTCCTGCGCAAACATAGGGTTCGTAATTGGGAATCAATTCAAATCCAGACTTTAAATACAAGCTGTACGCGGATGATAATCGCGGACTGGTTTCTAGAACCGCGTCTGTATAACCAAGTTCCATGGCCCAATTTTCAAGTTCGGCCAAGACGGCGCGACCGATTCCCTTTCCGCGCTGATTGGCGACGACAAACATCCGCTTGATTTCAACTGATTTTTCGTCATATTCCCGGAAGGCTCCGCAACCCACCGGATCGTCTCCCGAGTATGCGATGACGACACTTGGAATCACCCCCACTTGATTCAAAGAGCTGTAAAAACTATGGTTCTCGCCATTAAGCTCGGCAAGGAGCCCGTCTAGCTGTGACACCAGCCCAAGAAAATCGGGGTTCGTTGAATCGGTTCGGTGTATTCGGCATTCCATAAGTTAAGACACCTGAAAGGACTGTAGACACACTCCCGATGGAATGACCATGTGGAATTCTCGCCTCCCCCAGATCTTCATTTCCAATGGTCCAACTTTTGCCGGCAAAGTTCGATATTCCTCGTGGAGGGCGGTCAAGTTGGAGACGCCGATGCTACAACTGGTGTTCTCAATCCAAGCGCGATCGTTGCTTTCCACGAGATTAAAGGCAACGTCATCACGGCGCACCCCCGCCACTCCACCGGCTTGGTAGGTCACCGTGAACCCCATCCGTTCCACGAAGAACTCCAGCGCCTCCTTCATAGGACCTCCGGTCGCAATCATGGGCGTCACGGACACAAAAACTGGATTATTCTCCATAGAGCCAAATTACCGCGTTTTTTGGTTCCTAACATGGTGAAATACACAGAAAAACGGCGTTATAGGCCATGCCGCAACCCCAAAACGGGTTCGAAGTCTGCTTTACTGCATTTGGAACTTCACCCGTGATTCCCGTGTTGAAACTCATCTCCAGATATGTCACGTAGGACAACCGTAGGGCTGAATTTGCACCAGATTGAGTCAGAATACACCAAGCTAATAGAGGCGAAAGAATTTGAGCAATCGTTCTTTACTTCCTTTCAAAGCCTCACTTAGAAAACTAAATCAACCATGAGTATTCCCACCCCTGCCTACGCTGTCCACTCTCCAACTACGCCCTTGGTGCCATGGTCTTTCGATAGAAATGAGCCCGGTGAGGGGGAAGTTTTAATCGATATTCTATTCTGCGGCGTTTGCCACTCCGACTTGCATCAGGCGCGCGACGAATGGGGTGGATCTATCTTTCCCATGGTCCCGGGCCACGAGATTGTGGGCAAGGTCACCTTAGTGGGTTCAGGCGTTAACAAGTGGAAGGTTGGCGACACGGTAGGAGTGGGTGTTTTTGTGGACTCTTGCCGCCACTGCGAGAACTGCCTCGCGGGCGAAGAGCAGTATTGTGAAGATGGCATGACGGCAACCTACAATGCCACGGCGAGAGACGGAAAGACGGTCACCTACGGTGGCTACTCAACGCGCATCACCGTAAATCAGGACTACGTGGTTCGCGTGCCCGACAGTATTCCCCTCGACCGCGCCGCACCTCTGCTTTGCGCAGGGATCACCACCTACTCGCCTTTACGCCATTTTGGAGTCAAGTCCGGAGATAAGGTAGCAGTGGTGGGTCTGGGGGGGTTGGGCCACATGGGTGTGAAATTTGCCAAGGCGATGGGTGCTCACGTAACCGTATTGAGCCATTCTCCCGGTAAACAAGAAGATGCCATGAAGCTGGGTGCGGATGACTTTGTGGCCACCAAGGATCCCGAGGCGTTTAAGCAGAATAAGGCTCGGTTCAACCTCATTTTGAACACGATCTCCGCTGACCACTTGTACGACGACTACCTTGGCTTGCTTAAACTCAACGGTATCATGGTGTTGGTTGGCCTGCCCAATCCGACCACCGTGGGTGCCTTTTCGCTCGTGGGTCGCCGACGTTCGCTGGCGGGTTCCATGATTGGCGGAATCCGGGAAACCCAGGAAATGTTAGATTTCTGCGCCGAGAAAGGAATCGCCTCAGACGTAGAGGTCATTCCAATTTCCTATATTAATGAGGCCTACGAGCGGATGCTTAACAGCGATATTCGCTATCGATTCGTCATCGACATCGCCAGCCTCAAATAGATGATCCACTCTGGCCGGGCAGTTTTGCCGCCCGGTTTAGGTGTAGTGGAATATTGCCGATGCGACGCAATCCCCCTGCGGGACAATGCGCACCCAATGAGCGCTCAGTCCCAGAGGGAACGAGTGGACCGCATAGCTATCCGTTTCTAAACGCAAATATCGGTGGAATTTTCCATCTCCCTGAAAATCTAGCTCCACATCAAATGATATATTGCGCCCGGCATCATGAGAAATATGAAGGCACTTTGAGTCGAATCCGGTCATAAGATACGGATCAGAAGGCACTCGCGCAGTAACTGCCTCTTCCCAAAACGGACCGCCCCAACCTCGTGGCTTCCCAAACGACCACAGGTCGTCTAACTTTCCCATCCAAATTCCCGATTGCGGCTCTGCCGTAGTGAGATTGCCTCCAAAGTCAGCACTCGCGTTGTCAGAACCTATGACCATCAGCCCGCGCCAGGTGCAAAAATCGGGAATCACCCAAAGGTGAGTTGAGATGGGTCTCACTCCCCAAATTCGATTTCCGTAGGCGTGGGGCGAGAGTTCGTAAAACATTCCATGGGCGTCCATTAACAACCGCTCGTGCTCTACAGAACGGATTCTCGGCCATTCGGTTTGCCACTTGTGGTCAAAGCAGTGCGATGCCTTAGGAAGGCGGTACCGCGTCCACACGTCATTAGCTTTGGTATGCACCATGAGGAGCGCGGACGCCTGATCCCATCCTAGGGCATACGTTGTTCCTCCAAAGGTTTGGAGCGCACCAAACCCCACATAGGGATTGTGATCCAAAATCTTCCACTCGCCGTCCAGGGTTCTTTCCGCCAATCGGCCCTGGGAGCGCTGGCGCCTAAAGTCAGCATCCATGTACTCGTTAGAGCACACCATCAAACGACCCGAATTGGTGAAGCAGTCCTTGAAGTGGACAAGTCCTTCACTTTCCGTGTCTAGTGCAGACTGCAGGTCTTCTACCTGACGGCACTCCAAGGTGTGGACGTTGAGTTCAAAGAGTTCGCCTTCCATTCCGAGCACGATTACCAAATCGTTGGGGTCAGTTAGGTGGGGCGCCGTACCCGCTAAGCGCACATCTACCAGTTGGGCAACCGTGCGAACTTCATGATTGCGATCAATAAGATGAGGCCCAATGATGCATTGAGATGATGGATGATGGACCATTCGGTTGGCGTACGTCCCATCTACCGCCGCCTCATGAACCCGCATCGAAAGGTCGGGCTCAACAACTCTAAGGCCGGTTCCCGACCCCGTCTGCTTGCGGTGCGAAACGTAGTTTAAAACGTACAACTTGCCTTGCCACGGCATCAAACACCCTACGCCAATCTCAGAACGTGGTGGGCCTAAGTCGGCAACTTGGGCAAGATGGGGCATCACGCCAGAAAAACAATGGTACGTCATGAGTGGGTTCTTACCTGGACGGAGTGAGCATTTCGCGCGATTCCAATATATCGATCTCTTGGTAGTGTGTACCCGTGAAGGTCTTCGCGCGCGCTGTTGAACCCATGATCGGCGACAGTTCCGTAAGAAGCCAGCCTCCCGCACCCAACATTCGGGTCGGGCGAGACATGGAAAATTATTTTGTGCGAAAGCCCTTCTCCCCCAGTTTTTCCGAAAACTGGGGGAGAAGGGCTTTCGGAACCCTCGCCTGCGGCGGTGGTTCGTCCATAGCGTGAGAGGGCAGGGTCATATACGTTTAGTTGGGCCTCGACAGGTTGAATTGCATTAACGGTTTACGCCCTTATTTACGTTAGGCCGATACACAAAAGACCGATGAAATGGGCCTACGGGAGCCTAACTAAATGAATATGAGGGAACTAGGTATGCCGAGCACCAAATGGGCTTTGTGAACCGTTGGGCCCCGAGCCAATTATTTCCCCAGACGAGCCGCCATCATCTCGTCAGGGCTCACAAACTTCAGCCCCTTGGCTCGCACGGCTTTGATGAGTTTGTCCAGGATATCTAGCGTGTCTTTGGATCCGTCATGGAGCAAGATGATGCCCCCGGATGTGAGCTTTCGCATGAGAGATCGGTATTCCACCGTGTCTCCGGGGTTGGCGTAGTCTCCGGGATCGTCCGTCCAAAGTACGGTGGTTAAACCCAATTCTGAAGCTTTGTCCAAGACTTCGCGGTCGTAATCTCCGCCGGGCGGGCGACAATATTTCATCCGGACGCCGGATATCTTCTGGATAAGATCGTTGGTGGACCTTAACTCAACTTGTACGTCTTGGGGTTGAATCTTGGTGAGGGTCACGTGGCTAAAGGTGTGGTTTCCTAGCGTATGCCCTCCGTTTCGAATCGCAACTATTTGCTCGGGAAACTGTTCCGCCATGTTGCCGATAACAAAGAACGTGGCCTTCACTTGGTTATCGGCAAGAATTTTAAGGAGTTTGGGCGTGAAGTCTGGGTGAGGGCCGTCATCAAACGTGAGCAACACCTGATGACGGTGCCGGTCTCCTTTTCTTAGGGTGAGGATAGTCTCGCCTCGTCGAATTTCTCGCCGCTCTTGCGCGGCCAGTTCCTCCGGCGATTTGTATTCTTCCTTCAGAGCCAGTTGCCAATAAGGATCGTGCTTCCGCTCCGTCGCGGGATTCACCAGTCGCTGAGTTAGGAGGCAAAGGGGGACTAGGAGCGAGATCGCGATCATGCAATGTCCTTTTACCCGCAAGGATAGGCGGAAAGCCTAGTCCCCGCTCGTTCAATCCGGGGCTGGTTTGCCGTACGATTTTTGGCAGGCAGTAGGCTTTGCGTTTGTCAGTGAGATAGAAGGTGAAATGCCACCCCGGATTGAATAGTTGCTTCGTAAGCCATGGAGCTTGCGCCACGATCCCTCATTAAATTTTGTCAGACTTCTTCATCCAGGGGTTTTCACAGTCGTCATAGATCTCGACGCGAAGCTGAATCTAGTGCATCGGTGACTCGGAAGTCCGAGCCAGAACTTCCGAGATCGGCTAATCAATCTTCGATTCATTTGAAGCGCGCCCGATTGAAGTCGGCAATGTGTAGCGTCACAGCGTCAGATGAAGCAAATTTAGACCGGGATAAGCGCCAAAATCCGAATCAAAGGACACTAAGCGCACGCCGGCGGACTTTGCAAATGCCGCCAGGTATGCGTCAGACCAAGATCGCGATCGAACGACTCCAGACTGGACGAGCGTGTCAAGACACTGGAAGCACGTTGACGGTTGTTCAAGAAATTCGACTGCTGAATCTGACCGCCAAGATTCGTACAAAGCCCAAGCTTGCTGCGGCATTAAGGGTTTGCCATTAAAATATGGCGCCGTTGACAAAATTCGCACCAACCCGAGCGCAGTATGAGTGTTAAACACAATTTTCGGCGCTGACTGTTCACTCCAATATCTTCGGGACCTATCGTGATGCGTATGGTCTGGCGCAGTTAGCGCAATCCAAACGTTGACATCGAGCAGGTCAAATTTTGCCAATACTTTCCATATCCTGCTGCAGAAGCATTTGATCAATGTCTTGGTTCGTCATTGCCGGAATCACCAGCCCTCCTGTACGAACAACCACTGGGATCGGACGATGCTGACCGTAGTGCACCGTCTCCTCGGTTGCAGAATTCAACCCTTGTTCAACGAACTTGGCCATAAGATCTTTGAACTTTAACCCGCGAATTGTTGCGGTTGCTTTAGCTCGTCGAAACAGGTCATCGGGCAAATCAATGGTTGTACGCATAAAAGCATTTTATCATAAAAACACCAAATCTTGGGGTCACAAAGAGGCACGCCCGTTGAGAATCATAGTGGCAAAGCCATCGCGGTCCTCAATTTTATTGACCAAAAAATAAAGTGACCCATCCGCTGAATTCTGCGGATGGGCCACTGAAGTTGGGATAGGAAATTTACGCACGGAGGCGACGGCGAGCGGCAAGGCCAAGGCCGGCTGCCACCAATGTCATAGTGAAAGGCTCTGGAACCGCCTTGATCTGAATGTTATCTACGGCAACGTCATTGCCACTGTAATCCTTGTTAAGGTCCAGGAAGGTTCCTGTAGTACTGACGCCCGCAGCCGAACCTAAGAACGTCTTAGTGTATTGAGTCCAAGCTGCATCGGTTGCTGTCACAGATCCGAGACTTAGAGCTCCTATTGAGAAGTCAAGCTTAGCCGGACTATCCTTGAAAGTGCTTCGGACGTAAACACTAAATTCGTAGGTGGTGTTTGCATCAAGCGCCGTGATCGTAGTCTTCCATACTGCACCTGAACCAGAGTCTGCACCGTTAACGATCAGCATGTTGGTACCACTTTGCGCAGCGAAAGATTCCCAATAGCTGTGAGCAGCCTGGGGGTTTGACCCTACCGTAACGCTGCCCGGCGCCCACATCGGCCCGCTTGCACCTAGGTTCGCAGTTGCCGCTTTCCAATTGCTGAACGTGTAGTCAGTCGACCAACCATTCGGATCGGCTTCCGTAGCCGTATCCAATTCGAAATCTCCGTTGGTCACCAAATTTACTGCGTTTGCGGCTATCGGTGCCACAACCATCAAGCCCGCAAACATCGCCTTCTTGAAAATATTCACTCAGTCAAACTCCACAAATTTACAAAAACATTAAACCTGTATAGGATACACGGTTAGCAATTTGCAGGCAAGTATATTTAATACTTCCTGCCCCTGCCGCTAAAGATCCAGTAATTTTATCACCCAATTTTTTCCAAAATCTTCACTTCAACCGGCAAAGGACGCCCGCGTGTCTCGGGGGCGAACGGGATTACCAACAGGCCCAACACGTAAATTCCGCTTGCAATCAGAACTCCCGCGACCACGTTTCCGTTAAAGTGGCCGATGATGGCTCCCGTTAACAGAGGCAAGGGTGCCGAAACGATTCGGCCCACGTTGTAGGCCAACCCCGAACCCGTGGCGCGAACGCTGGGCGGAAAAAGCTCGGGAAAATACAGAACAAAACCGGCGCTTAGGCCAATCGCAAAAAACGCGGCCAGTGGCATTAATACGAGAATTCGGCCGTAATCTGCGCCGCCGTAGAGGGCCAACGCTACGCTGGCCGGACTCATGACAAAGAACAATGCAAACGCCAGGCGACGCCCAATTCGTTCCGCAAGCGCCGGAAAAACAAACACGCCGAGGAGCGTTCCCACATGAAGCGTGAGCGTAGCGTAGCTAGTTCTGGCCGCAACTTCGGTAGGCAACATCCCACCACTCGCGGATTTAACCAGGTTAGGCAACCAGAACGGAGCCGTCCCGGCTCCGGCAATTCCGACCACACCAAGCCCCATTGCCACCAGCACGTTTCGCCGCAGAACCGGGTCGCTGAACAGAATGCGAATGGGTTCGACAAAGCCCATGCGCTCCCTTTGCACGCTTGGCTCATGAGTCTTAGACCGAATAAAAACCGTGAGGGCAGCCGGGGCAACTCCCACCAAAAACAGCATTCGCCACGAGTGTCCCACTAACCCAAGATTGGCAAACGCCGCAAACCACGGTCCAAATGCGGCCGCCGATTGCAGTATCGATGAAGCGCCTACCCGTGCCCGATTGGGCAAGCTCTCCGCGACCAAAGCCGCCCCCGCCGCCCACTCGCCGCCAATTCCGAGCGCGGTGAGAAATCGAGCGACCAACACCTGATCCGGGGTTCGGCATAGGGCCGTTAGTCCGGTAAGGCTACAGTACATCAACACCGTGACCACCAAGGTTCGCGTCCGCCCCCACCGGTCGGCCAGCAAGCCAAAGAACAGCCCACCCACCGCCCAACCGATGAGAAAAAAGGTCTGAATCCTGCCTTCAATCGCGGGTCCGTTCAGCTTATAGGCGGCGGGCCCGCCCAGCATCTCCGTGAGCATCGGGCCCTTGGCAAAGTTAAATAGCGCAGTGTCCATGATGTCAAACACCCACCCACACCAGGCAATCGCAAGAATCGCCCATTGGGTCCGGCTCAGCGTTCGGTACCAGGCCTTTTCGGGGTTTGAATCCATGCGGAAATTTAGCATGTTAGTGGTTTAGTTCTCGCTGATTCGCGGCGGGCTAGGAGTTAAGGTGTGTCCAGACCGGCGGGTCGAGTCGGCCTTTGCTTTGCCTAACGCACCCGGAGGGCCACACAGAAATTCACCGGCTTACCGCTGTGCGGCTCTCTTCAACAATTTCGCACTGCCCAATCGCGGGACCAACACCCTTCACGTCCAGTACAATAGGGAGCCGTCGGAAAGTAAACGTTTTCGGCGTGATCCCAAGATATTTTTATGCTTAGAGCTGGCATTGTTGGACTCCCTAACGTCGGAAAATCGACCCTTTTTAATGCCGTGGTGGCTAACGCCAAGGCGCAGGCGGCAAATTTTCCTTTCTGCACCATCGAGCCGAATGTCGGGATGGTTGCAGTTCCCGATGAACGGCTGGATGATCTCGCGAAAATCAGCGGATCCCTGGAGATTCTTCCCGCACGTTTCGAATTCGTAGATATTGCCGGCTTGGTCAAGGGTGCTAGCCAAGGTGAGGGTCTCGGCAATAAGTTTCTCGCCAACATTCGTGAGGTTGATGCAATCATCCACGTGGTTCGTTGCTTTGAGAACGACGATATCATTCACGTCTCCGGCTCCGTAGACCCCACTCGGGACATCGAAATCATTAACATTGAGCTTGCTCTAGCCGATATTAGCTCCGCCGAAAAGCGACTCGAACGTGCCCGCAAAGAACTTCGAACCAAAAAAGAGGCCCAGATTGAGATCGATGCGCTTGAGAGGATTCTCCCTAAGTTAGAAGATGGCGTAGCCGCCCGCACCGTTCCACTTACGGAAGAAGAAGCGTTTGCCATCAAGGGACTAGGGCTACTCACCCTTAAGCCGGTGATATTTGCCGCCAATGTCTCGGAATCTGATCTGGCCGCTGGCAACGACTTCGTAGAAAAGGTCCGGGCCATTGCCGCTCGAGAAGGGGCCGACGTGGTCATCATCTCAGCCCAAGTCGAGGCCGAACTGGTTGAGCTTCCCGAAGAAGACCGTAAGGAATTTCTGGAATCGCTCGGCGCGTCTGAAGGCGGACTCAAGTCATTAATCCGCGCCTGCTACCACCTGCTTGGCCTCCAAACCTACTTCACCACCGGCCCCAAAGAAACCCGCGCATGGACCATTCATCAGGGAATGACCGCACCGCAGGCCGCCGGAGTGATTCACAGCGACTTTGAGCGCGGGTTCATCCGTGCGGAGACCGTAAGCTACATTGACCTCGTCACCACCGGCTCTAACGCGGCTGCCAAAGAGAAGGGCCTCGTCCGTAGCGAGGGTCGGGATTACGTGGTGCAAGAAGGCGACGTGATGCTGTTTAGATTCAACGTCTAGGCGAGATTCTTAACGTGCGTTCGTGATACGCTGAAAAGGTCCACGGCTTCTACCCGCGTCGGCCCGTCGTCTACGTTGGTGGACAGGAGTTCAGTGGCGACAACTCCCGTGGTTCGCGTCATCGACATCGTTCCCACCCTTATATACATTTAGGCTCCTTTGGGCCCCTTTGATCGGTCTCGGGTGTATTGATCTAATGTAAAGGAGGCCAGACCGCCAAGGCAAATCACCCTGCCTTTTCCCGCAGCGGACGAGCCATCATCGCAGGCGAGGGTTCCACGAGCAAATAGCGGGGCAATGAAGCCATATGCACACGTCACTGTGTTGCGAATGGTTGCCGAAAGGAAAGCTACTTAACCTCTTCGCATCCCATGATCCATCGGCAGACATTGACGAATGCACGGGTAACCTTGACCCGTGATTACCGCAGTCGCCCTTACGTTAGCAAGTACATTCCGTCCTCCAGCCGTTCCGCTCTTTACACATACTCCCTATTTTTCTGTCTGGTCGAGGTCAGACAAGCTAACCGATAGTTGGGCTACTCACTGGAGCGGTGGCAATCAGGCGATGTGCGGTCAAGTGAAGATCGACGGAAATGTATACCGTTGGATGGGACCCAGCCCAAACTTGCCCGGTCGCAAAGAAATTCCTGCAATGGCGCAAATGTCGCTTCAGGTGACGGCAACCCGAAGCATTTACACCTTTCAAGCCGCCGGAATTGAGTTAGAAGCGGAATTTTGCTCGCCGCTTTTGGCCAATGACCTTGAATTGTTGGCGCGGCCGTGTAGCTATCTCACTTTAAAGCAGAAATCAACCGACGGCAAGCCTCATACTGTGCAAGCCTACTTTGACTTGACTGGTGAGATGGTGGTAGACAACACCTCAGACCGGGTGGATGCCAAGCGAATCAATGCAAAGGGGCTCAACGTTCTGTGCCTCAAAAGCATAGACAAAGCACCCCTCTCTCGCACGGGCGACATGGTGAAGTGCGACTGGGGGACGGTTTACCTACAAGGACCTGGGCATTCTTTCATTGCCAGCGACGAGATTGCCCGCGAGGCGTTTCTGGATGGATCCTTGCCAGACGACGATGACCGCTTACCTCGGTCTGCCAACAACGGTTGGCCTGTGGTTGGATACCAATTTGAACTTCAAGATAAGCCAGCAACGATTTCTGTAGCCTACGACGAAGGCTACGCCATGGAGTTCTTAGGGCGAAAATTGCGACCCTATTGGAACCGCAAAGAAATAGGTGCCTTGAGCATGCTCCGACAAGCCAGCACTGAATTTTCTCTGGTTCACGATAAGTGCGTGGCGATGGACAAGCGGGTAAATTCAGAGGCTGGGGAACTGGGGCAAGAGTACGCACAACTCATGGCGCTAGCCTATCGACAGTGCCTGGCCGCTCACGGATTGGCCGAGGATGTTTCGGTTGGCCTGTTGCATTTCTCCAAAGAAAATTCTAGCAACGGTTGCATTGACACCGCCGACGTGGTCTTTCCGGCATCGCCGTTCTTTCTTCAGTACAACCCTCAGTTGCTCTTAGCTCAGGTAGTTCCCCTCATGGTGTACGCCGAGTCTTCACGCTGGCCCTGGGATTTTGCGCCCCACGACCTCGGGCAATATCCCTTAGCCAATGGCCAGGTTTACGGGGGCGGCGAACGCACCAAAGAGGACCAGATGCCAGTAGAAGAAACCGCAAATATCCTTCTGATGCTCGCGGGCATTGAGAGGAAGCAACCGGATAAGGAATTTATCCGGCGGCACTGGCCCCTCTTGACAAAGTGGGCTACCTATCTGGAAGCTAAGGGGTTAGACCCAGAGAACCAGCTGTGTACAGACGACTTTAGCGGTCACTTGGCCCACAACGCAAACCTATCCGTTAAGGCAATTGTCGCTCTGCGAGCATACGCCGAACTGGCTGAGAAAATCGGCGAAACCGGATCGGCCAACAAGTACAAAACATTGACCCAAACCTGGGCCAAAGAGTGGGTTAAAATGGCATCTGGTGGTCAGCCCACCGTCTTAGCGTTCGGTCAACCGGGAACATGGAGCATCAAATACAATCTCATGTGGGATCGTCTTCTTGACTACGGCTTGTTCCCTACTTCAGTTGCAGAATCAGAAGTGGATTCTTACTTGTCCAAAGCCAACGAATTTGGAACTCCCCTAGACAACCGTGCTACTTTTACCAAAACTGACTGGCTATTCTGGGCAGCCGCACTTTCCAAGAATAAGACTCAATTTGAGATATTCTCAAAGCAGGTGTTCAAGTGGGTGAACGAGACCCCAGATCGCGTTCCTTTTTCGGATTGGTACGATACTAAGTCGGGGAAGCATACGGGATTTTTGGCTCGTAGCGTCATCGGAGGCATCGCGGCTCCGCTCCTTATGCATTCGTTTGCTCACAAACTATAAGGCAAGCTTGGCCGGTGAGGCACGTCCTGCCTCGCCGGCCCAGTGCGACAATGCCGTTATTTCCGCGTGGTCATAACCAATCTTTGCTGATAAAGGCTTGAATATGATTCCCATCATATCGCTCACGGGCAATCGAGCCTATTCTTTGAATGCGCCCTTCAGCAAACGATTGAACTTTCGCTTAGGGACCTCGACGGAGGATCTATGACATTATTTGAAAAACTGGGTGGCTCGGCAGCGGTTGACGCCACCGTGGATAAATTCTATCGCCGCGTTCTTGCCGATGACAGGATTTCCGAATTCTTTGACGGAGTTGATATGGTTCAACAAGCCGCCAAGCAGAAAGCATTTTTGACCATGGCCTTTGGTGGCCCTAACAACTACACCGCTCAAGACATGAAGAACGGGCATGCGCACCTAGTGGCGCGCGGACTAAACGATGATCACTTTAATGCGGTTGTTGAAGACCTTGGAGCGACGCTCAAAGAAATGGGAGTTTCTGATGAGCTGATTGGTGAAGTTGCTGCCGTTGCCGAAACCACCCGAGAATCCGTTCTTGGCCGAATTTAATGCCAGTATTTTGGTTTGAAGACCACGAAATCAAAGCTGAGGACGCGGAAACCGTTCTCAGTGCACTCTTGCGAAATGGTTTCTCAGTCAAGAACGGGTGCCAAGCCGGCGCGTGCCAGAGTTGTCTGCTCGGGTCGTCTAAGTCACTAGGCGAGGCGGCGCAACGCGGATTAGATGATGACCTTATCGCGCGGGGTGCCTTTCTCTCATGCCAAGCCAAGGCAGAGACCGTCACGCGAGTTTCTCGCCTGGCCGACGATATCCTTCCGACCCTTCCCGCCGTAGTCACAAGCATGAAGAGGGTGAGTACGGACGTTTTGCTACTCGCCCTTGACGTGCCAAATTGGAAGCCGTCGCCGGGTCGCTTCATTCGCTTAACCCATCCTAACGGCGTAACTCGCCCCTACAGTGTGGCGACTCCCGTTTGGGAATCAAACTCTTTGGTCCAACTTCACGTGCGCTTGATTCCGGGTGGCGAGTTAAGCGATCGGCTGGTGCAAACAAAGGTGGGAGATTCGTTCACGATTCAAGGCCCCTACGGTAAGTGCTACTACCGATCTGCCAAGGGTGACGAAAACATCCTTCTAATTGGATCGGGCACGGGGATTGCCCCACTTTACAGTATTGCCACGGATGCTCTAGAACGGGGTCACCGCGGAAAGATTAATTTGTACTTTGGTAGTGCTACCTCCGCGCGTGCCTATTTCCGTGAAGAACTTGATGAGCTTTCTCAGAAGTATCCAAACTTCAGAGCCTCGGTTCACGTGGATGCAGATGCAGAGGGGTCTGATTTGATTGGATCGCCCCTTACGGCCGCCCAATTGGAGCACCCAAACATGGATGGATACAAGGCGTATCTCTGTGGCCACCCCGGGTTGGTGAGGGCGGCGCAGAAGCGCTGTTATCTCGCCGGTGCTAATCTCAGCGATATATCGGCTGATGCCTTTGAAGCCGCTTAAGCCAACTTCAATTCAAGTTCCGCAGGCCGGCAAATGGTGATGTGCTGCTGGTCTGTGCTGACTAAACCCATTTGAGCCCAAATCGAAAGAATCCGAATTGTGGTTTCCGTTGTAGTTCCCGCGAGTTCACCCAAAACTTGCCGAGTGAGAGGAACGGTCAGTCGAATTTGACCGTTCTCCTCTACCCCGTAGGATTCTGCTAATGAAAACAGGATCGCGACAAGCCGTTCTTCAACCCTTCCACTGGAGAGCTTTGCCATAAAATCGAGTTTCTGATGCATTCGAACGGCGGTTCTGTGGACCAACTGGTCTTTAAAGAAATGGTTGGTATTGTAAACTGCGCCAAACGCATCTTTAGGAATCTTGAGATAAGCCGTTTTAGTGAGTCCGTGCGCCATGAGCGGACAACCAGTTCCCCGAATCATTCCTAGTAACCCAAACACTTGGCCAGGGCCAAAGATTTCTAGAGTTGCCTGGCCACCGTCTGCCGTTGACCGAACCATCTTTACAAAGCCCGTGGCAATCAGTCCCACAAAGCTGGCCTTTGCTCCAGACAGCCAGATCACTTCGCCCCGATTACAAAGATTGAGTCTCGAAACGGCGGCTAAGCTCAACATGTCTGACTCGCTGAGCGATCGGAGAATTGGGCTTGAGTCTATTACGGCTCTCACGGTGAGCGAGCCCAAATCTTCCCTGACCATGCCGAGAAGAGTACCTATCCTTGCTAACCCAAGAAATCAAATTTTGGCCCCATAACCAGGGCAGCGGCTATCGGTGATTCTTGCGGTTTTTTATATTGAAACGCGATGCCCTGCTTCCCGCGAACGTAATGCCGCGCCTATGACCCAGGACAAGTCCCGGATTTGAGCCTTCCGGTATTGATTCTAGGCTACAATCAAATCAGTATCGTCCATTCACTGGTCGTTGGTGAGTAAGTGGTGATCAATTGGCCTGATTTTTCAGCCGCTAGATTTCCCCACCGCAAATTGGCTACGTGGAACGGCATATCGAAAAGTTTATGGAGTATCCACGAATTATTCAGGGTGGCATGGGAGTCGCCGTTTCTTCTTGGCAGTTAGCCAGAGCCGTTGCCAAGCGTGGGCAACTGGGCGTAGTCAGCGGAACCGCCCTTGATACCGTATGGGCCAGGCGTCTTCAGCTTGGTGATCCAGACGGGCAGTACGCGGAAGCATTCGGTCACTTTCCAATCAAGGAAATGGCGGATCGGGTTTGGAACCGCCACTTTATTTCGGGCGGAAAGGCTACGGATGCACCCTTTAAGTCCAAAGCAATTCCGGCCATCGAACCTCCTACTGAACTTCTCGAATTGACGATTGTCGCTAGCTTTGTAGAAGTATGGCTAGCTAAGCAGGGTCACACCGGCAAGATTGGCATCAACTTATTGGAGAAGATCCAAGTTCCTACCCTCCCCACACTTTACGGTGCGATGCTGGCCGATGTTGACGTGGTCCTCATGGGAGCCGGCATACCCCGTGCCATTCCGGGAATTCTTGATTTGATGGCCGAAGGCAAGCCTATCACGATGAAAATTGATGTGGCCGGAGGAGACCCCACGGTAGCTCTGTTCGATCCTTCATCTTTCCTAAGGCGCACGCTCAAGCGCCCCCAATTTCTTGCCATTGTGTCTTCAGCGTCGCTAGCCCAGGTTTTGGCCAAAAAGGCCTCGCCTCCGGTGGACGGATTCATAGTAGAGGGACATACCGCAGGGGGACACAACGCGCCGCCGCGGGGAACTCTGCAACTCACCGAAATGGGTGAGCCTATTTACGGTGAACGAGATCTCCCCGATTTCCAGAAGTTTCGTGACCTAGGTTTGCCCTTCTGGTTGGCCGGTTCTTACGGAACGAAAGATTTGCTGGCGGAGGCTCTTGCCGTCGGGGCCAAGGGAATCCAAATTGGAACCGCCTTTGCCTTCTGCAATGAATCGGGCATCGCTCCCCGTCTCAAGGCAGATGTGATTCGGAAAAGCATTGCTGGCGATTTGAATGTATTTACGGACCCCGTTGCATCGCCTACCGGTTTTCCATTCAAAGTGGTGCAAATTGAGGGCACGGTTTCTGAGGCCGAGGTGCAAGATGCGCGTCCCCGCATTTGCGATCTGGGCTACCTTAGAGAGGTCTACCGAGACCCTGCAGGCAAGATTGGCTACCGTTGCCCCGCCGAACCCATTGATACCTACGTTCGCAAGGGTGGCGAGCTTGCGAACACCGTGGGGAGAAAGTGCGTCTGCAACGGCCTCCTTGCCACTATCGGCCTGGCTCAGATTCACAAGGGTGTACAAGAAGCACCCCTGATTACGGCCGGAGACGATGTGGCTAACGTGAGCCGTTACCTCAAGCCAGGGGCTACGTCGTATTCGGCAGATGACGTGATTGACTTCATCCTAAACTAAGAAAATTCCTCATCAATCCGATTAGAGAGGGTAAGGGTGAGGTTTTGTTGCAGTCAAAATAGAACACCTGAGGACGGCTAAAGTCTCCCACGCCGCCAGACCGCGGAACTCAAATCCGCGGTCTTTTCGCTAGGCTTTAGCTACGATCACCGTAGATGGTTTGAACGTATTCGATTTGGGCAACGTGGCTTCGAATATGATCCGCTACCCAGGTAATTGCCTGAGCCATTGGGAAGGTTCCCATCATGGTTTCTTTGTCTGCCGCCACTTGCTCGGGCGTCAATGAATCAAGCCACGCGATGTAGCCAGTGCTCCCGTCCTCAAGCAAGGTGCTGACATGGTCTCGTGTAGTGAATGACTTTTCTTCCTCGCGTAAGACGGCGTCCATTTGCGCCATATCGGCAAACGGAAAAGGGCCGCCCGCCAACCAACCCTGAATTCCGGGGATAGATGAGGCCGAATGACCGACGAGTTGAACGGGTGTCCGGCTGGTCTCCGATGGGGACCAGTTGATGCGATCATCTGGAGTGGCCGCAAGTACCTTGACCAATCGCCCTTTAGCTCTAAGAAATTCTGACTTTGCATCTTCAATAATCTGTTGCATATTGACGTCATTATACGGACATCGGTGGTTTCAAACGGATTGCCGACAAAATTACAACACCCTACTGACCATATGAAGTAGCCTAAGATATGAAGCGACCTTCTAAGAAAGATATCAAAGCCGCCGTAGACGGTCTCAAAGACAAATCTTCCGGCATTTCTGACATAACCGACCAAAATTTGGGCAAACTCGCCCACAAAAAGTCCAGTCAACGCATTCGTAAGCAAGGAATTTAAAAAAAATGGGCGACAAAAAACCTAAGAAGAATTCATCGGGAAACAGCGATGCGCATGCGGCAAAAAAAGCCAAGCAAGGCTCAAACGGCATGCCTTCTGTGCCCAAGCCAGATGATAGTAAGCGCAAGAAATAAGCCTTCACTCAAGTAGTGGAGGCTCGTTGTTGATCCCCCGATTCTGACCAAGCTTAATGCTACTGAGACTTGGCTGTGCGATGGAATATCCATGACCACCCCTGAATTGGAAACGCCATTCTGGGCTACCCAAGCCAAGGATCTTCTGACTCGGCTCCGCTCAAGCGAAGCAGGACTTACGGCCGCCGAAGCCTCAGCTCGGCTTCTCGAACACGCCACTGTCTCCGCAGGCGGCCCCAATCCCTGGAAAAGCCTGCTCGTTCAGTTCACCAATCCAATCCAGATACTCCTCATTGGGGCGGCAGTTTTGAGTGGAGTGCTGGGCCAATTTACCGACGCCGCCGTAATTATATTTATCCTGCTGGCGGGGGGGTTACTCAGTTTCCAGCATGAGTATCGAGCGGGGAATGCGGTGGCCGCCCTCATGAAGCTGGTCGAGACTCAATGCCAAGTTCGCCGAGACGGCAAAGACGAAGATGTTCCGCTTCAAACCGTGGTTCCGGGCGATATTGTGATCTTGTCTGCCGGTTCCACGATTCCGGGTGACGGGTTGCTTCTCAAAACAGACTCTCTATTTGTGGACCAAGCCGCACTTACCGGGGAAAGTTTTCCCGTAGAGAAAGATACAAATCTGGCCGCCGTAGATGCCCCAATAGAGCTGCGGACTAGCTCCGTTTTTGCGGGAACCCACGTGGTGAGCGGTTCTGCCGAAATGGTGGTATTTCAAACCGGTTCGTCTAGTCAGCTTGGGGCAATTGCCGGTGCACTAAAAAATAAACGGCCAGAGGGAGATTTTCAAAAGGGCATTCGCCAGTTGGGGGCGATGCTGATTCAGTTGACGTTGTTTCTAACGCTTCTCGTGTTTGCCGTAAATGTATGGCTTCACCGCCCCGTTTTAGAGTCGTTTATGTTCTCTCTGGCCTTGGCGGTGGGGCTCACTCCCCAACTGCTACCCGCCATTGTGAGCGTGAACCTATCGCGGGGAGCGATTGCAATGGCGGCCGATAATGTGATTGTTAAACGCCTCGCCTCCATAGAAAACTTTGGATCAATGAACGTCCTATGTTCAGATAAAACGGGCACCCTCACCATGGGGACGGTGCGAGTGGCCAATGCATTTGACGCCGCCGGAAACAGTTCCCCTTCGGTTTTGGCACTGGGCCAAATGAATGCCAAATTGGAATCCGGCTACGCCAACCCGATTGATGAGGCGCTGAAGGCAAATGCGCCGGAAAATCTGCTGGACGGGGTCCAGAAGGTTTCCGAGATTCCGTACGATTTCACCCGGAAGAAGCTCAGCGTTCTCATTGCTCGCAAAGATCAAAAGCAGATCATCACCAAAGGAGCCCTCGAACTGGTGGTCGCCGGGTGTTCTACGGTCGGTGACGGCCTTCTTGCCCCTCACCGAGATGAGATTCTTGCCCTGTTCAAGACATACAGCGAGCAGGGATTTCGTGTACTTGGCGTGGCTTCTTTGCTCGTAGATCCCAAAACGGAGAGCATTGATCCCAGCCATGAAACCAACATGGTCTTTGAAGGCTTCCTGCTCTTAGAAGACCCCCTTCGTCCAGAAAGTGCCGATACCATTCTCAAACTGAAGAAAATTGGGATCGAGCTTAAGATGATCACGGGCGACAACCGCCTTGTGGCCGCCCGTTTGGGGAAGGAACTTGGACTGTCCAAGGGAGTGCTGATTGGCTCAGAAATTAGTAGACTGAGCGATGCCGCCCTTCACGTTAGGGTGAAGGTAAGTTCGATTTTTGCAGAAATCGAACCGAACCAAAAGCAACGCATCGTGATGGCCCTCAAGAAAAGTGGGGCCGTAGTGGGCTACATCGGTGATGGGATCAACGATGGTCCGGCTCTGCATGCGGCCGACGTCAGCATCTCGGTGGCCAATGCGGTGGACGTGGCAAAAGAAGCCGCCGATTTTGTGATGCTGAAACCAGATCTGCGTGTGCTTCTGGGCGCAGTCACGGAGGGCAGGCGCACCTTTACAAACACCATGAAGTACATCTTTATGGCGACCAGCGCAAACTTCGGAAATATGTTTAGCCTCGCCGGGGCAAGCCTTTTGGTTCCTTTTCTTCCCCTGCTGGCAAAGCAAGTGTTGCTTACCAACCTACTTACCGATCTGCCCGAGATGACAATTGCAACGGACAACGTGGATCCAGAAGTCTTGCTCACTCCCCAGAGATGGGACATGGGATTTTTGACCCGGTTCATGTTTTTATTCGGGCTTTTGAGCTCAATATTTGATTTCAGCACATTTGGCGTTTTGTTGTGGCTCAAAGCTACCCCGGCGATGTTCCGAACGGGTTGGTTCACCGAATCGGTGCTATCGGCAAGCTTGATGGTCTTGGTCTTTCGTTCTCGCCGGTGGTTAGGTCAATCCAAACCATCCTCGCCATTATTGTGGACCACCATCGGAGTGGGTGTTTTAGTTCTTGCGCTTCCCTTCCTGCCGATTGCGAGAATGCTGGAGTTTGGTCGCTTGCCCCTTCCGTGGATCGGTCTGATGCTCGGCATCGTGGCCCTGTACGTGATTTGCGCTGAGTTGGCCAAGCACGTGTTCTTCTACTTTCACGCAAAACGAGTCTCGTCTGGTTCTGCTGGTCGGTAGTCTCAGATTGACGGTAGCCCGAGGCCGGTTTCGTTCGCTCTGAATCCGCAGGCTCTCAGAACCCTCGCCTGCGGCGGGGCATGTCCGCTGCGGGAGAGGGCTGGGTGAGGGTGAATTCCGATTCTTAAACCTTCCCTTCCTCGCGGTTTTTTCTTCAATCGAGCCTATGCGGCGTTCAATTTGTGAAGCTGTTGGTCAAGCGCTCTCATCTCGATGGCTGCGGTGATGGCTTTGATGAGTCTCTCCTCGGTGCATGGCTTGGTGAGGAACTGAAACACCTTACCTTTGAACACAGCATCCTGTGCGGTTTCCCGGTCAGCATTTCCGGTTAGCATAATAAGAACGGCATCCTTGTCTTGAGCCTTAGCCTTGGTGAGAAATTCTATGCCATTCATCTTGGGCATCCTCATGTCTGCTACGATAACCTCAAACGGACCATTTTGCGACATTGCCTTAAGGCCTTCTTCGCCCCCGAGCGCAATGGTCACCTCAAATTTTCCGTAGAGCAGTCGGCGAAGGCCATCTAAAACATTCTGCTCATCATCAACAAATAAAATTTTTGCGGTCATATTTAATAGCTCTCCATGAATATCGGTATTCTTACTCCCAGATTCAGGCCGCATTCTTACCGGTTAGGGCGCAAGCATATTGACTAATGGGAATGCGCACGATGAAGGTGGTTCCGGATTCCCTTGAAGGAATAAAGTGTAGCGTCCCCACGTGCTTATCCACAATAATTGAGCGGCTAATGGCTAAGCCCTGCCCGGTACCCTTGCCCACTTCCTTGGTAGTAAAGAACGGATCAAACACTTTAGAAGCAATCTCTCTAGGGATTCCCCCACCGTTATCGCTTACCTGAATTTCGGCCCAACCTCCATCGGCTCGGGTAGATATATGAATCCAGCCCTTCTCAATTTTGCCTTCCGCAACCCGATCCTTGATCGCGTGGGCGGCATTGACGATTAGGTTCAGAAAGACCTGATTGAGTTCACCCGGCAAACAAGTGACCGACGGAAGGGTTGGGTCAAGATCGGTAACAAGCTCGCTTACATACTTCCACTCGTTCTTGGCGACCAGGGCTGTGCTCTGAATCGCTCGATTAATATCCAGTTCCGTAAATTCAGCATGACCTTGGAAGGAGAATTCTTTGAGGGCCTGAACAATACTGGTCACCCGGTCAATTCCTTCCAAACTCTGAGCCAAGGCAGCTGGAACCTCGCTGATGAGGAAATCTACATCTATTTCTGCGGCGTACCGTTCGAGGTCAGCAATGCGACATTCAGATTCGGGACCGGTTAGGCCCTTGCATCGTTTGTAGAGTTCGATTAGAGATTCTGAGGCGCGCTGAACAAAGCGAGTGTTGTCTCCCACGTACTGAATAGGCGTATTGATTTCGTGGGCAACTCCGGCCGCGAGCAGGCCTACACTCTCCATTTTTTGTGCGTGTGAAAGTTGAGTTTCGAGTTCGATTCGCTGGGTGATGTCGTTCTGCAGTCCAACAAAGTTTGTGATTTGGCCGTTACCATCCCTAATTGGATAGACCGTGAGTTCATTCAGAAACATTGAATCGTCCTTTCGGTAATTTCGCAGAATTACCGTACATTCAACGCCATCTTGAATGGCCTTCCGCAGTTCAATAAACCCGCGTTGTTGCGAATCCTGAGCGCCCAGGAACCGACAGTTCCGACCGTAGACCTCTTCCGGCGCGTAACCCGTCATGGAGAAAAACTTAGGATTTGCATACACGATGGGGTTATCCGCAAGGTTTGCATCTGTAATCACAATCCCATGGCTAGACGATGCCATCGCTCGATCGCGGAGTTTGAGTGCACCTTCTGACCGTATTCGTTCTGTGATATTGATTGCCACCCCAATCACCCCGTCAATTTCATCACGAGAATCATATAGCGGCGTCAGGTGAGTTTCAAAGGTTTGATCGCCGACGGTTGAATATTGAACTGTCGATTGACCCCTGAGGGCTTGCTTTAGCTGGGAAATAATCTCGGGATACTCGCGGTACAGTTCAAACGCGTTTTTGCCCACCACTTGCCCGGTCACCAAATTCAGCGCACTAAGGCCCTTACCGTCAGATAGCGTAAACATGCCATCCCGATCGGTAGCAAATAGGATAAGGGGCGCACTCGTCACAATGGCCTGGAGTTGGTGCCGGTATTTCTCCAGCGTTCGCCGGCTCAATTGATGAAGCGCCTCATCGACCTGGGCTCGTTCAAAAATTGTGGTAAACATGCGGGCCACCACTTTGAGCAGAGCAAGAATGTCTGCCGGCCAAGGCTGAGTTACCTTTCCCAATCCAAACGTGAGCACTCCGTACAATTTGCCTTGATCGCCAAGCGGAATGATAAGCTTTGAGGTCAGTCCAAGTTCCTCCATTCGCTGACGCTCCAGCCAGCGATCCGATCCGAGAGATGCACCATCCAAAATGTAGGTCAGTTCCGATCCCTTGAGCCGCTCCGCTAGAAATGGATATTCCGCCAAGACAAACCGCGAATCTAGCATTCCTTCTGACTTAAATCCGTCCGATTGATATTGGTGGCAAAGGTCAAAGTCGCCATTTGGACTCAAGACGTAAAGGGCACCTCGATCCACCTCAAGAAATTTGCAAATTGTGCACAGCGCGTTATCTACCACCAAGGTCACCTGATCAACGCTGGAATATATAAAACTGGTGGACAGCGAGGTAAGTAAGCTCTCTAGGCGTTGCTTTTGCAGACTGGCTTCGTCTATGGCAAGCCTCTCAGAAATGTCTTTCAACGTGCCAGAAATCCCCACTAGCTTTGATCCATCATCAAGGATAGCTTGCAGATGGACGTCGACCCAACAGGACTGATGGTCTTTGCCCCAAATCTGGCATTGCATCTTTGCCGCCTTCCGGGCAGATTTCGAAAAGGATTTAATGGTCTCTCGAGCAGATCTCGCATCCTCCTTGCCCAGGTAATTACACAGATAGGTGTTGACAGATTCTTGGGGCAAAGCGCCGGAGAACTTTGTCCAGGCGGTGTTAAGAAATATAAATCTACCCTGAGGGTCCATTTGGAAAACGACATCAGAAATGTTGTCGACCACCATGCGGTATTTCCTTTCTTGATTGCGCCGTTCTGCCTCCGCGTGCCGACGTTCTGTAATATCTGCACCTTGAAGCAAATACCCATCCAGTAAGTGGTTGGCAAGAACGGGCTGGAGCCGAAGTCCCAACACCTTGGTGGCCCCGCCGCGACCTGGAACAATAATATCGGGTAAAGCGACTGCGTCTGGGCAACTCTTAATCTGATCGAGCGCGTTAAGAATGACGGACCAGTCCCACGCCACTTGGCACTCAACAAATGCCTTGCCAATCACGGTTTCTGCGGAAACGGCGAGAATTGTCTCTGCGGCTTGATTCCAACGCCGGACAATGCCGTTCCGGTCCACCATAACCATGATCGACGGCACGGAATCCAAGATTCGATTCACTTCTGATTGAGATTGCTCTAGCTTTGCGATCACTTGCTGATTCAGCAGAATCAGAGACGCCATTCGTTGCCAGGCGTCCAAATAGGCTAGTTGATCCTGGTTCAAGTCAATTGGCTGATCTTGAAATAGTGCGAGGATTCCAAGCAATCCACCATCAGTGGCTCGAACCGGATACCCAGCGAGCATTTTGGAACCGTTCGAATATTGAAGCGCCAAAAGATGATCGTGCTGAGCAGCATCCTCTGCCACCAGAGGTGAGTTGCTTGCCATCACAACCTTGCAGAATTCAATGACTGGGCCGTGGTCAGCGTGCGCGAGACCGACCGATGACGTTATACGCGGGTGGTCGGCCCCGTCAACCCAGATTGCACCACCACAAAGTCCGCAATGTTTAACCAAGTCTTGTAATGCTTGGTCAAGGCCACAGATTGCATTCGTGTCCGGGATTGCAGTTGCAATCGAGGCAGAAGGCAATTTCTCTTCATGCGAAATGTACGAAATAGGGTGGGTCATGGAGAATTTTCCATTCCCAATATTCGGGTGCTGAACAAATATTCCGCACCAGCCAAATATCTAATTGTTCGAATGTTAGGACCGAGACATTTCCCAGGATTCCTTCGGGAAGTGATGAGGATACGTGATGTGTGCGCCGATAGAATCTGTGTCACCAAAAATACTGACGCACCATGAAACCAGCAACATCTTCGGCACCGTATACCGTTCGCAACGGAGTAGCCACCTGGATCGTGGACGGCCCCCTGGATATTTCGGGAGCCGCCGAGTTGCACAAGGTCTCTGTGACCGTTTTTAAGGACAAACGAGTTCGGTCTCTTAACGTTGAACTCCCGGAAGGATTGGGCGTTCCCCTGCCCACGTTCCAGATTCTGCATGCCCTTCAGCGAGACATGCGAGCGAGCGGGAAATCCTGTGAGGTCAGTGGTCACTTGGAGCCCTTTGGGGGGCGTGTTTGGTAAAGATTCTTCCCTACTTGGCCGGGCTGGGTGCGTTGATCTTGGGATTTGCTGGCCAATCACCGTTAGGCTGGGTTGTGGCCGCTGGCATGGTAGTCGCGGTTGTGATGATGCTCAAACAGAGTGTGAAAGCAACTGAGGAATCCTCAGCGTTGAGTGAAAAACTTGCTACCGCCTCTTCTCAACTCGATTTGGCCACCCAACAGGTGGCTAACCTAGAAACGAAATTACTTGTGTCTGACGATGAACTTGAACGGGCACGTGCCCTTCAGGTTGCCGACGACGCTACCCTATCAATTGCTCAGACAGAATCGACGGCCGAAACCCATGAACGAGCCAAAATTGCTCGTGTACGCAGTGAAGAATTGGGCAACCTAGCCGCCCAAGTCATGCTATCTATCGATGAAGCTGAACGCGCGATATCCACGGCAATCGAAAGTTTTACCGACGTTTCATCCGAAGCAAGGGCGCTTACGACCGCCGCTTCATCCAGCATAGAGGCCGGAGCAGAGTCTGGGGTTAGAAAGCATGTGGCAACGGCTACGGACGTCATGGACTCCTTTGTTGACCATATGCTTTCCACTTCGCGAGAAGTGGCCGGATCTGCTCTCCAAATGCAAGGTTTAGTTGAAATCACCGGTCGCCTGAACGGGCTCCTCGATCAGATAGAAGGAGTTGCCAAAAAGACCGCCCTTCTTTCCATGAATGCTTCCATCGAAGCGGCGCGGGCGGGAGATGCCGGGCGAGGATTTGCGGTGGTCGCCAATGCCGTTCGCAATCTTTCAAGTCAGTCACACGAGGCAGCCGAGGAGACGCGAAGGCTGACTGAGTCAATTACCCAACAGAGTACGGAGATTTGCCATCAGTTGGCGCACGCGGCCAAAAAGAGTCGAGATGAGGGATACCAAGCCCAAAGCGAGCTGATTCAGCTTCTCGCTACGATTAGGGAAGCGGACGAGATGAGCCAAGAAATGGTTCAAGACCTCTCAGACCGTAGCCTGTCCATTTCGAGAAGTGTCGGAAAAGTGGTCACCGCGTTCCAATTTCAAGATTTGCTTCGACAACGGCTAGAGCACGTTGCGACCCCATTAGGTCAATTACGAGTGGAAATTCTCCAAGAAGCCGGATTGCCGGTGCCCGAAATTGACCTTCACTTGCCGGACGCTCCCGGAATAGCGCCTTTCCTTACTGTCGTCAGCTATGCCGGCGACGACGACAACATCGAGCTGTTCGCATGAACAAAATTGAAACTTTTTCTTCCCAAACGATCCTAGGATTCTCACTGATGAAATTCAACCGAACTGCAAATGGAGACCAAATATGAGTCGCGTTGCTCTTGTTGTGGATGACTCCACATCCATGCGCCAGATGGTGAGTTACACCCTCAAAGATGCCGGATTCAGCGTGATCGAGGCCGGAAACGGGCAAGAAGCCCTGGACAAGCTGGCGGCCGCCACCGGCGGAAAAGTAGACCTGATCATCACCGACCTCAATATGCCGGTGATGGACGGCCTCACGTTCATCAAGAATGCCCGGACAAAACCCTCGGCAAAGTTCACCCCCATTTTGATGCTCACCACGGAAAGCGGGGAGAACCGCAAAGCGGAAGGCAAAGCCGTGGGGGCCACGGGATGGATTGTGAAGCCGTTTCAACCCGATCAACTGATTCGCGTCATCCAAAAGGTCTTACCAGCATGAGCGTTGATCTTTCAATTTTTCAGCAATCTTTCTTTCAGGAAGCCACCGAGCTCCTCAACGATCTCGAAACCAATCTTCTGCACCTTGAAGATCAGAAGGAGGATCGAGAGCTCCTCAACACGATTTTTCGATGCGCGCATTCCATTAAGGGTGGCAGTGCCACCTTTGGATTTCCGGAGATTGCCCAGTTCACCCACGGTTTGGAGACTCTACTTGATCGCGTGAGAGACGGCAAGGTGCCCGTAACTGGAGAACTCTGCCGCGTGCTCTTCCAGTCACTAGACCAAATGCGAGCCTTGTTAGCTCAAGGCATGGGACAGTCAAATTTGGTGCCAGACGATACCGAGCTCACCGCCCACATTTTGGCGCTCAGCGAGTGTGAGCCCGGCGGCCCAACTGCAACCTCCAGCCCAGAACAAACCTCCCAAGATGCAAAATCTTCTTCGGTTGCCGACAAGTTTCTGCTTCACTTTGCGCCCGGACCCGATGTGATGAGAACAGGCGGCGACCCTTGCCTACTGTTGGGCCAGTTGCTAGAAATTGCCGATGTCGAATCCGTGACCAGAAATGATTTGGGAATCCCTCCTCTGTTGGAAATGGACCCCGAGGCATGCTATGTGGCGTGGGACATCCAATTCCAGTCTTCAGAGTCCCGCGACGTGATTCTGGAAATCTTTGACTTTGTGTCTGATGAAAGCGACCTCCGATTGGAAATGGTTACCCCTATTGAAGATGAAAATCCCGAAATAGCCACGGCAATCCCCACCGGGCAACCTGCCGCACCGGCCGACAATATTTCACGACCGGAAACGACGATTCTGCGGGTACCGGCCGATAAGGTTGACCGACTGGTCAACCTGGTGGGCGAACTCATCATCACCCAATCCATGCTCAATGAGGTCACTCTGGACTTTGAGATGGATCGTAAGCCCCGCCTTTTAGAAGCAGTGGCGGCCATGGAGCGCGCATCCCGTGAACTCCAAGAGCGGATCATGGGCATTCGTTTGGTTCAACTCAAACACGCCTACGCCCGGTTCCCTCGGTTGGTCCGAGACTTGAGTGCGGCAGTTGATAAGAAAATTGAACTGATTACAGTTGGAGAAGAAACTGAATTGGATAAGACCCTGATTGAAGGTCTCGGCGACCCGCTCACCCACTTGGTTCGAAACGCCGTAGACCACGGGTTAGAAGGTCCGGCCGAACGCAAAGCGGCAGGCAAGCCAGAACACGGCACCATCAAGATTATTTCCCGCTATGAAGGCGGCAACGTCATCATAGAAATTAATGATGACGGCAAGGGCCTAGATCGAGACCGGATACTCTCCAAGGCTAGAGAGCGTGGTTTAGTTTCTGAGTCTGAAATCCCAACCGATGACGCAATCTACGCCTTCATCTTTCACCCTGGATTCTCAACGGCCAAGCAAGTAACTAACCTTTCGGGTCGCGGAGTGGGCATGGATATTGTCCGTCAGGCCATTCAAGGAATGAACGGTTCCATCAGCCTCAGTACGAATCCTGGGCAAGGAACCAGCTTTAGGATCCGGCTTCCGCTGACCATGGCAATCATGGAAGGCCTGTCTTTACGAGTAGGAAAGGAAGTTTATATCCTTCCGCTTACCAGTATTGTGGAAAGCCTAAGACCCTCCCCTTCCGACCTTTCACTTATTACCGGCAAGCATCCGGTGGTGAGCGTAAGAGGTGAAGTGCTTTCCGTGTTGGCACTGCATGAGTGGTTTGGCATTGACGGTGCAATCACCAACCCCTGCGAAGCCCTCCTTATCATCGTTGAAAACGAGGGGCACAAAGTAGCCCTTCTGGTTGACGAACTTATCACCCAAAACCAGGCGGTCATCAAGAGCCTGGAAGCCAACTACCGAAAGGTGGATGGAATTACGGGCGCAACCATCTTAGGGGATGGACGAGTCGCGCTCATCATTGACGTCCCGGGACTTTTGCGGGGCATGAATCACGAACGTGGGCTTGCTACGAGGGCAGCCTAAAGGAATAAACATGGCAGTCAATCAACTCGAAGGATCAGAGGCAAAGAGCGGGGTAGCAGCCCATGTTGACCAATTCCTTACCTTCACGGTGGCAAATGAGGAGTACGGCGTGGACATCCTCAAAGTCCAAGAAATTAAGGGGTACGTGCCCACAACACGAATCCCCAACGCGCCCCCCGAGGTAGTGGGAGTCTTGAATTTGCGCGGCACAATCGTTCCCATTGTGGACGTGAGGGCCAAGTTCAACATGGAAGCCACGGTCTACGATGCGTTTACCGTCATCGTGGTAGTGGTGGTGCATGAACGCGTGATGGGAATTATTGTGGACTCCGTCTCAGATGTGATGAATATCCCACCCAGTGACATTCAGCCTCCTCCCGACTTTGGCGCTCGCCACAGTTCCTCCGCCCTAAAAGGCATGGGGAAAGTGGGAGACAAGCTCATCATCTTGCTCGACATCGAAGCGATGCTCCTTGGAGACACCGCCGCACTCGCCGCGTGAGCGGAACGATTCAATAAAGGAACTTAAAGAAAATGGCATCAACCGCTAAAAAATTGGCTCCGGTCGCGCCGGCAAAGCCTGTGATCTCAACCACTGCTTCCCCCAAGCCGGCCGCAAAAAAGTCGTCTCCTAAACTCTCCATCGTCACAAACAAGCCTGCGGCACCAAAGGCAGATCCTAGGTTTGCCGCGGCGGCGGCCGCTTTAGAATGGTCACGGTCTGCAACCATGATCTGCGATGCAAATTGGAACATCACGTTTTCCAACAAGCAGAGCCAGGACACATTTGCGGCACTGGAACCGACTCTCCACGCGTTCCACCCGTCTTGGAAAAGCTTTAATACTGCATCAGTAGTAGGAAGCAATCTGTCGTTCTTGTTCGTAGACGAGCCGCACCAGTGGCGACAGGTAACCGACATTCGGAACCAGTCTTACGAAACTCAATTCAAAGTCGGCCCCGCCGTTTTGGATTTTCACGTAGCCCCCATCGTTTCCAGCAATGGCACGGTCACAGCGTATGCCGTGGACTGGAACGATATCACGGCGCAGTTAGAAGCCGAGCGTCGACATACCCAGTTGCTAACCGCGCTTGACGTTTCTAACACAAACGTTATGCTAAGCGACGCGGATTTGAAGTTAACTTACATAAACCAGACCCTTCAGAAGAACCTAAAGGGATGGGAACCCGAGCTTCAGAAAGCCTTTGGTATGGGTTTCAAATCAGACCAATTGATGGGACGCTGCATTGACGAATTTCACAAGAACCCGCAACACCAGCGACGGATTCTGGGTAACGAGTCTAGTTTTCCCATGCAGACCATGATCGAAGTGGGTCCGCTTAAACTTGAGCTGGCCATCAACATCCTTAAGGGCAAGGATGGCTCTGTGCTTGGCTTTTCCACCGAGTGGACCGACGCCACCGAGCTACTCCGAGCCGATGCCGAATATAAGGACCAGGTCAAAACGATCGCCGATCGAATGGACTTCTTGAGAGGAGCATGTTCCACCGATCTCGCCGTTGCAATGCAAGCCCTTGCCGATGGCGACCTGACCGTAACCCTTGTACCCAAGACGCCGCTGTTAGATATTCCGCCTCAGCCAGACCTTGCCGTGATGGCCAACACGTTTAATGAGCTGAGAAACCAGACCGTTAAGTCAGTTGAAGCCTACAACAACGCTCAGGCCGCACTATCCAACATGATTGCCGAGACCCTGCAGACCGCAGACAGTATTGCAAAATCTTCTAACGAAGTTTCTGTAGGCAATGATGATCTGGCTCAGCGAACGGAAGAGCAGGCTTCTAGCCTAGAGGAAACCGCTTCCAGCATGGAAGAAATGACCTCGACGGTTAAGCAGAACGCCGATAACGCCAAGCAAGCCAATCAGCTTGCACTTCAAGCCAGAGAGTCGGCTGAAAAGGGCGGCATTGTTGTGGGCAACGCGGTTTCCACGATGGCGGAAATTAACACGGCCAGCAAGCGAATCGCGGACATCATTTCGGTGATCGACGAAATTGCGTTCCAGACTAACCTCCTTGCCCTGAACGCGGCGGTTGAAGCCGCTAGAGTGGGTGAGCAGGGTCGAGGATTCGCGGTAGTTGCCGGTGAAGTGCGCAACCTTGCCGGACGAAGTGCGACGGCGGCAAAGGAAATTAAGACCTTAGTTCAAGACAGCGTTCAGAAGGTTCAGGATGGCAGCAACCTAGTAAACCAAAGCGGTCAGCAGCTAGAAGAGATCGTGAACTCGGTCAAGAAAGTTGCCGACATCATCTCCGAAATCTCCGCCGCGGCTCAGGAGCAATCCGAAGGCATTGAGCAGGTAAACAAGGCCATCATCCAGATGGACCAGATCACCCAGCAGAACGCGGCGTTGGTGGAAGAAGCTTCCGCAACTAGTCAATCTATGAACCAGCAAGCCGAGAGCCTGCAAGAACTGGTTGGCAAGTTCAGAGTAGACCCTTCGATCCTCGCGAAACATTCCATTGCGGCACCAAGCCATGCTCCGGCACCCCGGGCCACCACCCGACCAGTTACGACGGTAACCGCCCGAGCCTCGGTTAGAGCCGCCAAGAAAGGTTCCGCCGACGAATTCGAAGAATTCTAAGCAGGTCTTTTGGAGGCCGGGGAAAGCTCTCCGGCCTCTCACTTCCCTTTCGACACCTGTGCACACACCATGGAAGAGCTAGAACTCACAACAGACGATTTTCGGCGGCTTAGATCGCTGGTCTACAAACTTACTGGCATTTCCTTAGCTGAGACTAAGCGGCAACTTCTTAAGTCTCGCTTACAACGATTGATGAGAAAGCACAACATAAAGTGCTTTGGCGCCTACCACGATTTTGTGGTGGCCGCCGGACCCACCAGTTCTCACTCCACCGACTTCATCAACGCGATCACCACCAACAAAACGGATTTCTTTCGGGAAAATCATCACTTTGACTTCATCGTTCAGCACGCGGTGCCAGAACTCTTGGCCCGCGGTCAGCGAAATATTAAGATATGGCACGCCGGTTGCTCAACGGGTGAAGAACCGTACAGTTTGGCTATTGCGCTCCAAGAGATGACCGAAACCTACCCCTCTCTTTCTTACGCCCAATTGGCCACCGATATTGATACCGACGTTTTGGCTCACGCCCGTGCGGGAATGTATGCCGAAGAGCGAATTAAGCCCATAGGCGATAAACGATTACGTTCTTTCTTTTTGCGCGGCAAAGGCGAAAAAGAGGGTCTTTACAAAGTTCGACCCGAACTTCAGGAGTTCTTGAGTTTTCGGCAAATCAATTTGCTGGACGAGCCTTGGCCCCTCAAATCCGGCACCCAGTTCGACCTAATTATGTGTCGGAATGTGTTGATCTACTTTGACAAGCCCACTCAAAACCGCCTGTTTGAAAGATTTCATGAGCGATTGAATCCGGGCGGTTACCTGTTCTTGGGCCACTCAGAATCTATTCACGGACACGCGGATGAGTTCATAAGCTTAGGCAAGACGATTTATCAGCGTCCAAAATCACCCTCGTTAAGGAACGCCGCTTGAGACTCCCTGAATCACTGAAATCAGGAGACCGGAAAGGGGAGTCAATTCACATTGGCGGTGTGTTTGCCAGTGTAGCCCCCTACGTCGTGAGAACCGTACTGGGTTCCTGCATCGCAGTTTGCCTCCGCGATCCCGTAACCAAAGTGGGTGGGATGAATCACTTTATGCTCCCGGCTGGGGCGGCAAATTCGCTAATTCCCACTAGCTTTGGCGTTCACGCAATGGAATTACTGATCAACCGCTGCATGGGTTTGGGTGCAGACCGAAACCGCCTTGAAGCCAAAGTATTTGGGGGTGGACACGTACTACGAATCAAAGAGAGTGATGACAACGTTCCCGCCGTGAACATCAAGTTTGCCCGAGAATTTCTCTGCACGGAAGGTATTCCCATCGTTTCTCAAGATCTCGGTGGGTATTCCGCCCGCGAAGTCTATTTCTTCACCGATTCTGGTCGCACCGTTCTCCGGAGGCTCCCCGCCACCGGAGTTTCTGAGGTGATACCTACGCAAGTTTTGCCAAAGCAACGCCCAGCGGCAACCCCAACCGACGACAACGTAACCCTCTTCTGAACCAACATGCCTACTTCTAAAGTTAGAGTTCTCATCGTGGATGACAGCGCAGCAATGCGCCAACTGCTTACCGCAATCTTATGTTCAGATCCTGAGATTGAAGTGGTTGGCGTTGCCCAAGATCCCTTTGTGGCGCGCGAGAAAATCAAGGCCCTTAACCCAGACGTTCTGACCCTTGATGTTGAGATGCCCCGTATGGATGGCCTAACATTTTTAGAGAAACTGATGCGAGGTAGACCGATGCCAGTGGTGATGGTATCTTCACTCACTCAAAAAGGATGCGACACTACCCTTCAGGCTCTGGAACTGGGTGCGGTGGATTTCTTTGCTAAGCCGTGCGTAGATACGATCAAAGGTATTGAAATGGCCAGCGCCCAGATTATTGCCAAGGTAAAGAGTGCGGCTAAGACCAGGGTAAAGGCCCTGGGGGCAAAGCTAGAAACTCAGAAGTTGGTTGCCTCGGTGGGTAAGGTCCGCCTGACCAACCGGGTGATTGCTATTGGTGCCTCCACCGGGGGAACCGAGGCAATTCGTGAAGTCCTCACCGCCATGCCGGCCGATTCGCCAGGGATTGTGGTTGTGCAACATATGCCACCCGGATTTACGGCTTCTTTTGCCAAGCGGCTAGATAGCCTTTGTGAAATTAGAGTGAAAGAGGCCCAAGATGGAGACCGAGTTTTGCCCGGCCACGCGCTGATTGCGCCCGGAGATTTTCAAACCGAGATTAGAGTTTCTGGTGCATTTGCCACGGTTAAGGTTTATCAGGGAGAACGAGTGAGCCTTCATAAGCCCTCGGTTGACGTTCTGTTTAGATCTGCGGCCTCTCAGTTGGGGAGAAATGCCATTGGCGTGATCATGACGGGAATGGGATCCGATGGCGCTCTGGGTCTTAGGCAAATGCGAGACTCCGGTGCCGACACCATTGCGCAGGACGAAGCGACCTGCATAGTGTTTGGAATGCCCAAAGAAGCAATTGCGGCTGGAGGGGCCTGCAAAGTAGTTCCGCTTACCAAGATTGCCCAATCCGTTATTGACCTCTGCGCGGCGTAGGGTCCTTTTACACTTCGGACTTCAACGGATTCATTTAACTAACGAAACCTCTGGGGATGAATTGCCCGTCTTAACAGGTATGCAACTTGCACGCGGTTTCGCGATCCTTGCGGCGGTAATGGCTTACGCCACGTCCTACGCTGACCTCTCCATTGGCGATAAAGCCCCCGAACTGAAAGTAACCGATTGGGTGAAAGGCACGCCCGTGGAACTTGGCACCGGAAAGCCGGTGGTTGTAGAGTTCTGGGCAACATGGTGTGGCCCCTGTAAACAATCGATTCCTCACCTCACCGAATTGGCTAAGAAGTACGCGGGAAAGGTGGACTTTGTGGGCGTAAGTGTTTACGAGAGTGATCCCGCTGATTACAAGGTTAAGGTTCCCCAGTTTGTTAAAGACTTTGGCGACAAGATGGATTACCACGTGGCCACCGAAGGTCCGGACACATTCATGGCAAATCATTGGATGGAAGCCGCCGGTGAGCGTGGAATTCCGGCCGCCTTTTTAGTGAACGGTGACGGCAAGATCGCTTGGATCGGCCACCCGATGTCGGGACTTGACGAAAGCATTGGCAGTCTTTTAGACTCAAAGCTGGACATGGTAAAGCTTAGATCGGAGCGCGACTCGGCAAAGGCAGTTGAAGCTGAGCAAATGAAGACCCAGATTGCAATGCAGAAGAAGACTGCACCGATTAGGGTTGCTCTCAAGGCAAAGGACTATCCCGCCGCACTTGCCGCCATCGATCAGGCGGTCGCCGCCGATCCAAAGATGGAAGAGAACTTAGCTGCGGTCAAAGTTCGGGTGCTTGTGTTAGGCAAGTTGCCCGGTTTATCCAAGTACCTGGGAGCACTAGGCGCAAAACAATTTGCCCAGAATCCCCAGTTTCTTAACAACGTAATTTGGACGGTAGTAGAAAAGCCCGGTGCGTCCAATAAAGATGGGTATCTTGCCGCCGCCAAGTTAGGCGATAAGATGTATAAGCTCACTCCTAACGAACCAAATCTCACCGACACATACGCTCTTGCTCTCTTCCGAGCGGGAAAAGTAGGACAAGCCATTGCCATGCAGACGCAAGCAGTTGATGCGGCTGCTGCGAATAGCCAGTTTGATGCGACTACACTCAAAGAAATGCGTGCCCGTTTAGCCGAATACAGCGCTAAGTAGTCTGTTTCTATCTAGCCGGAATAACTTCCGGCTAGAATGAATTTTCTCAAAGTATGCCAGTTCATCTTGCCGCAGGGCAACGTTTATATGCGGCAGGCTAACGTTATCACGCGGATGCCTTTGTCATAAAAGCTGGCAAACTTTGCGTATCGCGTTAAATCCCTGTGTTCCTTAGCTAGGCGAACCTTAGCCACGTCAACGAGCGTAGCCGAGAGTCTACGGTGGCCAACTTGACCTTCAGCGCAAATGTCGTCGTAGCGATGAACCTATCGGCCGGATCTTCATGGGAAAAGGGGAGCGTCCGACTAAGTGCGTGGATTTCGTGTGTGACATGGGATTTGACAAATCTTGAATGCTTGATGTAAGAATCCAACTTTTCGACTAGATTGGAACTTCCTAGTCGAAGTCTTCCTTTCTCAATCAGCAGTAACGCTTCCAAAATGCGAATAGATGGAACAACCACTTCGGTTGGGGAGCCTTCGATAATGAGCCTGAGCCTCTCCTCCAATTTGATATCTCCCAATATAAACCACAGGAAGATATGTGTGTCGAGAACAATCAAAGCATAGCGTCCCACATTACATCCACCGGCTCCATAATGTCACCCACAATCTCCATCTCTCCCCGCTCGAAACCGGCTTTGGCATAAACACGTTGAGATCCATTTGATTCAACAGGAATCAGGTGGGCTACCACCTTGCCCCTTTTAGTCACCTGTATCGTCTCGCCAGTGCTTCCCACTTGGTCTAAAAGGGAAAGGCATTTTGCCTTGAACTACGTCGCCGAGATAGTAATCATATTGCGAGTATACGAGGGATGAGCCGTCTTGTTGGTGAGTCTAGATCAAGGATTTCGGCAATGCTGGCATGGATTCGGCGATATCCAAACACACTCCCAGATTGGAACGTGTCCTCAAAGTGGTCTACATGCAACAACTCGGGGTGGACTCTATCATCTGCACGGGCGAATTAAGCGTGACTCCTGTGAATAACAAGGATATCTGATCCCAGAAAAGAATCTGTAGGACCCTGTGTCATAAAATTCACCCATGAAACCCAATCCGAAATCATCAGGTCGGATTCAAACATGAAACTCAAAAAAAGCGCCATCGCACGCGGGGTTATCGTCACGGGACTTTCTCATCAGCGTTAAGCAAAAGCATGAAGGCGCGATAAAAAGGAAACGCAGACTGTAAGTAGCGCTTCCCAGTGGCTCGGTCAGCTGCTGAGGAGCGGTGAGAAGAATTGTATCGACACAATATGCGGAAGGGCCGTAAGCGAAATTCCTTTAAGGCAAAACATAAAAAGCCCCTCTTTCGAGGGGCTGATATTTTAACTGGGCGACGTGTTTATCTCGCGGGACCCTACGGACCAACTACTTCCACCGCGGAGGAGCTTAACTGCCGTGTTCGGTATGGGAACGGGTGTGACCTCCTCGCCATGGTCACCCAGAAACTGTGCCGTGCTTCTTAAAGCACTTTAAGAATTGCACAATGATTGTTGAGAAGTGCACCTAACCTTCAATAAAGCGGAGCTTTTCAAGCCCTCGACCACTTAGTATCGCTCACCTTAACGTATTACTACGCTCACAGCCGCGACCTATCAAACCGGTAGTCTTCCGGGGGTCTTACTCTTTTAGATGGGAAATCTTATCTTGTAGTATGCTTGGCGCTTAGATGCTTTCAGCGCTTATCATTGCCCGACGTGGCTACCCAGCGTATGCTCCTGGCGGAACAACTGGTACACCAGAGGTCGGTTCGCTCCGGTCCTCTCGTACTAAGAGCGACTCTACTCAAATTTCCTACGTGCGTAGTGGATAGGGACCGAACTGGCTCACGCCGTTCTGAACCCAGCTCGCGTGCCGCTTTAATCCGTGAACTCCGGAACCCTTGGGACCGTGTACAGCCCCAGGATGCGACGAGCCGACATCGAGGTGCCAAACCATGCCGTCGCTGTGAGCGCTCGGGCAAGATCAGCCTGTTATCCCC
>JBBQUZ010000029.1:0-42388 GCA_038212035.1 Fimbriimonadales bacterium
TGGCCGATCCGTAAACACCCCATGCCGCGAGTTATCGAAGTTCGCGTTCAGCACTCGCAAGCCCCCTACAAGAACGGTGAGTTCAGGAGCGGTTAGGGTCATTAACTGAGCTTTATCCACCAGCAACTCTTCCGTGAAGGCCGTGTGCCTGGCCTTCTTGTAATTGCGAAAGCCATCAGCCGCCGGTTCCAATACTGCGAATGACGCAACATCGGTTTGCTCTTGGGAAGCATCCGCTCGGCCGGGCTTGAACGAAACCGTTATCGTATTGTTCGCTGCTCGCTCGATGGCCGCGCAACCACCCAGCACAATCAGGTCGGCCATAGAAACCGCTTTCCCTCCAAATTGCGCCGTGTTGAACGCAGTTTGAATATGCTGCAACGCATTAAGAACGGTGGCCAGTTGCGCAGGCTGGTTTACCTCCCAATCCTTCTGCGGTGCTAATCGTATGCGCGCACCGTTGGCACCGCCGCGCTTATCCGACCCTCGGAAAGTAGATGCGGATGCCCACGCCGTGGAGACCAGTTGCGAAACCGACAAACCCGAAGCCAGAATCTGACTCTTTAAAGTGGCGACATCGTGAGCGTCAATCGCGTGATGCGTAACCGTGGGAATGGGATCTTGCCAGATCAACTCTTCGGTTGGAACCTCGGGTCCTAGATACCGGGCGATCGGCCCCATATCCCGGTGCGTCAACTTGTACCAAGCGCGGGCAAAGGCGTCGGCAAACGCATCGGGATTCTCGTGAAAGTGCCGAGAAATCTTTTCGTAGGCAGGATCAACTCGCAGGGCCAAGTCCGTAGTCAGCATAAACGGAGCATGCTTTTTGAAGGCATCGTGCGCGTCGGGAACTGTTCCGGCTCCTGCATTATCCTTTGGCTTCCATTGGTGCGCGCCCGCCGGACTCTTGCTAAGTTCCCATTCAAAGCCAAATAGGTTATCAAAATAGTTGTTGCTCCATTGGGTGGGTGTAGTTGTCCAAGCGCCCTCAAGACCGCTGGTAATCGTGTTCACTCCGTTCCCGCTGCCCAACGAATTCTTCCAGCCGATGCCCTGCTGCTCAATGCCCGCGGCGGCGGGCTCCGGTCCCACGTACAGCCCGGGGTCAGCGGCACCGTGGGTCTTCCCAAAGGTATGGCCTCCGGCGATGAGGGCAACCGTCTCCTCATCATTCATCGCCATGCGCCCAAAGGTCTCACGAATATCACGCGCGGATCCCATCGGATCCGGTACTCCATTTGGCCCCTCGGGGTAAACGTAGATTAAGCCCATTTGCACCGCAGCGAGTGGGTTTTCTAGTTCTCGATCGCCGGTGTATCGCTCATCTCCCAGCCACTGGCCTTCAGAACCCCAATAGATATCTTCCTGCGGTTCCCAGACGTCCGCTCGTCCTCCGCCAAAGCCAAACGTCTTGAATCCCATGGATTCTAACGCGCAGTTGCCGGTGAGAATCATCAGGTCTGCCCAGGAAAGTTTTTTGCCGTATTTCTTCTTGATCGGCCACAGAAGTAGACGGGCTTTATCAAGGTTTGCGTTATCCGGCCAGCTGTTAAGGGGGGCAAACCGTTGAGTGCCGGAACCCGCACCACCGCGTCCATCCTGAATTCGGTAGGTGCCCGCACTGTGCCACGCCATTCGAATAAAGAAGGGACCGTAGTGACCGTAGTCGGCGGGCCACCACTCTTGAGACTTGGTCATCAGATCTAAAATGTCTTGCTTAAGTGCCGCAAAATCCAGGGATTTGAAGGCTTCTGCATAATCAAACTCAGATCCCATGGGGTTGGAAAGGGTCGAATGCTGGCGCAGGATATTCAACTTCAGTTGATTGGGCCACCAATCGCGATTTCGAGTTCCGCCTCCCGCGGTTTGCCTCAGATTGCCACTGTGAAACGGGCAAGCGGGTTCCGAATTTACGTCGACTGAAATTTCATTTGGTTCTGATGTAATTGCCATTGTTGTTCGATTTTGATTACCTTTCAAAGCGAGAAAGGCACGTTAGAATCTAACAGTTTACTCCCCATTTCTGCGCGGCAGACCCAATGCGTCTTCCGGCTCCTTCTCCTTCTGATTTCTCCCGAAATCTGAGGGAGAAGGTTGGGATGAGGGTGCGTCGGCCGACTGGGTTGTAGATGTCGGGACGGAAAATTGAAGGGACTGGGCTGGTTCGGAAATGCCCCATCAACCCAACCCTTCTCCCCCAGTTTTCGGAAAAACTGGGGGAGAAGGGCTTCCGGCCCTTTGGGTTACTTACCCTTCGAGCCCAAATGGGCGGCAGCCTGGTCTGGACTCACAGTAAAGGTTGCGTTGCCCTGGCTGGCACCCGCTTTGGGGTTCGCCACCGGAGGCGATACGGTCGAAGCGTCCTTGGTTGCAGACGGGGTTGCATCCGTCCCCGAACCGCAACCTACCAACAGCAAAGAACCAAGTAGAGACGTAAGGAATACCTTCAAACTAGCCTCCATCGCTGGGTGAGACATACCAGCGATACTTCTCTTTATCGGTGACAATGAGACTTTGCGGATTGAGCGTGTCGGCCCAGTTGGTGCCGGCCGCAACATCAGCAGGGCTCATGTATTTGGCGTGCCCATCGGTGAATACGATGGCCATTTGATTCGATTTTCGTCGGGAAACCTCTCCCGTGTTGCGTCCGGCCACCACCGTCTTCATCCCTCCGAGCTGACCATTGTTCAGATCTGGGTTGCCCCAATTGTCCAGACAATACGGGGCAATGGTGTAACAGTTGGGTGCCTCTACCGTCACGTTAAGCATGGGGCCATCATCAGAATTTTGCTGAAACGTGAAGGCGGAGGCCGTGCCGCTTTGAAAGCCGGTCCACTCGCTGGTGTGTGCCCTAGAGGCAAACATCACGAGGTTGGCGGGGGAATGCGGCTGCGATGAGGTAACAGCCTTAGTGGTTCCGATACCCGTCCAGGGAGACAGCGCGGTGTAGTTATAGCCGTACATCGGCGTGTAAATATCCTGGATATTTGGGTTAGTAGACGACCATTGGCTGGGACCGAGGGGATCGTTCATCAGGCCACCCGATTTCATATAAGGTTGCACCAACCACGACCACGGAGAGCAGGCAACGCCGGGTCCAAAATAAATTGGGTCGCCGCCGTCATTCCAGGCGGTGGTGATGACAAACGCGTCATCAGAATCTGTTTGGTACATGATTTCCGATAGGCCGGTCTGCTTAATATTGCTCAGAGATACCGCACCTTTAGCGGCGGCCTTGGCTTGGGCAAAAACGGGGAACAAAATTGCCGCGAGAATTGCGATGATCGCAATGACGACAAGAAGTTCAATGAGTGTGAATGCTTTTAATGATTTCTTCACGAGATAACTCCAATAGAATTAGGATAGGAGAGCCGATGCTCTGACGGGTCAGGGGGACGTGCCGTGGTTTCTTTCACCACCAGCGGCGCGTCCACATAGATGTGAGACGTAACGTGATTGGAGCCAGTTTTGATCTGCTCCAACACTCGCTCAGCGGCGAGTTTTCCAATGGTCTCAAAGTTTTGTCCTACCGAGGTGAGATGACCCCCCGTAGGCAACCAGCGTAACAACCAATCAAAGCCCACCACCGAAATGTGGTTTGGGACACTTATCCCGCGCTTTTTGAGGGCGTCTGTGAGGTTGAAAGCTAAATAGTCATTCACCGCAAAAAGTGCAGTGGGCGGGTTTGGCAGGGCCAACAATCGGTCAAGGGCGTTCAGCACCTGATCGGGGTTCGCCCGGGCGTACCCCGCGTTGGCCGCAATAATGAGTTCTGGTCGGTACGAAATCTCTGCTGAATCAAGCGCTTGCCGATAGCCCTCCAGACGCTCCTGCACACTGGAAACGGTTTCGCAACTCAGCACTACGCCAATATTCTTATGGCCCAGGGCAATGAGGTGTTGGATTGCGAGTTTTGCGCCCTTTCGGTTGTTGGTCATCACCGCGTCGGCAACAATTGACTCGGGGGGTTCGCGGTCAATGAATACAAGGGGAATCTTTGCCGCCATGAACGATTGATAAGACGGGATAACCAAATCGCTACCGGAATCCCAGACAATTGCACCCGCAATCTGTGGATTCTGAAGTGCCGACTGCAAAAATCGACTTTCCGACGACGGGGCACTTACCGGTTCGGCTACCGGAGGGCATCCGATCACCGCCGAATAACCCAATTCACCAATGGCGCGTCGGATCCCCTGCAAGATGGATGCCTCTCCAATCTCCTCCAGATTGGGAGGGAGCCAAACCGCGATCTGGTCCCTAAAAGCCTTCATTGCAACCGGGAGTTTGGAAGGCGCGGCAACCGTGGGGCGACAATTGGGTAACCGCTCAAGCAACCCGTTGTCAGATAAGTGCTGAATTACATGCTGAATGGTCGCTCGGCTCACTGAGAATTCACGGGCTAATTGCCGCTCGGTAGGCAGTCGGTATGCGCACGGCCATTCGCCCGCGTCAATCCGCCTTCGCAGTTCCCAGATGATCGCTTGACCCTTCGTTATCCCCATGTCCTATTCCGTCCATACCAATGGTTTGGTCACCTGTTCTTCTTTATGGACTGTCCGACTTTAGGAGACAATGCATTGTAACCCACATTTTCTAAGTTGACAAGAGCCAAATGATGATAATTTTATCGGTTTGGACCAATTGACTACAGGCAAGATACTCAACTGGCTTTCAGGGAGAAGTCCGGTTTGTTGAAGACTGCGATGAAGGCAACCTGACTAAGCATAAATTTGGTTTGAATAGCTGCCGGTAAGTTGATCCACATCAGAAAACGGGAACCACTGAATGGCCAACCGTAATTCAGGCCGGTATCCCAAATTAACGGAAGAATCCAGTACCCTATTAGTTCCGGTGTGCCCGAATAAAGTCGGGGGCTCGGTTTTCAGAAAGACTAATGAGGGATTTTTCGTTCCTTTCCCCCACCTCAAACTTCTCATTGTTAACCAGATATTTCTTATGGACTTGATGCGGCTCTTCTGGGTTCCACTCTTACTAGGGGTCCTCGCCTCTAATGCGTTAGGCTCTTCACCGCCAAAATCCAAGTTTCGGTTGCTGGTTGTTACCTCTCTGGCTAAAGATCACCGGCTGATGATGGCGGCCGCGCAGCCAGTTCTGGAGAATTTAGCCGCTGCAAATGGCTTTGCCATGGACTTTACCGACGACGCCACCCTGATTAATTCTAAAAATTTGAAGCGGTATCAGGCATTTCTCATGCTGCAGTTAGCGCCATTTGACATGACGCCATCTCAGCAAGCGGCACTGCAGCAGTTTGTTGAAGCGGGCAATGGTTGGGTAGGAGTCCACGGGGCAGGACTTACAGGCCGTGAGTTTTTGGGGCCACAGGGAATTTATTGGGATTGGTTTGAAGAGTTTTTGGGCCGCGTCCTGTATTCGCCGCATCCCCAATACCAAACGGGAACTGTAGTCGTAGAAGACCGAAATCATCCGGTAACGCGTCATCTTCCCGCACAATTTGAAGTTGCGGATGAGTGGTATGAGTTCAACCACAGTCCACGGGGCAACGTGCGTGTATTGGCCACGGCGGATGAATCAACCTACAAGCCCCACATTGCGATGGGCGATCATCCTATTGTTTGGACGAACGAAAAGTATCGACGAATGGTGTACATCGCCATTGGCCACGATCCGTCTTGCCTTAAAAACAAGGATTACCTAACCCTCCTCACCAACGCGATTCTCTGGGCGGGTGAGAAATAATCGCTTTACTTGGGCTGTTCATCACGGTGGGACCAAAGTTCCGGGCCCTTGTTCTCTATGAAAACGGCGGGCACCACGTGGAATACACCGCGCGGGCTAAAGTTTGGCTGGACGACTTAGCCGCGCGCCGCAACTTTGCTGTTGATTACATTCACAACACCGACGCGATCGACGAGCATTCACTTGCCCCTTACAAACTCTTTATTCAGCTTGACTATCCTCCGTATGCTTGGAAGCCTAACGCGGTTTCTGCGTTTCAGAACTATATCGAAAACGGACGCGGCGGCTGGATTGGGTTCCACCATGCCAGCCTGCTCGGCGAGTTTGATGGCTATCCGATGTGGAACTGGTTTCACAAATTCATGGGCGAGATAAGATTCAAAGATTACATCGCCACCTTTGCCAAAGCCAACGTGCGGGTAGAAGACCGTGATCATCCCGTAATGCGGGGCGTGCCCCCATTGTTTCCCGTGCAGACGGAAGAGTGGTACACCTACGATCGGAGTCCTCGGCCGGACGTGCATGTGCTTGCGAACGTAGACGAAGACTCGTATCAGCCCAACTCCCTCAAGAAAATGGGCGACCATCCCGTGATTTGGACCAATCCAAACGTCAAGGCTCGCAATGTGTACATTTTCATGGGCCATTCCCCCGACCTGTTCAAGAACAAGCCCTACCTGCACCTATTTCAAAACGCCATCTTCTGGGCCGCCGGGGGTTAAAAGCCAACGGGGTCTCAATCGTAAACTTGCGGATCATCCGGGTCCGGGCGAACCGTGCTCCGCGAGGTACTTGCGGTAATTCGCGTTGACGGTTGCTTGACGAAACTGCGGTGTTTCTCCGCAGATCGGGAACCGCGGTGCCAGTTTTTAGTGCCGTCATCGCTTGACGAAACGAGAATACTTAGCTCCCGAGCCAAGGCTAAGCGGTAAAACCCCGTCGTTTGGAGGCTGGCAGGGTTGGCACAATCACCCGCCACCGGGCGGGGCATGAGTCCTACTTCCCCAGTGTTCTCAGTGAGATCAATGCACCGCCCCGGCCTCCGGTGCCGATACCGACTCGTCTCCAACGAGCGCCAACAGTTCTGCCACTGAGCGGTGTTGCTCAAGGGGGTGGCGCAACGTCTTAGACACATCAACCGAGTATCGATTGCGCCGGCCATCCTTCTCCCGGGTGAGCACGCCGTATTCCGTGAGTTCACCCAAGATGCGCTGAACGGACCTCTCGGTGATTCCCACCTGGAGGGCAATATCCCTCGCCCGCATGATCGGATCTCGCTGTAGGCATACCAGCACGTGGGAGTGGTTGGTCAAAAACGTCCATTTTGGGCTGTCTTGGTCAAATTCATTCATGGTGCTTGACAATGCGACATTCATTTCATGTAATATACGACACGATATGAATGACACGCTCGATTTGACTGTACCAGCTTCGATGACCGGAGCACTTTCAACCCCGGTGGCCGTTGCCTACGGAGACGGAATTGGCCCTGAGATTATGAACGTCGTCCTGTCAATTCTTAAAGAATCTGGAGCGCAAATTGAATACCTGCCGGTTGAGATTGGCGAGGCGGTGTACAAGCGAGGGTTCACATCGGGCATTGAGCCCCAGACTTGGGAGACTATCCGCACCGCGAAGGCATTCCTCAAGGCTCCGATTACAACGCCCCAGGGTGGAGGGTTCAAGAGTTTAAATGTCACCATTCGCAAAACGCTTGGGCTCTACGCAAACGTGCGCCCATGCAACGCCTACTCGCCGTATGTGCGCACAGACCATCCCGAGATGGATATTGTGGTCATTAGAGAAAACGAGGAGGACCTCTACGCGGGAATCGAGCATCGGCAGACCGACCAAGTGTATCAGTGCCTCAAACTCATCACCCGGCCAGGATGTGAAAGAATCTGCCGGTACGCGTTTGAATACGCCAGAGCTAATGGCCGCAAGAAGGTGACCTGCATGACCAAGGACAATATCATGAAGCTTACCGACGGTCTGTTTCACAAGGTCTTCGATGAAATTGGCGCCGAATATCTCGAGTTAGAGCAAGAGCACCGAATCATCGATATTGGGATGGCCCGGGTGGCCAGTCATCCCGAATCGTTCGACGTCATTGTTACGCTAAATCTCTACGGAGACATTCTTTCCGACGTTGCCGCCGAAATTGCGGGATCGGTTGGGCTGGCTCCTTCCAGCAATATTGGTGAACAGTGCGCCATGTTTGAAGCCATCCACGGGAGCGCCCCCGACATCGCAGGGCAGGACCTGGCTAACCCTTCGGGCCTCCTTCTCTCGGCGGTGATGATGCTGGTACACATTGGGCAAGCTGACATCGCATCCCGAGTCCACAACGCTTGGCTTCGTACTATAGAAGATGGGGTTCACACGCCGGACATCTATCAGGAAGGGATCAGCAAGAGTTTGGTGGGCACCAAAGCATTTGGAGAAGCGGTTCAGGAGCGATTAGGTCTGGAATCAGTTATGCTGCGGACGGTCACCTATTCTGATGCACCACCGGCTGCCATCAGTACGCCCAAGAGTTTGCGGGAATCCGAGTGTAAGGAACTCGTTGGCATCGACATTTTCGTTCAGTGGACGGGTCCTCTCTCCGATCTTGCAAATCGACTTCAATCGGCGCAGACTCAGAACCTGTCGCTTCAGATGATCACCAACCGAGGCGTAAAAGTCTGGCCCCAAGGATTTCCCGAAACGTTCTTGACCGACCACTGGCGTTGCCGATTCATCTCCAACCCCCAAATCGCCATTCCTCCCCAAGAAATCCTTGAGCTGATGGGGAAAGTCTTCAAAGCAGATCTCGACTTCATAAAAGCGGAGACCCTTTGCCTGTTCAACGGCATCCCCGGATTTTCTTTGGGTCAGGGCCAATGAGGCCATAACCAGAACCCTTTCGTAAGCCGGGGCCGTTCCTGCACCGTGGCCATCGAGATCGGTTTTCTTGGCCCGATGGTCTACATTTTTAGACGCAAGAAGAAGTCGTGCAACGAGAAATTGGAAAAAAGCTGACCCAGGTAGCTTGGAGTCCTTTTGCCGAAGTGGCAACTCATTGGCGCGCAAAAAGTTAGCCAAAAAGTCGCTTTAGGAGACGCCCGATGGGCCGCACGCGTTCCGAGAGGAGCTTTCCTCCTACCGAGAATTCGGTTGGGTGATAGCTATGAAAGCGAGTATTGACGTGATCCATTTCGGCCCCAAACAACTTTGCTAGGATCGGAGTTAAGGAGCGCGTTACGGCCTTGCGTCGCTTGGTTGAGAAGTGCCAGTCGGACAGTTCGGCGGTGATGTCTCGGTGGGCGGGGATTTCGCCGATGAAAAAGTCTTTTTCACCGTACGGAGCAAAATGCACGGTTGTCCGCTCCCTTTGATCCTCCCGCGTTCCGGGTGCCCGGGGGTTATAGAAGAGGTCAATCAGCTCATCTGTAATCTTGGCCGCAATCGGCTGGCGGTCTGCTTCCGCAAGTTCAGGGCAAGTGAGGCGGAGGTAATGCACGCCACCTATCTTACGCGGTTCAACCCTTGTTACTCATTAGCTTGAGCCGTGCAATGCTTATCAATCCTCCATGTGAATCGCAGACTCGGCAATTTGTAAGGGATTTAATGGCCCAGCGAACTCGATATTGCGGACCCATTCGAAGATCAAGCTAAGCCTTGGGGAGTAGCCCCAGCAAGATGCCGTCGAGAACCAGAAGTCCGATCCCCTGGATTACGATGGCCAGCCCGGTGAACTTAATCGGTCCCCGATCCCCGGCGAGCAAAGCCATGGTGATGCCAACCGAGATGTAAGCCACATTGAGGCCCACATTCAGCCACAAGAATTCGCGAAACGGGGCGACCACTTTGGGTGGGGCACCGGCCCGGCTCGCGAGTGCGATAAGCGCATTGACGGCGGCCCAACCCGCCGTCATCCCAAAGAACGCTCGCCAATTAGCATCTCGACTCGTCGCGATCCCCGCGACCCCCACGATGAGGCAAAGCACCGACCAAACGCCAAGCCGCAACAAATGCGCCGCCAAAAAGGAGGGAAGGGTATTCACAACTAATTGAACGAAAAGAATCGCCCGAAGTGTCACCTCTTCAAGAGTCATCTTCAACACATTCTTCCTGTTCTGCGAGGTGCTCAGCAAAATCTCGCTCGGATTGGAGTGCGTCGAAATATAGGTCCACCCGTTAGTCCGCAATTCCGACTTAGCCTGCTCGCCCCCGACTAGGCGTACAATGAAGCGATGATTCCGACTCAACTGAAGGATGTGCTGGTGAGCACACCCGATACTCTCGGAGGTGCCGTTCGTTTCAGGGGAACTCGCATACACGCCAAGATACTCTTCGACTACGTATTAGGGGGCGGAAGTTTGGAGGAGTTCCTGCAGAACTATCCGGACATTCGCAGAGAGGACGCGCAAGCGGTTCTCAACTGGGAGCGTAAGCAGGTTGCGGAGAGCCTAGACCTGGAGACCGCGGTCTGAAAGTTCTCTTTGACCACTGCATGCCTGCACCCTTACTGGGCATAACGTAGTTCTGGCTTCTGCGGAAGGCTGGGCCGCCCTCGCCAACGGCAAGTTGCTCGAAGCGGCGGAAGGCGGCAATTTTCCGGTGCTCATCACGCTAGACAAGGGTATCGCTCATCAGTAGAACATGACCGAGCGGTCCGTTTCAGTGATTCTTCTCGACACGATCGACACCCGCCTTGCCGTTCTCGACAGGTTGGTGCCCTATGTGCGTGCGACCCTGGAGAATCTCGAACCGGGGAAGCTCTATGTGCTCAGACTTGATGGAACGGATTGACCAAGCTCACCCAAAAATTTTGTTGCTATCTGGCTGGGTAACGGTAAGAACAACCTGAACTGGAAGCACAACGGCAACAAGCCCTCGGTGCAGTTCGGGACGGAAGCCAAGATCGGCACTTCGACGACTTGATGACAGTTCGACATGACGTGCGTAAGGAAATACTCGCTCGTTTACCTGCAGCCCGGGGTGAATGCATTTTATCAGGTGTGCCTACGCCGGGGCTTGGTCTTCGGTGATGCCCACCGAAATGTAGGCCACATTGAGGCCCATATTCAGCCACAAGAATTCGTGAAACGGGGCGACCGCCTTGGGTGGGGAACCGGGGGTGGGGTAGGTAACACATTGTTCCGGACACATCGGAGAAGGTGTAACCGGGAACGAAGACCAGACAATCCATGGATGGCTTACGAAGATCTAGGAACTCGGCGTTGCAATGGACCTGAGAGTGTGAATCTCACTAAACGGTTTCAAATGGGCCTCCTAGAATCTGATTTGCGCATCCAATGGGTCAAAAACTGGTTCAACGCAGGGGTGATTCGGGGTATTCCAAAGATATCTGCCTTCATCAGGCACCGTCATGCTGCTTCGTTAACTGGCCGGCGGTCAGAAACCACTTGCCGGAGTTCTTCTTGACCACCATGATCATGGCTCGATCGATTCCCTGCGCGACTTTGCCGTCAACTACGAAATGTGCGTGAAAAAACAGAGTCGCTATATCACGAGTCACCCGTAGAACGGTGACCGAATCTCTCTTCATCTGCGTCGTTCTTGCCCAGGTCTTGTGAGCCTCGGACAGGTCCTTCACGATGCCTGCTCGACCCTTGTCCATGGCTTCGGCAACTGGAACCCATATGGCATCATGGGTGAACAATCTTTCGAAACCTTTCATGTCGTGAGCGTTCCACGCTTTAACGAACAAGTCGGCGACGCCTTGAGGCGATGAGCTTTGACAGAAGCCGGTAGAGCACAAGCAAAGAAATGGCACCACGAAAGCAAGAGCCTTGAGACTGGATCGGGTCATAAAAGTCAGGTTACCTCCAAGGATTGTTCACCCATCGACGGGTCTTGATCCGACATCGAGATTGTGGTGGCCAAGCCAATTTGACTCTGATTTGACCATTATCTGCGCTGACTGGACGCGGAAAAGTATCAACTTCCGCTTGGATTGTAGGGGGTGCCAGATTCAACGATAGGGGGCAAAATCGGGTGCAATCCGGGTGCAAGGAAGCCCATTTTGGAACCCTGGAAATGGTGGGCGGTACGGGACTTGAACCTGTAACGTCGACCGTGTCATTGGCACGTATGGCCGTTCACCACTTTCTTTCAGGTTCAAATTGGACCTGGGGTGACCCTAAGAAACCCCATCTCGCCGATACATAGGTTCAATATAGGGTTCAATTTGCCGGCCTGGTAGCATAATAATGTATGCTTACATCGGCATATGATGCTACAATTTCGGTAGAGATGAGATTCGAACATACAGTTACGTCCGAGAAATGCGTTGACGAGGTTGTCTCGGGGATCGAGAGCCGAGCTGCGGCGAACGGATTTCGAGTTCTGCACACCCACGACGTAGCGCAAACCCTCGCGGAGAAGGGCTTTTACAGGGAGCCTTTGAAGATCATCGAAGTTTGCAACGCTCAATATGCGAGTGAGGTCCTCAAAAGAGAAGTGAAGATCGCCCTGATGCTCCCTTGTCCGATCAGCGTCTACACGGTGGAGGGAACAACGCGAATCAGCACGATGCTACCGACTGCGATCGTGGAATTCTTTCCGAATGCAGGAGTTGAAGCATTAGCCACAGAAGTTGAATGCACTGTGCTGTCCATCATTAAGGAGGCCCGATAGCCGTGGAAGCGGGCGGCGAGGTAACCGAAGCATTAAGGGGCGACCGCAATCGGCAAGCGCTCCAAATAGAGGCCAAACTGTTTAGAGGCCTATCGGACCCTTCCAGGCTCGGAATTCTCAAGGCACTGCTATTGCGAGAGCGCAGCGTCTCTGAGATCGTCGAGACGACCGGACTCCCCCAGCCAAACGTGTCTGCCCACCTCGGCTGTCTGCGAAATTGCGGTCTTGTCGTCTCGAGACAGGAAGGTCGCTCGGTTTTCTATGCGTTGGCCGACGAACGGCTTGACGAGGTGTTCCTTTTGGCGGAAGACATCTTGTCCAGGGTCGGTCAGCACATCTTCGAATGCACTAGGTACCGGTCATGAGCCTCCAGTCGGCGGTTCTGGACAATGCCGATTCGGACGGGGACATCACTTTGCCAGCACCGCGGTTATCGGGCTGGAGGTTGTTCGTCACAATCATTGGCGGATTAGTTGTCGTCTGTTCACTTGTTTGGCAGGCGATTGTCGTTGCCGGTGCCCCAAACCCGTCTGCCAACGGCCTGAGCCTGCAATCTATGATGTTTGGAAGCGGAATCCTTGTCTTCCGAGAGGGACTAGAGGCGATACTCGTGTTGGCCGCCGTTACCGCTGGCCTCGCTCGATATAAGGAGGGATTCTGGTCTCCAGTGCGGACAGGCATCGGGGCAGCTCTTCTTGCCACGGTTGCAACGTGGTTTATTGCCATCGCGCTAATCTCTTCCGTCAACGCTTCCGAGCTAGCAATCCAAGCAGGAACGGGGCTTCTGGCTATCGTCGTGCTGCTCGTTGTGATGAATTGGTTCTTCCATAAGCTGTATTGGACGGGTTGGATATGCCACCACTGCAAGCGCCGCAAAAAGATATTCGAGGTGCCCGGTGCTCCCCCTTCAAAGGTGTACTCCGGCCTCGCTCTACTTGGGTTCACAGCAGTCTATCGCGAGGGATTCGAAATCGTTCTGTTCCTCCAAGACCTGCGTTTGAAAGCGGGAACCGGCGTGGTTATGAGCGGGGCTGGTATTGGCCTTGTCCTTACGGCCATCGTTGCCGCCTTGACATTCAGCGCATCACGCAGGTTGCCTTACAAGAAAATGCTTGTTTGGACCGGCATTCTTCTTGCCGCAGTGCTCGTGGTCATGGTAGGGGAAAGCGCTCAAGAAATGCAACTCGCAGGCTGGCTCCCAACTCACCACCTTGCTATTCCGATTCTGGACTGGATGGGCGTTTGGCTCGCTACTTTTCCGACCGCAGAAGGTCTTTGTGCCCAGTTGCTTGCAGGGATGCTTGTGCTTGGTTCTTTCCTGTGGGTTCGTAGTCGAGTTCCAAGAACTGCTAAGGGCTCGCCGGTTGAAGCGGGATGCGATTTGGAGTGAAGCTGTAATGCGGTCCAAGTTGCTCGACTGCTCGAAGAAAGGCGCGACTTTGTCGGCGGCAAGGTGCGGTTTGGCCAAGCTAGCTTCAAACCGTGAGTGTTTCATCAGCGGGCTTCTTTGTTGCCCCTTCTATGCCGTCCTGTTCCAGCTCATCAGAGCACTTCAGTTCCTTCTGATGCCTGAATCTTCAAATATGACAATTTGGCAGGTGGCGTTTGCGGCGGGAGGGTGCTTAGTCATGCTGCTTGTGTTATTCATGAATTTCTTTTGGATACGTCGCGCGTGGTCTCGTAAGTGGTCATAGGGATCGGTGATTCTTGCGGCGGCCCACCCTTCTAACCTGGACACTTTCCGAGGGAGCGCTCGGTTAATTATCTTTAGCTCAAGGATGCAACCATAGCCATAGTTCTTAAACCTCTCGACAAAACTATTCCGCGACGCCAGCCCATCGACATTGACTGGGTGACTGTCTGCTTGAAAGCGGGTCGGTTTGTTCGGCATGTCACCGTCGCGTGGATTGGATTAAATGTCCTTGCATGGGCCCCAATTGTGGATGCTCAAGGGAACTGCAACTGTCCCTTGTGCCATCCGCTTGCGGTGCTGGTAAAATAATGATTGGGATGGGTGCTTAGTACAGCCAACCTGCTCGGGTAGGATCCCCTTCTGAGATCGACATGATATGAGATCCGACCAATTCATCATCAACGCGATGGATTGCCCCACCGAGGAGCAGATCATTCGCAACCGCTTTAAGAGCGTGCGAGAGGTTGAGTCTTTGAACTTATGAACCGGAGGCTCACAGTGGGGCACTCCTTTGCCGACCCGGAGCCGATCCGCAAGACGCTCAAAGAAATCTGGATGGAACCGGCGGCGGATTGCGACGACGAAACCGCCTGAGCGGTGAAGAAAGCAACCTCGAACCGCGAAAAGTGGATGACCGGTAGCGCCTTCGTGCTCGCAATTGCCAGCGAAGTGGTTGGGTGGCAGACCGGCACGGAAAGGAGTATTCCCGTAATCTTGCTGGCGATAGCGGCAATCCTCCTTGGCGGCGTCAAGACGTTCCGCAAGGGATTCGTGGCGATTCGAACGCTCACCCTCAACATCAACTTCGTGATGTCGGTCGCAGTGGTTGGCGCGGTTGCGATTGGCTAATGGCCGGAAGCAGCGATGGTGACCGTTCTCTTTGGGATCGCGGAACTGATTGAAGCATATTCGCTGGATCGAGCCCGAAATGCCGTGCGATCATTGATGGAAATGGCCCCCGAGAGGGCGCTTGTTCAAAGGGGGTCTGAGTGGGAGGAGGTCGATGCTAAATCAATAGAGGTAGACGCAGTGGTGCGGGTCAAGCCTGGCGAGCGGATCCCCCTCGATGGCATTGTGGTAAACGGCCAAAGCGCGGTCAACCAAGCTCCGATCACCGGCGAAAGTGTGCCAGTCGAGAAGGGCGTCGGCGACAAACTCTACGCAGGAAGTATCAATGAGCAGGGCGTGTTAGAGTTCCGAGTAACGGGCACTCGCGGACACACCACGCTCGACCGGATTATCGCAACGGTGCAAGAAGCGCAAGCCTCCCGTGCCCCTACGCAAAGATTTGTGGATTCCTTTGCAAAGGTCTACACGCCATTGGTCGTCGTTATGGCGATCCTTGTCGCCACATTGCCCTTGGCATTTGGACAGCCCTTCGGCCCTTGGCTCTACAAGGCACTGGTGTTGCTCGTCATTGCGTGTCCGTGCGCAATGGTGATATCGACCTCGGTGACGGTCGTCAGCGGACTCGCATCGGCAGCCCGTTTGGGAATTCTCATTAAAGGCGGCGCACACCTTGAATCGGGTCGGACACTCAAGATGATCGCCCTCGACAAGACGGGCACGCTTACGCATGGTAAGCCTGTGCTCACTGACACCGTTGTGCTACACGGCGTGGAGCATGACAAAGCGCTTCAAATCGCGGCAAGCCTGGACACGCTAAGCGATCACCCTGTCGCCAAAGCCGTTGTTCAGGCTTGGAACGGAGAGTTGCTTCCGGTCGACTCGTTCGAGTCACTCTCCGGCCGTGGAGTCAGTGGCACGATTGGAGGCGTTCGCTACAACCTGGGCAATCACCGTCTCACCGAAGAGAAAGAGGTGTGTTGCGACCACGTTCACAGTGCCCTGGCCTTGCTTGAAGGTGATGGCAAGACGACGGTGGTGCTCTTGGACGACAAGGAAGCCCTGGCCGTCTATGGCGTCACCGACACGTTAAGGCCCGAAAGCGTTGAAGCCATCAAGGAACTTCACGGACTCGGGTTGCAGGTCGCAATGTTGACCGGGGACAACATTAAGACGGCAGAAGCGATTGCGAAATTGGCAGGCATCGACGATGTCCGCGCCGAGCTTCTACCTGATGAGAAGCTCGGGATCGTTGAGTCACTTTTGAGACTGCACGGCGCCGTGGGAATGGTTGGCGACGGTGTAAACGATGCCCCGGCGCTTGCAAGGGCAACGGTGGGATTTGCAATGGGCGCGGCAGGGACTGACACCGCCCTCGAAACCGCCGACGTGGCGCTGATGCAAGACGACCTGCGAAAGCTGCCCGTCTACATTGCGCTGAGCCGGAAAACAGGGCAGGTTTTGAAGCAAAACTTCGCGATCGCGATTGGGATCAAGGTTGTGTTCTTTGTCCTGGCACTCACGGGAACTGCGACCCTGTGGATGGCCGTATTCGCAGATATGGGTGCTAGTCTGCTCGTAGTCGTTAACGGATTAAGGCTTCTGTCCAAACGGCACTGAGAGTAATCTCTCAAAAGTCGTCCGCGTCTTTGGCCATCACCGCAACTGCGTTGGCGGCGAGACTCATGTTGGACGCCGGACGAACTCTTAGCTTGAACGGTTTCCGCGCAAGGCAAGAGGAGACCTGCGAAAGACCACAAGTAGTAACAACTAACGGTTGGATTGCAACAATTATCCGGTTCACCGCTAGGTGGCAAGATAAGGTTCCGGGATTAGATGTGAGACCGCAACGTTAACCTAAAAGAATGGTGGGCGGTACAGGGCTTGAACCTGTGACCCCTACAGTGTCATTGTAGTGCTCTACCACTGAGCTAACCGCCCGCGGAGTCGGACCGACTCGCGTTTCGGTGGGCACATAACCCCCGAACACTCAATTATCCCTGACTGAGCGACATCAAGTCAAATTTTGGTGCACGAATCCAATCCCAGACGCCGCGCGAGGTCGCTCGTCAGCAGACTGTCCGGATCCAACTCAGCTTTTAAGACGTGATATTGAGCCACCGAATCGCCGAGATACGCTAGGTCGGCGGGGCGCAGGGTGCTGTCTTTCGCAAAGTAAAAACGGCCTCCAGCTTCTAAGACCAAGTTATTCATGCGGTGCGCTAAGGCCTCCAGCCTCAGCCAATTAGAACGGGTGACCTTAAAATCTAGCGCCAATGAATAGCCATCTACCCCGTGGGAGAACAAGAACTTATCGCGGCGGTGACGCTTCATCACGCCAAGAAAGGATTCCAACCCCGCCTCTTGCTGCATCTCGGCCTGACGCTTAAACACCCGCTTGGCGTGCTCTTTAGGGATGAATGACTGATACTGAATGAACCCATCCGGAAGGTAAGCGTAACGCCAATTGGGCACGTAATCCAAAAGGAATGAGAACCCAACCAGCGACTTGTGATGCATGGCACCCCGACCCCGAATGGCCGACGCAGTGTGCTTGGCCCAGTTTATAAACCGCATTCCCGGGCGGTTACTCAGCAACTTAAGCGCGCGCCAAATTACCGACTTTGGGACCAAACCCATGATGGTATCGGGAAGGTCTTGGTGATCCACGGTGAGCGTGGAGTGATCTCCATTTTGGACGTAAAATGCCGCATGGAATTGCCCGCGGCCACCGGCATTGTCCCGAGCGAACAAATCCACCCAGCTCACCATATAGTCGGAATCCGATTCAAATTCTTCAAAGGCGGCAAACTGTTCGTCCCAATTTCGGCATGACCTGGCATATACGGCAAGGTCGCCGCCGTGAATGCGCTTCATTTGCATTTTTATGCGAACAATAATTCCCAAAAGCCCCGCACTACCGATGATTGAGTAAAACAAATCATCAGTTGGAGTCAATGTTTTTAATTCGCCAGTGGGGAAGAGAACATCCATATCCACCACGTGTTCGCCCAGGGTGCCCACCCTAAAGTTGTTCTTTCCGTGAATGTTCATGGCCAGCGCACCGGCCAGCGTGGGGTACATGGTTCCGCTGACCACCGGCGGCCAGTAACCGTCTTCCAAGATCAGTCGCCACAGTCCTTCAATCGTGACCCCGGCCTCGCAATCGATAAGCCCGGTAGAGGCGTCCCAACTTAGAATCCGCCGCATGCGGCTGATATCCACAACGATGCACTCGGCGCCGGAGTTGGCATCGCCGTAACTGCGACCGGCCCCTCGCAGGGTGACTTGCCTACTGCTATTCTTGGATAACTCTAAGATTTGACGAATTTCTTTAACAGAAGTCGGTCTAAAAACGTAACCGGCGGCGGGATTCCGCATGCCGAATCCGGCCACCGAGGCAACTCGATCTGCGGGAATCACCACGCTCATATTTTAATCTTTCTAAACAGGCCGCTGGGAATATTGCGAATTATAAGGAAGGCTAACCAGTGAAAAGCTTTGAGGTAGTGCTCGCCGTCCCGGGAAGATTTTTCCAGAATGATTTGCGCCGCAGTTTGGGGAGACATCATGTTCTTCATCTTGAGATGCACCGTCATTTCGGTTTCAACCGGTCCCGGTTTCACGGTAACCACTTTGACCCCATAACGAGAGAGACGGTTCCTCAGCGCTTCTAAGTAAGTGGTGAAAGCCGCTTTAGTCGCGTTGTACACCGGTTGCCCCGCCCTCCCTCGGTCTCCCGCCACACTGGAAACTCCCAGAATGATGCCGCTTTTGGTGCCCTGAAACCGGATGGCGGCTTGGTTAAGCCAAGCAATACCGCCAAGTAAGTTTACGTCAACCATATACTTATCCTTGGTAAAATCAAATTCAGTGAATCCAACCTCCGGCATCACTCCGGCGTTGTAAATCATGATGTCTAGTCCGCCCAGTTGACCCGTGAGTTTTTGAAACAAGCCCGGAATTTCATCAAATGCCGTGACATCATGCTGGATGGGAATAACCAGATTCGGAAACTCCGTGGACAGTGCGGATAGTCGGTCTATCCGTCGGGCTACCGCCGCTACCCGGGTGCCTTGTTGGGCAAGTTGGCGAACCAACTCGGCACCAATTCCGGATGAGGCGCCGATGACAATTGCGCTGGAGTATTTGGGCATAGAACCTACTTTTCAAGCAACGGAAGCGAGACTCCACTGACCGCCAGCCCCGCCGCCACCACAAACAGAATCAGCGTGATGACAATATGCCGGTCCTTAAACAGCACCTCAGCCGGTTCGCCGCCTTCGTCCTGGGTAAAGACTAACAAAACATAGCGAGTGATCCCGTAGAAAACAAACGGCGCGGTCATAATCAGCCCCGGAAATCGATGGGCGGTCTCGCTTTGGATCGTATATAGTCCGTAAAATAGGGCGGCCGCGCAGGCAAACATGGTCACAAAAACGTCCAGCGAGAGCTGGTTATAGTGGGCCAAACTTTCCCTTGTCGCCGTCCGAGCTTCGCCCTGAAGAATGAACTCATTGCGCCGTTTGGCAAACCCCAACATCAGCGCCAGTGCACCGGTACACAAAAGCAACCAGGGAGAAATCGTCACCGAAATTGCCGCCGCACCCAGAACTGCACGGAGGACAAACCCGGTTGCGATGCAATAAACATCGGCTACCGGGGTCAGTTTGAGCCATAAGTTGTAGAGCACCTGCAACCCAAGATAGGCCACCACAATGCTCACACAAGATAAATTGATCGACCAAGACAGAAGCACGGAACCAACCAAGAGGAGGACAGCCAACGCGATTCCAACCCGAGTGGAAATTTGGCCCGATGCCATCGGGCGAAGTCGCTTGGAAGGGTGAAGCCGATCTCGGTCTGCGTCAACAATGTCGTTCACTACGTAAGTGCCGGAACTCGCCATGCACATCGCGGTAAACGTCAGCAGCACCAAAATCCAAGATTCGCGGTGCGAGAATGCGCCCGTAAAGAGAAATGCGGCAAAGACAAGGAGGTTTTTAGACCACTGCTTTACGCGAAGTAATTTAATCAGACTCCGCACCGTGGTCGGCGAGGGAAGGTCGGTATGAATGGTGGAATCGCCCTCGATCATCAGATTCCGTCTAGGTTCATAGATTACCTTGGAGAGGATCAAAGCCCTTATCCCGCTCATCGGCGGTTCGACTGTTTAGGAGGACACGGCTTACAAATTCGGTTCAGGTCAACAATCTAGGGTCAAACTCAGAATGACTCGTCTTATTATCCGAAGGCAGGTTAGATTCCTGCCGCCGGGGACTACTAGGACGCTCGGGGGACCGAAAGGAGGTTCCACAAAATAAAAATTCATCTTCAAAAAAGGTAGACAAACCGATACATATCTTGTAATATCAACTCCTTTCTAACCCTACCGGTTCAGAAAGGAGATAAAAATGATTGAAAGAATGATTGGCGTAACCGAATTTAGCACCGCGATGCTCGTAACCGCCGCGAAGCACATCCCGGCAGACAAGTTAGGGGTTTCTCCAGGGGGAAAGGCAAAGTCGCCTCTGGAAATCATGACCCACTGCGCTAACTTCCCCCGCTGGATCATCGCTACCATCAAAGAAGGGCAAATGGCCAGCTTTGCCGAGTCAGAACAGTTTGCATCAATGGATGCGGCGATCGCGGGGCTCAAGAATAACCAGGCCGACTTCTACAATTTTGCCCGAACGCTTTCGGACGATGATTTGGCTAAGCCGATCCAGTTTCCTTGGGCGAGTTCGACCGTAGGGCAAACCCTAATGTATCAAGAGTGGAATAACACGTACCACTTTGGTCAGCTCAGCATGATCCAGATGTTGCTGGGGGACGAAGAAATGTATTTGCCGGGCCAGTAGGTTAGGGCAAACTACCGGTGTGGTCGGACTAGTGATTGCCGTGTACGGACTCGTTGCGCTCATCGCATTAACTAATCTCGTTTTGATGGAACGGCTCTGGCCCGATAACGGGGCAGGTCTTAATGCAGACAACTGGATTGTGTTGGTCCCTGCTCGGGATGAGGTGGAAAATCTCACCCAGCTGTTGCCCCGGCTTCAATACGTTGAGGTTATTGTCTTTGATGACGAATCCTCGGACGGAACCGGGGAGCTTGCAAAGAGCCTAGGTGCCACGGTTTTAATCCCATCAGAACCGCTCCCAATCGGTTGGACGGGAAAGAATCGCGCCTGCCACGAACTAGCCAAATATGCGTTAGAGAAAACTTCGGCGGAGTGGCTCCTCTTTTTAGATGCAGACGCGCGGCCTAACCTCCAATTTGTGAGCCGACTCAAAGCCAATGCCCGGAACTTGCCCCCTAACATCGGCGTGATCACCGGATTCCCGCATATCGTTCCCGGTCGCGGGCTTCAGCCTTTGGCTCTTGGCTGGGTAGGTTGGATCTTGCTCTCCACCAACCCATACGGACTGGTGAATCGGTCGGGGAGGGGGCACTCTATGTTCACAAATGGGCAAGTTCACGCGTGGAGAAGGTCGGTGTATCAAAGGCTCTGGCCCAATGAAGCGGTGAAGGGGCGCATTCTGGAAGACGTGATGATGGGCCGTCTGTGTGCAAAGCACGGAGTCGCGATCCAAGTGTTCAATATGTCTAAGTTGCTAGGGGTAAAGATGTATGAAACTTGGCAAGAAACGCTAGACGGAATGTCTAAGAACACTTTTGAGATTACGGGGTCATTCGTGGGGAGTTTAGGCCTTGCCGCCCTGCTTCTTGGCTTGGGCTGGGGTTGGCTGTTCTTAGGAAGCCAATCTTGGATAGCCTACGGGTTGCTCGTTCTGAGCGCAGTTTTCTGTGCCGGCGTGGTCCGGGGAAAGCCATGGGGGGCGCTATTGATGCCCATCGTGCTCACCGTTGGTGCCTACACGGTAGTGCGCTCAACCCTTTGGCGGATGCAGGGGAAAGTTAGCTGGAAGGGCAGAACCTACCCTTCCTAAAAAGTTTAGGATGAATTCTGGGCGCGCTCTTCATACTCTTTCTCAACGAGGCTTGGATAAACCATAGTCAACGTAGTGGCGAATAGCAAGCCTACAATTAAGCCGATTCCCGCACCGAGAAAGCCATTTGAAATGTCTTGACTCTGCATATCTTGCACGTGCTTAGAACCAATAATGGTCCCCATGTAGAACCCCGTGCTGGGTGCAACCGTAAGTCCCAATGCCCAGCCGAATCCAAGGGCAAGTTTTAATTCGGGAAAATCTTTAATTTTTTGAAAAAGGCTCCGGCTCATCACCCACATTGTGACTCAACCCGCGCTCAAGATTCTGATGAGTCCCGACGTTTGGTACAGTTTTGCAGTCTCCGTCATCGTGCTTGCGGCGGGGTCGAGCCGCTAGGCACCCAAAAAATCATCTATGCGCGTCGTGCGATCCATGAGCAACGCCACCGCCTGCTTGGGCGAGACTCGCCCTCTAATGACGCCTTCCACGGCCGCAAATACCGGCATTTCCACCTGCTGACGCCGGGCGAGGACGGCGGCGGCTTCGCTGGTGGGAACCCCTTCTGCCACCTGCCCAAGTTTCTGCAAAGAGGCATTTAATTCGCCACCCTCACCAAGAGCCCGACCCAGTCGGTAGTTTCGAGACAGGTGACTCGATGCGGTGGCAAAGAGGTCTCCCACTCCCGCCGGGCCTAAGAATGTATCCATTCGAGCGCCCATCGAGATGCCCAATCTGGCCATTTCTAGTAGTCCGCGAGACAAGAACGCACCCTTAGTGTTGTCACCAAATCCCAGCCCATCAGACATGCCCGCTCCAATTGCCAAAACATTTTTTAGCGCTCCGGCAATCTCCACCCCAATCACATCGTCACTGGTCGAGACTCGAAATGAGCCACATGTAAACGCATCACGAATGAGATCGGCCGCTGCATGATCCGTAGAAGCAGCCACCGCCACCGTAGGAATGCCACGTACAATCTCAACCGCAAGATTGGGTCCGCTTAAAACTCCAATCGTGGCCTCGGGTTTGCACTCAGACGCCACGTCCGTTAAAACTTGAGACCCTGCGGGGTCCAGGCCCTTGGCGGCCACAACAACGAGGGGGAGTGTGCCGGTAACTGAAGTCAAAACCGCTCTTACCGCCAGGGATGGCACTGCAATTACCGTTAAATCAGGCGTTTCTTCGAGTTGGTCAAAGTAGCCAAAAATCACATTTTCTGGGATCACAAACCCGGGAAGATATCGCAAGTTTTCACGGCGAGACTGCAGAATCTCGAGTTCTTCAGAATTGCGGCCCAACAGTTGAACGTTGTGTCCATTTCGCGCCAGCAATATGGTCAGCGCGGTCCCCCAACTTCCAGATCCTAGAACGGTGATCTTCATGTGAATTACCCAAACATTATCATTTTGGTGGTGTAGGTGCGCATGGAACGGGATCAACGAAAAATCTGAACATAAGAATTGCGGAGTGGGGCCGTGAAAAGCAATTTTCCTCTGATGTCTGGTATATTCGTTCGTCTGAGGCTCACAAGGCTCGTTTGCCGTTGACTGGAGCTTCCCGCAAAGAGGGGAAGTTGCACTGAGCGGTTAACGATCCGAGCCTCAAGACACGAAACGAGGCTTATAGACTTCATAACATGCCGCTGAATCCTGAATTAAAGAAGAGTGTAGTTGCTGAATATGCGTCCCGCGAGGGCGATACCGGTAGTACCGACGTGCAGATCGCAATCATGCAGGCCCGAATCGCACAGATTACGGACCATCTGCGCACCCACAAGAAGGATTTCCACTCCCGACGCGGTCTCCTGCTCCTGGTGGGCAAGCGACGGCGTCTTGAGGGTTACCTCAAGCGAACAGATATCGCACGATATCGTGAGCTGATTAAAAAGCTTGGCATCCGAGAAGTTAAGCCCCGTTAAACGGAGGCAGATTTGATTCATTCCCACGAGTTTGAGGTAGGCGGAAAAGCCCTATCTCTCGAAACTGGCCGCGTGGCCAAACAAGCCGGAGGAGCAGTGCTCCTCGGTATGGGCGACACCGTCATTCTTGGCGTCGCCACTATGTCGGAAAACCCCCGAGAGGGTGCCGATTTTCTTCCGCTGACTTGCGATTACGAAGAGCGCAAGTATGCGGTGGGCAAAATTCCCGGTGGATTCATTAAGCGCGGCGGACGACCTTCTGAGAAGGCCATCCTCACCAGCCGGTTGATGGATCGCCCGCTTCGCCCGCTGTTCCCTAAAGGTCTACGAAACGATCTTCAGGTCATGGCAATGCCGTTTGCGGTGGACCAAGAGTGCCCGCCCGACGTGCTGGCCATCACGGCCGCCGGTGCCGCGCTGGCGGTTAGTGATATTCCCTTCAAGGCCGCCGTTGCGGGCGTCCGCGTAGGTCGTATTGATGGCGAATTTATTCTTTTCCCTTCAATATCGCAGATCAATGAGTCGGACCTAGACCTCGTTGTAGCCGGGCACAAAGACGCCATTTCAATGGTAGAAGCCGGGGCAACCGAAGTCAGTGAAGAAGATATGGTCAAGGCGCTTAAATTTGCGCACGACGCCATTCGCGTCATCTGCCTGGAGATCGAGACGTTTGCTAAGCTTGTGAACAAGCCTAAGCGAGACGTCAAGCTCTACACCGTAGACGAGAGTCTTAAGAAGGCGATTGACAAGCAGTTTGGAAAGGATATCCAGAAAACACTTCTGGGCGCGAAAGATAAAGCTCTGCGCGAAAGCGCCCTCGACGATCTCATTAAGGGAATTGTCAAGGAACTCAAGCCAACTTATGCGGACCAACCAGAATTAGCGGCTCAGTTGCACGAAGCAGCCGATACGGTAGTGAAGAACGTGGTTCGAGACCTGATCATCAAGAAGGACTCTCGACCCGACGGTCGACGTCTGGATGAGATTCGCCCGTTGGAAGCCCTTGCCGGTATTCTGCCCAGAGTCCACGGTTCAGGGTTGTTCACCCGGGGCCAGACTCAGGTTCTCACCGTGGTTACGCTGGGCTTGCCCAACGATGCGCAGACCATGGACGGACTGGAAGACGAAGGTCCGAAGCGCTATATGCACTTCTACAACTTCCCGTCGTGGTCGGTTGGAGAAGTTCGCCCGTCGCGCGGCCCCGGTCGCCGAGAAATCGGCCACGGCGCGCTGGCGGAGCGAGCCCTTCGCCCGATGATCCCGCTGGACGACCCTAACTTCCCGTACACGCTGTTGCTAATCTCAGAAGTTCTGGAATCCAACGGTTCCACTTCTATGGCTTCGGTCTGCGGTTCCACCCTCGCCCTCATGGACGCAGGAATTCAGATCAAGGCCCCGGTGGCCGGTATTGCGATGGGTCTCATGTCAGACGGCAAGGTCTTCAAAGTCCTTACCGACATCCAAGGCATGGAAGACTTCTGCGGCGACATGGACTTTAAGGTGGCCGGTACCCGTAACGGTATCACTGCCCTTCAACTGGATACCAAGCTCGACGGAATCCCCGACGACGTTCTGGCCAAGGCGCTTGCCCAGGCTAAGACCGCTCGATTCGAGATCCTCGATGTCATCGTCGCCGAGATTTCCGAACCCCGAACGACCGTGGGTGATTCTGCTCCTACCGTAACAACGATTAACATCAATCCCGAAAAGATTGGTGCCGTAATCGGACCGGGCGGCGCCGTAATCAAAAAGATCACGGGCACCACCGGTGCCAGCATCGACATTCAACAGGATGGCCGAGTGCTGGTGGGTGGATCCAACGGCCAAGCGGTTGCCGATGCCATTGCGATGATTAAGGCCCTCACCGACGAAGTCGCGGTGGGTTCTGAGTTCACCGGTAAGGTTTCGCGAATTATGGGCCGAGGTGCCATGGTGGAGTACATTCCGGGCCGAGAAGGGATGGTGCCCAAAGAGCACCTCACGGTTAAGGACATCAATCGCATCGAGGACGTTGTCAATGTGGGCGACGAACTGAACGTAAAGGTTTTCGAGGTCGACCATATGGGTCGCATTAACCTCACCGCGCTGGGCATTGCTCAGTCGCTTCCTGCCCTTTCGGATAATGAATCGGCAACCCCTCCTCCTCCCGGAAGAGGCGGTGATCGAGGCGGCGACCGGGGGGGGCGTGGCGGCGATCGGGGCGGCGACCGAGGGGGTCGTAGTGGCGGCGGAGATCGAGGCGGACGCGGATTTGATCGCGGCGGCGATCGCGGCGGCGACCGTGGTGCCCCCCGCGGCGGAGATCGCTTCGAGCGAAGTTCCTCCGATGCTCCCCGAGAGGCAGCACCCCGTGAGGTTGCTTCCCGAGAGTCGGCACCCCGAGAAGCGGTTGTAGAGCCAACTCGTGCCCCATCCGTTCCAGATGCGTTCCCCAAGCGAGAGCGAGGCGGCGATGACGAAAACGTCAACGCACGTTTCCGACCTCGCCGCTAAGGCGCAGAACACCGTCTAGCCGTTGTAAGTCAAGGCGCGGTGATCTAGAACAAAATCAAGCGACCCAGAATTTCTGGGTCGCTTGATTGCTTTTTGAGTGTTGCCAAGATGTCTTTGCGCAGGTTATTTCGGTTGGTCCAGGCGTGTACGCGTCGAATGAACTTGCTGAGCGCCGGATTCGTATACCCAACTGTGCCAACAATTCCCCTTCTGCAAATGCGCCCGGAAGGGCTATTTTGCGAGGCGGGAGGATTCTACGTGGATCCTTGGCGGCCGGTGGACCGCGCAATTGTTACGCACGGACACTCCGACCACGCCCGATGGGGACACCGTGACTATCTTTGCTCGCCCACATCGGCACCCATTTTGCGAGTGAGACTCGGGCCCGACATCTCGATTCAGACGGTGGACTTTAATTGCCCGATGAAACTCAATGATGTCACGGTGAGCCTCCATCCGGCGGGGCACATCCTGGGCTCGGCTCAAGTGAGAATCGAGAGAAACGGCGAAGTGTGGGTGTTTTCGGGCGACTACAAAATCGAAGCGGACCAAACCACCGAAGCGTTTGAAGCTGTTTGCTGCCATACATTCATCACCGAAACCACGTTTGGCCTACCGATTTATCGATGGTCACCCCAGAACCAAATATTTGCCGATATTAACGCTTGGTGGCGCGCCAATCAAGCCGAGGGCAAGGCGAGCCTCCTGTTGGGCTACTCACTCGGCAAAGCTCAGCGACTTCTCGCGGGAGTGGATGCAGAAATCGGCCCTATTTTCATTCATGGGTCCGTTCAGCGCCTAAATGATTGCTACCGAGACGCCGGGATTTACCTGCCCGAGACCCGACTGCCCGCCCAGCAAGACAAGGCCTTTGACTTTGCCGGATCCCTGATTGTTGCCCCCCCAAGCGCACTGGGAACGTCTTGGATTCGTAAATTTGGTTCCTTGTCCTCGGGGTTTGCCTCGGGGTGGATGAGAGTCCGAGGTGCCCGGCGTCGACGAAACGTTGACCGAGGTTTTGCCCTGAGTGACCATGTGGACTGGCCATCGTTGTTGGCCGCTGTCGCGGCTACCGGAGCGGAACGCGTCCTGACCACCCACGGCTTTGCCGACGCCACCGCACGCTATTTTAGGGAACGGGGCCTGGACGCCCAACCGCTAGTGACGGAGTTTCAGGACGAGTTGCAATTAGAAGAAGAGGAACCTGATGGACGAATTTCTTAGCTTGTGGATTCGTCTTGACGAGACTACGAAAACCACGGAAAAAGTTGCGGCAATCGCTGGCTACTTTCGTGCCGCCTCACCCGCCGATTCAGTTTGGGTGCTTTCTTTGCTCACCGGGCGACGACCGCCCGCTCCCGTGCGACGTAAGCTCCTCCGGACTTGGGCGCAGGAAGCGACGAACGTCCCCGAATGGCTTTTTGAGGAATGCTACGGAAACACGGGTGACCTATCAGAAACGATTGCAATCATGGTTCCGAATGACACGTCGAACGAGCAGAACTATGCGCTCGCGTGGTGGATGGATTTCGCGGCCAAGCTGCGAAAGCAGGAAGAATTGGATCAACGAACATCGATCTTATGGGCGTGGAGCGTGCTGAATGAGGCCAGTCGGTTCCTATTCCATAAACTCATTGGGGGTTCATTCCGGGTCGGAGTATCGCGAGAACTCGTGGTCCGGGGTCTTGCTCAGGCCACCGGCATCGCGGCACCGACCTTATCCCACCGACTGATGGGCGAGTGGGCACCAACGGCAGAGTTTTTTGCCACCCTCTGCGAACCCGCGGGTGACGGCCTTCGTTTGCCTAGCCAGCCCTATCCTTTTTGTTTGGCCCACGCGCTTCAAAATGACCCGGAGCAGACTTTGGGCCCACCTCAAGAGTATCTCGTGGAATGGAAATGGGATGGCATTCGCGCGCAATTGATTCGTCGGCAAGGGCAAACGTTTCTATGGTCTAGGGGTGAGGATGTGATTCACGCCAGCTTTCCCGAAGTGGTAGAAGCCGGCGACCTCCTGCCCGAAGGAACTGTGCTGGACGGGGAAATCTTAGTCTGGAATCAAGGCGAACCCGCCCCATTTTCGGAACTGCAGCGCCGATTGGGGCGCAAAGTAGTCGGACGAAAACTTCAAGAAGAGGCGCCCTGCGTATTTATGGCATTCGACTTACTTGAATTTGAGGGAACCGATTGGCGGGACCGCCCCCTGAGAGAACGTCGCAGAACCTTGGAATCCATTGAGAATTTACGAATTTCCTCGCCGGTGGTGGGAAACACGTGGCCAGACATAGGCCGCCTGCGCCAATCGGCGCGCGATCAGCAAGCCGAAGGACTTATGATAAAGTCTCTCGACTCGGTTTACGTGGGCGGTCGCAAACAGGGGGTTTGGTTCAAGTGGAAACTCGCGCCGTTTACGGTGGATGCGGTGCTCATTTATGCCCAGCGCGGCACGGGTAAGCGTGCGAGTTTATATACCGATTACACGTTTGGCATCTGGTCGGAAGGGCAACTGGTGCCGTTCGCAAAGGCGTACTCGGGATTAACCGATGCAGAAATCTTGGTGGTGGATCGCTTTGTGCGCAACAATACGCAGGAAAAATTTGGCCCCGTGAGAACCGTGCGGCCCGAGTTAGTGTTTGAAATTGCATTCGAGGGTATCCAACTCTCCCCCCGTCACAAGTCCGGCATCGCAGTACGTTTCCCCCGAATTTTACGCTTCCGAAGAGACAAGAAGCCTGAAGATGCCGATTTGTTGGAAGTGATTAAACGTCTCTTGCCGGGGCCAGCGTGATTCAAACCGAATCCTGGTTCAGATCTCAAGGCTGGTCACCACTGGATTTTCAGCAGGAAGTCTGGGCCGCTTACGCGGCCGGTGAATCAGGTCTTGTCCACGCCTCCACGGGTACGGGCAAAACTCTGGCCGCTTGGATGGGATTAGTGGAAGAAAATCCGCCCGGTCCCGGGCTTATAGCGCTTTGGATCACCCCGCTAAGAGCGCTGGCCAACGACACTTGCCGGGCCCTTAATGATCCATTAGTAGCGCTGGATATTCCGTGGCGGGTAGAACAACGGACCGGGGACACCGCGGCCAGCGTTAAGCAAAGGCAGCTCAAGCAGATGCCCGGCGGGTTGGTCACCACCCCCGAAACTCTCTCGCTTCTTTTAAGCAGCCAAGACGCCCACGCGAGACTATCTCATCTGAAGTTGGTGGTGGTAGATGAGTGGCATGAGTTAATGGGCACTAAACGCGGAACCCAAACTGAGTTGGCCCTCGCCCGCCTGCGTGCTTGGAATCCTGGATTACGAGTGTGGGGACTCAGTGCCACGCTAGGAAATATGACGGAAGCGGCCCAGGCTCTGGGGGTTACACGCATTGTAACGGGGGCACAAACAAAGATCATTTCGGTTGACACCTTGCTTCCCCATGGTATGGAGCGCTTTCCGTGGGCGGGCCATTTGGGGGCCCAAATGATGCCCAGAGTGGCGGAAGAGTTGCGATCGTGCCGTACTGCACTCGTTTTCACTAATACACGATCGCAATCGGAGCTTTGGTATCAAGCACTGGTAGATCTGCTGCCCGATATGCGAGATCAGATTGCCCTCCACCACGGATCGATTGACCGCCAATCGCGAGAGCGCGCCGAGAATGGACTCAAAGATGGTTCACTTCGGGCGGTGGTCTGTACGTCCAGCCTTGACCTCGGGGTGGATTTCTCCCCTGTAGATCGAGTGTTCCAAATAGGAAGTCCAAAAGGCGTGGCTCGCTTGATTCAACGTGCCGGACGTAGCGGGCACCAACCCGGCAAGCCAAGTTCCATCACGATTGCCCCGACAAACGGGATGGAACTGATGGAGATCGCGGCTCTGCGAACCGCTCTCCACCAGCACCGATTGGAGCCCCGGATTCCGCCGCAGATGCCGTTAGATGTGTTGATTCAGCATATGGTTACCGTGGCTCTGGGGGGCGGTTTTGAGCCTGATCAGTTAAGATCCGAAATTAGCACCACCCACTCTTTTCGCAACATCACCGATTCAGAATGGGCGTGGTGCCTTAACTTTGTCACCCAGGGTGGTGAGTGCCTAAAAGCGTATCCCGACTATCATAAAGTCAGCGTTGTCAATGGTCTTCACGTGGTGCAAGATCGCCGGATTGCCATGCAACATCGCATGTCCATTGGCACGATTGTGGCCGACACCTCGGTGCGGGTGGCCTATTTAAAGGGGGGGAACCTGGGCACGGTGGAGGAATCGTTTGCAAGCCGGCTGCGGAAAGGGGATCGGTTTGTGTTCGCGGGCAAGGCTTTGGAATTTATCAGTCTAAAAGACCTCACGTGTTACGTGCGCCGAATCACTTCGAAATCTGGCCGCATTGTGCGTTGGATGGGTAGCCGAATGTCATTGAGCATCGAATTGTCCAACGGTCTGCGCGCCCAACTTAACAATGCCGCCGCTGGCATTCTGGAGGGACCCGAAATGAAGGCGGCGGCCGACATTCTTACTCTCCAGCAGAAACTGAGTGCAGTGCCTGAACTCGACGAACTGTTGATTGAAAAAATTCAGACCCGAGAGGGCCACCACCTGTTTATCTATCCCTTGGATGGCCGAATGGTACACGAGGGCCTTGCCGCGCTAATTTCTTTTCGTTTGGGCCTTCGCGAGCCCCTGACTTTTACTTTTTCGGCAAACGACTACGGCTTTGAGCTTCTGAGCGCCGATCCATTCACGGTTACAGAAAGTGATCTCAGATCAATCTTTTCGCCCGTGAATCTGGCCGGAGACCTTATGGGTTCGCTGAACGCGGCGGAACTCTCCCGCCGGCAATTTAGAGAAGTGGCCCGGGTGGCCGGCCTGGTCTTTCAGGGCTACCCAGGGGCACCAAAGTCAACGAAGCAGGTGCAGGTGTCTAGTGGCCTACTCTTTGACGTTTTCGCCCGCTATGAACCGGGCAACTTGCTTTTAGGTCAGGCCACGCGCGAAGTATTTGAGCGCCAATTTGAGCGGTCTCGGCTTGCCTTATGTTTATCGCGAATGCAGTCGGCTCGGTTTTGTTTCACGAACCCCGTACAGCCCACACCATTTTCATTTCCGTTGATGGTGAGTCGGTTACGCGAAACGCTGAGTTCAGAAGACGTGGAAGATCGAGTGCGGAAATTGATTGCGTCCCTTGAGGCGAACCGTCGGTGAATGTCATCACGGAGATTGCGGGTTCTCGGATTGAGTTGCTACCCCAACGCGCGGCTTTTCTGCCCGATCATCAAGCCTTGCTTCTGGCCGATCTCCATCTTTCGAAAGGGGCAACGTTTCGCGCGCGCGGTATTCCCATTCCCGGTGGGAGCTCGGTCCGGACCCTCGAGAAGCTCACGGAACTGATCCTCCTTACTCGCCCGGCCCGACTGGTGATCCTAGGGGACCTTTTCCACGGACGGGAGGCAAGTCATCCCCTAGAAATGGCTTCATTTCATAAATTCCGAGCGGAACACTGCACCTTGCCGATGACATGGGTCCTCGGGAATCACGACCGGCATGTTAAAGGAATAGCTGTGGACTGTGAGGTGGTTCACGAACTGACTCTCGGGGATTGGCGGCTGAGTCACCATCCGGTCTATGACGGCGTCCCCACCGTATGCGGGCACATTCATCCGGGGTATCGCCTCTGCGGTCGGGGCCGTCGGTCAGAAATACTTCCGTGTTTCTACCAAAGAGGTTTGTGCCTTGTGTTGCCCGCGTTCGGCGAGTTTACGGGTTTGGCTACGGTAGAGCCATTGCCCAAAGACCGAATCCACGTGATCGCGGGAAGCGCCGTCCTCGCTGTCCCGTTGGCCGGATAGATGGGGTGTGCAAGCCATGATTTTGGGCTAAGGGTTGATGGCCATCTCCATTTAGTTAGGCTCCTTTCGGCCCATTTCATCGGTCTTGGGTGTATCGATCTACCATAAAGGAGGCACAGACCGCCAAGGCAATTCAAGCTGTCGAGTCCTTACTAAACGTATATGACCTTGCGTTGTCCCGGCAGGGACTTTCCCCGAGTAGCCTGGCATAAGCTCGCGCGCCATGCCAGGATCGGTCATCAAATAATTTAGTTCCCCGGGAGGGGCACTAGAATCTAGCAGTGGACTTGATAGAAGGAAAATGTTTGACCGCAACCAGCTCTCCCTTGTCCCGGCAGGGACTATCCCCGAGTAGCCTGGCATAAGCTTCCGGCGCCATGCCAGGTCAGTTGCGTCCTGGCTAAGTTCCCCGGCAGGGGCACCAGAACCTTTCCGTCAAGATATCGAAGATCGTAATCAACACCGGTTTCTTTGAGGAGATATTCTAGCTCCTCAAAATGAGATTTCTTATGATGGTGAGCAACTTGGGTTGAAATGGATCTCCGAACATCAGAAATCGCTGATGCACTCACCGACAAAGCGGAATATGCCGCCTGCCATGGGGATTCGACGGCGTAGCCGGTGGTCGGCGGATGACCGTGCCGACGTCCGGTTGCCCCGCGACCCCGACAATCACCCGAACTCGGGCACGGTCATCCAGAGGCTACCGGCTTCGCCGAACTATTTGGGATTCGGTGGTCGTGCCGACGGATCCCAAGCGGGCCCTACGACTCCGCAATTTTGATGATCGAGATTCATTCGCAACATTGGGGGAGTATTTGGCCCAACTTGCAATTTATCATCCCTTTGGCGAACTAAATCCAGGTTCACCTAACCCATCGGGGTCTGGATTTAGGTAAATTCATCTTCGCCCGATGATCGATTTGATACTTCAGCTTCCCCCCGTGGTCCAGGCAGTCATTCGCGCCCTGATGTTCGTGATTGTGGCTTTCACCATGGTGCCGGTCTCCATCTGGTTAGAGCGACGATTGCTAAGTTGGATGCAAGATCGAATTGGTCCCAACCGAGTGGGCAACATCACGTTTTCTACCACCAGCAAACGGGTGCCGGCGTTTCTGAAGGGAAAGAAAATTCACCTCTTTGGAATCTTGCAACCGATAGCCGATGGCGTTAAGTCATTTTTTAAAGAAGACCTAGCTCCCAAGAATGTGGATCACTTCCTCTTCTTCATTGCCCCGGTGGTTTCGCTGTTTCCCGCATTGGCGCTTGGTGCCACGATCCCGTGGGGACCGTGGACGGATTTAACGCCGGTGGCCGACGTGAATATTGGCGTGCTCTACATCCTGGCCATTTCCAGTCTTGGAGTTTACGGGGTAGTTCTGGCTGGTTACAGTTCAAACAACAAGTACGCGCTTCTGGGTGGCCTCCGGGCTTCAGCTCAGCTGATCAGCTACGAACTTGCCATGAGCATGGCGGTTGCCGCCGTGGTCATGACTACCGGCTCGTTAAGACCCACCCAGATCGTCGCGGAGCAATCGGGACCGCTTTGGGGAATTGCCCCGGGCCTGCAGAATTGGAATATCTTTACGCCGACCGGGTTTGTTGCGGGCGTGATCTTTCTCATCTGCATGGTCGCGGAAACTAACCGCGCTCCCTTTGACCTCCCGGAGTGCGAAAGCGAACTTATTGGGGGATACAACACCGAATACACCACCAAAAAGTGGGTGCTATTCATGATGGGTGAGTACGTGGCCATGGTCACCTACGGGGCCATCTTTGCAACACTCTTCTTAGGCGGTTGGAACGTGGTTCCGATTCGCTGGAGCTTTTTGGCCGAGCAGGAGCCTGTTCTCGCCACCCCGCTTGGCTGGATGAACGGCCTCAATATGTACTTGGCCCCGGTTTGGTTAATTGGGAAGGTGCTCCTCATTATAGCCAGCTACATCTGGGCGAGGGCGACTCTGCCTCGACTTCGTTACGATCAGCTGATGTCCTTGGGCTGGAAGAGTCTTCTGCCCTTAGGCACGGCAAACCTCATCTTAGTGGGACTCTGGATGGTAGCCACGCGAGTGGGTGGACCGGTGGTGGGATGGGCCGCGTGGGCCGTAGCGTCGGGGATTGTATACGCTCTCTACACGTTGATCAAAAAGACCGTCAGCGCGGATGCGCCTTCCTTGGCACCCAGGACGATTCGGCTGGATCATTCGCCCGCGGTTAAGCCGGTGCCAGAACCCGCCGAGCCGGTCTCGGTTGCCTCTTGAATTTTTGAAATGAAGAAATCTACTGTAACAAACTTGAGGAGGATGGCCCTTTGAACGGAGCCCTCCCGGCAATCGAGATCACGCCGAGCCTATTAATGGTGGTGGCCTTGGCCGGAATTGCGGCTTTAGCGGCGGTGGGTGTCATTGCATTTAACAACCCCATTCGCAGTGCACTGTGCTTGGTGGTTAACTTCTTTATGCTGGCTGCCCTTTATTTCACGCTCAATGCAGAAATGATTGGCGTGACCCAGGTGGTGGTTTACACGGGCGCCATCATGGTGCTGTTCCTCTTTGTGATCATGTTGCTCAACTTGGGTGCCCCCATTGTGAAGCCAGAAGCCAAGGAACCTCAAACGCTAGTGGGTTTGCTGTTGGGTGTCGTTCTGTTTGGGGTGGTGGGTTCTCAGCTCTTGCCGCCGTTATTGAGCGTGGTTAAGGTGGGAGCGGCGGATAACTACGGGAGCCCAGAGGCGTTAGGTCGCACGTTGTTTACCCAATATATGTTCCCGTTTGAAGCGGTGAGTATTCTGCTTCTCATCGGCGTAGTGGGGTCCATCATGCTGGCCAAGAGGCGAATTTGAACGGAGTGCCCATTGCCCTGTATTTAGGTTTAGGCCTTTTCATGTTCACGATCGGTGTAGTGGGCGTGGTGATTCGGCGCAACCCAATAGTGATTTTCATGTGCATTGAGCTGATGCTGAACGCAGTGAATCTCACATTTGTGACCTTTGCGAGATACCAAATGTCGCCGGTCCCCGCGGGTGGGATGGCTCGGGAATCCAGCATGATGGCGGGTCAAATGATGGTCACCTTTGTGATGGCCGTCGCTGCCGCTGAGGTTGCGGTCGGACTAGGAATTATGATGGCGATCTTCCGCTTGAGGCAGAATATCGACGTGGACGAACTGAACATCTTGCGAGGCTAATGGAATCTAACGGCTTTAATCTTATCTGGCTTGTCCTCGCCCTTCCGCTCCTGGGATTTTTGTTGCAGGCCCTGGCGGGTCAGCGCATTGAAAAGGCGGTAGGCCGACGAACTTTGGGCGCCCTTGCAGTGGCTCCGATTGCCCTGTCGTTCCTCATCGCGGTATTTTTGACTCAGCGACTGGCCGGCTTGGCTCCCGGTGATAGAAATGTGGTGGTGTGGGGCGGGGAATGGATCCGAATCTCCCAACTCAATATTCCATTTGAGGCCATTGTGGACCCGCTTTCCATGACCATGGTGTTAATCATCACAGGCATTGGAGCTTTGATTCACCTCTACGCCACTGGCTATATGTCCGAAGAGCGAGAATACGCTCGGTTCTTTACCTATCTAAACCTATTTATCGCCTCAATGCTCATCCTTGTATTGGGCAACAACTTGGTGTTGTTGTTCATTGGGTGGGAGGGCGTCGGCCTTTGTTCTTATCTGCTCATCGGGTTTTGGTACACGGACTTGGCAAACGCTAAGGCCGCTAACAAGGCATTCATCGTGAACCGAATCGGCGACTGGAGCCTTACTCTCGGCTTGTTCCTAATCGTCGCTGCCCTAGCCACTGTGTTCCCCAAGGTTTCGGGAGACCGGATCCTAAGCTTTGATACGATGCTCCCGGCGCTTCAGAGCATCCTCAAAGACAATCCCGCTCTCGCGACGGGGATTGCTCTGCTCTTATTTGGAGGAGCGGCGGGCAAGTCCGCCCAGTTTCCGCTTTACGTTTGGCTACCAGACGCGATGGCGGGTCCAACTCCGGTATCGGCTCTCATCCACGCCGCAACTATGGTCACCAGCGGCGTTGTTCTTTTAAACCGTATGCACGTGGTGTTTGAGTGCTCACCCGTTGCGAGTGCGATTGTCTGCGCGATTGGTGCTTTCACCGCGTTGTTTGCCGCGCTTATCGCCTTTGGTCAAACCGACATCAAAAAAGTCTTGGCTTACTCAACGGTTTCGCAACTGGGATTCATGTTCATTGGTTGCGGGGCGGGGGCTTATTGGACCGGCATGTTCCACGTAACCACCCACGCGTTCTTCAAGGCCCTATTGTTCCTTGGTGCCGGCGCGGTGATTCACGCAATGGCCCATGAGCAGGACATGCGTAGATACGGAAAGCTGGCCAAATATCTGCCTATCACGTTTGGCACCATGTTAGTGGGAGCGCTCGCCATCTCTGGATTCCCCCTGATGTCGGGATTCTTCAGTAAAGAAGCGATCCTCGGTGCGGCCCTAGCCGGGACTCACGCCCAGGTCGATGGATTTGCGATTGGAGAATGGGCCGGTCTGGTTGGCCTGGTGGTTGCGGGACTCACCGCCCTTTACATGACACGTTTGACCTTTCTAACTTTCTTAGGTAACGAAGAACGATGGAGAACCGCCCCCGCCGAGATTCACCATGAATCTCATGCCGTCGCGTTTGGCGTTTCGGAACTTCTTGATCTGTCCGACCCTCATGGGTTCTACAAGACGATGGATTCGCAAGCGGAAGAGGACCACGCGCACCACGGCCTGACCTCGGATCACACTCCGCACGAAGTAGGGCCCAGCATGTGGATTCCTTTGGTTGTGTTAGCGGCCCTTTCTGTCTTTGGAGGATTCTTGTTGCAAAGCAATGGGATGTTTGAGCATTGGCTCCAGCCGATGCCACTTCCCGTCTTAGGTGAGGTTCGCACCGAGCCGACGACGATCAATTTGACGATGTACTCGCTGATCGCGGCGTTTGCGGGAATGATCCTGGGCGCAATTTTCTACTACCGAGGCTTACCTGCCAATCAGGGACTCGACGAAACCAAGTGGACGCCATTACGGCTCTGGCAACGAAATCAGTTTGGATTTGACCAAGGGGTCACCACCCTCGCCGTCGAAGGAGGGGGCGATTTAGGTCGTAGCCTCTGGCATTGGATTGATAACGGAGTGATAGACGGGTTTGTTCGGGGCATCGCATTGGTGGCCACCGTATCCGGGGGTGTGCTCCGGCAGATCCAAACGGGTTCCGTGAGACTCTATGCCTTGGTGATGCTGGTGGGAGTCGTAGGATTCCTCAGTTACTTCTTGGTGGCGTCTCACCTCGCGATCGCCGTTACGGGAGGCCGCTAATGGGTTTGCTAAGCCTCATCATTTGGTTGCCTTTGCTTGGCTCCGCCCTGCTTGCCCTGTTGCCTGCCTCGGTGGAGCGATACGCAAAGCCGGTTGCGGTTGCGATTGCCGCAGTGACCCTTGCGGTTTCTCTGAGTCTGCTCGGCCAGTTCCAGTCCGGTACCTACGATTTTCAACTGAAAGAAAACATCGCCTGGGCACCGGCCGCGGGAATTCACTACGCCCTGGGGCTAGACGGCATTTCGCTGTGGCTGGTAATCCTCACCAGTGCACTCTCTTTGGTGGCGATGGCGGCTAGCTGGTATGTAGACACCCGGGTCAAGGCGATGTTTAGCCTACTGCTTCTCTTGGAAGCAGCCATGCTTGGTGCGTTCCTTTCGCTGGACCTCATCCTATTCTTCACGTTCTTTGAACTCACTCTGATCCCCATGTGGCTTATGATCATGGGTTGGGGAAATGCGGGCCGACAGCAAGCCGCCAACAAATTTATAACCTACACCTTTGTCGGCTCCATCTTCATGCTCGTCGGAATCGTTGCCTTAGCGCTGCGATACCGCGCGGTAGCGGGAAGCCTCAGCTTTAGCATTGTTGACATTCAAGACACGGTGGCTAATGGTCAGCTTTGGACCGGTGCCATCGTGGCCGAGGGTGCGATTTTCTGGACCTTTGCCTTAGCCTTCCTCATCAAGTCTCCCGCGTTTCCGTTCCACACATGGATGGCGGATACCTATGCGGCATCGCCCACCGCCGGTCCTATTCTCTCCTCGGTAATGGTCAAGATGGGAACCTACGGGTTCTTAAGATTTGCGCTCCCGCTCTTTCCTGATGCGGTGAAATCCAATGCGCCTATTTTGATGACGTTGGCGACCATCGGTATCGTTTACGGAGCGGTCGTCGCGGCGGTGCAACCAGACATGCGACGGTTGCTCGCATTTTCTAGCCTTTCTCACATGGGCTTTGTGCTCTTGGGCATTTTCTCTTTGACCGACGCAGGGTTGGTGGGCGGTTCATTTCAGCAGATAAGCCACGGAGTAACCGCGGGCGGATTGTTCTTACTGGTGGGTTGGCTCATTCAGCGAAGGCAGACTGGCGAACTCTCCGAGTACGGCGGACTCAAATTGCAGATGCCCCATCTGGCTACTCTTTTCTTTCTGCTCTTACTTGGAAGCGTGGGACTTCCATCCACCAATGGTTTCGTGGGTGAGTTTCTTTCCCTCCTCGGCGCTTTCCAAGCGGGATATTGGGGGATGAACGGCCTCAGTGTGGGCTTTGCCGTGGTCGCCGGGTTTGGAGTCGTTCTTGCCGCCGTCTACTTATTAATTTTGTTCCAGAAGATTTTTTACGGAAAGGTGGAGAACCCAGAAAATCGTCGCTTGCTAGATCTCAAACCTTGGGAGATTGCGGTGGCCAGTGTTTTAGTAGTCATCACGTTTGGTAGCGGATTAGCTCCGGGCGTCATCATCAGATCCATGGAACCCAGTCTCCAGGGAGCCAAGCTGATGGCGACCAATCCGGCAGGAAATCGTCCTTCTTGGAAGTCGGGTTCGCCATCCGTCGTTGATAAAATTTCAGAACCGATGGCCGCTTTGTTGCCGGTGAGCAATCCGACCGGAGGCAATCAGTAACCATGTTTCACTTTGCACCTCAAACTCCGGAGTGGATAGCCGTTCTTCCGGTCATGATCGTCGCCATCGGTGGCATTTTGGGCCTCATCGTAGAAATTCTCCACCCCAAGCGAGATAATAATTTGATCGTGGCCGTGTCCCTGGCTACCCTGGGTTTAGCCGCCGTCGTCCTCGCTTTTCAAGTGGGTGACACTCCATTTGACACGGTCTACCAGACGATCACCCGAGATGCATTTGGGGTGGCAATCCAATTGATCGTGGTGATTTCCACCGCGTTGTGTGTGTTGTTCAGCGAATCGTATCTGCGCGAAAAGCGAATTGCCCACGGCGAATTTTATCCTCTCATCCTTTGGTCGGCGACGGGTGCGATGATCATGAGCATGACCCACAACCTGCTGGTGATCTTCCTCGGTTTAGAAATCCTTTCCGTAGCGCTCTACGTGCTGGCGGGCCTCAGCCGCAATGAAGAGAAGTCAGAAGAATCGGCAGTTAAATATTTCTTGCTCGGCGCCTTTGCCAGTGGTTTCTTACTGTATGGCATTGCCCTAACGTACGGTGCAACGGGCTCACTCAACGTAGATGCGATTGCTGCCGCATGGAGAAATCCCGACGCAACGCTCCACACCCTGTTACTCTTTGGACTTGGGTTGATTCTCATTGGTTTGGGCTTTAAGGCGAGCTTTGTGCCGTTCCATCAGTGGACACCGGATGTTTACAATGGAGCGCCCACCAACGTCACCGCCTTCATGGCCACGGTTTCAAAGGTGGGAGCGATTGCCGCCCTTGCCCGCGTGTTGGAAGGTGCAGACCATCTCAGTGCCCTGTGGGCGCCTGTGCTGAGCGTCATTGCCGTTCTCACGATGACGGTAGGCAACGTTGTTGCGTTGAGGCAGACCGATGTAAAACGAATCCTTGGTTACAGCTCAATTGCCAACGCGGGATACCTTCTGGTGGCCCTGATCGCTCGTGCCGGTCATGTTAACGGAAGGCCGGCAGACGAAGTTACGCTGGGTCCGGTCGTTTTCTTCTTGTTTAGCTACTGCTTGGCCACGATCGGTTCATTTGCGGTGGTTTCGCTTTGCGCCAAAAACGGCTCAGAAACCACTACCCGCGCCGACCTTAACGGCATGGCAAAGCGGGCTCCCTGGGCGGCCGCCGCATTAGTCGTGTTTTCGGCTTCCATGATTGGCCTACCTCCCACCGCAGGTTTCTTTGCCAAGCTATTCATCTTTGAAGACGCCGAGAGATCCGGGTGGACTTGGTTGGCGGTAGTGATGGCAGTTAACTCTGCAATCAGCGTGATCTACTATCTCTCGATTGCTCTAGCGGCGTTGACTGATGAAAAGGTTGAGGGTGCAGATTTGGCTCTGGCAAAGCCAAGACCGGTGAGTCCGACCGTAACGGGTGCCTACGTGCTTTGCGCAGTGGGTGTGGTTATGGTAGCCGTGTTCTTTAGCCCAATGATTAACTGGATTGGCTTGAAGTAAACATCGGATTTGATTTTCCCCGTATCCGAGTGCGTCGAATCTCTCCCGCAATTCGTATCTAGAGACGTGGGAAAGCGACTAGAAGAATGTTCGGGACCTTGGGCAGGATTCTGGCTTCAGCGTGATCAACGCGGGGCCATGAGCCTTGAACTCACGATTGCAAAAGGCCACCTCAAAGGCAAAGGCGAAGACCGAGTGGGATTATTTTCCATTCGAGGCGACTACCAAGACAATCTGGTGACGCTTACAAAAAACTACGGAAAGTCAAATATTTTCTACGAGGGTCAATGGAATGGAGCGATGATTTCCGGCCAATGGACCCTCAAAACCAAACACCAGACGGAAGAGGGCATATTTGAGATCTGGCCCCTGTCGGATGATCTTGGCCTCAAGGGTCTGGCCGATCCCAAGAGAATTAAACTCTTGGTCGGCTCAAACGGCCGAATTTAGTCACCTCTGTAAAAGAGTGCCCGGGGCGGGACTCGAACCCGCACGACCTTGAGGTCAACGGATTTTAAGTCCGCTGCGTCTACCATTCCGCCACCCGGGCTGATTGGCAGAGTATACAGGCAACCGAGGTAAAAATACGCGGTGCCAGGTTTGATGCAGAATTGAACCTAGAAGTGGCGGCTTTGGTGGCCTAACCCCCCTCTGTGGTATAGTCCCTTCTTGCGTCACGGGTTACCGTGGGGCGGCTAAGATTTAGTAAAATATTCTTAGGAGAAAACCTCTGAGTGGCAGAAGGAATGACGACAGAAATGATACGCAAAGACCCGAAAATGGACTTAGTGGCTCATCACGTTGTAGATCTTCTTCCTCTGAGCTTGAGTTCGTCGGGTTTCTCGCGCAAGAGCAAATCTTGTGTCTGCGCACGGTTTAATTGAGGTCTATGTGATTGGCAAACCCCTTCATCCTTGCTAGCTCGCTCGTCATGAGCGCCATCGCCGTACCTGCTCCGACTGCGATCTCAATGCGAGATCGGATTCGTCAGTTGTTCAGTCGTAAAGCTACGATTGATCCTTCTGCTGTGGTTTCCTTGCCTCGGGTTGAAAATGAGGGCGGTTGGACGCTCATTCATTGCGACGACGAAGAGGCATTTGGGCAATGGCTGGGTCGAGACGAAGAGGGACTTCCGGCAGCGCCGGGAGAAATTCCTTCTTTAGGCTCCCATCTTTTGGTTGAGATGTACGGTTGCAATGGTGACCTCCTCAAAGCCGAAAGCTACGTGGGAGACGTCATGCGAGAAGCGGCCGTCGAGAGTAAGGCAACCGTGGTGGCGCAGTCCTTCCACGAATTTAAGCCGTACGGCGTTTCTGGTGCGGTCATCATCCAGGAATCCCACTACACTATCCACACGTGGCCAGAGCACGAGTACGCGGCAGTAGACCTGTTCTATTGCGGTGGCACCGTCTTAGTCCATCGGGCAGTAGAGGTACTCCGAGAGCGATTTAAACCTACGCGCATCAAGTTCTTGGTGGTCAGGCGAGGTCTTCAGAGCGAAGTTCACCGCTGAAAGAAGATTCAATCTCTACGGGGCCGACTCATAAGAGGCGGCCCTTTTTTGCGTTTTCGACGCCCCCTATGGCTACAAAAATCCCTGAGCAAAGCCCGACCCCGTCCGAACCAAAGACGTTTAGTTAGGCTCATACAGGCCGATATCATTGGTCTTGCGTGTATCCATCTAACGTTAAGTTAGTGCAGACCGCCTATGCAATCACAGCGTCAAGGTCCAATTGAACGTATACGACCTTCTGTTGTCCCGGCAGGGACTATCCCCGAGTAGCCTGGCATAAGCTCTCGCGCCATGCCAAAATCGGTCAGCAACAAGCTTGTTCCCCGGCAGGGGAACTA
>JBBQUZ010000030.1:0-41536 GCA_038212035.1 Fimbriimonadales bacterium
GATGCGGTTGGGGACACAGAACGAGCAACCGGGAGGAGACTATGTTCGTTGCCGCCGGTGCCGTGAAGCACCAGCAATGTTTGATCAGAACCGGTCGGCGAAGGGTCAAAGATCGGGTGAAAGTCCACCGGCATTAGTGAGTATCAACTCCCGGTAAGTCTCCCGCGGGAAGCTTGATCTTGGGCAGAGCGGCTTCAATGGCCGCCCGATTCGGCTGGTGCATCACCGGAAGACGCAGGCTTGTTCCCAGCAAAGCCAACGTCTCATCGGTCGCAAATCCGGGAGTATCGGTGGCAATTTCGAACAAGACTCCGCCGGGTTCTCTAAAGTAAATGGAATGGAAGTAGTCTCGGTCTCGAACGTCGCTGACTTGAGCACCTGCGGTGATCAGCTCTTCGCGGGCATCGAGTTGTTGCGCGTCGTCGGCGACTCGAAAGGCGATATGATGCACGCTACCATGGCCTCCGCGACCCGCTGCGGCACCCGGCCTCGCCCTAAGTTCAATGATCTTGCCAAGACCGGGGCCTGGTAGGCGATAGAGTTGGGTGTCTTCCACCTGGGCTACTCGCTGATAACCCATGGCTTGAACAAGAAGCGCATCCGTATTGCGAATGTCGGCAACATCCAGAGTCACACTGTACATTCCGGCAATTGCATGCTCATGGGGCACCGCCGAGCCTTCCCATAGCACGGGTTCCGTATAGTCTTCATCGGCCACGAGTTTAAGCATGAGACCATCCGGAGCGGAGAAGTCGATGATGTCTTCTTCGGATGAATTGCCGCTTCCGTAGTCCGCCAAACGATTGCTCCAGTAGGCAAAGCTTTCCGGTCGCACGCTGAGAGAAGTCACGGTTATCTGTCCGACCCCGGGGCGCCCTTCTGGGCTCTGGGGATACGGAAAGAACGTGAGCACGGTTCCCGGAGTGCCGGCACCGTCTCCGTAGTAAAGGTGATAGGCTGAAGGATCATCAAAATTCACCGTGACTTTGATGAGTCTTAGCCCCAAGACGCCCGCGTAGAAGTCAATGTTTTCCTGCGCGTCTCCGCAGAGCGCGGTCATGTGGTGGAGTCCAAGGAGATTGATCATGGTGGATTTCAAACTGATAACAACTGGAACTAGTTTAGCCCCCAGAAAGTTCCGCCGACTTTTCTTTTAGTAATCGGAGGCTGAGCAACCATCCGCATCCCAGGCACACCGCGCAACCCGCAAACGGCGAATACCTTCCGAAATCTGCCCCTAACCCAAGGTGAATTCCCATGGGTTGAAGCTTCTCGTACATGGCGGCGCCGATGGGCGCTCCGATAATTGCTCCGACTCCTTGGGCGGTCATCACCGCGCCCAGATTAGCCCCTCGCCTTTTGGGATCAATTTCACTTACGCTGGCCATCCAAGCCGGAATGGTGAGAAGAAAGCCGAAGCCCAGAGGCATTCCTGCTAGGGCCAGCACCCAGGGCTGTCGAAAAAGCGGTTCTACCATGCCGGTAGCCAGCGCGACCATGCCCAGAGTGCAGAGCCCGAGTCCAACGTGAACTGCCCGTGCTTTGCCGATCCGCGCTCCGTATTTTGATAGCGGAAAGCTAAGCGTGGCCATTCCAATCGCGGCGGGAAAGACCAAGGCTCCAAACTGCGTCTCCGACATTCGGAATTGCTCGGTGGCAAACAACTTGACCACGGCGAGCGGGAATCCAACCCCGCCAAAAGTTACTACCGCCAGGATAAGGTAGCTGGGAATCTGCCTTAGGGCACCCAGCAAGTCGCCAAAATTGCCTTCTGGATGCACTAAGGAATTGACCGCTCCCACTCGATGCGGGGTCTTCAGCCGGGTTGCGGTTATGGCAACCGAGGCAAAGATGACGGCGGCCAGAACTAAACCTGCCCATTTGACTCCGGCCAAGTCATTTGCGATGCCTCCGATGGGCAATGCGAGGGCAATTCCCAATAGGTAGCAAAGATTTAGGAGAGACATCGCCGACTGCTGCTCATCTTCATCCACCGTGTCTCCCATCAGCGCAAACGCAGCGGGCCACAGCATGGCGGCGCCAATTCCATCGCAGATTCTCAACAGAATGAGCAGGGCAACTTCTAACCAACCGATGTGACGGGGAATTGCCAGCGTGAGCAGTGACGTTACGGTGGTGATGCACGGGCCCGCCATCATGAGGCGGCGCGGTCCGTAGCGGTCAGCCAACGAGCCCATGGGCCCTTTAAAAACCGCCTCGCTCAACAAAAATCCCACCAAGACAAATCCAATCACCGACGAACCTAGGTCTCGACCCTCCGGAAACAGGTGTGGCCCAGGTCCGGGCTTTGCCGCCAAATAGACGGGCATGGTGGAAATATTGAGAACGGCGTAGCCAATTTCGGCGAGCAAGGCCACTAGTAAAAGCCTAAGCACCGCCGGGCGACGAAAAATCGCACGTGAGTCGGAAGCAGAGGTTTCGTTTTGACTCACAGCCATGGGCGAGCAAACAGTTTACTGGACGTTGCGGCTCGTAAATGAATATGAATAGAGGGACAGGGGCCTTTCTGCCCTTAAGATTCCTGCAGTTTGCGCCGAAGAAGACAACATCTATGGAAATGTCCACATCTAATGCCACGCAGGCAGCCGCCGCCCAGGTGGCCAAAGCTCCGGCTACGGGGGGACTCCAAATTGGCATGCTCAAGCGGGCGTTAGATGCGCAGAAGCAACAGTCTGACCAGCTTTTGAAGATGCTGGAAGGCAAAGGCAATACCATCGATATTCGGGTTTGATCCGAATTAGGGCGTGGGCCGGGTAAAATTCGAAAAGTGCCTCAGAGCAAGCCACTGCCAAAGCCCGTCTGGTGGAAAAACACCTACTTCTGGATATCGGGCATTTTGTTTATTCTCGGTGTGTTGGGTCTGCCCTTTTTGGGTGGAGACCACGCCATTCGTGATCCGGGACAGAAACACGAAAGCAATTTGTTCTTGCTCTATTTCATTGCGGGCGTGGTGATGCTGGTGAATGGATTTCTAAGCCACCGCCAGACGGTTCAGCAATTTGACGAGGAATCTCAAGGAGTCTCCTAAATGGTTACGTGTTCATGCGGAAAAGTAATGGAAAAGGTGCCGTCCTGGCTTCAGGGCACCAAAGTGGATTTTGTCTGTAACAACTGCCCCAATCGAAGCGCAAAGAACATCGCGTTTGTGACCTTGGAGCCGGAAGTAAAGAAAGTCGGCGCGCTAGACGAGCCGGAAGTTGAAGAAGAATCGGAAGACGACGTGTAAGGGCGTTATGCGGTGGCGTCTGATTGGTCGGCGTTGATGGATGCTTGCGTCTAGCAAGATGTTACACACGTCGCCTCAGGCGTTCAGATCGGGATTTCTTCACCGTGGCCGTAATCGTGTCGCCGACCCCTGCGGGAAGACTCTCTAAGAAAGCAAAGATTGGAATCTTCCTTAAACGCTCTGGGGCTTGAATGAGAACAGATATTCTGGCTCGGGTACAATCTTCCGTTGGCTCTTAACCAAGCCAAACAACAATCTAGCCACAGACCACGCGGACGTCCCCGGCCAGGGGCCGACGAACGGGTTTGAAAACGGCGGGAGAAATATGGCCAAACAGTCACTGATTGAAAAACAAAGAAAGAAGCCGAAATTTAAAGTTCGGCAGTACAACCGATGCAGCCTCTGCGGTCGGGATAGCGGATTCTTCCGCTTCTTCGGCATCTGCCGAATTTGTCTTCGTGAGAAAGCGCACCGTGGCGAACTGCCGGGCGTGAAAAAGTCGAGCTGGTAAGCGCTCGGGAGGTCAAAGAACTATGCACAGCGATCCTATCGCGGACCTTTTGACGCGCATTCGCAACGGGGCACAGGCCCGGTTGGTGACCGTCGACGTTCCGCTCAGTAAAATCAAAATCGAAATCATTAAGATCCTAGAGGCCGAGGGCTACATTGTGAGCCATGAGGTTACTACGGAGACTAAGTTCCCCAACATCAAGGTCACGCTTCGTTACGATAACAAGCGCAAGCCTTTGATCAACCACATCGCACGCGTTAGCAAACCCGGACTTCGTGTCTACAAGCCGGTGAGCGATCTGAAACCCATTCGAAGTGGCCTTGCCACCCGAATCATCAGTACGAGTGCCGGACTCATGACAGACCGCGAAGCGCGTAAGCGTAAGATTGGCGGCGAAGTCATCTGCGAGGTTTATTAATGTCACGAATTGGACGAGCTCCCATTCCCGTTCCTGCGGGCGTAAGCGTCACCGTAGATCCTGCCACCAATGAAGTCACCGTGAAAGGCCCCAAGGGAGAGCTCAAGCAGCATCTCTCCAGGCTTCTATCGCTGACGGAAGAGGAAGGCAAGGTTTTGGTAGAGCGCCCGAACAACCTGCGCGAAGCGCGAAGCCAGCACGGTCTGGCCCGAACTCTGGTTAGCAACATGGTAGACGGAGTCACCAAAGGTCACAGCAAAACGCTGGAAATCGTTGGAGTTGGTTACCGTGTTACGTTAGAAGGAAAGAACCTGCTTCTTAACATGGGTTACAGCCATCCAGTTAGAATTGAAGCCGCCAAGGGCGTTTCCTTTGAAGTGAAATCCGACGAAAAGACTCGTGCCCAACAGATCATCGTAAGTGGCATTGATAAAGCCGCCGTTGGTCAGATCGCCGCCGACATCCGGAAAGTAAGAAAGCCAGAGCCGTACAAGGGCAAGGGCATTCGCTATCAGGGTGAGGTTATTAAGCTGAAGGCCGGTAAGCGCGCCGCAGCCAAGAAATAAGGAAAACAGGAATGAAAGCAAAAACACGATCAGACCTGCGCGTGGTGCGGCACACAAGGCTCCGCAAGAAGATTTCGGGAACGCCAGAGCGACCTAGACTCTCGATCTTCCGTAGCCTTAAGCACATCAGCGCACAAATCATTGACGATACAACGGGCACCACATTGGTTGCCGCGTCTTCCGTTGAAAAGGAGTTGTCCGCATCGGGCAATGCCGAAGGTGCGAAGAAGATTGGCGCAAAGGTTGCCGAGCGAGCGAAGGCAGCGGGCATTAGCACCGTGGTTTTTGATCGCGGAGGCTTCCGCTACCATGGCCGCGTGGCATCGTTGGCCGATGGCGCCCGCGAAGCCGGGTTGGAGTTCTAAACCATGAGAATGATGAACCGACTGAGCGGCAAGCGCGAAAGCCGAAACACCGAAGGACCGCAACTCGACGTTAGAGTGGTGCGTACCAATAAAGTGTTCAAGACGCACAAGGGTGGTAAAACCGCCAGCTGGTCAATCCTCGTTGTTGTAGGCGATAACAAGGGATCGGTAGGTGTAGGCCTAGGTAAAGCGCGGGGTATTCCCGACGCGATCCGAAAGGCTGAAGAAGCCGCCCGAAAAGCAATGTTCCCCGTCCCCATGATTGGCTCCACGATTCCTCACGAAATCGTAGCCAAGTCTGGCACCGCGTTGGTCGTTCTTAGACCGGCTGCGGCAGGTACCGGCGTCAAAGCCGGCGGCGCAGTCAGAGCCTGTCTAGAAGCAGCGGGCATTCACGACGTGTTAGCCAAGTCTTTGGGTAGCCGAAACGCGATTAACATGGCCTACGCCACCATCGAGGCATTCCGAGGCTTAAGCAGCCCCGAGCAAGCCGCCGCCAAGCGTGGTCTAGAAGCTAAGGTCCTCACACCTTGGATCGAAAAGGCAAGAAAGGAGGAAGCTGATGCTGCGTATTAAGCTGATTAGAAGCGTGGTTGGCCATAACTGGCGCAACCGAGCCACCATTCAAGCCTTGGGTCTCAAAAAGATGCATCAGGTGGTGGAGAAAGAAGACACGCAAAGCATTCGAGGAATGATTACTCGAGTGCGCAACATGTTGTTGGTAGAAACGGAGGACGGCTCCAAGCCGTTTGCCGATGCGTCTCACCTCACATCAAGCAGCCGACCCATTCGGCACAAGTCGTTCAACACAACAACCGGAAAGACCGTGGTTCCGGTGAAGCGCGTTATTTCAGCCCCGACCGGTGCAGCGGCCCCCAAAGCAACCAAGGCCAAAGTTGCTAAGGTTGTAGCCGCTAAGCCTACGGCGGTGGTTGCGGAAAAGAAGCCGCGAAAGACCGCTAAGAAAACGGAAGGCGAAAAAGCATGAGCTTAAACAACTTTCAACCGTCGGAAGGCAGTTCCTTCCCTAAGCGTCGCGTTGGTCGCGGTATTGGCTCCGGAATGGGCAAGACCGCAACTCGAGGCACCAAGGGTCAGAAAGCTCGACGACAAATTCACCCTAACTTTGAAGGCGGTCAGTCTCCTATTCAGAGACGACTTCCGGTGAAGAAGGGCTTCCGCAACATCAACCACAAAGAGTTCGACATTGTGAACTTGGCTGATCTGCAGAAGTTGTTCGAGAACGGAGCGGAAGTGACCCCCGAGACCCTTAAAAAGTCAGGCATCGTGGCCGGAAATAAAGACGGCATCAAGATCCTGGCCTTTGGAACTCTGGAGAAAAAGCTCAAAGTAACCGCGCACAAATTCAGCAAAGCGGCTCAGACCGCCATCGAAGCTCAGGGTGGGGAGATCGTCACCCTGTGAGCTTGCCCTCAGGATTCGGCGGTGGAGGGGGTTATACTTCCTCCACCAAAGGCGATAAAGGACTGGCATTGCCGCTCCTGGAAACCCTCAGGCTGGCTTGGGGAGACCCTGAATTAAAGGGCCGAATCCTGTTTGTGATGTATATGTTTGCCGTGTTCGCCCTCGGTGTTCACGTGCCCGTACCCGTGCCCGGATTCTCATCGGAGCGGGTGATCGATGTGCTTAAGGGCCTCCCGGTCTTTGATTACATCAACCTATTTGGGGGTGGAGCGCTCAGAAGACTCTCGGTGTTTGCCCTTGGTCTTAACCCTTACATTACGGCCTCTATTATCATCCAGATTCTCACCACCGCATTCCCTAACCTAAAGAAGGAAATGCAGGAAGGCGGAGAATACGCTCGGAAGCAACAAAACAAGCGCACAAGATTTCTTACTCTCGCGTTGTGCCTAATCCAAGGTTCGGGGTTGCTTAGCATTCTCAAATCTGCGCCGAGTATCGCCGCGATTCCGTTTGGCTACCAAGCCATGATCATTCTTTTCTGGACCACCGGGTCCATGTTCATGCTTTGGTTGGGCGAGCAAATTTCCGAAAAAGGCATTGGCAACGGTGTCTCGTTGATGATCTTCGCGGGAATCGTGCTGTCCTTACCTAGTCAGATGGACCACCTGATGCAAGGGGTGCGAGACGGAGTGGTGAAGTTCTGGAGTCCCATCGTGATCATCCTCATCTTCCTTGCCGCCACCTGGTTCATCGTTTATTTTACGACCGCACAAAGAAGGATTCCGATTCAACACATGCGTCGAACGGTGGGTACCAAGGTGCTGGGTGGTCAAACAAGTTACCTCCCGCTGTCCGTGAATATGGCGGGCGTTCTCCCGATCATCTTCGCGGTGTCACTTGTTCAACTTCCTCACCAATTTGGCCTTATGTTCGGTGGCGACAAGAACGCGATCGGTCATTTTTTCACCCAGTTTGCCACGTACCTTAACCCCGCAGAAAGAGCTTCGATGGCTCCGTGGTTGCCGTTGCCAAAGGGCATCATCGGCTCCATCTTCTACACCGCGCTTATCTTCTTCTTCACCTACTTCTGGACGGCTATTCAGTACAACGTAGAAGACATCAGCAACAACCTCAAGCGTGGAGGTTCGTTTATTCCCGGTGTGCGTCCCGGCAAGCAAACCAAAGACTTCCTTGACGGTGTGATTTCCCGCATCACGATTGTCGGCGCTGGCTTCATTGCCGTGGTCGCTCTGATGCAGTACATCGCCCCCGTCATTGCCGCTATCCCTCCGGGTCAATACATCAGCATCTTGGGTGGCACTTCGTTGCTCATCATGGTGAGCGTAGCTCTCGAAACCATGCGGCAGATAGAAGCCAACCTGCTCATGAAGCAATACGGGCAATAATAGATCGGCCCTAAGCTTCATTGCCCTTAAACGGCCAAAGTCATCCGGCCCTGAACTTCGCACCGCGCGTGGTTCAGGGCTTCTCTCTTACCCCCAAAAATAAATCACCAATGCGTCTCATCCTTATTGGCCCCCCCGGAGTTGGCAAAGGCACCCAGAGCGCCTTGCTTCATGCTCGACTCGGCATCAAAACCCTTTCTTCCGGTGAGATATTCCGACGCGAGATTGAGGCGCAGACTGACCTCGGGAGAATGGCTCAGCGCTATATCCAGCATGGCGAACTGGTTCCCAATGGCGTCACCATAGAAATGATGGCCAAGCGACTGCGCGACGAAGACGCGCGTACGCACGGCTTTGCCCTCGATGGATTTCCCCGCACGCTTCGGCAGGCAGAAGCTTTAGACGAGATGCTGTTTGAGATGGGAATGGACCTGGATAAGGCCATCTCCATCGAACTCTCCGACGACATCGTAGTGAGCCGACTCACCGGTCGAATGGGGTGCACCCGTTGTGGTGAGATCTATAACACCAGGAATAAGCCCCCCAGAAGAGAAGGCCTTTGTGATAAGTGTAACAGCCCATTGTTTGTGAGAGAAGACGATCAGCCCGAAACCATCCGGGCCAGAATCCAGGTATTCCACGAGCAAACCGCGCCGGTGATTGACTATTACGCGGGAACCGGCACGCTTCAGCGCATTGACGGCAACAAAGATCCGGAAGCCATCTACGCGGAAATCGTGAGTGTGAGCGTTTAAATGCCTCTCCAAAAGAACAAAGTGCAGATTGATCTGATGAGGGAGTCCGGCCGAATTCTTGCTCGGACGCTCCGGCTATGCGCCGAGTCGATTGTTCCGGGCAAGACCACTCCCCGAGAACTCAATGACCTCGCCGATCGGCTAATCAGAGAAGAAGGCGGAATCCCCAGCTTTCTTGGCTACCGAAAGTATCCCGCCTCCACCTGTATCTCGGTGAACGATGTGGTGGTTCACGGAATACCCAACGACATCATCCTAGTAGAAGGAGACATTGTTAGCTTAGACTTTGGCGTGGTGAAAAAGGGCTGGCACGCCGATGGCGCATGGACCTATGGTGTGGGCACCATTTCTCCGGAAGCGCAACGCCTGCTCAACATAACCAAAGAAAGCCTGTTTCAAGGCATTGCCAAAGCTACGATGGGTAACCGCATCGGAGATATTGGCCACGCCGTTCAAACGTACGTTGAGAAGAATAACTACAGCGTGGTGCGAGACTTGGTGGGTCACGGAATCGGGAACAGCGTCCACGAGGCCCCCGCCAGCGTGCCCATGTTTGGCAAGCCCCACAAAGGGGAGGCGCTTAAAGAAGGAATGACCATCTGCATTGAGCCCATGGTTAACGCGGGTAAATTCAACGTAGATTTCCTCAGCGACAAGTGGACCGTCCGCACGCGAGACCGTAAACTCTCGGCCCACTTTGAGCACACCGTCGCGATCACCCGAGAGGGTCCCGACATTCTGACCACTGAGTTGTGAACTACCGGTGAGACAGATGCGCTAATATTTAGGCGATTTCGCCTAAATATTAGCGCATAACTGACCTATGAGGTCGAGCGGTTTTGGAGTATTTGGGTCAGGAATCCGCACCAACATTCTCCTGGTCATTGCTTTGCTGGAGGAGACTCACGCGCAAGAGCTTTCTCGAATCCTTGGGGTTGGAAAGACGACCGTCAGGAATGCCTTAGACACTCTGGAGCAGGCCGGGGTTATATCGGGAGTCCTTGAAGGGCGTGCGCGGAGAGTGCGATTGGACCCAAGGTTTATGGCCCATGATGAGCTTTCCGCCCTCTTAAACAAGATGGCTCTCGGATCTCCTTCTGTGATAGGCGCGGTAGCGGAGTTCAGGAGACGTCCCCGACGAAGCGGAAAGAAGCTATGAAGCACCTCATCAACTTATCCTACACGGACCTTGCGTTTGAAGTCTGTACCGCCTTTAACCAACGGGCTAGAAATTTTCGGTGGTTCGAAAGTGGAGCTTGGCGACGTTGACCAATCCTTCCTTACCGTACTTTGCCACGTATCTATGACCAGCCGCGATTACGTTGGGCGATGCGCCCTTGGGAAGCTCTACGCCAAACTCCTTGCTCAGCCCTTCTAACTTTCTCAGGAACTCGGCGCGAGCCAGCACGGAGGCGGCCGCCACCGCGATATCCGCTTCCGCCCTTACCATCGACCGAAACTCAATTGCCTTTCCTTTTTCAAAGAGAGCTCGTTTCACCGCTTGACCACCGGCAGCAAACTGGTCAGAAATCACCATCTTGGCGGGATGGACCTCCAACACGTTTTCAATCGCTCGAGCGTGGCCCCAAGCCAGAAGCTTGTTGAGGTTGAGAAATTTGGCGTACAGTTCGTTATACTTGGCGGGATTAATCGCAATCACGCTGTGCGGACAAACCGCCTTGATCTTGGTGGATAGGCGCAACGCCATGAGATCGGTCAGCTTCTTAGAATCCTTCACGCCTTCCAATTCAGCAACGTGCTCCGGCCCCACAAAGCAGGCCGCAATCACCAAGGGGCCAAAGTAGTCACCTTTGCCACTCTCGTCGACTCCGATATGGCCGTCAGACATTTAAGCGGCTCCGAATCCAAATGATCACGGCAAGGAAGGTACCCGTTCTGGCCCGATCTCATTTTGTAAGTGCAATGCAGGCTGGGCGGATTGAGACGGCGTTGGCTCGGAGATGTGTACTTCATCCGGCATCACAACCCTTCTAAACTGTCGGTCTAATAGTCCAAGGAGAGTGCCTACGACCATGATCACTCCCATTCCCGCAAAGCCAACCACCACGCCGTAGCGCTCCACCATAACGCCACCGACTCCCATGCCAATGGGCATGGCTCCAGTTGCCGTCATCTGGGTGATCGCGTTTACGCGGCCTTGGTATTCATTGGGCACACTTCGCTGGCTATAAGTGAGCCACGGAAGGTCAGCAAAAGGAATGGATAAGCCCGCCAGCACATTAAGAACTACAAACGCCCAGGTCCACGGACTCACCGCCATCAAGCCAACGGAAATACCACAAACTGACAGACCGGCCATGAAAAACTGGGTGGGATGGCGAGGGTTAAACTTTGTCATTGCCCAGTTGCCGCCAATCATGCCCACGCAGAATGAGAATTCAAACCAGGCCAGGGTCTGCGGCTTGCCGCCAAACCAAAGATCGTTGGCGGCAACGTAAACCACAAAGAACGGGGCTACCCCCAGCCGGAACAAGGTGAGAAGCACAATCAGAACCTTGAGATCGTGTCGACCGTTGATAAATCGAATCCCCGCTTTGAAATCAGACATCGCGTGAGTTGCGGTACTGATTTGGCGCTCGGGCAAAATTTTTGGTAGCCGCGAGATAAACCAGGCAGACCCAAGGAAGGAAGTTGCGTTGATGAGCACGGCAAGGCCAAAGAACAAACTTGGGCTCGTCGCGTAGAGAATTCCCAAAACCCCCGCCGAGAGGCCCAATCCAAGCAACGGCATGATGTTGGCGGTGGTTTGGCTCAGCGCATTCGCCCGCATCAACATTGGGCCCGGCACGATTGAAGGAATTGCCGCGCTCTTTGCGGGCATAAAGTAGCACCGAACGCACGTCAACAGGCAGACCGTGACAAGCATCATGGCTACCGGAGGCTTGCCCTGCATAAAGATGATGGAGGCAAAAAGGATCAGGGTTCCTGCGCTCACGAGATCTGAAAGCAACATGATCCGACGACGATCCATCCGATCTGCCAGCACCCCGGCATGAGGTCCTAACAGCAGATACGGAAGCGTCTCCAAAACACCAACCACCCCCACCATCGCGGTAGAGCCGGTCACCTTCTTCACCATGAACATGAAGGTGATGTAGTAGAAGGCATCCCCCATTTGGGAGATAGCCTGACCTAACCATAGGTCGCGGAAGGCACGATTTTTAAGGGCTTCGGAACGGAACATGGATTCTTCTCAGATCTCGTAAAGGGCGTGGTGACAAAAGGCCACGCAGAGTTCTGGTCGCGCAGCAGCGGCTAAAGAAGGGATGGGTACATGTCGAAGACTCATTATGGCACGGGAGACGCCGGGCGGATTGCCCTTGTTCAGGTTCCGAGTAATGTTTAGTCGTGGACCCCTCATCCCCCGGCAACGCACCCATTGCCGCGCGCAGGAGGACAAGGTTGCTCGCATCCTGCGGCCTTCCGGCAGCTCGCGTACGGCAAGGTGCACGCGGTTGTACACGTATGAGATGTATACCGCGGATATCCGTGCCGCGGTCCGGTTGCCCCGGGATCACCGACCATCACCCGGACTCGGGCACCGACATCCCGAGGCTACCGGCTTCGCCGACCCTGGTAGTCATCGGATCACCGTGCCGCGCTCCGGGTGATCTGGATTAACCGCAGAATCCTATTCTTAACCTAACCCACACAAAGCCCGAAAGAGCATCTAAGTCGCCGAAGGTGATACCAAATTCAGACAGTGCCATTTGCAAACGGGCAACGTTTTGGGCAGAACGCTGCATCCAAAGGTCAAGGTCTTGGGTGTATCGAGCTACCCCGTGGAAGGCAAGAGCATGCGCACCCACGATAAGGAAATCAACGTTCTGGTCCGTCAAGGATTTCATAAAATCCCGGAAGTCTTCGTTCAGATCTTGTCGCATTTGGTGTAGAAATCGCGGTCAGGATTTGGATTCGCTCGCGCCCGGTGCGAGCAAGATTGGCGAGGCGATCGGCTTCGTCCGCCTCTTCGATGGAGCTAAATATTTCTAGTTTCCAACCTTCTCGCATGACCGCAGTTTACCTTGGAGAATATCGCGCCAAAGTTGGTTCATCAAGGCATAGTTGGGAGTGAACCGTACTGTCCCCGGTCTCACGAAGACGCCCCAAGCACCTAAAGGCGTAGAATAGGACATGCCGTTTGCGACCATTGAGGATGCCCTTGAAGAGCTGAGGAAGGGCCACATGATTGTTGTGGTGGACGATCCAGATCGAGAAAACGAAGGAGATTTGGTGGTGGCCGCCGAAACCTGCACTCCGCATATCATGAATTTCATGATCCGAGAAGGTCGTGGGGTTCCGTTTATCCCCACCACGGAAGAAAGGCTAAAAGAGCTGGGCATCAACATGATGACCCGGCAAAATACCGCGCGGCACGGAACCGCCATGGCCGAGACGGTTGACGCGCTCAAAGGGGCGACGACCGGAGTTTCCGCCCAAGACCGCGCCGCAACGGTTGCGGTCTTTGTGGATGACCACGCCAAGCCCGATGACCTCGGTCGCCCCGGACACATTATTCCTTTGCGAGCGGAAAAAGGGGGCGTTCTGCGCCGCGCCGGCCACACGGAAGCAATTGTTGACCTCTGTACCCTCGCCGGATTTAAGCCGGTAGGAGTTGGCTGCGAGATTCTCAATGAGGACGGCACGATGATGCGGTTAGACGGCCTGTTTCCCTACGCAGAGCGGCACAACCTCAAAGTCATCACCATCGCTGACCTCATTGCCTACCGACGCAAGCACGAAAAGCTCGTCACTCGGCAGGCGGGCCCCATTGACTTCCCCACCAAGTTCGGTCACTTTCAACTTTACGCATACGAGACTTCGGTAGAGCCCCACCCCTACGTTGCCATTGTCAAGGGTGATGTGTGCACGGATGAACCGGTTCTGGTCCGGGTCCATTCCTCCTGCCTCACCGGGGACTTGCTTGGCTCGCTTAGATGCGACTGCGGTGACCAGTTGCAATACGCCCTGAATCACATTGAGGAAGCCGGTCGAGGCGTGGTGCTGTACATTGCCCAAGAGGGCCGTGGAATTGGCTTGGTTAATAAGTTGCGTGCTTATGAACTTCAAGACAAGGGAATGGACACCGTGGAAGCCAACGTGGCCCTAGGGTTCAAAGCGGACCTACGCGACTACGGCCTGGGAGCTCAGGTGCTGGCCGATCTTGGATTGCGTCACCTCATTTTGATGACCAACAATCCCAAGAAGATCACCGGTCTCCAGGGATACGGCCTAGATATCGTGGGGCATGTGCCCATCGTGGTGGAGTCGGCACCCGAACGCGAACGCTACATGGATACAAAGCGCGATAAGATGGGACATATGCTTCCCAGCGGTATCGCGCCTTAGGTTAACGTTTGGACGACGCAACCGTGATCGATATTGTGTGCGTGACCGGCTGCTGTCTCTGCTTTATCGCGTAAATAAGTTGATCGCGCATCAGCTCTGATTCGTGAGACATCCAATCCAGTTCATCCTTCCCCGATACGCTGCGAAACAGGGTCTTGATCTGGATGGTCTCAAAGGCTTGCTTGGCCGCTACTGCGTGGTCTAATTCTACAAATGGATTGGTTAACGGATTCACGGGGAATTCTTCGGCCAGGTTAATGCCTTTGGCCATCTGACTTCGGGAATACAGGTGCGCGGTGTTTCCCCACGCCACTCGGTAGTAAGGCTTGGTGGCCCCGTTGAGCACGAGTCGGAACCGATTCAGGTCGCGCTGAAACGGCACTAAGGCCACCGCGGAAGCCATTGTGTGGTTGCTTGCCGCATCACCCACCGGAATGTAGAATGGAAATCGAGAACTGACCACGGTGACCACACCCTTCTTGACTGAAATCACACGGTGTCCATTCTCTCCCTTTGCGGTTCCATTTCCCTTAAGACTCACATAGATGGCACCCAGGTCGCCTTTGAAGCCCAGTCCCTTAAGCAGGCCATACGCCATCACCATATGGCCCGCCCAATCGGGGTGAACTCCATCTCCGCCTTCTAAGCAGTAACCCGGTCCAAACTTTTCCTTGGCGTGCTGTGCCGTGTTAAACATCACCGCATTGTTGTCAATGAATCCCACATGATTTTCGGCCGCAACATTCTGGCAGATTCGGGCGAGGCGGGTGAGATGAGTGTTCATTTCTGGGACGGTTGCCTTGCCGGCCCACGAGGGAACTTTACCGATGGAATTGGGAGAACAAATCACCACTCTTGATCCGGCCTTCTTAAACCGCAACACGCCCGCTTGGGTGTTCGCGGTGTACGCATCGTCAATCGCGGGGTTAATTGCCGCGTAGCCATGATCGTTCATCCCGTAAACCGTGAGAGCAAGCGTGGGTTTGAACCGCAAAACGTCTTGATCAAGGCGAGCAAGGAACCCCGTCCAGGTCTCTCCACTCCAGCCAAACTGGCGAAAATCAACATTGAGACCGGGTTCACACGCCCGGAGATACGTCTCGATGATGCGGGAATACTGCCTTTGCTCCGTGATTGAATCACCACACAGGGCGATTTGTTCGCCGGGATGAACCACGAGGGTGAGCGCGGGTTGGGGGGCAAAGTGAACGGTTCCGAGTTGAGCGGCGGCAATAAGAGTTAAGAAATTTGGCATCTAAAAAAGGATCCTAGCAGAGTTGCGAGGCTACCCGTCTCCCCGCAAAATTCGCACGGATGTTGCTCGTAATTGTCCCATGTTCAGCCAATGGGGGCCGCTTTACGGGCGCCGATGGCTCAAGGGAACCTGCAGTGGGCAACAGCCAAACCCTTGGAGGCGTCATACTGGGAGTGCCCAACCGGTTACGTACGGCTCGGGCGTTTCTATTTATGACCACTGAACCAATCGAATCCGTATCTGGCTTTACCGATCTGGGCCTCTCGCGTGTGATCCTTCACACCTTGAGCGACCTAGGCTTTGTGGAGCCAACCCCCATCCAACGCCAGGCGATTCCCATCGTCGGCCAGGGGCATGACCTAATCGGTATCGCGCAGACCGGAACCGGAAAGACCTTTGCCTTCGGTCTTCCGCTGATGGAAAGACTAAAAGAGTCGGAAGGAACCGCACTCATCCTCGTCCCCAGCCGCGAACTCGCCCTCCAAGTGGAGGAATCCCTACTTAAGCTGGCGCGCCCGCTTCGACTAAGAACCGCCGTCATCATCGGCGGCGCATCCATGGGCCGGCAAGTGGCTCAGTTGCGAACGCAACCCCGAATCATCGTGGCCACTCCAGGCCGACTCACAGATCACCTTCAGCAAGGAACGCTGAGCCTCAAGACGGTTCAGGTAGTCGTGCTAGATGAAGCAGATCGCATGTTGGACATGGGCTTTGAGCCCGCGATCCGCCGCATCCTGATGCAGACCCCCGCCACGCGGCAGACTCTGCTGTTCTCGGCCACCATGCCTAACTCCGTTGCCCGACTCGCCGAAGGCTACCTTCGCGATCCGAAGCGAGTGGAGATCAAACCCGCCGGTACTCGTGCGGACAGTATTTCGCAAGAACTCATCGTTTCCACTCTAGACAACAAGCTGGAAGTATTGACCAACTTGCTCTACGACGAAAAAGGAACGGTTCTCGTGTTTGCCCGAACCCGCCACGGTGCCCGTAAATTGGCCAAATACGTGAAGACCTTGGGTCACACGGTGGCTGAACTCCACGCGGATCGAACCCAATCTCAGCGTAAAGAGGCGCTGGATGGCTTCCGATCTGGTCGGTACCGAATTCTGGTAGCGACCGACGTGGCCGCTCGCGGCATTGACGTGCCGTGCATTGGACTGGTAGTGAATTTTGACCTTCCCGACCAAGCAGAGGATTATGTCCATCGCATCGGTCGTACCGGTCGAGCGGGGGAGACCGGTAAAGCGATTACGATGGCCACCCCGGAGCAAACCCAAGCCGTGATGGCGATTGAGCGAATTCTGCGCGCCGAGATTCCTCTTAGCACCCAGTCCTTACTCACGCTAGAGCGACGACGACCCATGGGTCAAGGTCGCCCTCACACCCCCGGCAAAGGTCGCCCGTTCCAGGGAGGCAATCGCTCGTTCGGTGGTGGCGGTCATAGCGGCGGAGGCGATCGAAGAGGTCCCTCCACCAACGGCCGAGCCTTCGCAAGATAACTCGCACGGCCAAATAACTCGAACGGAAAGAATAGCCCCGACTATCGACCCCAGACGATCGATAATCGGGGCTACTTTTTTTCGTAGCGGAACGGTTCAGGGAGAGGGTTCCAAAAGACCGGCCGGGAACCCGTTCACGCGACCGGAGCTTCGGTAACCGTGGCTTGAATCGTGATCAAGTCGGGTCCAAAACTGCAAATATCATTGGCGGAAATGTGGTGCCTATGAGTGCCAATTCCTAAAACGCCGCCACTGCGAACATCTAGTGATACGAATGCGCCCGACGTAGGTTCGATCTCAATATCATGGAGCTCGCCCACTAAACTACCGGAACTGTTTACAACTTTGTATCCACGGAAAGCAGAAAACGGCCGGGTGCCCGGAAAGGAATGAGCAGAGGATTGGGTCGCACTCACACTTTCGATGGTGACCGCGTCGTCACCGATCATTTTGATATTCTCTTTGGGCAACACAGATTCACCTTTCTCGCCTTTAATCAGGAGAGCCACAAATCTAAGGCCCTGAGGGTCGATTAATATATCTTCAACGTTACCAATTTTGGCCCCTCCATCAAGGCTGACGATCGCTTTGCTATGCAAAGACTTGTTGGTAAAGGTGGGTGGATTATTCATGAATTGTGTACCTTGGCCTGATGTTGCCGGCGGCGCTGGGCCCTGTTCACCCGCCCTGTACCAACGGAATGGTAAAGGTGAAATCGCTGCCTTCTCCTGGCACACTTTCTACTCCGATTTTGCCCCCGTGGGCTTCCACCGCGAGCCGGCAAAAAGTCAAACCCAAACCGGTGCTCATGGTCCGCCCCCCTTTGCGTGAGTTCACCTGTCCGAATTTTTCGAATATGCGCTTGAACGATTCGGCCGGAATGCCTTCTCCCGTGTCGTGGACAGAAAACACTAAGGACTCCCCATCTTTGCTTTGACTCACCGCAACCGTGACGGTACCACCATCTGGAGTGAATTTTATTGCATTTCCTATCAAATTGACGAGGGTTCGGCGCAAGGTGTGGTCATCACCCTCGAACGCGGGTAGGTCTTCGGGGATATTCGTACCCAGCGTTTGCCCTCGGTCGGCGGCCAATTGGGTGACTTGGTCGAGGGCACGGGAAACCAGCATGGCGGCGTCGAGCAAAGAGTAGTCGAGCTGCATTAGACCCGACTCCATTTTGTCAATGTCCAGCAGCCCGTTAATCATGGATAACAACGTTTCGCCGCCCGAAAGGGCGATACGAACCGCTTCGTGCTGGTCACCATTGAGTTCGCCCATGCCTAGCACCGCCTGCATTCCCGAGATCAGGGAACTGAGGGGTGTCCGCAAATCATGGATGATCATGTGCGTGAGGCTGTCACGCAATTGCTCGAGTTCCTGGAGGCGTTTGAAGTTTTGTTCAAGTTGCGCAAAGAGCCTCGTCTCGCGGTCGTGAGCACGTTTCTTGTCTAAACACGCACCGACGCGCGCTTTTAGCAGGGTGGGTTCGCAGGGCTTAAGCAAATAATCCTGTGCGCCCATCTCTATGCAACGCACCACGCTGCTCAACTCATCTACAGCCGAGACCATGATGACCGGAATGTGGCGCAACGATTCATCGGCCTTTAATTGTTGGAGAACTTCATAGCCGTCAATCTCGGGCATCATAATGTCCAAGAGCACGAGGTCGAACGACTGTGACCGTAAGCGGGCCAATGCCTCAAGCCCATTTTCGGCCATTTCGACTCCATAGTTCTGTTGCTGGAGACGGCGAGCAAGAAGATCACGGTTTTCTTTGTTATCGTCGACGACCAGTATCAAAGGTTGCGAACCTTCGGAGTCTAATTGGCCCGTTGGGTCGCCGTCTGCCGTGACGGACTTCCGACTCGCCAACGCGTTGACCTGCGGCAAGCCTTCGTCTGAGGTCAAATCCCCTTTTGGCCCAGACAACCTGTTGTCTAGTAGCGCAAGCAGTTGTTGCCCGGCACCCTGAATTCTCTTCAAGTCAGGAACTAAGCTGGTCTGCCCTTCCTCCTGGACTTGCCCCAGGAGCATTTCGCTATATCCGATGATGTGATTAAGCGGGGTGCGCAGATCGTGGAGTAACTGAGGGGTCAGGTTACGGACGGGTGCTTTGATATTGGGCGGGGGAACTTCGATCATGGTTAATATGCCTTGTGGGAAGCGGCAAGAAGAGCTTCCATCTTTTGCAAGAGGCGGTCCAGCTCAACCGGCTTAGTGTCGTAATCGTCGCAGCCCGCGTCAATGGCCTTGTCTCGGTCGCTCGACATAGCGTGGGCGGTAAGTGCGATGACGGGAATATGTTGGGTGGCCGGTTCGGCTTTGAGACGACGTGAAGCTTCCCAGCCGTCAAGAAGGGGCAGGCTCATGTCCATAAGAATCAGGTCCGGCGACTCTGTTGAGGCCAAAGCGAGACCACTTTCTCCATCTACGGCGATCACGACGTCATATCCTCGGCGAGCCAAGCGGCGAGAGAGCATGTCCCGGTTCATCTCATTGTCTTCAACGAGCAAAATCTTAGCCATTACTGTCCACCATCAGTATTCGCTCAGTCCGTTTTGCAGTTGAAGGTTCGGTCCAGTCCGCCAACACATCGCGAACCTGGCCCATCAACTCTTCTCGCGAGCAACCCCTTTTGTCGAGGATCGAGTGGACGCTCCCGTCCAATCGGATCAAATCTTCGGTGGTGAGATCCTTGGCCGTCAATACGATCATCGGTATGGAACGCATTTCGGCGCTAAGGTGCATCTCAACCGCAAACTCAAAGCCGTCCATTTCCGGCATGATGAGATCGAGCAGAATTAATGTGGGTCGGTTGGCGGCAACACGCTCCAATGCCACCCGGCCATTTTCAGCTTCAGAGACCCCCCAGCCCGCCCGCTCCAACATCGTGCGCATCAGCTCTCGTGTGTCGGCATCGTCTTCCACCACCAGAACCGACCAGGGCGGGTTTGGACAGCGATACTTTGCCAGTATCTGCGCCAGTGATTTGCGATCCACCGGTTTCGTCATGTAGTTAGCCGCCCCCATCGCGAACCCCCGCTTCCGGTCATCCATCATCGTTAACATAACGACGGGGATGTTGCACACGGTGGGATCGGCCTTGAGCAAAGCTAAAACGGTCCATCCGTCCATACCCGGCATCATGACATCCAGGGTAATCGCAACTGGCATCAGGCGGCGGGCGAGACGCAATCCTTCATCGCCATTTCTTGCGGTTTCGACCGTAAAACCTTCGTTTTTAAGAAATCGGCTCATAAGGTCGCGCTGGGTTGGATCGTCGTCTATTACCAAGACACTCCTTCCAGACTCCGGCAATCCTCCTGTGATGCCAGGTGCTCTTTTCGTATCGACGATCGGAGTTTCCAATGGTACGGGCCACTCTGGTTCAGACGGCTCAAGGTCGCTTACCGTGGCCGGCACTTTGATTATGAAGGTACTGCCCTCGCCAGGTTCGCTCTTGACTGTCACGTCCCCACCCATCATCTGGCAGAACCGGCGCGTGAGAGAAAGACCCAACCCAGACCCGCCAAATTTACGGGTAGTGGAAGCATCGGCTTGGCTGAACGTTTGAAACAGCTTTACTAGCTGCTCTGCACTGAGGCCAATTCCCGTATCTGACACGCGGAACCATATCCACTCGCGGTCCTCCATAGTCTCGCGAGAAACTTCAAGGGTGACGTCGCCTTTGTCAGTGAATTTAGCCGCGTTGGAGAGCAAGTTGAAAAGGCTCTGACGGGTTTTGGTCACGTCGGCGTGCATAGTGCCGAGATCTGAGGGGCATTTGACGTGGAGGGTATTGGCGTTGGCGTTAACCAGGGGGCGAATGGTCTCTACAACCTCTTCGATCAGCCTGGGCACGCTAAAAGTCTCAAGGTAGAGCTCCATCTTGCCCTCCTCGATTTTGGATAGGTCGAGAATATCGTTGATGAGCGAGAGAAGGTGCCGGCCGGCGGTGCCGATCTTGGCCAGATCTGTGCTGAAGGCGTCTAATTTTCGCTCGACGGCCTCCTCGTGAAGCATCTCTGAATAGCCCAGGATGGCATTGAGGGGAGTCCGCAACTCGTGGCTCATGTTAGCAAGAAAGCTGCTTTTTGCTTGGTTAGCTTGCTTTAAGGACTGCTCATACCGTTTGCGTTCCGTTACGTCTCTCGCGGCGGCGAACACTCCCTGCAACTTGCGGTCCCGATCATGGAAGATGGAGGCGTTGTAGGAGACCACGGTCTCCTTGCCGTCACGGGCACGTGCGGTCAATTCGTAGTCGGTAAGTTTTCCTTCGCCTAGCACCAACTTGATGCCCGCTTCGGCCCGTTCAGGATCCGTGAAGTAGTCCTTGAACGGCGCTCCGATCAGTTCGTCTCGCGTGCATCCGGTGAGTGCCTCCATTTGCTTGTTGACGTCGGTGATGATGCCGCGTGGATCGGTAGTCATCAGCGCATCGATATTGGATTCAATCAGCGAGCGCGTATAAAACTGTTGGTCGCGAACGCGTTGGTCCAGCAACATTCGCTCCGCTTCCACTTGCTTACGGGCGGTGTTATCGGTGCCGATGAGGAGGTAGCCGATAATCCCGCCTTGGGCATCGCGCAGGGCGGTAACGGACACGATTGCCGGGAAGCGACTACCGTCTTTGCGAATATAGGTCAACTCGTAGATATCTTCAATTCCGCGGGACGCTTTGAAAACCAATGCTTCGAAGCCGGGGGTGATCGTAGTTCCGAGTTCGGCGCTCAGAGCTTTGGCCCGGGTGATGACTTCCTGCGGATCAGAAATATCGGCCGGAGTAATTTTGTTCATCACCTCCGCCGCCGTATAGCCAAGCATGCGCTCTGCTCCCACGTTAAAAATCTGGATGACACCCTTCTCGTCCGTGGCAATTCTGGAGAAGTTCGCGCTATTAAAGATTGCGCTTTGGAGCGCACCGGCATGGAGCAGTTCCTCTTCCGCCTGTTTGCTCGCCGTCACGTCCTCCATTGCCAGCACAAGAAGTTCCCCGTGGTTCCCTGCCTTGAGCTGGCGCGCATTGAGCAACATGACCCGACGCCCAATGATGGGAAACGTGTGTTCAAGCTCAAAATCGCTGAAGACCGAACTCTTGGGGACGATGTCTTCCAGAAGAGTTCGTAGGGCCGGGATGTCCCACTGGCCGTTGCCCAATTCGTAAATGAGTCGATTTTCGGTTTCTTCTTTGGAGACGTGGAAAGTTTGATAAAAGGCTCTATTTGCGGAGTGCACGCGCAAGGTGGTGTCCAACATCAGAAGCGGTTCTCGCACGGTGTCTACGATGTTTTGAGAGAACGTCTCAATTGCTTCCAAGTCCTCTGCCGCCCTCGCGACCCCTTCTTCCGCGAATCGGCGCTGGGTCACGTCTTCCATCGCGAGTACAAGCAACTCCCCGTGGTTGCCCGCTTTAAGCTTTCGTGCATTGAGCAACATCACACGGCGCCCGATGACGGGGAAAGTATGGACAAGCTCAAAGTCGTTGAATACTAAGCTCTTGAGAACCACGTCTTCAAGCAGGGTGCGCAGGTCAGGGATGTCCCATTGTCCGTTACCCAACTCGTAGATGAGGTGGTGCTCGGTTTCTTCTGGAGTCACCTTAAAAGTTTGGTAGAACGCTAAATTGGCTGAGTGAACAAGTAGGGTGCTGTCCAGCATCAACAGGGGTTCTCTAACCGTGTCGACAATATCCTGAGAGTAGGTTTCAAGTGGCATGGGAAAACGCCTGAAGTTTAGCCTTTGGATTTATGCACGCCCCGTTAGCGGAATATATCCAGTGACATGCTACTCTTGAATTGGAAATTTCGTTCCTATTATGGGCACGTAATCAAATTACTCCGAATTTCTTTGCGCACTTCCAAGATGCCCACAGCCATTATATTGGGATTGCTATGATCCTCTCGCATTCGCGTTGGTAAAGGTATTCCATCTTGCCGACTCTGATGGAGTCGCATGAACTTAGCCGTGCGTCAGCCGACGCAGGGAGCTTGCGACCGTTACGCACCGCATCCTGAATGGATGGCTGAGGCCGAGATCGAGTAGCCCTCCGAGCAAAGTATTCGTCTTCGCATCATTCGCACGTCCGGCCAGTCTGGGTTAGCGGCGAGAAAAAGTGCGTCATTAGGGCTCACAATGCGCACCCAATCGTAGGTTGCACAGCATCCCTCGTTGAGTCCTCCAATTATGAGTTGGGAACCAGCAACTGGCCAAGGTGGATCGTGGAAATTCCCGGAGTGTTCAGGTTCGAGCTTCGGATTGTGTTTTCCCCCTTGCCACTTTGCCCGACCACGTCAATGTCTAGGTGCGCATATCCCCGCACTCGCGTAACCCGTGCCAAAAGAACTGAGTAACTCCTCAAATCGACGTTGGCGTCTTGGCCAAGACTGCTCTACAGATCCTGATACGGCCAGTTCGAAGGCACGCGTCGAAGCCAAGAAAAACGTTTCCCACAATGTACGAACCACCGCCGCAGGCGAGGGTTCCGACCGCCGCAGGCGAGGGTTCTGAAAGCCCTTCTCCCCCAGTTTTTCCGAAAACTGGGGGAGAAGGGTTGGGATGAGGGGGTCGGCGGCCTACCAGTTTGTAGTGGGTTGAGAACCCAAAAGGTGGTTTCCACGGTCGGGATCTACGAGGGCATTGACTCCTTCTTTTGCGGAAGGGACAGACAAGAATCGGAATTCACCCTCACCCTGCCCCAATACAGTTTAGTTAAGTATGGAAAGGGTGCATTAAATTGGCGGTCTGCGCCTTTTTTACATTAGATCGCCACACCCAAGACCGATGAAATGGGCCCAAAAGGAGCCTAACTAAACAGTATTGCACCCTGCCCTCTCCCGCAATGGACGAACCACCATTGCAATCGAGGGTTCTGAACGCCGCAGGCGAAAAGCCCTCCCTTACTAACCAACCAAAAACGCCGACCGTCCGATGGTCGGCGGGACGCCAGAAGCTACGTTTTTGCCGCTTTTACCGACCTAGCTAGGCCTTCCAGCAGGCCGTCTGCCTGCTGAATAGATATGCAGGCGTCGGTAATGCTCTGACCGTAAGTGGTGGGTTGGCCGGGGACGTAGTCTTGGCGACCTTCGACCAAATTTGCTTCGACCATCACGCCAAAGATGGGTGATTTTCCCGTTGCGATCTGATTGCCGATATCTTCGGCGACGGCAAGTTGTCGCACGTGCTGTTTGGAACTATTGCCGTGGCTACAATCCACCATCAATCGCGCCGGAAGTCGCTCTTTGTCCAGCGCTTCAGAAACCTGGGTGACGTGCTCCACATCAAAATTCGGCCCGGTGCTGGAGCCACCCCGCAGAATCACATGACAGGAATCATTTCCGGACGTCTGGAGGATCGCGGCGATTCCTTCCTTGGTCATTCCGGGGAACCAATGGGCGGATTGTGCTGCCTTCACGGCGTCTACCGCGGTGCGAAAATTGCCGTCGGTCGCGTTTTTAAACCCAATCGGCATCGAGAGGCCAGAAGCCAGTTCTCGATGGATTTGGCTTTCGCTCGTTCGGGCTCCGATCGCGCCCCAAGTGATCAGGTCGGCAATGTGTTGAGGAACATTGGTGTCTAGGAACTCGGTTCCGGCAGGGAGCCCCATTTCGGCAAGGTCTTTCAGCAGTTTTCTCGCCGCGCGCAATCCCTTGTTAATTTGGAATGACTCATCGATATCCGGATCGTTGATGAGGCCCTTCCATCCTACGGTGGTGCGAGGTTTCTCAAAGTAGGCGCGCATCACCATCAAAAGATCGTCCGAATAACGCTCCGATTGCGCCTTGAGCCACGACCCAAATTCTAAGGCGGCCACGGGGTCATGAATCGAACACGGTCCAATCACTACGACCAAACGGGAGTCTCGCCCGTAAACTGCGTCGGAAATCGCGGAACGGGTGCCGCTGATTAAGGCCGAGACGGGGGGCGTTATGGGAATCTCTTCGGCCAAGATCGCGGGTGATAGAAGGGGCCGAATGGCACGGATTCTTACGTCATCAATTTGTTGGCTCATAACGGCTTATCTAGGGCGAGCGAGAAGACGGGCGACCCAGTGGTGGTAGTGATTATGGATCAGGTTCCGCCAATTGAACCCGTCAGTACCACCGGGCTCCATCATCAACTGGCAATTGAGGGCCGGCCAAGGCCCCATTTGCTGTGAATCACTAAATCTAGCGGCCAAACATTCGCAAGTCAAGCCAGCTTTACGACGAATCTAAATGGAAGCGCAATAGGTCTTTTGCCTCATTTGAAACGGCATACATGGTCGCGATTGCGGCCAATTCGAACTCCAATGCGTCCAGCGAAAAACGAGTTCAAACTAATTGTGCGCCGCAATGCGTCTGCCGGTTAGGGATTTACAAAATGAAGTGGCAAAAGATAGGGATTGGCGTCATCGGATTTGGCCTTGCGGCCGTAGCGAGCGCTTCGGGCATCGACGGCCTCGAGATGGGGATGAGTCGAATTTTCTCCGGTGAAGACGCCTGGAATGGCATTGTCCCCATTCGCGTGCACTTTGATAATGCGGGCGATGAAACCTCCGGGAACCTGCTCGTACAAAATTCTAATTGCGCAATGACGTACCCAGTGAAATTGAAGGGGCACGGGTCAACGGTTCTCACCGTCTACACAACACTGGATTCTAATTCAACTAATGCGACTCTGCAAACCTCGAAAGGTTCAATTGATAAGAGCTTGTTCGGATCCAACGAAAATTCAATCCAGCGACACATTCTGTTGATCTCCAACAATTCTGGATCCCTAGATTTCTTGGTCGGCGGACGACGGTCTCCTCTGGCTGATGAGCCAATAAATAGCTCAAACGGCGACCGTGCAACACCCTACGCGGTGAACTACGTACAGCCCGGGGACGCCCCCGATCGCGCTATATGCTACAGCACGACATCGGCGATTATTTTGGGACCTGGATCCGAAAATCTAAGCGATTCTGCCGTTAAGGCGATTCAGGAATACGTGTTGACTGGAGGTTCCCTGATGTTTACAGGGGGGCAAGATCTGGCCGTACTCAACGACGCGCGCTGGAAAAATCTTTTGCCCGTACGAAACGTTAAAACGGTTGCCCTCACCCATACAAGGAACTTGAGCGAATACGTGGACGAGTTGGCTCCAAATTCCGTCTCTGTGACCCAGGGCATTTTGGCGGGCGCGGATTCAAAACTGCAGGTCAGCGAGAATGGAAAGCAAATTCCTCTTATTGCGGAAAAGTCTTCTGGCTTGGGAACCGTAACATTTCTGGCGGTTGACTTTTTTTCGGGCGCTACCGCGGATTGGGGCGGCCGAAAGACTCTACTTATGAAGGCACTCGGCCAGGGAAACGGTCTTAAGGCGAGAGCCTTCCTTCAAGAGTCAAGCACTCGGCCGACAACTAGCTTCAATCCGAATACGGTGGCGAAGGAAGAATCCGCAACTCCGGTTGCCGGCGCAGTGCAAAATCCTTTTAACGCAACCCTGCCCCCCGCTACCCAAGTGTTTGCCATTCTGTGTAGCTATTTCCTGGCCGTGATCCCGATTAATTTCCTCATTCTAAAGAAGTTCAATCGAGGAGAACTGGCTTGGGTAACTGCTCCGGCCATTAGTTTAGTGTTTGCGGGCGTCCTGTTTAGTTCGGCACACGGCCTATATTCGGCCAAATTGTCAACCGCTTCACAGGGCATCCTGCTGGCGGAGGCAAGTTCTAATGAAGGCATATTTATTGGAAAAACCCAGATGTTCTTTCCGTCATCGGGTAATTACAGCCTTAATTGGGACGGGCTGCAACGATTGACTAATGCCCACACCACGCGGAGTAATGGTAATGGCGTGCTTTCTAGCCAGGAGGAACAAGGTGATCTTTCTGGAATTCAGGCCACCGATACCGGTCAAATTTCAGTGGCGCAGCTAAGCGTGCCCAACTTGGCGTTCAGGGAATTTAGCTATACCCAACATATCCCGTTGGCCCATTGGTTCGCGATCAAAAAGAGTGCCAACCGCAACAACCTGGAAACTTACACAGTAACAAATGCCAGTCCTTATGAGCTGGCAAAAGCGACCTTAACGGTTCGTGGCAGGGTGGTAGAAGTCTATCGCCTAACGCCCGGGTCAACCGAAACCGTTTCGCTTCCCATCGCCAAGCCGGTGCGCGATACCTTTGGAGGTCCACCTGCGAGCAGCGTCCTTCAATTTACTTCCAAGACATCGGTGCCCGTGCTCTGCGGCGAATTAGTGGGTTTCCGCCCCGGCCCGCAAATTGGATCCGATTTCAAAGAGTACTCCCACCTGTCACTTGCCTTCTTTGGAGACAACCTGCAGTGATTCAAACAAAGTCGCGAACTCGGGGTCGTGCGCGACTCCAAACTCTTGCCCGAAACCTCATCATCGAGAATCCAATGATCGTGGAGGTCACTCGTTTTCGCCGCCGGTTTCTCACATTTGGGCCTAACCCTATCACTAATGTGATGCTGGCTCTGGTCCTGGTGATCTACTTCAGCCTCATCCTCGTGCTGATTGCGGCCAGGGGATCCATTCCTCCGCTTGCCTTGGTAATGGGCCAAACGGGGATATTTGCTCTCGCCGCTCCGGCCATGTTGCACTCCGCAATTGTCGGAGAAAGAGAACGCAGAAGCTGGGATCTGCTCCTGGTAGCCCCAATATCCAAGGCCCAGATTGTGGTCGGGAAATTCCTTGGCGCTCTATCCGCTTTGTCGGTCGCGTCGTTCTTCTTTGCTATCCCCATTGCCCTCAGCTGGTTTCTCTCGCTTGGTAAATCTTTAGGTGGCGGAAGCGGCTTGATTGAAGTTATCTTGGGAGAACTAGTAAGCCTAAGCTTTACGATTCTGGTCTGCGCATTCACCATGCTGATTTCCGCTCGGGTCAAGCGAAGTTTTATGGCATTGGGCGTCACTCTAGGTTCACTACTTGTATTTCTAGGACTTCTACCCGCTTTGTTTGGCACCGCCCTGAGTGGTGATCGTATCGGCACTGAGTTCCTCTTACTTGGGCACCCACTGATGGCTCTAAATGAGCTGTATATTCGAGCAAGTCCCTATCAAGACACTAACGATCCGCTCTTTTCTATGGCTCTTTACGGTCTTCCCCACGTGGTGATCTACTCCGCCCTTTCTGCGGTGATGATTGGCTGGACCATCAACACGTTAACCTTTGCCGAGAACGAAGTGAAGTTTCTCCCCAAATCCAAATCTGCACTTCGCAAAGCCAAGTCTCATGCTTGAAGTCCAAAAGTTGCGCAAAGAATATGCGGGGCTCACCGCGGTCGAAGGCATCTCGTTTAGCCTTCAGCCGGGAGATATTTTTGGATTCATTGGCTCCAATGGAGCGGGCAAGACCACTACGATCAGGATGATTGCCACTCTGCTCGAGCCAACTTCGGGCACCGCAATCCTCAATGGATCAGACATCCACACTGACCCGATGCAGGTGCGAAGGATGATTGGCTACATGCCGGATTTCTTTGGTCTGTACGACGACGTAAAGGTGTGGGAATACTTAGATTTCTTTGCCGCCATCTACGAAGTACCATTCCGCCAACGTGCGGAAGTGATTGACTCAGTTCTGGAGATGACCAACCTCACGGTAAAGCGAAATGCGTTTGTGCAGTCGCTGTCTCGGGGCATGCAACAACGTCTTTCGCTGGCCCGGTGCCTAGTCCACGATCCTTCTTTGCTCCTGCTGGATGAACCCGCTTCCGGACTTGACCCGCGAGCCCGGGCCGAACTGAAGGAGCTTATTGCCGAGCTGGGTCGGATGGGCAAAATGGTCATTGTTTCTTCTCACATCCTGCCCGAGCTGGCCGATTTCTGCAATACGGTAGGCATCATTGAGCACGGCGAGCTGCTTGCCTTTGGCCCGGTAAAGGAGGTCGTCCGTAGCTTCCACCCTTCTCGAATCCTGGAGGCGAGAGTCATTACCAACCCGCTAGGTGCAGCCACATTGTTGAGCGCCCAACCCAATGTGCTGAATGCTCAAGTAATGAGCGAAGGCGAGGTGAGAATTGATTTCACCGGGGATTCAGAAGCTCAGTCTGACCTGCTTATGCTGTTGGTTCATGAGGGCTACCGCGTAATTGGATTCACCGAACAACAGGCGGATTTGGAAGACGTATTCCTCAAAATCACCACCGGAGCGGTGAACTAGTGGCCACCCGTAAAGGCCTAACGGCGTGGCTTAACGTTCAGAAGAGAACTTACGTTGGCAACGCCACCTCGGTGCGCGACTACCGGGTGCAACTTCGCGGGAGCCGATCCGTGCTGTTGTTTGGGCTCTACCTCATTGTTCTGATTGGGGTGGCGATGACCATTTACAATCAAAGCGAGGGCACCGCAATCAGCATCGCAGAGGCCCAGCAAAAACTTCACTCGTTTTACGAAACCGTGATGATCCTCCTGGGAGTTGTGGTGTCTCTGGTGACGCCCGCCTTGGCGGCTACGGCGGTGGTAACAGAGCGGCAACGAAGATCGCTTGACCTCATTTTTTCTGCGCCCGTAACGCCAAAATACTATTTGGTCGGTAAGGCCCTGGCCGGCTTTAGGTACACGTGGATGCTACTTGTGCTGGCGCTACCCATTACCGCCGCCTGCGTGGTGCTGGGTGGGGCCACTTGGAGTGACGTCCTCGTTTCCTTCACCCTCCTTTCGTTCCAGGGACTCGTATTGATGTCGATTGGCCTGCTCATTTCCACACTTGCCACCAAAGCCGTCTCGGCGGTGGTGTGGACCTACGTGGCAGTAGCCGCATATTTGGGCCTAACGGGGATTGCCTCCTATACTGTTTTCACTAATCTCCTAGATCATCAGCCAGACAATCAAACATTCCTCTTAGATCTGAGCCCGTTCTTTGTTGTGAGCGGTGCACCCACATCCACCACTATTGGAACCCTGGTATTTCCTAACTGGGTTGCCGCGTGCTTGATTTGCCTGGCCGCGACAAAGATCTTGCTTCTGGGGGCGGGAACCGTGCTGGATCCATCCAATTCCAAGCTGGTGCGAAGTCTGAGGATCCACGGACTGGTTTACGTTACGGCCATCGCAGGCGTGGCCGGAATCAGCCTGGCCAGATTTTGGAACGATAGCCCGATCTACACGGGTCCAGTGGCGGTTCTGCTTTCAATGCCATTGGTTATCGTGGTTCCGCATTTGACGGCTTATGCGCGGGAAGGCGCACGTAGACACCGGCCCAACGGACTCTGCAATTTTCGTCGAATGTTAGACGGCACCCCGGCTGGAGCGTTGCCGTATTTACTCTCGCTCGTGGTTCTGTTATCTCTGTCGATCACGGCGGGGGCGGCTCTCACGGGGGCGCACATTCGTTGGGTCGAAAGCGGATCATCATTCGTGTACCTCCTTGCATTTTGGACCTTAATGTGGTCTTTGGGCCGAGCGACATCGGCCTACCTCAACGACCTGAAACTCGCAAGAATTCTTCAAGTGGTTAGCTTCTTGGCATTGGTCGTGGTGCCATTACCGTTGCTGGCAGTATTTGCCCAGTACGACAACAGCGACACCGGTTGGTATGTATGGATTCTTCGGCCCATGACGGCCATGCAGGGCGAAAATGCGCTGCCATTAGCCTACGCTTTTGCTTGCGCCGTGGGAGCAGGCCTCATCACTTGGTGGTCAGAGGTGAGGCTGGGGAAAAGGTTCGAGACGTTATCCACAGGGACAGTTGATCGCGGGTTAGTTGAACAACTCCCGATTCCTAATCATCTCAACGGCTCCGCAACCTCGGCAAAGTTGGAAGATGCAGAAATTCGGCTGAGCAGTCGCTAGGTCGCCCTGTATATTCAAGATGGAGCCTTAACCTCGCTCAATCACCGTCATCTCGTTCCAGTTATTGCCGATCTTGGCGTCTACGTCAACCGGAACCTTGAGTGGCAAAGCACATTCCATTGCCTTGCGAATCGGCTCCACCAAATGTTCTTCGCCGTTGGCCAGTTCAAAGACAAGTTCGTCGTGTACGTTGAGAAGCATTTTGGAATTAGCGCCCACCAGCAACTTGTCCACGTGGATCATGGCGAGTTTAAGCATATCTGCCGCCGTGCCCTGAATGGGGGCGTTCATTGCTTGTCGCTCCGCCGAACGCCGTTCCATCATCTTAGGCGCGTGGATGTCGGGGAAATACCGCCGTCGGCCCATTAGCGTGCTGGTGAATCCCTTGCTTTTGGCTTCGGCAATCACGCCAAGGGTAAAGCCTTTTACGCTCGGAAAGCGCTCATTGTACTGGGCAATCAGTAGTTTGGCTTCCGCCACGGAAAAACCCCGGCCGAGTTGCTGGGCGAGCCCAAATTCGCTCACTCCGTACAGTACCGCGTAGTTGAGCATCTTGGCCAAGTTGCGTTGGTCCTTTGATGCCTTCTCCTCACCGAGTCCAAACATTTGGCGCGCGGTGACCGAGTGGACGTCTTCGCCGGATTCAAACGCCTGGACCAATGCGGGCTCGCCGCACATATGGGCGAGGACACGCAATTCTATTTGAGAGTAGTCAAGCGACAATAATCGAAAGCCTTCCGCCGCGCGGAAGGCTCGTCGAATCTCCCTTCCAAGCTCCGTACGGATCGGAATATTCTGCAGGTTTGGGTCATTAGAAGAAAGTCTTCCCGTGGCGGCGCCCGCCTGATTGTAGGTGGTATGAATGCGCCCATCATTGCGAATGAGCTTCTCCAAAGAATCGGCATAGGTTGATTTTAGTTTGGAGAGCTCCCGCCAGTTGAGAACCTCGGCGGCAATCTCGTATTCGGCTGCGAGTTCGCCCAGGATTTCTACTCCGGTGGCATAGCCGGTTTTGGTTTTCTGCGCTCCCGGAATCTTAAGCTTATCAAACAGAACCTCGCCCAGTTGCTTAGGCGAGCCGATGGTAAATTGCTGGCCGGCGAGTGCAAAGATGGTTGTTTGCACCTGCGCAATCGAAATTTCTAAGTCCTTAGAGAATTCGCGCAGTCGCTCTCTTTCTGCGCAGATCCCACGCTTTTCCATTTCCGCAAGAATGGGAATGAGCGGAATTTCTATGTCGTTCAACACGTTGCTCTGTTGTTCTTTATCCAGCCGGGCCGAGAGGGGAGCGTAGAGCCGGCCCAGCGCAACCGCCATTTGCTCGGGTTGATCCGGCGCAGCGGTATCCAGGTAGCTCTGAACCAGGTCTCTAAGACTGTATTGAGACCGTTCGGATCGCAAAACAAACGATGCAATCAGCGTGTCAAACAGCGGGGCACCCAGCCGAGCAGCGATCCGTTTAAATATTGGTTTGGCGTCGTGGAAGATGGCTTGAGCGGGTCGGTCGGCGATGATTGCCAGGCCAATGGTCTCGGGAACTTCTACCACCTCATCCCCGACCGCCAAGAAGATAGACGCAACCACTTCTTCAAACAAATCGCTTTTGGCGGGGGCAGGGCCGGGATACGCGGCAAATGGCTGAGTGCCGATCCATTGGGCGACCGCATCAAATCCTTCCAGCGTCAACCGAATCACTTCAATCGCCTGGTCTGCCACTTCCACCACCGGATTCTCCGCATCGGCCCCTTCTAAGTAGGGACCCAAAACGCTAGGGGCGCGACGCACGTGGGATTTAAGCTCAAAGCTTTCCAGCATCGCAATCGCGGCTTGCATGCGGGCTTCGTTGAGAACAAACGGCTGAAAATCGTAGACCAACGGAACATCACGAATGATCGTGGCCAGGTGCTTGCTCTGCATCATCTGCTCTTGGCACCCATCAATTTTTTTGCGGTATTTGGGCTCCATTTCCTCGATCTTGGCGAGCATGTTTTCGATCGTGCCGAACTTTAGAATGAGGTCTGCCGCCCCTTTGTCTCCAATGCCGGGAACCCCCGGAATATTGTCGGAAGTGTCGCCTTTGAGCGCCTTGAAGTCAGGGACAAACTCGGGGCCAAAACCATAGCGCTCAATGACCGCCTCCCGGTCGTAAGTCACGGTATCGGAGACGCCAACTTTGGGGGTTAGCACGCTCACAAATTCGTCCACCAACTGGAGCGAGTCAAGGTCGCCACTGACTATGGTGGTTGCGTATCCGTTCTCTTCGGCCAATTTGCTAATTGTTCCCACCACGTCATCCGCTTCAAACCCCGTGACTTCAATGGAGGGGATGCCCAGGGCTTCTATGAGACGCCGAGCCTCTTTCAGTTGGACTTTGAGTTCGTCTTGGGTTTCCTTCCTCGTCCCCTTGTACGCCTCGTACACCGCATGCCGAAACGTTTTTCCGGGGGCATCTAGGGCGACCACAATCGCCGTGGGCTTAACCTTCTCTAATAACGTGAACAGCATGGCGGTAAAGCCGTGAAGCGCGTTGGTGGGTCGACCATCGCTGGTGCTGAGGTATCGAGTGGCAAAGAAGGCGCGATAGAGGAGCGAATACCCATCAATCACCACCAGACGCCTAGCTTGGTTAGGCTGCTTCAGGTCCATTGGCCTACGTTACCTAAGCCAACGACGGGCATATGGACCCAAATTCATCCCCGCCACCTCGTAAATCCACTGTCTTACACAAATACTAGTTCAGTGCGGTGAGGAATCGCACCCGTAAAACCAAAAGAAATACGGGTGGGGGCAAGATGCAGTTAATTTGGAATTGGTTAAGAAGCGGCAGACGACTCTTTAGCATTTCGGCGGGTCTGGGGTTGCTTTTATCTCAACCGTACCGACCGTTAGTATTTGTGGGGGAATCCATGGCTCCCTCTTATCAAAATCTAGAAGTGGCTTGGACGTTGCCCGCTCAAAACCTCCATCACGGAGATGTGGTAGTGTTGCGAACTTCACATGGCACTATCGTTAAGCGAGTGGCCATGCTTCCGGGTGACCGAATCCCGCAGATTTACGTGGGAAAACAGTGGAGTGATCTCATTGATCTCAACCCTGCCAGAACGGCATCAAAACACCCCCATGAGTTTCGGACCGTAACGGTTCCCGCGGGGCGAGTTTATGTTCTGGGAGACAATCGAATGGTTTCGTTGGATTCTCGAACCTATGGCTTGTTTAGTTTGGATCAAATAGAACGAGTGGTGATTGGTCCCCGACCCCGACCCCGCGATTTGAACTCCACAATCTGGGTGGCGAGCAGTTTTTGTAAGACTTGTTTGGCCAATTACTAAGGCAAATCCACCGCCAGAAATGGTAAGATAAATTATTCCGCAGTTCGGTGCGGATAGGTTTGGCGTAAGCTACGATACACGCCTTGCTTGTTGGCTTTTTCAATGGTTCGCTATGGTCTACCGTCCACTTAGGTACGAGCAGATGATGAGGGCCGCTGAGGCTTACGATGTTCGGGCGCGCCGCATGTTTGGCGGAATGGGCGTCTACACCGGTGAGAAAATGTTTGCATTTCTTATCGGGGAGGATATCGGGCTAAAGCTAAGCTCTGATCATATCGAAGAAGCTATGTTGCTTCCCGGTGCGGGTCCGATGCGCCCGGATGCGGACTCTGAACCCATGCGTGAGTACGTGCGGATGCCCAAAGAGATCCTTGACGATCTTGAAGCATTCCTGTTCTGGGTAGAGCGTAGCGCAAACTATGCCCGCCGCAAACTTTCCAACGTTTCCTAGCTTCACAAACCTCCGACTTGTTGCGCGGGCCAGCGGGGTTAATTCCTCTGAGACTATGCTTCTCCTTGCATATTTCAGCCGACTTATATTCAGCTTAGGGAGTTTGTCTATTTTGCAAAAACTTCCTAAACTTAGTAAAAATGATGTCGGTCTTTGCCATTCGCAGAATAAATGAAGACACAGCAGAACGCCGGTAAGAAGAGCGGTTTGGGTTTGGCTCGGCTTTTGGTGGCGCTCATTCTAACGATGTTTGCCGCAGTGTCTTCGGCAAACCGAATCATTCTGATTCCTCTAGATAGCCGACCGGCGGCGGGTCAGTTTGCGCAGATGATCGCGCGGATTGGGGGCGTGGACGTACGGATGCCGCCGTACGAACTACTGGGGAGGTTTGTAAACCCCGGTAAGCCAGACGAAATTCTGGACTGGCTGGAAGCGCAAGACTTTTCTGACGTCACCGCAATTGTGGCGAGCACGGACATGGTGGGTTACGGCGGCCTCATCGCCTCCCGAGAAGCTTCTGTGACCGCAACCCAAGCGATGGCGCGCATTCACAGGATGGCCGAAATCCGAGAGCGCGCCCCTCACACTAAGCTTTACGCCTTCAGTTCCACCATGCGGCTGGCCCCCACCGCAACTCGCCAAAACCGGGACTGGCGAGCGCTTCTTACCCGCTACGAGGAACTTGCGCAGATCGTGGCCGCTGGAGATCTCAAGTTCGAGGCAGAAAAAACGCGGATTGAAGCCAAAGTTCCCGCCGATGAAATTGCCCGCTACGAATCGACGCGGGTCCGCAATCACCTAGTCCAGCGAGAACTCATTCGAATGGCCGCGCTTAAAATGTGGGACTACCTGGTCATCGGGCAAGACGACGCCCGCGCCCACGGCCCCCATGTTCCAGAAACTCTGGCGCTGCGGAGGATTGTGGATGGGCTGTATGTTGGCGGACGAGTCTACTTCTGCGAAGGCATTGATCAGCATGCCAACATTCTGCTAAGCCGGGCGCTTCTAAAAGCGGGCGAATGGACTCCCCGAGTGAGGATTGTTTACTCTGACGAGCTTGGGCAATATAAGTACGCTAATTACGAATCTAAGACGATTGCCAAGAGCCTGGAGGATCAAATTTTGGCGAGCGGAGCCCGCCCGATGGTGAAGAACGGAAACTACGATTATTCACTCTACGTAAACACTCCGGGCCGGCGAGCGGCGACCTTTACCGCGTTCCAAGAGTCGCTCAAGTCAGAGCTTGAGCAGGGCTTCCCGGTGGCGGTTGCGGATATCAACCTCGCCAAAGATGGCAATGCCGACCCATTACTGTTCGCCACCCTATGGGACCACGCCCGGCTTATGAAGTTACTCTCCTTTGCTGGATGGAATACCGCTGGTAACACGTTGGGCACCGCCATTCCCGCTGCCAATGCATACCTTCTGGCTCGCCGAACGAATGTGGATCCGCTGGTTAGAGAGGTGGCTCAACGGGAGTTTCTGCTTCACCGGTTTGTGGATGACGTGGCCTACCATCGCTACACCCGTCCCGCCGCCTACGAGATCATCGATTCGGGCGGGGTGGGCACCCACGAGGAAATTTACGGTGCGGAATGGGAGACCGTGAACAATTTTGTTCAGCGCGACCTTAACAAATACCTCACGCGCTACTTCACGGATCAGTTCCTTGGTCGCCGGTTCTTTGCGGGTCCGGCCGAGTACGCCTTCACCGGCCTTTCGGACGTAAAAATCTGGCTCCCATGGCCGCGCCCCTACGAGGTACGGCTAGATTTTCGCCTCCAAGTGCAGCCGGTCCCCCTGAGCAGCCCAGAGCCGCCTTCCCATGTAGGTTGAGTTAGGGCTCCGAACGGTGAAATCCCTTGGGGGCGTGCGCGGTTTTCACATTAGATTGATACTCGAAGGACCGATGAAATGGGTCTGAAGATGCCTAACTGAGCCAATTGCAAAACTTCAAAGACGAAGCACTAGTGTAGTGTCTCACAAATTCGCCGCCACGGTTTCCTGCCTATTTGAATCTGGGAGAACATCGGAAGATTTGTAAGACACTACACTAGGATCTCTATTTTGAACCTAAGTAGGCAACGGAATCCTTGTCTATGCCTGGTTTTGCAATTGGCTCAACTAAATGTATGTGGGACAAACCCTCCCTTGTCCCGGCAGGGACTATCCCTGAGTAGCCTGGCATAAGCTGCCGCGCCATGCCGGGATCGGTCAAGAAATGGGTTGGTTCCCCGTCAGGGGCACCAGAATCTTTCAGTCAAGATATTTAGGATCGTAATCAACACCCGCTTCTCTGAGTGGATATTCTAGCTCCTCCAGATGAGTTTTCTTGAGTTGCAATGTATCTTCCGAATGTCGGGAATCGCCGATGCATTCACCGAGAAAGCGGAACATCACGCGTGCCATTGGGATTCGACGGCGTAGCCGGTAGTCGTCGGATGACCGTGCCGACGTCCGGTTGCCCCGCGACCACCGGCAGGCACCCGGACTCGAGCACGGTCATCCCGAACCTACCGGCTTCGCCGACCTCTTTGGGAGTCGACGGCGTAGCATCTTTACCCCCATTTCACCGGTCTTGGGTGTATCGATCTAACGTAAAGGAGGTGCAGACCGCCAAGGTAATTCACCCTGTTGAGGCCTCACTAAACGTATATGAGCTCCTTCCTGGGGTTTTGTGCCCAGAGGCTCAACCTCAAGCTTGCTTCAGGCGTACTATCTGTTGAACTACCGATGATGCGGACCATTCCTGAGCAAATCGCGGCGAACCGGCGGGCGAGCCTTCTTTACGCGTTTCTATTGGTGTTACTCTTAGCCGCGCTGGGTACCGCCATTTTTGGCGCATATTATCCGCGCCAGTGGTATTTGGGCACCCTTGGGGCAACCGTCATGGGCTTGGTGGCGGCGGTGGTTGCGCGGTTTAGTGGACCCAGCATCATCCTTTCCATTTCTGGTGCCCGAGCGGCGACTCACTCGGAGGACCAGGTTCTGGACAATGTGGTGGAAGAAATGTCGATTGCGGCGGGTCTGCCAAAGCCAAAGATCTACGTGATCGACGACCCCGCACCCAACGCATTTGCCACCGGAATTTCGCCCGCAACGGCTTCTGTTGCGGTGACCACCGGATTGCTGGACAAGCTAGACCGCGACGAGCTTCAGGGAGTGGTTGCCCACGAAATGGGGCACATCCGCAATGAAGATATTCGGTTTATGACCACAATCACGATGGTCGCCGGTCTGATTCCGTTACTCGCAGATTTCTTTGTACGCATGCAGTGGTTTGGTGGCGGGAGAAGGGATAGTCGAAATCGAGACGACAATAACCTGGGCGCAATCTTTATGATTGTTGGCCTTGTTCTTGCGATACTGGCCCCGATCTTTGCCAAGCTTCTGGAGATGGCAGTCAGCCGTCAGCGTGAATTCCTCGCCGACGCCACCTCGGCGGAGCTGACTCGGTATCCCGAGGGCCTCGCCCGTGCCCTGGTCAAGATCTCTCAGGATCCGTTCCCACTTCAATCCGCTAACCGAGCCACTCAGCACCTCTATATCGTCAATCCGCTCCGCCTTGCCGGGGAAGGTAGCGATCTCTTTAGCACCCATCCATCAACCGATGAGCGGATTCGTAGACTCATGGGGACCGCAGGCGTAGTCGGATCAAGTACCAGCCGTCGGCCCCCCATCGCCCCGCCGCGTATCCAGGCGTAGCCGGATCCACCGAACTTCTGAAGTTGCCCGTGCGTCACAGTCTTCGGACTGGCATTCTTATGGGCAAAGCGGCTTTACTTCAAGTTCATCATATCCTCGCGGTGGGGATTCTCTTTATTCTTGGGTGCCGAGTTCCGGCGCAGCACTGGGACGAGGGTAACACCTGGGCTTTTAAACCGGCCCGCGACGACTTCCGAAAAGATGCGTTACTAGATTTGCGCTACCTTAATGAGAAGACCGCGGGGGAATCTGGATTTGTTGCGACCGATGGTCTCGGCGGGTTCCGCCTGGGCGGGGGAAAGCCAGTCCGGTTTTGGGCGTTGAATTCCAACGTGGGGCGAAATGTGCCTTTCACCGTAGCTCCGTTAGGAAGGCAGACCGAACCAAAGCTCGCCGACCACGCCCGATTTCTGGCTAAACGTGGCGTGAATATGGTGCGCCTGCATGCCCAAATTAGCCCAAATCCCGGTCAGCCACTCACCGATATCAACGAGATTGACCGAGATTGGATTTGGCGCAGTGTGGCGGCGATGCGCAAAGAAGGCATCTACACCACCATCTCACCTTACTGGTCGGTGCCCATGAAGTTCTCGGCTGCCTGGGGGATTCCCGGAGATCCCACTCAGAGTGCCTTGGGCCTGCTCTTCATTGATCCAAAGCTTCAGTCCGCTTACCGAGTTTGGCTGAAAAAACTTCTGACTACCACGAACCCTTACACGGGAATTCCGTTGGCTAAAGACCCCGCTTTGGCCATCCTTCAACTCCAAAACGAAGACAGCCTGTTCTTCTGGACCGTCAACAACATTCAGGGTGTTCAGCGCAAAAATCTGAGTGCTCGGTTTGGCGAGTGGCTCATTGCAAAATATGGAAGTGCGCACAACATCGCGCAGCACTGGGATAACGATGCGCTTGTCGAGGACCGTCCGACCGAGAATTCCTACGATTTTCACAACGTTTGGGAGCTCACTCAGGCAAGAGTGGGAGGTCGGGCACGTAGGCTGGATGATCAAACTGAATTCTGGGCATCCGTAATGGCGGATTTTAACAAGGGAACGGTGGACTACCTTCGGAATACTCTGGGATGCCGCCAGCTGATCAACGCGGGAAATTGGAAGACCGCAGACGCAGTACGGCTCAACGATATCGAGCGTTGGACGTATCTTCCCACCGATGTGGACGCCGTGAACAAATACTTCGCCGGGGTGCATAAAGGGCCTAATGAAGGTTGGGCAATTGTGGATGGGGATACGTTTACCAGCCCAAGTTGCCTTCTGAATCCAAAGGAAATGCCCACAAACCTCAAGCAGACCCGAGGGCGACCTATGCTCATCACGGAGAGTTCTTGGGTGCTTCCCGCCGGCTACGCTTCAGAAGGCCCTTTCCTCACCGCGGCATACCAGTCACTGACCGGCGTGGATATCTATTATTGGTTTGCCACCGGAGACGATGAATTTACCGCTCCTGAATCCGGCAATGGCTACCTTCCTTCTCAGGCTAAGTGGGTAATGGGTGGCCCAGATACGCTTGGCACGTTCCCCGCTGCCGCATTGCTCTTTCGGCAAGGCTATCTCAAGCAGGGAGATCCGGTGGTCATCGAAGAACACGAATTGAACGATCTATGGCAACGCAAAACTCCGATCATAGCCGAAGAGGCCAGCTTTGATCCTAATCGAGATGCCGGCGATATTGCTCCAAAGTCTTCGATCAAAGCCGGAGTGAATCCGCTCGCCTTTCTGGTGGGGCCAGTTCAAGTGGAGTTTGGAGGCGATCCCGCCAAGAGCCAAGCCACCAAGCTAACGCCTTACATTAATTCGTCGGAAGTCTCGGTTACCAGTAACACGAGGGAGATTGTGATGAATAACCTCAAAGGGTTCTGCACGGTAGATTCACCGTGCGCTCAGGGGGTCGCCGCCTTCTTTGACCGTAAACCTGCCCATCCGTTGACTGATGTGACCTTCATCAGCCGAAACGAATACGGGGCGGCATTGGCGGTTTCTATGGACACCAAGCCGCTTAAAGAGTCTAAAAAAATTCTCGTCCAGTTCGGAACCCGGTCTCGTCCCAGTGGGTGGCAAGATAAGGAGGCAACGGTCAAATTAGAGGGTGGTGGCTCCGTCGCCGGGTTTGAAGTTGTTGCCCACGGTAAGGCTCCGTGGCGGGTGGTGAAGGGTGACCTTGAGGTCATTGTTTCCAATCCGAATCTTATGACCGCCACTGCTCTCGATGCGAATGGAAATGGAATCGGAGTGATCCCTTCTACCCGTTTGGCGGGGAAGTTCCGATTCAAGTTTCCTCCGGACGCTCTCTACGTCGTGCTGCAATAGTCGGTTTCCGGTCCGCACTAAGCCCAGCACCCATCGTCTAATCGACTCCCCGCTTAACGCTAAAACGGCCCACTCCTTTGAGGGAGTGAGCCGGCTTAAGTTTAGAAATGAAACTAACTTAGCTTGACTTCAGTTTTCTGCGAGCAGCCAATCCAAGTCCCGCGAATGCGAGAGTCATCGTAATCGGTTCTGGAACTGGTGCTGGTTTGACCAGGCTGGACGCATTGCCCTTGTAAAAGAATGTGGTTCCGTCATTGTATCGTACGTGGAATCCGTAGACAGTGACCGGTGAGGCGACCGTAGTAAATGAGAATGGATCCGTGTGAGTTGGTTTAAGTGAGTTCGACTTGCTGGTGTTGTCCCATCCGGCAAAGTTCAGCAACTTGCCGTTTGCATTGTCAACGATCCAGTCATTGGGTGCGCTCTGAGAAGATGCCGTACCAAGGCTGGTATTGGCGTCGGCGGCCAGCAAGTAAAAACCGAATATGTCCTTAATTGCCAAATTATTTGCCTTCGCCCCGCTGTCAAGCTCGACATAATATTTTTCGGCGACATTAGAAACATACAAACCTGTGGAGGTCATTGTGTTGAAAGAAGTGTAACTGGCAGCTGAGGCAAATGCGGCCACTCCGAGTGCAGCCAACGAGGTAGAAAGGCGAAATGTTCTAAACATGCAATTACCCTACTTGAAATCCGCGTGATGACCAACAAAATTTCGGACACATCTTAAGGCTCATTGAATAAACTAGCAATTCGCCAGTTTCACCAACTGAAAACGAGCCAATCTTAGTCCTAAAATGAATCATTCCATCCCCTTAATGAGTACCTTAAGTATATTAAGTGCCAACACGTTTGAGTAGTCAGCCCCAATCCGAATCATCCCTCACCAACCCTCGTCCCGGTTTGCCGAGCCATTTCAAAATGAACCCCGCCCCAGTTGAAATGTATTTACGATCCGACGGCATAGCCGCCAGTCGGCGGCTGTCCGTGCCGACGTCCGGTTGCCCCGCAACCACCGGAAATCACCCGGACTCGGGCACGGGTCATCCCAAGCCTACCGGCTTCGCCGAACTGGTTGGGATTCGACGGCGTAGCCGGTAGTCGTCCGAAGATCGCGCCGACGTCCGGGTGC
>JBBQUZ010000031.1:0-41019 GCA_038212035.1 Fimbriimonadales bacterium
TATGACTACAAGAGTCAGTTGGATCCCACCGGTGATCGAGGAATTGATCGGGGCATCCGATTCCAAACCAACGGATCGCCAGATAGCAAATTTCAGCTGAACCTGTTCTACAAGATGCGTACGTTACCAAATAACCAAAACGTAATGATTCGCGATTACAGCGTTACGGCAAAACCCCTGAAAGACTGGGAAGTGATTAATCAGCTTCAAACCAATCCAGAAGTGGTTAAAAGCGATGCGTTTATGGGCTCAGTACCCCAAGCTGCTCGCAGTAATACGTGGAAGGTGAATTACACTAAATCAGAGAACCTAACATTGGGTGGAAGCTGGCAAGAATTGATCAACGAGCAAAGCCGGGCGAAATCCACGATTGGCGGAGTCAACCTGGAGTTGTTCAAGAAGACCGGTAGTCCGCTCATTCTCTTCTACGGCATCGAACAGAATGAAGGCAATGTCGTAAGACGGCTGACTCACCGTTACCATGTTCAGTTTGATCAGCGAGCCGGTCCCAACCAGATGTTCAGCTTGTTTGCCGGCAATGTCAGCTATGAACACAGTATTGCGGATAGTTTGAACCGAAACAACGTCACGGTTCGCTTAGACTATCAAATGCGCTTCTAAGTGTATTCGTGGCGTCCCGCCGATTCCGGGCAAGGTTTCCGAGAGCCCTTCTCCCCCGATTTCTCCCGAAATTAGGGGAGAAGGGTTGGGATGAGGGGGTCTGCGGCCCACCAGCTCATAGCGGGTTGAGAGACCAAAAAAGTGTTTGCAATGCCTGGGATCGACGACGCCTCTGAATGGGATTTCTGCGGAAGAGACTGTTTAAGAATCGGAGTTCACCCTCACTTTGCCCTCTCCCGCAATGGACGAGCCACCATCGCAGGCGAGGGTTCGGGAAGCTCTTCTCCCCGACGCCGGGCGTATGCGGTCGCTTCCTGGTAAAACCTATTACTGATGGAAATCATTCCTTTTTCTGGCTGGGCACGAAATGTGCGAATTGTATCGGGCAACCTCGAAATGATCATAACCCTTGAGGTGGGACCAAGAATCCTTCAATTTGGTTTTGTGGGAGGCGAAAACCACATGGCGATCCATGAAAAGGATGCCGGTCACACGGGTGGGGATAAATTTGTTGGCTACGGTGGCCACCGATTGTGGATTGCCCCCGAGGAAGCCGCTCGCACTTTACAGCCCGACAATACCAAAGTGGAATTTCACCACGAGGGCGACGACTACATCTTTAAGTCTGACCCAGACATCAACCACATCCAGAAAGAAATCCGAATTCAAGCCCAGGGTGATCACTTTGTTCTGATTCACCGGTTACACAACTTTGGGGCATATCCGGTTAGCTTGGCTCCCTGGTCTCCTACCCAATGTGCCGGAGGCACCATCCTGTTTCCTCAGGCACCGCACGAGTCACACGCCGATCGACTGCTTCCCACTCGGCCGTTGGTCATGTGGGGATACAGCAAACTGAGTGATCCGCGCTGGACGTGGGGCGACCAGGTAGTTCGCTTGCGTCACGACCCGACGATGCCCGCGACCAAGATCGGCACCTTTGTGTCGCAAGGTTATGCCGCGTGCGTTAACCACGGTGAAGTATTCTTCAAGCGATTTCCTGCCGACGACCACTGGACCTACCCCGACATGGGGTGCAACTTCGAAGCGTTCACTCGTCAGGATATGATCGAAATCGAGTCACTAGGACCCGTTCAGACGGTTCGGCCCGGTGACTATGCCGAGCACACGGAATCATGGTATTTGGTTTCCGGACAAACCGTTCCTGATGGTGACTCGGAATGCGCTGCGTGGCTCAGCCAATTGGCTTCCACTCGGCATTGATCAACTATCTCCGGTGAGTAATCGGCGGCGTTGTCCAAATGCCGCTGGGCTCTTTGTCTCGAAATTCAATTTGGGCCATTCCGGGAGAGAGAATTCTCCGTTCGCCGCTGGCCGTAACCACATGAATTCCCGCGTCATGGCGTCCAACTGCATCGGACGACCTAAAGTTTCCGGCTCCCGTGCCCCTGAACGCCAGGCGCGTCACCGACTTTGAACCCAAGGAACCATCTTCGTTGCTGTCACTCCAGCCCACCACAAAACCATCCGCGATTTCTTTACCTGCTTCACCAAACTTGACCGGGTCATAGCTGGTTTGGCTCCCCAGGTTTGAGGTTTCGGCAAGAATCACGGTCTTATCAGGGTTCTCAATTAGGGTTTGCAAATAGCCGCCATAGGGGCCATACATGCCGTAGGTAGTGGGAAGAATCTTGCTCGTGCTCGTCGAATCTTCGTTGGCAACAATCTCGTCTTTTTTGGCCGACGGGCACACAAAAGAAGCTCGGCCATTCATGTACCCCTGAATATCGGAAGCCCACGTGTAAGGGCGGCCCGAGTCACCCAGTCCGGGCTCCATGCCGCTTCCGGTGCGAAACACCGGGGGAAAGCGACCGTCATGCTGATCGGCATACTGGGCCATCGCATCGTACATCGCCTTCATATTCACGGTGCATCTGGCTTTTTCGCTGTTCTTAACTCCAATTTGATAAATTGGATAGAGGATGACCATGAGTCCAACCACCATGGCTCCCAGAATCTTCATGTCTCGACGAGACATGTATTGGCTACCCCGACGAAGGTCCCCCTCGGGAGCGTTAGGATCAAACGGGTCGGTTTCGATGCTCATGGGTTTTCCATTGCGGCAGGGGAACTGATCAGGTCGAATTTTGTAAGTGCGATCGGAAGTTCGCGTTTGTCAATTTCGAGAAAAGAGCCTCGGCCCTGCACCACCGGCACTTGGCCCATGATGATGTCTTTAGGTTTAACGCCCCGGGCAAATGCTGCGATTGAGGCAATTTGTTCGTCCGAGAGCGTCTTGCCCAGAACCATCTTTCCTTTCTCCGCGATCTGGGGCAACATGAATTTATTTTTGAGTGCAGAATCTTTGAAGGCAATGAGGAAGTCTTTCTGACGTTTTTGCCGCTCAAAGTCGCTGTCACCGTGCCGGTAACGCACAAACATCATGGCGTCGTATCCCATTAAGAGTTTTGGACCCGGAAAGAAATTCACGTGCACATTGCCCGCGTTGTCGTTATAGAACATTCGCTTGGGAATCTCCATTTGCACGCCACCAACCAGGTTCACCATCTCTTGGAACGCATCGTAATCAATGGTTAAGACGCGGTCGATGTGGACGCCGGGCAGCAAGTATTCAACGGCGGTCTGAGTGAGTTCGGCCTGGTTGCCATGATGAGCCACGGCATGGTAAGCGTTAATTTTCATTGACCGGTAGCCCGGCAACCGGCAACGGGTGTCTCGAGGGATGGACAAACCCATGATCCGATTATTCTTAAAGTCAAGTTTGGCGATTAGCATCATGTCGCTCCGCGCCTGATGCCGAATGATTTGTTTGCCACCAAAGTAGAGATCTTCATCGCATCCCAAGAGCAGAACCGTAAGGCTGTCTTTTCCAAAGAGGTCTTTTGGCTTGGGAGGATTCATCAGCCCGGCGGCCTGAAGTGCGGCATTCCTAAGGAGTGGACTCTGGTTTAGCCAGCCGAATAGTGATCCGACAACAACCGCCACCAAAAGAAAGCAGACGTAACCGGCCGTTTTAAGCGTGCGGACAATGGGGGCGGCGGACGGATTTTTCTTTGCCATGCGAAGCGAGCCTCATTATGGCAGAACAACCGAAGCCGCCCCAAAGTGCCTGATTTTGAGAAAGGTGGTTAAGATTTAATTTCTTCGGGAGGAGCCTCGGGCACGGGCGGTGTTCCTTCACGTGTTACAACAATCGTGAAGTGGGCGGCAAACACGGCAATCGCACCGATTGCGGCCAAGACGGGAGCGACGAGCAGGCCGATCACGCCAACGTTAACGGGCACCTCTATCACAGTTTGACCTTCGGGATTCTTAATCACGATGTGGCGTACGTTGCCTTCTCGTAGCAACTGGCTGATGGTATCTAGGAGCTGTTCAGCGCTGGCGTGTAACTCTTCCGTAAATGTCTTCTTCTCTCCGTTCAATATAATTCTCCTTGGGATGCAACCTTGAGGATACATGAACGGCACATATCCACTGTGTAAGTACGCCGTAAAATACCGCAGGGAAACAAAAGTTGCAACTAACCGTGGTGGGGAAAGGCAACTCGGAAAATGGAACCTTCTCCGATGACACTTTCAATGGAGACAAAGCCTTCGTGAGTCTTGGCCAGTTCCAAAACAATCTTGGTTCCCCAGCCAGATCCGCCGGTTTTTTCCCACTCACTTTTAGCGTTGCCACTCAAGATTCTTTCCGCAATGTCGCGGGACATGCCCGGACCAGAATCTTGAACTTCCACTACATGTTGATTATCTTTAAAGCGATACCTAACCCACACCTCACCGTAATAGCTCTCTTCATCGGTGTCGCCAATGGTCTGCCAGTCATCGGGAACCATCTCCTTAACGGCTTTTATTGCATTGCCCACCAAATTCTGGACAATACGGAAAATGTAAAGTTCGTCGTGATTGGTGGCCGGACCGGACATATCCACGTCGTAGCGTAGCGCAACGTGGTTGGCCCTTCCCTCCGATTCTAGGTAAGCCGCGCTGGTCTCAATCGTGCTGGCCATAGGAGCCACCACCATGTTCGGACGCAAGGGTCTACCCGCCGAAATATCGCTGATAAGGCGTGAATAGCCAACAATTCGGTCCACCGAGTTACTGAGGTCGCCAAACATCGGCTCCAGCGAGTCCACATACATTAAGGTGGTTTCGTCTGGATTGTGCGCCATCAAGTGAGTGCGAAGGCCATCCATCGCGAGGTCGGTAAAGCTCAAAGTGGCGTGGAGCGAAGCCGCCAAGTTGCCGATGTCGTGGCTCACTTTGCCCATTCCCAGCAGTGTAGATGCTCGGGTGGATTCTTCGGTGAGTCTAAAGTTAAGGTAGGCCATCGTGGCTACCGCCGCCACCGTATCAAGAACCGCGGTATCCATTTCGTTAAACGTGCCGTGATCCTTATTGATCAATTGCACCACGCCAATCGGGGTTTCGTCCTCCATCATCAGCGGGGTTGCGGCAATGCTTCTGACGGGCACTCCGGTTGCGCGTTCAAAATCGTTCCAATCGGCTTCAGGTTTAGCGGGAAACTCCCGCACCACGGTCTGCCGCGTCTGAAATGCCTGCCCCGCGGACCCAAAGTCGTCGGCAATATCTTTGACGGGCATTCGATCAGCGATGGCCTCGGGGAGCACATGTTGGAATCTCAACCGCTTGCTCGCGGGGTCGTGCAGATAGATGGTTCCGCCGTACCCGCCCACTGCGCGCACGCAAATGGCCAGCGCATCCTTCATCAATTCGTTAAAGTTCCCGCTCCCGGCTAACTTGCGAGTCGCAACGTGAACTGCTCGTATCAGCCGGTCGTTGGTATCCATTCCATCAGAGTTTACTGGGTCTTTGGTCCCGGTGCTAAACAATGTTGGAAAATGCCATTTGATCTTCTGGCACGTTGCCAGTCCCACACCTCCGAGAGGCAAAAAGACAGCGGGTCAATAGGTAGCTTCCACGTCATATACATTTAGTTGAGCCAATTGCAAAACTCCAAAAACGGAGCACTAGGATCTCTATTTTGAACCTAAGTAGGCAACGGAATCCTTGTCTATGCCTAGTTTTGCAATTGGCTCAGTTAAGCTCCTTTAGGCCGATATCATCGGTGTTGAGTGGGTCAACCAAACGTAAAGGAGGCGCAGGCCGCCACGGCAATTCACAGTGTCGAGGTCCAGTTGAACTTATATGACGTTCCGTTGTCCCGGCAGGGACTTTCCCCCGAGTAGCCTGGCATAAGCTCTCGCGCCATGCCAGGTTAGTTGCGTCCTAGCTAAGTTCCCCGGCAGGGGCACCAGAACCTTTCAATCAAGATATCGAGGATCGTAATTAGTACCCTTAAAAGACGGAATATACGGCCTACCATAGGGATTCGACGGCGTAGCCGGTAGTCGTCGGATGACCCGTGCCGACGTCTGGGTGCCCAGGGATAACCGGCAGGCACCCGGACTCGGGCACGGGTCATCCCGAGCCTACCGGCTTCGCCGACCTCCTTGGAATGCAGTCCACGTATACGAGTCCCCCTGCGGTATTTGGGGAGCCGTCCTCACCCTTCGGCGTATATATTCGGCTCATGAGTTTTGGTTGAGAATACGATGTCGTAGCTCAAGTTCGTATGAGTTTTAGGCATTTGGTAGATTCTGGTGCCCCTGCCGGGGAACAGACTTCTTTGCTCACCGATCCTGGCATGGCGCCAGAGCTTATGCCAGGCTACTGGGGAAAGGACCTGCCGGGACAAGGGAGGGATAGTCCATGACAAACATCTTCTTCTTAATGAATCCGTGGTTAGAGTCTAGTGCCCCGGTCGGGGAACAAATTAATTTGGTGACCAATCTTGCCATCGCACCACATATACATTTAGTCAGGCCTCTTGCGGCCCATTTCATCGGTCTTTTGTGTACCAATCTAACCGCAAGGAGGCGCAGACAAGGAATTTAATTCACCCTGTCGAGGCCTAACTAAATGTATATGAGCTTCCACGTCCGGCTCTGTTCTGGGCCCCCGAATCGGTTTATCGATAGGACAATTTGATTGCGCTCGCTTGGAACTACTTCTCATAAACGGTGCGAATCTTTGCCATCCGTGCCCGATATTCGACTTCTAGGCCGCGATCAGTCGGGTTGTAGTAGCGACGACCTTTCATGGACTCGGGAAGATTTTGTTGCGCAACGATGCCCTCGGCAAAGTCATGAGCGTACCGATACCCGTCTCCGTAACCCTGTTCTTTCATGAGCTTAGTCGGCGCGTTTCTTAGGTGAAGGGGCACCGGGTCATTTCTGGATTCTAAAACGTCTGCCACCGCTTGTTTGTAGGCTAAATAGATCGCATTACTTTTAGGGGCCAGGGCCAGATAGGCAACGGCTTCCGCAAGAGCCAGGGCTCCTTCCGGCATGCCAATAAAGTGAACGGCCTGTTGGGCCGCCACGCAAAGGCCCAATGCAGAAGGATCGGCAAGCCCAATGTCTTCGGTGGCCATTCGCACCACCCGTCTGGCTACATACATGGCATCTTCGCCACTTTCTAGGATCCGGGCGAGCCAGTAAAGCGAAGCATCTACATCACTCCCCCTAACCGTCTTGTGCAGGGCAGAAATCAAGTCAAAATGTTGCTCGCCGCCTTTGTCATAGTGCAGAGTCCGCTGTTGGATTGCACTGGCCACCGTGGCAAGGGTCACCGGATCATCACCCACCGAGGTTGCGAGTTCCAGCATGTTAAGGGCCGAGCGGGCATCGCCGTTGGCTAACCCAACAATCGCCTGGAAGGCCGGCTCCTCAATTGACGGTGTCCCTACTCCGAGTCCTCGCACGGTATCGCTCAGGGCTCGGCTCAGCAATTGAGCAATGTCTTCATCTTGGAGAGGCTGTAAGACAAAGACCCGAGATCGAGAAAGCAAAGCTGAATTCACTTCAAACGAAGGATTTTCGGTCGTGGCTCCAATCAGCGTGACCGTTCCGTCTTCTACGACGGGAAGAATTGCGTCTTGCTGTGACTTATTGAATCGATGGATTTCGTCGATAAACAAGATCGTCCGGCGATGGTTCCGCCGCGCGATTCCGGCGCCTTCAACAATTTTTCTTAAGTCAGCAACTCCGGCAGACACCGCGCTCACTCGCTCAAACCGAGCCTTGGTCACCGTGGCGATGACCTCGGCAATTGTGGTCTTGCCCACTCCGGGCGGACCCCAGAGGATCACGGAACCCAATTTCTCCGCCTCCGCCGCCCGGCGAAACGCCGCACCGGGGGCCACCAGGTGGGCTTGGCCAGAAATCTCATCAAACGAGATGGGTCTCATTCGAGCGGCGAGCGGCGCATCTGCCGGAACCGAAGTATCGGGTGGTCCTCCAAAAAGCGAGTCTTGGTTCATCTATGTCTCCCGGAGCGCTTATTATTCGGTCCCGTAAAGCCGATCGCCAAAGTCGCCGAGACCCGGCACAATAAATCGCCGATCATCTAAACCTTCATCCAGGGCTGCCGAAACAATTTGGACGTCTGGGTGAGTATGGGTAAGTTGGGCCACCCCCTGAGGAGCGGCCACTACGCAGACCATCACAATGTTGGTGGCTCCGGCCGCCTTGATCATTTCGATGGCTTGAGTTGCCGATCCACCGGTAGCCAGCATGGGATCTAGGCATAAAGTAAACCGGCCCTTAAGGTCGGGCAACTTTCGATAATATCGAGACGCGACCGCCGTGGTTTCGTCCCTGACGAGGCCGATGTATCCCACTGCAACATCGGGAAACAATTGAACTACAGAATCTAGCATTCCCAAGCCTGCCCGCAGCACCGGAACTGCACCCAGCGCCTGACTCAAAATTTGACCCGAAGTTATTTTGATTGGCGTTGCCACGTGAGTCTCGGCGTAAGCGATCGTTCGCGTTGCCTCTAAAACGAGTAGCGTAGTGAGAATGGACGTAGTTCGGCGGAACTGATCCGGTGGGGTGCTTTTATCTCTCAGGCGGACCAAGAGGTGCGCCGCCAGCGGATGGGTGAGCACGGTGAGTGCCATATTCCTATTGTCCCACGTTGTTTGGCGAAAGAAAACAACCGGCATGGTCAATTGTTAAGTAAGAATTGATTGGGCTGACTCTGACCCGCCGCACCTTGTCTTATGAGGCCAAAAACGGCCACAATCAGCGGTCCCGTTGAGCAACTCTTAACGTGGCGTCTACAGACATGCAGCGAAGTTCCGAATCCGGTGGGTTAAAGGTCGCAGGTTCCGTTGCCGGGATCATCCTGGCCGCCGGTAAGGGAACTCGAATGAAGTCAGACCTGCCGAAGGGACTCCATCGGGTGGGTGGACTGCCCATGGTGGAGTGGGTCGGTCGGGCCATGCGAGACGCCGGAGTTGACCGTCCGGTGGTCGTTATCGGGCACGGCGGCGAGCAGCTCATGGAAGCACTCGGAGACGGCTACGATTATGTTTGGCAGCACGAACAGCTGGGTACGGGCCATGCCGCGCTGATGGCGCGGGATGTACTGCAAGGCCACAACGGTCCGATTTTAATTGCTCCGGGAGATGCTCCGTTGATCACCGGAGAAACGTTTCTGGCGCTCATTTCCGCCCACCTCACCCAAAAAGCCAAGATCACCGCCATGACCGCCGTGTTGCCAGATGCCCGGGCCTACGGTCGAATCGTGCGGGACGCGGGGGGAGTTGCGGTGAAGATTGTGGAGGAACGAGACGCGACCGCGGAACAGAAGCTGATCCGCGAGGTCAACGTTAGCCTCTATATATTTGATCGCACAGAGCTCTTTCAGGTCTTGCCGGCCCTTAAAAACAGCAATGCTCAAGGCGAGTACTACCTCACCGACGCTTTGGAATCAATCTCGCATCGGGGCGGAAAAGTTGCTACGATAACAACGGAAGATCCGGGTGCCCTGGTGGGAGTGAACGACCGTTGGCAATTAGCTGAAGCCGATCATGACCTCAATTTCCGCACCATTCGAAGGCACGCTCTGGCCGGCGTAACAATTCAGAACTTTCACACCGTTCGCATTGAGCCGGATGTTCGGATTGGCGTGGACACGGTCATCGAAGGTAGCACGCACTTGGTCGGAAAAACGTCGGTTGGGAATCGAGCAAGATTAGGCCCTCACTGCCGGATTGAGAATTCGCAAATTGGAGATGATTCGGTAGTGATCATGAGCCACCTTCAAGACGCCGTCGTCGGTCAGCACGTATGGTGCGGGCCGTTTGCCAACCTTCGCCCCGGCGCTAAGCTCAGCGATGGGGTGAAAATTGGAAATTTTGTTGAAATTAATCGGTCGCAACTATCAGAAGGGGTGAAGGTAAGTCACCTTAGTTACATTGGAGATGCGCGCGTGGGCGCAGAAACCAATATCGGAGCGGGCACGATTACGTGTAACTACGATGGCTATCGTAAGCACCAAACGGTCATCGGGGCCGAAGTTTTCATCGGATCACAATCTACGCTGGTTGCCCCCGTGCAAATTGGTGACGGCGCGATTGTTGCGGCCGGAAGCGTGATCACTAACGATGTATCCGCCGACGCCGGGGCGTTTGGCCGGGCAAGGCAGGAGACCAAGGAGAAGTGGGCATCACAATGGCGAGCGAAAAAGCAATCGGAGGCTCAATCGAAAGCCGAAGTTTAAGCGGGATGAAGCTATTTGCGGGAAACGCACACCCCGAATTGGCTCATCGCGTTGCTGCAGAACTTGGTCTGCAACTGGGAAAATTAACCTCCACCAAGTTTGCGGACGGCGAAATTCGCTTAATGGTGGAGGAAAGTGCTCGCGGCAACGAGATTTTTATCCTTCAGCCCACCTGCGCCCCCGCGAATGACAACTCGATGGAGTTGTTCATCATGCTAGATGCCTTCCGACGAGCCTCGGCCCGCCACATCACGGTGGTGATGCCCTATTACGGCTATGCGCGGCAAGACAAAAAGGTTAAGCCCCGAGAACCGATTACGGCCCGAATGATCGCCGACATTATTGAGCGTCAGGGAGCCGATCGGGTGGTGGCCATCGATCTGCACGCCGAACAGATTCAGGGATTCTTTAATATTCCGGTAGACCATCTCTACGGCGGACCCATCCTTGGTCGGTATTTTGTGGACCGGGGATTCAAGGCCGACAAAGAACTCGTAGTGGTGAGCCCTGATGTGGCCGGCGGGAGTAGAGCCAAGTCTTTGGCCGAAATGTTGGGGTGCCCGTTTGTGGTTATCGCCAAGCGCCGTCCCGCGCCAAATCAAGTCGAGGTCGTAGAAATCGTCGGTGATTTTGTAGGAAAGCGCTGCGTAATGATTGATGACATGATCGACACCGGAGGCTCCATTGTTACGGGCGCCCAAGCCCTGATGGATCGAGGAGCGCGTGAGGTCATTGCATGTTGCACGCACGGGGTGTTTAGTCCAGGCGCTTCTTCTCGATTACAGGACAGTTGCCTTTCTGAGTTGGTGACATTGGATACGGTTCCCATTCCTGAAGAACACCAGTTTGAAAAGCTCACCATCTTGCCTTCGGCCCCGCTGATTGCCAGCGCCATCCGCCGAATCCACCTTAATGAGTCCGTCAGCGAGCTGTTCCATGACTGGCGATAGCAACCCCTTAGTGGATGAAATGGGCCCGATTCCAGGTCCGAATCCAGCGAATTCGGAGGCTGGCGCATCCTTTTCGTGGTTCATACGTCTTTCGGATGAAGACCGGTCAAAGCCCTACGTAATTTTTGCGGTGGCGGCGGGGGTGATGTGGGTAGGTTGGTTTTTGTTTAGAAGTCCAATACTGGGTGTTGTTGGGGCGGTCGCCATCTTGGGAACCACGGCGGAATTCTGGCTGGGTTCGACTTACTCGCTGACCGAATCTTCTGCCACGGCACGGTGCGGATTCAGCTCAACTTCCATCGAGTGGAGTAACGTGAAGCGAGTTATCGTGGTGGGTCAAACCATCCGACTTTCTCCGCTTGACCGAGCATCGCAAATGGAGACATTTAGAGGGGTGCTGTTGAGAACAACACCGCAAAATCAAACTCGGATTTTGGAAAAGGTCAAGCAGTTAGGTTCAAACGATGTTCGAATTTTGGGATGCTGAAGATACCGAGGATGAGGTGAATGCCGTGATCGACAAGGCGGCGGCGGATATTCGCCGCCGCGGCTTGGCCGCGCCTGCTATCATCGCCATCGAGATGCATCGACCTTTGGCGAACGTCGGAGCGAACGCGGCGGTGGTATTTGCTCCGTTTTTGGTGCCATTCTTGGGTTTGAGCACATTTGGGTCATATACTCGAATCTTCCGGAAACGCGAAAACATCGAAAAACTTATAGACAAACTGGGAGAGCCCGAGGCTAAAGCCTCAATCGAACCGGTTGATTCCGCTAAGGACTAGTTATGGGACAACAGTATTTAGACACCGGATGGTTGGGCGTGGCGGTCACGGCGACCATTGTGGCCTTCATCCTCTTTAACATCTATCGAGCCCGCGGGGGAAAGGAACTCTTCATCAGAAGGATCCCTGGCCTTACCGCAATTGATGAGGCGGTAGGCCGCGCAACCGAGATGGGCAAGCCCGTTGTGATGGTTCCGGGCCTTGGAGACGGTACGGTGAACGCCAAATCACTGCAGGCGTTGAACATCTTCTCCTACGTGTCTCGAGTCGCGGCCAAGTTTGCTACTCCGATCATTGTTTGTTGCTCCAACGCTTCTTTGTTTGCGTTAGCCCAAGAAGTTATTCGGGACGTTTACCAACAAGAAGGCGTTTTAGATCGTTACGACATGGACAGCGTTCGCTTCATTAGCGACCGGCAATTTGCCTTTGCGGCGGGCGTCTCTGGTTTGGTATTGCGACAACAGGCCGCCGCGGCTTTCTTGATGGGTGAATTCTACGCCGAGTCGCTGATCATGGCGGAGACGGCTAACTCGGTGGGGGCAATTCAAGTGGCCAGCTCCACCGAAACCACGCAAACGCCGTTCTTTATTGCCGCCTGCGATTACGTTCTCATCGGTGACGAGTTCTACGCCGCCAGCGCTTATTTAGCCAAGCAACCTGTTTTGGTGGGAAGCTTGATTGGTCAGGACTGGGGCAAAGCATTTCTCGGTTTTTGCGTTCTTGTTGGCACTCTAGTTTCTTCCGTTCAGCTTTTGGGTAGCACCACGCAAGAATTTAAAGAAGGAAAGATGAATACGATTCCGGAGCGGATTATGAAGAAGTCGGACACATTTTTCTCGCGGATGCTGAATCCAGACCCGGACCCTAAGATTGAGATCACCCGAGAAAAATATCCAGCTGATCAACTACCTACGCCTGCCCCCAAGGAGACCATTAAGTGATCCATTTCTATTCCATGATGGCGGACGTGGACCCCAAGAGTTTCTGGAACGGCACCAACAATTCGCCCGAACTCATCGCGATGATCGCCATCACAACCATTCTCGGGTTCATTGTTCTGGGTTTTCTCATGGTGGCGCCGATCCAACTGAGGAAGTATGTGATTGCTGCGGTCACGTTTTTATCCGGGCTTTTCTACGTTGCGTTCTATCTGTTTCCGGTTCCCGTGGGTCGCAAGCCACAAGACGTCCCGGCAAACATTGTCGAGTCGGTTGGATTCTGGATTTCTGACACTCAGCCGGTCGTGGCAAATTTCAGCAACATTATCGGTGGTTTCCTGCTTGGGTTGGGCATCTACTCGCAACTTCATCTTCACATCCGGCGAATCACGCGGCAACAAACTGACTGGGGCTTTAGCGTTGTGCTGATTGTGAGCATGGTCGCGATTGTGATCTGCGGATACGGAGACTGGATCATGCGGCAGGGCCCAAAGGGGTCTGAGCTTCAATTGCAAAGTAAATGGGGATTGCTCAACTACGGAAGCGACCTGCTTTTTGACGGGCTTTTGCAGCAAATGGATGCGGCCATGTTTTCTATGGTTGCCTTTTATATTCTGTCTGCCGCATACCGAGCGTTTAGAGCCCGATCACTGGAGGCAACCATCCTGTTGATTGCCGCCTTGATTGTTGTGCTAAGCCTGATGGGGGCTTTGGAATACGTCTGGAACGGAGGCATCAACAACCTCGCCCAAAACGATGCCAATTCATTCATTCAGAATTTCCGGCTCACCGATATCGCAAAGTGGCTTAAAGACACCATTCAAACGCCCGCCATAAGAGGAATTGATTTTGGAGTGGGCATTGGGCTCCTTGCCATGGGGTTAAGACTTTGGCTCAGCCTAGAAACGACCGGGGGTAATCAGTAATGGCCGATGCAACTACACCGGAAATGTCGTTGGGAGAGAAGCTTCAAGCACTTCCTAAGTGGAGTCTTTACGTTGTGCTGGTGATCCTCACCAGCGTTCCGCTGTTTGCGAAGTTAGAAGTGCCCAACAAGCCGGTGGAGGCCAGTATTGACTTCTACGGCAAAATTATGGCCGTGCCGGATGGTTCTCGCATCCTGGTCGGCTCAGATTGGACCAACTCTACCCGAGGCGAGAGCAAAGGGGAAATGAAGGTGCTCCTTAGGATTCTGATGCGAAAGAACGTTAAGTTTGCGTTCTACTGCTTTGATCCCCAAGCGCCCCAAGTGGTTCGAGATACCATTAGAGAGGTTAACGCGGAGAGAATAGCTAGGCAAGAAAAGCCTTACCGACCGTTTGACGACTACGTGAGCTTAGGCTACTTCCCCAACGCGGAAGGAACTTGCAATGCGATCAACAATAATCTTTTGGCGGCATTTTCCGGAAAGAAAGACACACCAGAAAACTCCGGGCCAAAGGACGTATTTGAGTCTCCGGTGTTTGCGGGAGTCAAGAGCGTTAAAGACTTCCAACTCTTAGCTCTTATCACGGCATCCAGCACAAACACCGTCACGTTAGAGCGAATTAAGAAAATTCCCTTATTGTTTATGGTGACCGGAGTGATGGTCCCGGAGAACCAGAATTACTACGCCTCAAACCAAATTGTGGGCCTGGCAGGCGGATTAAAGGGGGTGTATGACTTGGAACAGTTGATGGAACATGGGATCAATAATCCCGGGCCAGAAATGATCCCTTCCTCAAAATGGGGAGTCGTTCCCGGCTTTAAAGGGGCTCTCAATTCCGGGATGGGGACTGCCTATTACCCCACCCTGCACTTTGCTCTGCTCTTGCTGATTGTGGCCATTCTAACTGGAAACGTGGGAATGTTTCTGGCCAAGAAGCAGGCTAAGAAGGGGGCCGCCTAACCATGGACTACACATTTATTAAAATGACTTTGGGTGTGTTGGCCACGGTTGGCCTCTACTCTGTTCTGTATCGAGAAAACAAATTTTATCGATTCTGGGAGCATGTCTTCTTGGGACTCGCTTCCGGTTGGGCTTTGGTGATTCTCTGGACGGAAACCCTTAAGTCCACTTGGTGGGACAAGATGCTCGGAGCCACTAACAACTCTGGTCAGGCTTCGGTAATGGGTTACTGGGCCTACGCCGCCCTTCTTCCCATCGGCATGATGGGCTACTTTGTCTTTAGTAAAAAACACAACTGGATCAGCCGAATTCCCATCGGAATCATCCTTGGAATGTACTCGGGGCAACAGATCCAAGTGTGGTGGAACCGGTTTGGCCCCCAGATAGACAACTCAATCAAGCCGATTCTGCCTACATCCACGGCGTCCTTCTTCAAACCCGGGACTTCAGGATTAGCGCCGGATGCCGTGGCTAAGATCAATTCTACGGTCTATCCTTCCCAGGCCATCACTAATATTATCTTTGTTGTCACTCTGTTGTCGGTGATGAGCTACTTTCTGTTCAGCTTCGACATCAAGAGTAAAATGCTCAAGAACACGACCACGCTGGGTCGGTGGTTGCTCATGATTGGCTTTGGTGCAATCTTTGGCTCAACCGTCATGATGCGATTTACCCTTTTGATTGACCGCATGTACTTCATCTGGATTGAGTGGTTCAAGATGCTGGTGTTGCGACAACCTGGCTAGATTCTCCGCTCCTAAAACCATTCATGCCAGAATTTTCTGTTCACGCCATCGTTCTTCGGCGGCGTGACGCAGGGGAGTCCGATCGTAGATTGACTCTGCTCACGCGAGAACAAGGCAAAATTGACGTCGTGGCAAAAGGCGCGCGTAAGCCTTCATCTCGGCTGGCGGGGAGCTCCGACCCCCTTAGCGTGGCCATCTTTGGAATCGCCGAGGGTAAGCAACGGCAATTTGTGACCCAAGCCCAACCGCTGTCGTCATTCCGTGGCTTGCGCACGGATTACGAACGCCTCACTCATGCTTTAGCTCTCACCGAATTGTACGCGGCGGTACTGCCCTATGAACAGCCGCTGCCAGAAGCCTACGAACTTCTGGTGAAGTCGCTAGAAGCCTTAGAAATGCACCCCAAGGTGATCGTGGCCTCGGTATGGGCGCAGATGGCGCTTCTTGAGATTTCGGGATTTAGGCCGCAATTTGAAACTTGCGTGTTGACCGATCAGCCGTTAGAAGTGGCTGAGCCGTGGGTGAGCCCGGAGGCCGGAGGCGTGGTGAACGAACAAGATGCGTTGAAGTTCACCGATCGATACCGCGTGAGGGCCGAAGCGCTCTACGGCCTTAACCGGATTGCAGATATAGAACAACCTCCCGTGAACCTGAAATTTGCCTCTGAAGCGCTGGAAGCAATCCATCCGTTCTGGAGGCGCGCCGCAGAAACGGCCATCCCTGCGAATGAATCTTTGATTGGAGAAGTTCGGCATAGTAGACTAGCTGAAGCATGAATCTGAATTCTGTTCTTAGGTTCTCCTTTGCCACCCTTCCGCTAGGGCTTCTTCTCTCCGGTTGTGGACACAAAGGCTCCAGCTCAGCCCCGGGGACGGATGCCGCAAGTGCAACCACCTTCCGATATCCAATTGTAACCAACCCCACGAGTTATGATCCGGGAAAGATTCAGGATGGAGACACCATAGACTTGGTCCAACAGACCTTTGAAGGTCTGGTTCGGTGGGGTGAAGATAACTCGGTTCAGCCCAATCTGGCAGAAAAGTGGGAGATTTCTGATGGTGGAAAAACTTACATGTTCCACCTCAAGAAGGGCGTAAAGTTTCAGAACGGTCGTGAAATGACGGCGGTCGATTTCAAGTGGTGCTTTGAGCGGGTTTGCGAGCCCGCCTTTGCCTCTCCTACTGCAGAAACCTATCTCAACAATATTGTGGGGGTTACGGAAAGATTGCGCGGAAAGGCAAAAGACATTTCCGGGATTTCCGTAGTGGATCCGTACACGCTCCAGATCAAGATCGACAAGCCTCGTCCTTATTTCCTGGGCAAGCTCACGTATCCGACAGCGTTTGTCTACGCCAAAGAAGCACTTAAAGACCCAAGCAAAGAGATGAACGACGTCTCAGAGTTGGTGGGAACCGGTGCCTTTCGGATCGTGAAGATCATTCCCAGCCAAGTCATTGAATTGGACGCCAATGCCAATTATCACGGCGGCGCTCCCAAGGTGGCCCATATTGAGCGTCCGATTGTGCTGGACCCCGCCACCCGTCTCAATATGTACAAGAGCGGCCAGATTGACCTGGTTCAATTGGAGCGCCAAGACGTTGTGGCCCTTCAAAATGATGAGAAATTTAAGGACCAGATAAAGTTCTTTGATCGGCCCGCTATGTGGTACGTGGGTCTCAACTGCAATATCTATCCCCAATTCAAAGATCGCCGAGTCCGACAAGCGGTGGCTATGGCGATTGACGTAGATGACATCGTAAACAATATTCTGGGGGGAATCAACAAAAAGGCAACCGGAATTGTGCCTCCCGGGGTTTTTGGCCACCAAGATAATCCCACCGTCATCAAATTCAACCCCGAAAAGGCAAAGCAGTTGTTGACGGAGGCGGGATACCCAGAAGGGAAGGGCTTGCCCAATTTTGATCTCACCTATCGAGAAGCCCGCCCCGATATTGGAATAGTAGCGACGAAGGTGGCGAGCGACCTCAAGAAGAATCTAGGAATGAATGTGACCCTTAAGACGATGGAATGGCGAGCCTACCTGGACAAATATACGGCCAAAAAATTGCCGTTCTATCACATGAGGTGGGCGGCAGACTACCTAGATGCAGAGAACTTTCTCTCCACGCTCTTGGCCAGTTACGGTCCAGAAAACAAGGTGTTCTACGCAAACCCCGAGTACGATGCACTCTGCCAAAAGGCAGACACCAGCTTGGACCCGGGTGAGCGACAGAGGTTATATGCGCAAGCCGAAAATATTGTCCTGCAAGATGCCCCCTTTGTGCCGATCTACTTTCAGCGAGATGCAGAACTCATCAGTCCGCGGGTGAAGGGGCTCCGTGAATCCGCATTTGGTCATCTGCCGCACCTCACAGTCTCGGTTCAGTAGTCTTAACCTATGATCATCGGTCGGAAATCGAAAGGCTCGATCCAGGCAATGACCTTTCGACGCCCGGAATTTGGTCCCCAATTTGCCCCCACGCCGGTCATTTCAGATTCATTTGATGCGGTATCGACCACCGGGTTACCGGGCTGGCAGAGTAATGGAGGCTCTTTTCGTGGTCATCCCGCTCGATCTCTCCCCCATTCAGTTGAGCTCCAGGTCAATGAGATTTCCGGAGAGCTGGTGCGGTTGCACATCGCCGGGGTTTTTGCGGCATTTGCCGATCATGAGTCGGAAAGCTCTGGAACTCTGGGTGGGGGTATTCATGTTTACGGAGAGCGAGACGTTGACTTTCGGCTGGAACTGGTCAATGGCATTCACTATTCAGATGCCCGGTGTTTAGACCCCGTTGAAAGGGCAATGGGAGACGGTAGTACGCTTCGCACGATTGGAACCACAGAAGTAATGGGTCAGACCCTGCGCGTTGATCTTTTAAGCATAGACTTGCCGCGTGTCGATCGCGTTAAATCCATCGTGTTTCGCGACTTAGGAAGTCCCGCGTCTTTTGTGATTTTCGATGCATTCGTCCAGGCCGTTGAAGCAACTCAGTGCCCATTTCATACCCGCGGGGGGGGAATTGGGTTAGAGGAGATTCCCTCAATCATTCGCATGGGAGACCGTCCGAGATATTTGCGTGCCGTGGAGCAGTTATCGGGTTCCTTGGAAATGGCAGAAGATCTGGATGAGGCCCGCGGCCAAGCCCTCATGTTTTTGGCCGTCGTGGCTTCGGCTACTCTTGAAATGGGTGCGGGTAGGCATATGCATCGCATGCAACTCGAAGCGGCACGCCAGTTGGATAGGGAGCAAACCTCCCAAGAAATCTTGGCTACCACTCAGGACTATCTGGAAAAAATCACCGAGGGCCAGTTTAGGGAAGTTGACGGGCCCTCCACTCATCTGGTCGAACGGGGGATGGCGTACCTGGAGCGCCACTTTGCTAAGCATCTAACTGATTCTGCAGTGGCGGCCCAACTAGGATTGAGTACCTCTCATTTTCGGCATTTGTTTAAGGAGTCAACCGGGCAACCATTCCACAAATACTTGATGGCGTTGAGGTTAGAAAAGGCGCGACAGATGTTGATAGAAGATGACTTAGCGGTTTCTGCCGTAGCGGTTGCGGTCGGCTTTGCCGGTTTGCCTCACTTTAGCCGCGCGTTTGTTCAGCGGTTTAATGTCACCCCCAGTGCGCTCCGGAGGAGCGCTGACCTGTCGTGATAGAAGTGCAGGGGCTCTCGCATAAATTTGACGCGGACTGGGTTCTGCAAGACATCAATCTGAAGGTGGAGGCGGGAGAAATTGTCGCGATCATGGGAAGTAGCGGGGGCGGCAAAACCACGCTACTCCGCTGTATTTCTGGATTGATTCGACCCACCGAGGGTCGTGTGATTGTGGACGGGATTGACGTGAGCAAGGAACCAGAAGAAGCGCGCCGTCGCATGGGCATGGTGTTTCAATCTGCGGCGATGTTTGACTTTTTGAACGTGCGAGACAATGTGCTTTTTGGAGTCAAGCGTCACGCCCATATCGACAAGTCGTCCAAGGATCGAGTAGTCACTGAGTCACTTGAGCGCGTGGGATTGCATGGCGTGGAAACCTTGATGCCGGCTGAGCTGAGTGGTGGTATGAAAAAACGGGTGGGAATTGCCCGGGCTATTGCCCTTCAGCCCAAGGTGATGCTGTACGATGAGCCGACCACGGGTCTAGACCCTATCACCGCGTACACGATTGACGCCTTGATTGTTAACCTGCAAGATACGCTGAAGGTAACCAGCCTTCTTGTGAGTCATGATGTGAGCTCAGTGTATCGAGTTGCGGACCGAATTGCATTTCTGGACGGCGGCAAACTCGTTTTCCAAGGGACGCCAGAAGAGTTTGGGAACTCTAGGGTTTCCAGTATTCACGACCTCGTGACCAAGGCATACGCAAAAGATCTCCGTACCACCACTCCCACGCCATAGTGAACTCTGAGTGCAGTCATTCGTTTAACTCATTGAACGCAGGGTTCCCCTCAAAGGGAATTCAAAGCGACGGAGATTAACGATGAACAACTTTGTAAAGCACTTGATGGCGGGAGCCATTGCACTTAGCCTAGCCGCCGCCGCCATGGCGCAAACAGCAGGCCCATCCGAAGGGGCTCCCAAGACCGATGGGAAAATGGGTGGTCATCGAGGGGCCGGTGGAGCGCGAGGGCAGATGCTGGAAAAGGCATTGGCTAAACTCAACCTCACCAGCGATCAAAAGCGATCGATCTTCGACTTAAATGCCAAGTTTCGATCTGACTTCAAGCAATTGATGGAAACCATCAAGAGCACCGGCGGGAGTCGTGAAGAAAATCGCGAAAAGGTGCAAGCGCTGATGAAGGCTCACATGAAAGCAATTGTTGAAGTGCTCACACCGGGGCAACGAAAAGAGCTCAAGCGAGAGATGAAGGCCGCCCGCGATAAAATGGCGGACAGAAAAGCCGACAAAAAGGAAGATAAAGGGGATGGAGAAGGGAAGGAAGGCGCTAAGCCCTAACTTCATATCCTCATCCAAGCTGCGTTGATGGGCCGGTAATTCCACCCCATCAACGCCTCCGACCGCAAAGCAGTCTCCGAAACCTCAACCCTGTTGCCTTCCTATAATGGAGCCGTAGATTCTTGGCTCTTTCTATCTACAAATTGGAAATTGCGAGCAGGAGCCCCCACTCCGGACTCTTATCAATATCATCGCACAATCTGTCTCCTACCACCCGTGCATTGCGGCGCTGGTAGAGCCGATGAGCGGCCGTGAATTTTTTGTCGCTCCAAATCTCCAGGTTTTCGCGAGATTCGGCGCGGGCTTGCAGAATAACGGTATCTAGCAGCAAAAGCCCTAATCCCTGACGACGCCCTTGTGGGTGGACGTATAGGCGCTCTAACGATCCATTGCATCCGGCAACCCGAACTTTGTCGTTGAATAGGATGGTCTGGCCTAGAAATCCAGGAATTGTCGAAAATCTTTCAAACGCGACCGTTGCTAAGACGACTCCACTGACCTCAGCCACCCAGAACGTGTCTCCCGTTGCGGCGTAGGCGGCTTCTAGGTCGTACAGGTCAGCGTGGTACCCGTCTGGCTCCCACGCAAATCCATATTCGTCATATACGGTTTTGATCACATGGACCACAGAGGGAATGTCATCATTAGTGGCCAAGCGAACAATTGGAGGATCCAAACGAGCTTTTCTTGCTAAATCTGGGGGACCTGGGCTATTTTTGAGCATCAGTTCTTACTTTATCGGATTTCCTCTACTTGACAGTTTGGGTATGAACCGATCATACTTTCAGTTGGTCTGGAGTCCGAATCCCGATCCATTACGTTTAGGAGGCGCGGCCGAGTTCGAAGTTTTATCGAAACATCGCTATAGCCAGGCCTGAGGGCATCAGCTCTCGGGGGTAATTGCCCCCTCTTGCGTCATGGGAGTAGGGGTTTTTGTTGCGCTTATGCACCAAAGAATTGGAATTCGGATCGCAGTGTTCGGCAATTGCGCCGAAAAAGGAAATTAAACAGTTTGAACCGAGGAATGAATGCCAACCGTTAATCAATTGGTGCGGAAGGGGCGGTCAGCGCCCAAAGTGAAGTCGAAGTCGCCTGCTCTGAAGAGTAACCCCTTCAAGCGCGGTGTCTGTACGGTCGTGAGAACCATGACCCCAAAGAAGCCGAACTCGGCCCTTCGAAAGACCGCTCGTGTTAGGCTCACCAACGGTATTGAAATCACAGCGTATATTCCGGGCGAGGGCCACAACCTGCAAGAGCACTCGGTTGTTCTCGTCCGAGGCGGTCGAGTTAAGGACCTGCCGGGTGTTCGCTATCACATCGTTCGGGGAACGCAACAGACCGCAGGCACCTCAAAGCGAATGCAGGGCCGAAGTAAATACGGAACCAAGCGACCGAAGGCCGGAGCCGTTGCCGCCGCTGCCAAGGGAGGCAAGAAAAAGTAATGCCAAGAAAAGGACCGCCAGTAAAGCGACAACCCGTGCCCGATCCGATCTACGGATCTGAAATGGTCACCCGATTTATTAATCGAATGATGCTCGACGGGAAGAAAGTGACCGCCGAGAAGATTTTCTACAATGCGATGAAGAACTGCGAAGAAAAGGCCGGTGTGCCCGCTCTGGAAGTTTTTGAAAAGGCTTTGCAGAATGCGATGCCCGCAGTTGAGGTTCGACCTCGACGAGTGGGTGGACAAACCTATCAGGTACCGATGGAAGTTCGACCGGATCGCCGCCGAACTCTCGCTCTGAGATGGTTGATCGGTCAGTCTCGTAAGAGATCTGGAAAGACGATGATTGATCGACTTTCTTCTGAGCTTCTAGATGCCTACAACGGCACCGGGGCGACCATCAAGAAACGAGAAGATACGCACCGAATGGCAGACGCTAACAAGGCGTTTGCCCACTATAGATTCTAAAGGATCAAGGAAAAAACCATGCCCCGTAGTCACGCCCTAGAACTCGTTCGGAATATCGGAATTGCTGCGCACATTGATGCGGGCAAAACGACAACCACGGAACGCATTCTGTATTACACCGGTCGATCTCACAAGATCGGCGAGGTACATGACGGCGCCGCTACGATGGACTGGATGGAGCAAGAGCAAGAGCGTGGTATCACCATCACCTCTGCGGCCACCAGCTGCTTCTGGAAAGGAAGCAACGGCGACAAGCCTGAGCACAAGATTAACATTATCGACACTCCAGGCCATGTAGACTTCACCGTTGAGGTGGAGCGATCTCTGCGTGTCCTCGATGGGTGCGTTGCCGTATTCTGTGCCGTCGGTGGAGTGCAACCTCAATCGGAGACCGTATGGCGGCAAGCCAACAAGTACGGGGTTCCCAGGATCATCTACGTTAACAAGATGGACCGGCTTGGAGCCGACTTCTACACTGTTCTCGCTCGAGTCAAGGATCGATTGGGTGCCAACGCGGCTCCCATTCAACTCCCCATCGGTGCGGAGTCGGACTACGTAGGATACGTTGATCTCATTACGATGACGTCCACTATCTACATGTCCGATGACGGTAAGACCTCGGAAGAGCGACCGATTCAAGAAGATATGAAGGCCATAGCCGCCGAATATCGTGAAAAGTTGATGGAGTCGATCGCCGACTTTGACGACTCGATCATGGAACGCTTCCTCGAAGGCGAAGAGATTCCAGAGGCCGACGTACGAGCAGCGTTACGAGCGGGAACTTTGGCTAATAAGGTGGTTCCCATCCTGTCTGGCTCGTCCTTTAAAAATAAGGGTGTTCAAGCGATGATTGATGCGGTGGTGGACTTCCTGCCGTCGCCAATCGACGTGGGTCTCGTGAAGGGTGTTGACCCGGATACGGAACTCGTCCTCACTCGTGGTCCTAGCGATACCGAGCCGTTTGCTGCGCTTGCGTTCAAGATCATGAGCGACAAGTACGTAGGCCGTCTTACATTCCTGCGTGTCTACTCGGGAATGCTCAAGAAAGGCTCACCCGTTAGCGTGACTTACCGTGATCCGCAGACCAACGACTTCCGCACTCGAACCGAGCGAATTGGCCGCATCCTTGAGATGCACGCCAACAGTCGAAACGACATTGACGAGGTTTATGCCGGAGAGATCGTGGGTGTAATCGGTCTAGGAGATGTGAATACCGGTCACACGGTTTGCGATCCTAACCAGCAGATTGCTTTGGAAAGCATCAAGTTCCCGGAGCCGGTTATTCAGATTGCCATCGAGCCTAAGTCTCGCGCCGATCAGGAAAAGCTGGGTTCCTCATTGCACCGTTTGGCGCAAGAAGATCCTACTTTCCGAGTCTTTACGGACCCAGAGAGTGGTCAAACCATCATTTCCGGAATGGGTGAGCTTCACCTTGAGATCATCGTAGACCGATTGAACCGAGAATTTGGAGTTCAGGCCAACCAAGGTAAGCCTCAGGTGGCCTACCGGGAGACGGTGCGCATCAAGGCTAAAGCCGAAGGTCGCTACATCAGGCAGACAGGTGGTTCCGGTCAGTACGGTCACTGTTGGATTGAGATGGAGCCGCTTCCGACCGGTTCAGGCTTCGTGTTCGAGAATAAGGTGGTAGGCGGATCTATTCCTAAGGAATACATCCCCGCCTGCGAAAAGGGAATCCGAGAAGGTCTCCTCTCTGGCATCCTCGCCGGCTATCCGGTAGTGGACATCAAAGTGAGCCTTACGGAAGGTTCTTACCACGAAGTGGACTCGAATGAAAATGCGTTCAAACAAGCTGGACTCATTGCTTTCCGCGAAGCAATGAAGAAAGCCAACCCCGTTCTAAAAGAACCGATCATGCACGTTGAAGTCACCACGCCAGAAGGCAACGTTGGAGACGTGGTGGGAGACCTCAACGGTCGGCGAGGACGCATCGAAGGAATGGAGAACGCCATCGGTGGAGTCACCGTGGTTAACTCGCATGTTCCGCTTTCTGAGATGTTTGGATACGTCACCACACTTCGGTCGCTCACCCAAGGTCGGGCGCAACCGAACGTTACTCCCTCGCACTACGAGGAAGTTCCGAACAATATTGCGGTAGAGATCACGGCAAAGGGCCAAGGTGGTCGGTAAGTCTGGGTTCTGAGAGCAATCCCAGAGCAAAGACTTTGTATGGTGGAAACGGTTAGGCTGGTAACGGCAGAGCCATCAAAATACTAGGAGTAAGAAATCATGGCAAGAGCTAAATTTGAGAGAAACAAACCACACGTCAACATCGGCACCATCGGTCACGTGGACCATGGCAAAACCACTCTGACCGCTGCCATCACCGGCGTCCTTCAGACCAAGGGTTTGGCCCAGGCCAAGAGGTACGATGAAATTGACAGCGCTCCGGAAGAGAAAGCTCGTGGCATCACGATCAACATCTCCCACCAAGAGTACGAGACGGTTGCGCGGCACTATGCGCACGTAGACTGTCCTGGTCACGCTGACTTTATCAAGAACATGATCACCGGTGCGGCGCAGATGGATGGCGCCATTCTCGTGGTTGCGGGGACCGATGGTCCTATGCAACAGACTCGAGAGCACATCCTCCTTGCTCGTCAGGTGGGTGTTCCTTACATGGTGGTTTATATCAACAAGGTTGACCAGGTTGACGACGATGAACTCATTGAACTCGTTGAAATGGAAATCCGAGAGTTGCTCACCAAGTACGGCTTTGATGGCGATAACACGCCCATCATCAAGGGCTCTGCCCGAAAGGCGCTGGACCTTGTAGAAGCGGGCAAAGTAGATGATAACGACAAGTACGTCAAGTCGATTCTCGACTTGATGGATGCGGTTGATAACTACATTCCGACCCCCGCCCGAGACAAGGATAAGCCATTCTTGATGGCCGTAGAAGACGTATTCACGATCACCGGTCGTGGCACGGTTGCTACCGGTCGGGTGGAGCGCGGTCAGCTCAAGTCGATGGAAGAAGTAGAGATCGTGGGTCTCTCCGAAGCTCCCAGGAAGACGATCTGCACCGGCGTTGAAATGTTCCGAAAGACGCTTGACTACTGTGAAGCGGGCGACAACGTGGGTCTACTCCTCCGTGGTGTAGATCGAGCTTCGATTGAGCGCGGCATGGTTATCTGCAAAACGGGTTCCATCAAGCCTCACCGTAAGTTCAAGGCCGAAGTTTACGTTCTCTCCAAAGAAGAGGGCGGACGCCACACCCCGTTTGTCTCTGGCTACCGACCGCAGTTCTTCTTCCGAACGACTGACGTTACGGGAACCCTTAACCTGCCGGAAGGCGTGGAAATGGTTATGCCGGGCGACAACATCACCATGGATATCGAGCTTATCGAAGGTAAGCCCGTCGCCATGGAGCCAGGCTCCAAGTTCGCCATCCGAGAGGGCGGCCGAACGGTAGGCGCCGGCACCATCACCGTCATCACTGACTAAGTTAAACGGTCAGCCTAGTGTCACTGACACCAAGAAGCTTTGCTTCTTGGTGTCTTGCATTTATGAACCTAATTCTGGCCTGCCGTCCAGTTCCCACGTAAACGAATTCTGCTGCATCCATAATCATCTTGGCATGATTGGTGCTAAGACATTATCTCTGATTAAAAGAGCCATTTTTCTTAACATTCCAGAACCCCAATGTTAAGGTTTGAAATACAATGCTAGTAATTTGCCGGAGTTAGCGTATTATTAACATAGTATGAAAACTCACGCCCCCCCCCGGTATTTCGCCCCTAAACTCTTAGCATGCTTTGCTATCCTGACATTCTGGGTAGCCAGTGCCTCGGCTACTTGGTCTATCGTCGTCAATAACCTGACATCCACGGGCTACACAGCGCAATCAGACACATACAACGTCACAACAGACGGGACATTTAGAATGGTTGGATTCATCAACCTTACGCAATTTGTCCACGGTTCTACCAATACTGGACCAGCATGGACGTCGAAGTTTACCCCTCTAACATCCCCTCCAGAGATTGAACGAGTTGCATATGATGTGACCGTGAGCAATGTCCATATTGGTGATTACGCATGGGTAAACCTTAGCACCACGGTGGAAGACGGAACCCAGAAGTTTTATGATGGAACTATCTCGGTGACCCGTACGCGAGTTTGGTATTACAACAACGGTTACCCCCCTTATGGTTCACATGTTAAGTAAAGTCTTGAGTCCAATCTTGCTCGCCTTCCTCACGACTTTGGGGATGGCTTACGAGGCTCCGTTGCGAGTTGTCCTTGCTCGAACTGGGCTAACCGTTGATGCAGATAAAAAACTCATCATGGCGCCCACGCAAGCAAAGCTTGAGACTCTCGCAGCGAGCCTCCACTACTCGGTTGCTGAATTGGATGGCCTAATCTTGGTCTATCCGGAGAACGAGTTCAATCTGCGTCAAACGGTGCTCGAGGCGGAATTGCTAGGTGAAATTGGGAACCTTAAAGGCAACGTTGTGAAGTCGAGTTCTTTATCCCCTAACTCGCAAGAAGCGGTAAGAAACCTGATTAGGGGAAATGGTCAAAGTGCCCTCAGAGTAGCGGCTTCACATAGCGAAAACTTGCATTTTGCGATCCAAGAAATGGCTACTTTTCGCGCCAAAATTAAAGGAGTGGAAGAGAGCTACTTGCTTTACCCTGGCGGCGACAAAGCGCTTATCAGAGCTGCCTCCACACCAATCTCGATGGAGTTGGAAGGGACGAGTGTGAATGAACCATCCGCATTCTTTTCTGAGTCAAACGATGGTGTTTCACAAGTTGCGTTTAAATTCTCGGCAAACATTGTCGATATGGGAACCAGGCTGGAGCTCGCGCAGAAGTCACAAGGGTTCTTGCTTGAGCAGCTAAAGCTAGCCCGCGCCAAGTTTTTACAGGCCGCCAAGCCCATTCGAGACGCGGCCATAGAGCGGCTTAAAAAGTACTTTAAGCAAATGCCCGATGACAGGCTCCCTAACATCAACGATCTGAACGACCAGGAGCGGAAACAAAACGGCGACTTGTTTGTCTTGGGGAATGAGCATGGTTGGAGTTACGAGCAAGGTTGGAATTATCTCAACAATTCCGAAACTGTCAGTTATACACCTGAGGGGGTCCTATCGCTCATGATTCCGTCGAGTCCCGACTTCAGTTCCTGCAAATTGATTCTCATCCAAATCCCTTTGCCTGGAGGCCCCTGAGGGACGCCACATTCCATGGCGGTCAGTAATTCTCTTCGATGTTAGCGAAGCCATGATCACCCCTCAATGGTGTAGGCAGACTTTACCAAATCCCAAACGTGCGGGAATTGTGGAATAATCACGGGGTAGCTAAGGAGCGTTGCGGTCCCTACCCCACGGTGGTTTGAGATTAGGCTTAGCACAGTTGCCGAAGTCGGTAATTTACGTAACTGCGCTCGTGAGTATGGAACTCGCGGGCGTTTTTGGTTTTTGAACCGACGCCGGGCGGGCTCGGAGGAAGAACCATGACCACGTTTATTACCCCTTTAAAAACAGATTTCCACGTTGCCGATCTCGCACTCTCCCCTTGGGGCAGAAAAGAAATCAAAATTGCCGAAACGGAAATGCCCGGCCTTATGGCAATCCGTAACGAATACGCCGCCGTATTGCCCCTGAAAGGCGCCCGAATTGCCGGGTCACTTCACATGACGATCCAGACCGCGGTTCTCATTGAAACCTTGGCCGCACTCGGCGCCGATGTGAGATGGGCAAGCTGCAACATCTTTAGTACCCAAGACCACGCCGCTGCGGCCGTTGCCGATGCGGGAACTCCCGTGTTTGCCTTCAAGGGCGAATCACTGGAAGAATATTGGGAATTCACCCATCGGATCTTTGAGTGGAACGATGGCGGCACTCCCAATATGATTCTGGATGACGGCGGCGACGCCACTATGCTGGTGCTCTTGGGTAGCAATGCGGAGGAAGACCCCAGTGTGCTATCTCATCCGACGAGCGAAGAAGAGCGCGTGCTGTTTGCTTCCATCAAGAAACGGCTAGGTGATCCTAGCAAGAAGGGCTTCTACCAAAGGATCCGCGCGAACATTCAAGGAATCAGCGAGGAAACCACCACGGGAGTCAAGCGACTGTACGACCTCCAGAAAGCGGGGCACCTTCCGTTCGCCGCTTTTAACGTGAACGATTCTGTGACGAAGTCTAAGTTTGATAACCTCTACGGCTGTCGGGAATCACTGGTGGATGGCATCAAGCGGGCCACCGATGTGATGATCGCGGGCAAAGTTGCCCTCATCTGCGGTTTTGGAGACGTGGGCAAGGGAAGCGCGGCGGCGCTCAAGAGCCTGAGCGCTCAGGTTTGGGTCACCGAAGTGGATCCGATTTGCGCGCTCCAGGCGGCAATGGAAGGCTACCGGGTGGTCACCATGGATTACGCGGCCGATAAGGCCGACATCTTTGTGACCTGCACCGGCAACTACCACGTGATTACCCATGACAACATGGCGAGCATGAAGAATAACGCCATCGTGTGCAATATCGGACACTTTGACAACGAGATTGATGTGGCCTCGGTAGAGAAGTACGAGTGGGAAGAAATCAAGCCCCAAGTGGATCACATCATCTTCCCCGACGGCAAGCGGATTATTTTGCTGGCAAAGGGGCGGTTGGTGAATCTCGGTTGCGCCACTGGCCACCCGTCCTACGTTATGTCCAGCAGCTTTGCCAACCAGGTTCTCGCGCAAATTGAGCTGTGGACCAAGAAGGGTGAATACGCTCCGGGGGTCTACGTGCTGCCCAAACATCTAGACGAGAAAGTCGCCCGCCTTCAACTCACCAACCTCAATGCCGAGCTCTCGGTACTGAGAGACGACCAAGCCGCCTACATCGGCGTGGATAAGTCGGGCCCGTATAAGGGTGACTCGTATAGGTATTGAGTTCTGGCGCTGGTGAGTTCGGGGGTTTGGAAGCTCGGATTGGTTCGGTAGTTCGGTAGTTCGGAGGTTCGGTAGTTCGGTAGTGCAGTAGTTCAGACGGATATTTGGGGGTCTCGTTGAACGGCCCGGTTGTTCTGAATTTTGTCGCGGGGTTCTTCTCCGCAACGTCTTTAAACCAAACCGAACCAATCCGAACAGCGCGCCCGCGCACCGAACCCCCGAACCAATCCGAACTCCCGAACCCAATCAACGCCGCACTTCCGTAGAAAGGTACAATTACACTCCGCGAGATGGCGTCATCGGGCACGATGGCGGGAACTTGACGGGACTGGTTGGTAGCCCCAATCTGGAGAGAAACCCATGGCCGGCATTAAAGTTAGAATTCGTCTTCGTGCGTTCGATCACCGCGTGATCGACCAGTCCGCCGAGAAGATCACCGATACCGCAAAGCGAACCGGTGCTCGAGTTTCCGGCCCGATCCCATTACCAACCCGCATCCGACGATTCTGCGTCATCCGCGGTCCGCATATTGATAAGGAATCGATGGAGCACTTTGAGCTAAGAACTCACAACCGTCTTATCGATATTCTCGAGCCGACCAACAAGACCATTGACGCCCTCATGAGACTAGATCTCCCCAGCGGCGTGGATATCGAAATTAAGTCTGCCTAGGGCGCGAGTCCAGTGCGTTCGGTAATGTTCGGTGCGCGGGCGCGCGGTTCGGATTGGTTCGGTGCGCTGGAGCGCGGCTCGGGGGTTCGGACGAGGACGGAGATCTAGCGTTTGCACCAGATTGTACGCCGGAATGTTCCGAACCAATCCGAACTTCCGAACCCCCGAACCTCCGAACTCACCTCAAACTATCTGCTCAATAAATCGGCGACTCTTTTCGTCCAACTTTGAAACATCCAAAATTTCAAATCGGTTGCCGTCTACATCAATAAGCATTAAATGGCCTTCACCCATCCATTGGGCGTTTTCTTGAAGGCTCTGCGTGACAAAGTCGCGCCGACCACGATCGGTGTCTACATGCCAATAGGTGGCACCAAACTCAACCTTGGCAAATTCCACTGCGGTAATCGTGGCGGTTAAGTAGCGCCGAGAAAGTTCTTCTGACACCGCGGCCCGGGATTCCGGCGTCAATTCGTTGAGGTCGGGCACCATGGCAATCTCTTCTCCCTTACTGTTCAACAGCGAGAGATATCGATTTGGGTAGGTGAGCGGAGATGCCCAGGCGGGCTTTACCACCGAGTAGCTCTTTTCTTCTCCGACCGTAAGCCGAAGCCGATCTTTGGGATGATAATAAAGTTTAAGTTCTTTCAGGTCCATATAAATATCCGATGGGAAAAGGAGGAGTTCGCTACGGAACTCCCCGTTGAATGGTCTAGCCTCCGGATCCAATTCCGATGATTTCATTGATGGCAGTTTGAGTTTCCACGAGCTTGAAGAACACACCCTCTTTGGCCATCAGTTCTTCGTGCGTGCCAATCTCCGCCACTTCCCCCTTGTCCAGAACAATGAGTCGGGAGGCATTTCTAAGGGTGGAAAGTCGGTGGGCAATGGCAAAGGTGGTTCGGCCCTTAATCAGCCTCCCAATCGCTTCCTGAATCTGCTTTTCCGTCTCCACATCCACCGAAGATGTGGCTTCGTCCAAGATGAGGATTCGCGGATTGTGCAAAATAGCCCTCGCGATGGAGATTCGCTGACGCTCACCTCCCGAGAGTTTCGCTCCACGCTCCCCCACCATGGAGTCATAGCCATCGGGCTTAGACAAAATGAAATGGTGAGCATTTGCCGCCTTAGCCGCTTCCATCACCTCGTTAAAGTCGGCACCAGGTTTGCCGTAGGCGATGTTCTCCGCAATTGACCCATTGAACAAGAACGGCTCTTGAAGAACAATGCCAATCTGTCGCCGCATGTCTTGAAGGGAGATGTCTCGATAGTCAATTCCGTCGATCTTGATCGTTCCCGCATCCGGTTCGTAGAATCGGCAGATCAAGTTAATTGTGGTTGACTTGCCTGCTCCAGACTTCCCAACCAGTCCAATCATTTCTCCGGCACCGGCGGTGAAGGTGATTCCCTTGAGAACCGGGTTTGATTTGTCATAGCCAAACCTAACGTTCTCAAACTGAACCTCGCCTTCTATGGCGTGGTGCTTCTCAAGGTCGCCGTACTGCTCAGAGTCGGTATCAATCACTTCAAAGATTCGTTCCGCGCCCGCCATAGCTCGTGAGAACCACTGATTAACGGCCGAAAACCACTGAAGTGGCCCGTAGACCAACATGAGGTAAGCATTGATTCGCCAAAATTCACCCAGAGTGATTTGCTTGGAGAAAACCATATACCCGCCCACGGTCCAACAAATGAGTGAACCCAGCGCGGTAAAGAAACCCATGGCACCAGAGATGGTGTACCAGCGAGTATCCACGCTGATGCCCGCGTCTCGCAGTTCATTGTTGCGAATTCGGAACTTATCGTATTCCGTGTCCTCTTTGGCAAAGGCCTTCACCACCCTAATGCCGCTCAATGACTCATTGAGGTGCATGTGGAAGCGCGCCCACTTTTGTCCCACGCGGTGGAACATCTGAGCCATTGGCTTCCAGAAGAAGGCACCAATGCAAATGACAATGGGTATCGGGGCAAGAATGCACGCGGCCAGCACCACGTTGGTCCAGAACAGAAAGCCAATAATGCCTACTAGCATCAGGCCGTTTAGCAATAGGTAAGGAACCCCTTCTACGAGGAATCCCCACACGCGGTCGGTGTCACTGGTGACCCGAGACGCAATGGCACCCACCTGCTTTTTGTCGAAGAAAGTGAGCTGTAAGAATTCGATGGATCGATAAACCGCGGACCGAAGATCCGCCGCAATGTGGCCCGCCAAGTAAGCAATGATTCGACCATTGACTACTTGAATCACCGAGTTAATCGCCAGAACCGCAAACCAAGCGACCATCAACTGCCACAGTAACTGAAGGTTAGTGTGGGTTTTTAGGGTCCCGTCAATGAGCGAACTCTGAATGAGCGGCGGAAGCAAGTTGAGTAACGTTGTTACCAATGAGAGCAAAGAGAGCATTCCGGCTTGGAACTTATAGGGTCCCAAAAATTTGCCGATTCGAAGCATGGTCTTGCCGCGATTTACGCACGCAGGACAAATGCCATCTTTTTCTGGCAACAGGCGATTGCATTTTGGGCAACGAACTTTCTCAACCTTCTGGTTGATTTGGAATGGTTCGGCTTTAGCTAATTGCTCAATTCCGCGTGCGGCTTCTGAGAACTTTGCCGCTACGGTAAGTGAGTAGGAGACGATGGGCAGCAGGTCTCCTGACTTTGTCATCACCTCAATGCGGCCACCTCCTACTAGGGGCTCATTGCGCGCCGACTTGATTTCGGAAACGGGGATGGTGAACGAAACCGCGCCGCCCGCCTCTAAGACACGAACGTGCGTGGCCGTCACTTCTAGGGTGCGATGACCAAATCCGCCGTCGGCCGCAAAGTCTGCGTCCAACCGGATGAGTATATTTTCGTCGGACATGGGGCCAAGTTCCGCAGAACCTGGAGTTACCGGTACAGTTTTCATGGTCCCTCCTCAAAGAGACTTACGCAGTAAGGAACGGCAACGTCTTGGTTGAACACCTTTCGTGCCAACATCAGAGCCGGAGCCACTCCCTAAATGGAGAATCGCGGGGTTAGAGCAGGGGCGTCAATCCTCTCAACCGACAATTTGTGGGGGGCTCTAACCCGCTTCAGGGAGTGCCCAGACGACGTCTTTTTGCTGAAAAGCTTCTAAATGCCCCAGCCTGGCAACCATTCAGCCTTTAAATATTACCGGAATCCGGCTCGGAGTTCAAGTATGTGCCGGAAAATGGGGACAAATACAGGCCCACAGAATTTTAGATTTGCTCCCCAACCGACCGAACATCTAATTGTCGCAGTTTTTGCGGTGGGTTTGGATTCGTCAAGTTAGTATGGATATGATCAATGGGCCAAAGGAAGCGCCTCACATCCTCATCGTAGAAGACGATAAGGTGTCGGCGATGTTGTTGCGCAAGCACTTTGAATCCATGAACCTTTACGTTGATCACGCGGAGGACGGTGAAGCTGCGCTGGCCATGCACCAGCGGCGATCTTATCGATTGGTTGTGTCGGATTGGATGATGCCAAAGATGGACGGCATATCTCTTTGCCAAGCCTTTAGGGCACTATCGGGACCCTATGTGTGTTTCATTCTTTACACCACAAGAAATCAGCGAGAAGAGAAGATGGCCGCGTTTGATGCGGGCGTGGACGACTTTCTCGCCAAGCCTCTTGATCGAGATGAGCTACGATCTCACCTCAATGTAGTCAGAAGAATTCTCTCCAGTGAAGAGGCACTTCAGGTGCAAAAGCACCAGTTAGAAAGCTCATCTGAACGCCTAGAATCCCTAAATAGTAGTCTAGAGATAGCATCACAACGATTTCAAGAGCTTTTCTCTGGCCTCCCCGTAGGTTGCTTCACTTTAGACTCAGACGGCACGATTCATGAGTGGAATCGTGAGGCCGAAAACGTGTTTGGAATCCAAGCCTTTCAGGCCATGCTTCGTCCGGTGTGGGACGTAATGGAAAATGCTTCAAGCGCCACATGGTCTCCGGAGCAAGTGGACGGCGTATTTAGTGGAGTTTCTGAACCCAATATAGAGTGGAACTTCACCCATGCTAATGGCAACCAGAAATTTCTCGTCAGTCGGATCATTCGGCTGAAAAATGCGGGGAATCAGACCTTTGGCGCAATTTGCGCGACCACCGACATTACCGAGCGACATCTTGCCGCCAAGCGTATTGAGGAAATGAACGAGCAGCTGACTCAATTGGCGGTGACCGACGGACTCACGGGGCTTTCAAACCGGCGCCGGTTCCAAGAACTGCTAAAAGCCGCTGTTCAAGAACAAGCTCGAACAGGCGAGCCAGTGTCGCTCATTATTCTGGACATTGACCACTTCAAGAGCATCAATGACGTATTTGGACATCAGGCCGGCGACGAAATACTCATCAAATTTGCCCAACTTATTAGGGAATGCGCGCGCAAACACGAGCTTCCGGCGCGCTACGGCGGGGAAGAGTTTGCCCTGATCTTGGGGCGTTGCGATTCCGAACTTGCTTATCAGGTAGCCGAGAGATTTCGGTCCGCCATTGAGTCCGCCACTTGGCCCTTCCGAGCGATCACGGCGAGTCTCGGAGTTACCACGCTCTCGGGTGCCGAAGTTTCCGGAGAGGTGCTCATCGGTCAGGCCGACCTTGCCTTGTATTCATCAAAGCAAAACGGAAGAAACCGGGTTACGGCATACCGTGATATCCCGGCTGATCCACAAGAAAAAGCGGCGTAAAAAATGCCCCCACGTATTGCGTGAGGGCAGGTTCTAGAAGCGCCTAGTCTTCTTTCGTATCAGAAGAATCCGCCGTAGAATCGGCTTTAAGGCCTTCTACCGTCAGCTTCTTCTTGGCTGTCTTGGGACCCGAATCTGCCGAGGGTCCGCCTACCGCGGCGACGACCGGCGCTTCGCTGGTGGCCTTCTGCATTTCGCTGGAAAGGGAACCCTTCTTTGAAACGTAGATGGAGACCGCAAGCAGACCCACACAAGTAATGGTGATGATCGAAAGCGTGACATTGTCAAACGGTCGAATCACCACGCCGGCCAACAGCAACGCCACCAAGTTCATCACTTTAATGAGCGGGTTAAGGGCCGGGCCCGCCGTATCCTTGAACGGATCTCCTACGGTATCGCAGATAACGCCCGCCTTGTGAGCTTCGCTACCCTTTCCACCGTAAAGTCCATCTTCGATGATCTTCTTAGCGTTGTCCCACATTCCGCCTGAGTTGGCCAGAAGTACGGCAAGAAGTTGACCGGAAAGAATCGCTCCCGCAAGGAACCCACCGAGAGCTTGCGCCCCCACCAGGTTGTACATATGACCGTTGATCTCGGTCTGAGGTTTACCAATGGAGAACCCAAACGCAACGGCCGCGGGCAGGGCAATCGCAAGAATTCCCGGTCCAAGCAGTTCGCGCTGAGCGGCTGCGGTGACAATGGCCACGCAGCGAGCGTAGTTTGGCTTGCTGGTGCCCAACATGATTCCGCCATCTTCTCGGAACTGACGCCGAACTTCATTGATCAGCTCAAATGACGCACGTCCCACTGCGTTGATGGCAAAGGCCGAGAACAAGTAAGGAGCGGCTCCGCCGATGAGCATTCCCAAGAAGATCTCGGGGAAGTCTAAGCGAAGGCCGATCTGTTCCAGCTTTGCGCCTTCCAGATAGGAATGGAACAACGCCACCGCCGCGACCACGGCTGTAGCAATCGCAAAGCCCTTGGTGAGGGCTTTGGTGGTGTTGCCGGCGGCGTCTAGTCTTTGGACGGCCTTGGAGCCATTGAGGTTGTTGTGACCCTCGCCGCTCATTTCATAAACGCCCTGAGCGTTGTCGGAAATGGGCCCAAAGGTGTCCATCGCCAGGATATAACCGGTGGTCGTGAGAAGGCCAAGGCCCACCAACGCGATACCGTAGTAGCTGAGGATGTATCCGCCGTAAATGGCGGGGCTAAACAAGAACAGCGGGAAGATCAACGCAAATACAATTGCAAAGACCATGAACACACTGGATTCAAGGGCGTATGCAAACCCCTGAATAATCATGAGTGCCGCGCCCGTGTTAGACACGCCTGCCACTTCTTGAGTAGGTTTCTTGTGCGTAGAAACATAGTAGTCCGTTAACCGCTCAATCAAGAAGGCCATCAAGATTCCAAAGCCGATCGCGGCCCAGAACATGTACCAAGGAACAACGTTTTCTTGAACCGTCGCCAACTGAACATCCTGCATTGCTGCCGGTTGGGGAGAGCCCGGATGAGGAGTTAAGAAAGCCTTTTTAACATCATCCGGCGCTTCTTTGAAGACCGGAATCTGGGGCGTTCGGGGCAACTGCAGAGGGAACGGGTAATTGCCAACCACGCCAAAGATGAGCTTGCCCGCATCATTGGCAAAGAGAGCAACATCGTGCTCGTCCATAATTTTTGCTGATCCCTGGGCGGCGGGGAACTCACTGATTTGCTTAGTAAGCGATTCCTTAGAGGTGGGTCCAAGCCAAATGCTTCGAGTTTGTCCCGGAATCGGCTGCGCGTTTGGAACTCCGGGAGGTGCCGGTTGCGGGTTGGTCGTCACCTGCACCAGCATCATCTTCAGGCCATTTCCGGTCAAGGCGTCCTTTAGGCTGACAAAGTCAGGCTGGGCGCCTCGGGTGGTGCTTGGCTTGATGGTGGAATACTTTAGAACGGGACTATCGCCGCTCAGGTCTATTCTGCGGAATCCATCGAGTGCCCGGGGAGCAGGAGCGGTGTCGGCATTGTACATGGCCGCTTCTTGAAGCGAGCTTGCAAATGCCGGGTCGTCAAGACCGGCGCTCTTCACCACGGGGTCTTTCCGCAGGTCTTCCAGCGGATCCTGGCCCGGGATGGGAGTGGGGTTAGCCTTCTGAATTCCCTTGAAAGCAGTGGCAATCTTGGCGTAGGTCTCCGACCTCTGCTTTTCTAGAGACACGAGCTGAGAGGTCTTAATTGGGTTGCCCATGCCGCCCATAAGGAACCAGGCCAGCACCAGCGTAAAGACCAGAGCAACTCCGGCGGAGATTTGGAAGCCCTTGGTGATTGGCTTGAGCGGATCTGCATCCAGGTCTTCGGTGCCCCGTACGGTACTGATTCCGATAATGGAGGCCACGATTCCCACGCCACGGGCCATCAAAGCAAATATGATGAGACGAGTCCAAGTTGAAGTGTCAAATATTTGCGCGGTGGCAGCGCCCAAAATAATGGCGGCCACCAACGTGACTTCGTAAGACTCAAAGATGTCTGCGGCCATTCCGGCGCAGTCGCCCACGTTGTCGGCAATCGTGGCCGGGTTTCTGGGGTCATCCTCCGGGATGCCCGCTTCTAGCTTGCCCACGAGGTCTGCACCCACGTCTGCGGCCTTAGTGAAGATTCCTCCACCCACCCGCATGAACAAGGCGGCCAGCGAACCTCCAAAGCCAAAGCCCACTAGCAAAGTGGTGGCTCGGTCGCCCGCAAAAAGAAGAATGAGGGTAGCGCCAATGAGGCCCATTCCCACCGTGACCATTCCGGCCACCGCACCGCTTTTAAAAGCGACTTCCAGAGAAGTCTTGTAGCTTGTCAGTGCGGCATGCGCGGTTCGCATATTGCCGTTGACCGCCATGAGCATGCCGGCATAACCGGCCACGTAAGATGCCGCCACACCCAACACAAAACAGAGGGCAACGAGTGAGGCGGTGAGCGGTCCGGCTGACCAGTAAAGGGCGGCCAGGCCACCGCCAATGGCAAGAACAAACCACACCATGGTGCGGATTTGTTGAGAGAGGTAAGCCAACGCACCATCTCGAATGGCACCGCCGACCTCTTGCATTTTTTCGCTTCCTGCCGAATGTCTCAGGACGCTTTTTGCGATCCAGAATCCGTAGCCTAGGGCAATTGCCCCTAGTGCCAACGAAATCCACAGATAGATCTTGTCGCTTTGGGTAAAGGCAAGCTTAATCGTGTCGCCTTCGACGGCGAGAGCTTGCGTAGGAATGAGAGCGCCGACGATGGCAAGAAAGGCCAATCCGATCGAGCGCGGCGACGTAAGACTTCGGACCGGCCGCGTCGCAAGCTGAAGCAACTTCATGTTGAGTTAAACCCCCTTAGGCATAACGCTTCCATGCATGATCTGCACTTGGCCGCTAGTGTTTCTAACGGGGCAGACTATACCCCCAGATCGCATTTTTTTCCCAAGTTAAACAGGTAAGTCTCATTTAAACGGTATGCCCGATCAAATCCGAAACCGGCTTGAGTCGGTTGAGTCTCACCCAAGCGTTCTCAGAAACGCATTGCGCCGCTACCGGGGACTCGTGACGATCGGGTGGAAGTCCGCCAATCCGTCGTTAACGCTAATCTGAGCTTTCAGCATCTCGGCTTTTCGTTTGGGTATTCCGGTAAGCAACGTAACCGGAAGTTCCCCCAGCATCTGCTTGACTTGGTTGCGGTTCATCGCGAGCATTTTTTGCAGACAATCAATCAGGCCCTCGGTCTTCTGTCCGTGCGCAATCAGTTGAAGTTCGTAGAGATGGGTGTCTTCATCTTGGGCGGCGTACCGAGAGGCGGTCTTGGACGAGGGCTGACCGTCTTCACGCGAAACCGGGATTTCATGGTTGCAACTCTCGCAAAGAAGGATTTCGGTTTTAGCACTAAAAAAATTGAGGCTGTTGCAAAAGCCGCATCGAACCTGATTTACGGAGAGAGGCTTACCGTCAACAATCGGAATTAACCTAAAGCACTTCTGACACGTAAAATCACCGGATGGCGCTTCCGTGAGATGATTCACTTTCTGGCAGTACGGACATTCAACGCTAACCGACTGGACCTTGCGGATTTGAAGCGCACAATACGTGCCGTAGGTGAGGCTTGAAATGCTGATAATGCTGATGATCACGGCCAGCGGAACAAACATTTCTGTGCTTCCCCGGTAATTGAACAGTAGCCCCGCAACAATTAATCCGGCGATGGCGCCGACGATGTAGGAGATGGCTTGCTCCGAGTGGATTTCAACCGCGTCTGAACTCTTTTGAATCGGTTTCATATCTGAATAGCTCCGTTGCTTTTTTCAGTATATCGGGACATAAGCGATTTCCGATAAAAACTCTGTAATTGACTTCAGCAAGATCCTAGGATGATCAACCGTTTTCGCTGAAGTTATCCGCCGAGACGTCGATTTCGATTTGAATCCGGTTCCGCTTTTGGAACCACCGGAGCATTTTCATCCACCGCAGGAATCACAAGCACGCTTCCGTCGTGTTGGTCAAAAGAGCTAAAGGCGTATTGCTTGCCCAGATCCTTAAGCATGTCAATAATGCTTTGTTGCTGATATTCCACGGCAATTTCCGGATTAGGCATTCCGGGGGCAATCACTACGGTCAATCCACCCTGGGCCGCGATCAAGCGGATCGCATCTTGGAGCAACGCCCGGTTGATCTTCAGGTTTTGAGGTTTCAGATAGGCGGGCGTGGATTCAGGGGGGGAAGTATCTGTCTTTGCTGGTTCTTGGATGGGTGGAGTCGTTTTGTTGGGTTCCGTAACCAGCTCGGTGACCTTCTTTTCCGCGGGAATGTTGAATCCAACCGCGACCGGTACTTCAGATTTGATCTTTGGTTTTGCGGCGACGGTCGGCCACATTGCGGTGGTTACGGTATAGCTGGCAATCCCCACGGCCGCCAGGATCAGGGTGCCCGCCGCAAAGACGGCCTGGGGCGAAGCTACCGGTTTGGGTTGCCGCAAAACAAATTGGGGCAGGTGAGCGCGGGGGCCAGAAGAACGACCATTCTTCAGATCTGCAACCATCGCAATGCGCCGAAAAAGTTCTTTAGTGAGATGGGGGTGGCGCGTTTCAAACTCCAGAACGGATTCCGGTTTTCCGTCCTCCGCCACGGCCCAAAGGAGGGCATCAATTTCTGGGGTGATCTGGATCACGGTTGCAGTTCCTCGTACACCACGCGAAATCGTTCTCGGGCCCGGTAGAGGCGGGTCTTGGCCGCGTTTACATTGCATTTCAGGCTGTCCGCAATCTCCTGAAGGTTGAGTTCTTCCCAATAAAAAAGGGCAAGGAGCGCTCGATCGGCCGGGGCGAGCTTGGCCATCACGGCCTGGATCCGAGGATCACTGGTGTCCGGCTGTTCGGGCGCCGCGTGCTCCTGAATCTCGTTGAGGGGCGTGAGTTTAAGTTTAAATCGACTTTTACGGGCTTCTTGAATGCTCCGATTGACGGCGACTCTAAACAGCCATGTGCTGAACTTAGATCTTCGATCAAAGCGCGCAAGGTGACGATAAACAAGAGTGAAAATTTCTTGGACCGCATCGGCCGCTTCTTCGTTGTCTAAAAGTATGCCCCGGGCGAGGGCAAAAACTTTGTCGTAATAGCGACTGTACAGAGTTTGAAACACTGTCGTGTCGCCGGCCAAAAAACGATCAACAAGGACACCATCCTCATCAAACGCGGCTGGCTTTATTTTTTCTATAAGGACAGACACCAAGATCACCTATTTGGACGCAATAAAGGGAACCTCCGTTACCGGTTGCCGCCGGTAGAAAAATCCCCACTGCTTGGACGAGTCAAAAGCCGCTTGTGGTTATTCACGTTTATCGGGGCGGCAAGTACATGCTCGTCCGACGATCGAATTCACCCGGCAAGCGCATTACCGCGTAAACGTTTAGGATTCCGAAAATCAGCACCAACCCGGTCACTGCGATCATGCCTCGATTCTTCGTCAAAAATGTTGACCCTATTCCAACCGCCAGAGATATGGGGCCGATCGCGGGGAATAGATATCGGGCCTGAGCCTGAAAATACTGCATGTTGAAACGAATAAACAGGAGGAGAACTACAACTTCAAAAACCGCATTGAGGGTGTGAACTGGCCTCGCTTCTTTGTCCCCTTTCTGATAGATAGCAATCAATGAGGTGAAGAGCATTCCGAGGATGAGGGCAATGAAAACCCGATATATCCAGTTGGAATCCGATCCTTGGGCCCGGCCCGAATCATTTAGCCAGATATCCATATACCCAAAGGTGCCAACAAAGGAGCGCGCGGTAAACCATCCCACCCAGTTCCCCCAGTAGCTGAGTTCAGGATTCACCCCCGGATCGCGGGCTTGAATGATTTGCAAAATCGTCGACGTCT
>JBBQUZ010000032.1:0-40344 GCA_038212035.1 Fimbriimonadales bacterium
CGGCGTGTTATTTGTGTTGGTCAACGTTACCGCTTGATTGTTCAGATTGAGAATATTGAAGTCAGTGCAATACGCTTGGATGGTGTGGTCGCTACCGTTGTTGTATGTCATGTTGTACAACCCAACGAAAACAGACTGGCCAACAAGGCCGGAGTCAGACGCCGTTCCGCCCGCATACAAACTGCTAAAACTCAGCGTGTCCGCCGCACTCGCAACCGAACACAGTGCTAGCCCCAATGCTAAAATCGACGAAAATCTATAGTTCCTTTTCATGAATATCCCCCAGTAAAAAACCAGTAATTAGCTTGTGACAAGTATCTCACGAAAATGACAATACTGCAAGTCACTTACACCACTTCTAGCAAATTTAGCAGTTACTCTCTTGAGGACCAAGGCACTATGCAAAAATTTAACGAGAATCTGGTCCAACAAGGACACTCAGAGCCGGCTTCGAGACGAAATCAGGGCCACCTGATGTAAGGTTCGGAACAGCCAATCTCCCAGCGGAAAAAGGCTACCGTGGTGGCCGGGGAAGAAGTCAAAGCCTAGCAAAGATTTGCCCGCGTACACGAGATTCAGCACCAGGTAGGCACCCAAACAAATCAGCAGTACCCGCACCCATTTGCGATTAGCTATGACCATTCACCATCAACAACACCTCCTAACTCAGGAAGGTTCCTCGTCTAAAATCGGGTCTACGAGGTTGGGCAACACAAGCGCCTGAGTGACTTGCCCCTTAATGGACATTGCCGCCTGAGCCGTGATCGGCTCTAGTTCCTTCAGTTCTCTATCCGTGCTGCCTTTCAACTCTTTTATCCTCGTTGCCGCACGGTGAACCGTGTGGTCTGCGTACTTGGTTAAGTCGTTCTGTGCCTTTACCGCCGAATTCAGACGATCAGAAACGGTATCTATCCGCGTCATCAGTCCCACCAGCGCATCGAAAAGCTTTCGAGATTCATCCTGAATCTTCAACGCGTTCTGGGTGAATTTCTCCTGAGTCCACGCGTACGCAATCGTGGTCAGCATTGCAATAATCGTGGTGGGGGTGGCAATGGCAATGCGTGATTTCATCCCAAAGTCAATGAGACTAGGATCAGATTTCAACGCTTCAGAGAGCATGGATTCCATCGGTAAAAACATCACCACAAACGGCGAATCCCCGGAAAGATGCCTTGTGTAGTCCTTTTTAGACAAGGCGGAAATGTGCGCCCGAACCAGTCGAGCGTGCTCCAAGAACATCAGCCCACGCGCATCCGGATCCTCGGTGTTCACCGCCTCGTCGTACCGATCGTAAGGCGTTTTCACATCCACAATCATCTTTAGATCGCCACGCAATCGCACGATATAGTCCGGAATTTGCCGACCGTCATCCGTTTTAAACACTTGCTGCCGCTCAAAGTCCCTCCCCTCTAGCAGCCCCGCAATCTCAAAGGCTCGCTCTAGCGACAGTTCGCCCCATTTGCCGCGTTGGGAATGGTCTTTCATGGAGGTGCTGAGTTTGCTCGTCTCCCGGTTCAGGGTGGTCAACTTGTCGGCAATCACTTCAAAAGAAGATTTACGTTCCAATTCCATCAAGCGCAGAGCCTCACTGCTCTTCTCCATGAGTTCTTTAATCGGAGCGACCATCGTGTCAATGGTTTTTTCCTTCTTGTCCAGTTCACCCTTGGCTTGTTGCTGTTCCTTCTCAAACACTTGCTTAGCGTATTCCAAGAACGTGGCGTTGTTTTTTCTCAGTGCATCAGAAGAGAGAGCGTTAAACTCCTCGGTCAGCTTCGTCTTCAAATCCTTGATCAGCGCAATCTCTCGTTCTAAATGCAGCTTGTCTGCGTCGGCCTGAGTCTGTAATTTCTCTCGATCTGTGCGTTCTTTACCAAGTTCCCCCATCAATGCCTGAAACTTTGCCTCTTTGGCCAAGCCGTCGGCTTCCAGAGGCTCAACGCGGGCAGCCCGTTCCTGAAACATTGCCCTTTCCGTAACCGCCGCCTGCAGTTCCGTTTGCAATCGCTTGGCTTCCGCATCGGCATCTCGCATCCGCTGATCAGAGATTTCTCCCTTGGACCTAAAGACCATATACACGGCACCTGCCCCAACCCCTAACCCCAAGGCCAAAAAGATCAGTTGCCCAACAAAGTTCATAGTTGCAGAATACAAGAAGACGGACGTCCATCAATGTGATGGCAAGCGGATACAATTACGGAGTGCAGGTATTTTGCCTGATTGTTCGCAGATCGCGAACGAAGTTTGAGTTTACGATGACAAAGGAGACGCCGGCCAGATGAAACGAATACTGCCCCGGCTTGATGCTCTTTTTGCAAGGCAGAGAAAGAACACCATCCTCGCCGTGGCCATGATCATGGCATTTGTTATCGGCGGCTTAGACTATTGGTCCCGGGGTGACCTTCTCATCCTCTACCTAGCCCCCGTTTTCATTGCCGCATGGTACGGCGGCAGCCGCACGGGTGGTGTGGTGGCCATCTATTGCGCGGCGGCTTGGTTCATCAGTGAGGCGGTGAAAACCAATTTTGAAGGAGCAACCCCATCTTCCATCTGGACCCTTATCGCCCGCCTCGTGATGTTCCTTGCCATCACAAAAATCGTATCTAAGCTTCGAGAAACGATGCGGCAGCAGGTGGAACTCACCCAATTCATCGTGCATGATCTGAGGTCTCCATTGGCCAGTGCGATCACTGGGCTTATGAGCCTAGAGCAAATGCAGACCAACCTTAACGAGTTGGAAAAAGAAATGGTCGCTTTGGCCCTGGTCTCCAACCAACGAGCCCTAGAATTGGTAAATTCCATTCTTGATGTTTCCAAGTTAGAGACCGGAAAAATGGCCATCCAAAGAGAAATGGTAGATCTCAACCAGTTTTTGGATGATTGCTTTGAGCAGGTTGCGCTGTGGGCTAAAGGCAACAACGTAGAGGTCCGCCGGGTCACGGGGAGCGAATCTGCCTACTTTGACCGTGCCCTCACCGCGCGCGTACTAGTAAATCTGCTGGGCAACGCGCTTAAGTTCAGCCCTCCGGGTTCCGTTGTGTTGCTCACGGCTCACAGTTCCGGCCACGAACCCATCCGGTTCACCGTCGAAGACCAAGGCCCCGGCATTCCCCCCGATTTTGTCGAGAGCATATTTGAACCGTTCGCGCAGGTCGCCGGCACCAAAGGGGGAACCGGGCTCGGACTCACGTTTTGCCGTCTTGCAGTTCAAGCCCAAGGCGGGAAAATCTGGGTGGAAAGCACGCTAGGTAAGGGCACCCACATGATTTTTACTTTGCCTCACGTCAACCCTCAAGCCACCACCATTGCCCAACGCGCCGCCGCCTTAGAATCCGAGGCGTAGAACGGGTGGCCCGTAACCTCCCTTCTTCAACAACATGACAACCATCGAAACCTTCCCCAACCCGGCTCACTACCGCAACTACACTATCCTTCACTCGTGCCCAGAGTTCACCAGTGTGTGCCCCAAAACGGGTCAACCCGATTTCGCCACCATTGACCTGGAATACATTCCCGACGACCTTTGCATAGAGCTCAAGTCGCTTAAGCTGTACTATTACTCGTTCCGCAACGAGGGCATTTACTACGAAGCGGTTACCAATCGACTTCTGGATGAACTGTTTGCCGCCTGCACCCCTCGCTGGATGCGCATCACCGGACGGTTCAACGTGCGGGGCGGAATCGGGTCCATAATCACCGCCGAGCAGGGCTCCCGCCCGGGTGGTCCCGAGTCCGTTTTTGGGGAGTAAAAGGTGGCCCCGCGCGTTTGCGCCAGTATAATTTCCCCTTGTTCGTAATCAAAAGAGTGATTAAACTCACCCAGAATCGTTGAGGACGCGGGCGCTACCTTTTTGGTTTCTCAGCGCACTACAAACCGGTAGGCCGCCGACCCCCTCATCCCAGCCCTTCTCCCCCAGTTTTCGGAAAAACTGGGGGAGAAGGGCTTTCAGAACCCTCGCCTGCAATGGCGGTTCTTCTTGATGAGCATGGGCAAAAAACGGTCTGCACGGGCTAACCGTTTTGGGGAGGCGGGTTTAGGGCTGCGACCCTTTGCAAATACAAGGTCAATTCCGCCACCGTGGGTGGCTTCACCATGTACGCATCGGCGCCATTTGAGGTTGCTATGTTGTGGTCGGCCGTCTCATCCGAACCGCTAAGCATGGCCACGGGAATAGACGTGAGGTCAGGCTGGGTTTTCATCCAAGCCAAAACTTCATGACCGCTCATGCGCGGCATTTTAATGTCTAAAAAAACATGAGTGGGCATGGGGAACTGAGTCCGATCTGCGTATTGCCCTACCCCAGAGAGATAGTCTACGGCTATCTCACCGTCTGTAACCACCCGCAACGGGTTAGATAATTTTGCCTCTTTCATCGCCCACTTAAAGCCAAAAATATCGTCTTGGCTGTCATCCACTAAGAGAATGGTTCCGCTCATTTCTCGTCCCTGGGGGCGGCATTAAGTTCTATCCAAAACCGCGACCCATTACTCCCGTTAGATTCCATTCCCACCGTGCCACCCATTCGACTCACTGCCTTGCGCACAATGGCCAACCCAACCCCCGTGCCCTCATATGGAAGGTCGGGCTGAATCCGTTCAAACATGCTGAATAGGCGATGTTGGTATTTTGGATCCACGCCAATCCCGTTATCTTGAATAAAGAGACGCACACGGTCGCCGCGGGTTTCTGAATCTACATGAACCACCGGGAGCCGGCCCGGTGCAACAAACTTCACTGCATTATTCAAGAGGTTGGATAGGGCTTGCATAAGCGAGGGTTCGTACCCCATGACAGATCCCAAGGGTGCCACACGAATAGTTGCATTTGGCGACTGCAGCCGCGGGAGATGGTGTATAACATCCGCAATCACTGCATCTAGAGATACCTTGGTGAGTTCAACGCCGCCATTGGCAATCCGACCAAAAGCGAGCAACTCCAAAATCATACGGTCCAATCGGGCGCAGTTGCTGGCAATTCTCCCTAAGTAAGTCTTAGAATCCCGATTAGAATCGGTTTGCCCCTCACTTTCTGCTAGAAGGACCTGCGCGTAGAGTGACATCGCCCGGAGCGGTGCGCGCAAATCATGACTCACCGTATAAGAGAATTCTTCCATCTGCTCTACTAAATTGTTTAGAGAAGATGTGCGCTCGGCAACTTTAGCTTCTAAATTGTTGTTTGCCTCCCGAAGTTCCCGGACTAACCCCTCTACTTGGATTTGGTGTTGTTTTTGGGTGGTAATGTCGCGCGCTATCTTAGAAGCACCCACAATTTCGCCCGACTTCGTTCTGATGGGGGAAACCGTGAGGGAGATGTCAACTTCAGAGCCATCTTTGCGAACACGCACCGTTTCGTAATGATCCACCCGGCCCCCGGCACGAATTGTCGCAATCACACCCGGCTCTTCACCAAGCCGATCTTTAGGAATGAGAATAGTCACTGATTTACCAATCGCCTCAGCAGGCGTATATCCAAATATTCGCTCGGCGGCTGAATTCCAACTTGTGATAATGCCGTTAAGGTCTTTGCTGATGATGGCATCATCGCTAGATTCCACCATTGCGCCAAAGTGGTTACTCAGTTCTTCTGCTCTACGTTGGTCGGTTATATCCCTGGTGAGACACTGGCCGTGAACAAACTGATCCTCTTCCCAGTACGCGGTGGTATCCAAGGAAACCAGCCGCCTTGAGCCATCTTTGCACTTCAGCCTAACTTCACAATTTCGCAACGTTTCATGATTGGCCAGGCTCCTAAGGACGAATTTGGCCGCCTGCGGGTTCTCATAAAATTCACGGATGTTGTGGCCAATATATTCTGCGTACTCATACCCTAACAGCTCTATATCCGCGGCGTTGGCCCAAAGAATTTCACCATCTAGTGCCACCCAGAGCAGGCCGATTGATGCACTTTCTACCAGAGCAGCCAACTTGGCCCCCCTCCGCGTAAGTTCCTTTTCGGCACGGTGTCTCAGCAGAACCTCTGACTCCAGATGCTAGGCTTTTTTCTGAAGCTCAGCGATTGCGCGTGACCGTTCGTCGTCGCTACCCAGTACTGGATAGCCTTCTGATGGGAGGACCCGAGCGTGCATCTCACAAATTTCGGCAAACTGCCTTGCCGCTTCCGGATGGGTAAATGACGACATATTATAGGCGCACAATAGCCTAAATGAAGATTCCTCAATCAACTCTTGCCACCAGGATTCCAGTAGCAAAGCTTCGGTGGTTCGTCCATCTTCTACCAGAAGGGCGACCATTTCACCAAAGACCCTAGTTTCTGGTTTGGGAAGGGTTTCATTTGGGAAAACGTCTTTGATGAGCTTAAAAAATGAGTCTTTATCCACCGGTCCATTCAGAGATATTTTGTTGAGGGAATCTCCAGCATCCAGCACGACGAATCGTCTTTTTGCGATGAGTTCCGGCAGGTCATAACCTAAACACGCCATTGCATCCGCTACCGACCGTAGGTGTTCTTGAGTGGCGATCAAAATGGTGCAGTCGGCAACACCCGTTTCATCCACAATGAAACCCATGAGGGACTGAACAAGGTAAGTGTCGTCTTCGTAAAACTGGACAATGTGGTCCAGGTCAGACCTCACATGGGCAAAGTAGGCAAGCGGCGCAACCCATTCTGTATTACGTTGCGCCGGTTCCGACCACACGGGTTCTGTACTAGGGCTGGGCTCAATGTTCATGACATTATATTTGGCCGACCTACCCCAATCGGCTGCCGTTTGGGCAGTCAACTTTCGCACAAATACATCATACAAGTTATTCTACTTGGGGTACTACTCCGGCCAGTGCTTGGGTAATTCACCTAATTGCAAATCGTAGACTTTGACAAAAAAGGGCTCTTTGCTGTTTGCAGTGGGATTGGCGAATCTTTTGGAACGGATGCCACGGATGCTTTCTAGATTGTGCTGGTACAGTGGTCGGCTCCCTTTTCCTTGAATGGGGTGAACGCTTGATGACCTGGCAGATGAGTAGCATTCCAAAATTGTAGGCCGGGGATATCCGTGCGGCGGTCCGGGTGTCGCTCGAATATTGAGGTCCCGGCAACAGGAAATGAGACCACTGCGCTAGCCGTACACACTGATTCAGGGTACGACGTCCCGCCGCGGCACGGATATCTGCGGTCTACACGCTTCGCTTCGTGACTTTGTTTCTGATTACGACGTCCCGCCGCGGCACGGATATCCGCGGTCTGCACGCTTCGCGTAGTACAAGTCCTCAACTGGTTTGAAACCAAGATTTTCAGCGGAATCCTACAAGGACTCCACACCGTCCGCCAAGCCACCAAGAACAAAGCCAGAGGATATAAAAACCCAGACAGCACCATTGCAATGAACTACCTCCTACACGGCAAACTAAAACCGCTTCCACCATGAATAGCGAGGAACCAAAATGTTTTACCGGGACTAACCGTCCGCTGCCGGGACAAGGGAGGGCTCGTCGCGGGTAAACATTTTCTTCCCGACAAGTCGGTTGCTATATTCTAGCGCCCCTGCCGGGGAACCAACTTATTTACTGACCGATCCTGGCATGGCACCACGTATACATTGAGTTAGGCATCTTAGGCCCATTTCATCGGTATTTTGTGTAGCGATCTAACGTAAAGGAAGCGCAGACCGCCGATGCAATTCACCCGGTCGAGGCCTAACTAAACGTATATGGGGGGCGGTGGGCAAATCTTCAAATGTTCACCGGTCAAGATATTTAGCCAACTAAGAATGTTGCCCCTCTCAAGGCATAAGCGCGTACATGCGGATCGCATCGCTTACCCAGTTGCGCTCTTTGCGGTAAACCTTTGCGTGGTGCGCCCATTGACGTGGGAGGAGATATAAAAACCTCTTTGTGGAAACCGAAGCATGGTGTCCAGATGCCTTGCCCATAGATTGACTTTCCATCGTCGAGCCGATAGGACAGACCGTAATCAAGCCAACTGAGAGAGATACTTGAAAGCGGCCCATTGCCTAAGTCTTTGAAGTGCAAGACGGGAAGCTGGGCATGGCAAGCATGGTTGTGCCCGCCAAGCCGTAGTCATCTCCCACCCCAATGAGGTCGATCTGAGAATTCGTCATAGACCACCGGATTACTGAAGGTGCCGTTCCCTTTGTCGGCCGTCCAAGTTCGGTGGCGTTTCAGGGTGTTAGAGGCAGAATCTGAAGTTATGGAGTGACCAAAATCTGTAGCTGATAGAATGGCACGGTTTTCCTAGATCGCGCACGTTCCAAACCTTTGGGACCCTGGGTAGTTTCAAGATACTGGTGTTGAAAAGCCGGTCCGCCAACCCATCCACAGCTTCATTTTTTGAGCATATCGGCGATCGCAAAATACGCGGATTTCGGTTTGTATTCCTTATCAAAGATCGTCGCCGCGCCATTGCGGCCGCCACTAAATCCCGGGATCCAAGAATATCGATCGGTTAGCCCCCATATGTTGATCCCGCGGCAGTTCTTAGTGGACAGAGCCATTTGAAACACCGCCGCATACGTCTGGGCCTGCAATTCCAGATCCGCCCGGTTACTTGGGATCATGCCTCGATCTGGGTCACCATTTGGCAAGATTTTGACGGGTACGGCAACGTCGAGTTCGGTAATCATGTAATGCAAGCGGATCTCCCTAATATCATCCAGGAGCTTATAATGGCCGTCGCCGGGAACAATCGAGGTCCGGCAGTCGATGTGATATTGGAGACCCAGCCCGGTGATGGGTGCCCGCTGGGCCTTGAGCCACCGGGCAAGGTCTAAGACGTGGTTCGCCTTGGCCCCCCCGCCTTCTATTGCGTAGTCGTTGTAATAAAGTTCGGCCCGGGGGTCTGCTTCATGCGCCCACTTAAATGCAAGCACGAGAAATTCTGGACCGAGTTTTCGGAACCAGAAGCTATCTCGCAAATTGAATGCGTTTTTGTTGGGACGGTCATCAATCGCCTCGTTCGCCACGTCCCACATCGCAATTTTGCCCCGGTATCTGCCCGCCACGGCTCGAATGTATTCGTGCAACAGGTCGCCCGCTTGGGCCTTTGATATGTCACTCTCTGACTTTCTTAGCCACCCAGGCAAAGTGTATCCGTTGTCGCTTGCGTACACCAGCACATGCCCACGAACTCTTAACCGGTGCCGTTGCGCCCAACCTACTTTGCCCGGCTCCCCCAGAACAAAATCCACATCGGAAAAGTGATATTGGTGGGGACCGACCCAAATCGCGGGTGGCTTAAGATCGTTTTCCAATTCAAGAAAATTGAATGTTGAAGCGGCCGTGGCCGAGTACTGTCCGCCATCCACATCATTTTTCAAGCAACTCGCGGGCATGGCCGCGCCAATATTGAATCGGTGACTTGCGGCCAAAACGCGGAGATCTGGTTCTCGACGGCTTGTATGATCAACCGCTAAGCTGAGGCTAAATAAGTTGATGGATAGTGCGGCTAGAGTGAGAATTCGAAAGTTCATGGTTCTCAAGGAGAGCTTGGGTTCGTTCGACTAGATTAGCGCCCTCGTCTTAGAAAACGATACTGCATTCTCAATTCCGCGAGGAATTATCACCGCCGCTTAAGATCACGCAAGGTGATATAGTTAAACATGACCGGATGAGATTGAGGTCAAATATTTTTTTTGTTCTTTTAGTTACTGAACACTCTTTAGTAATTTCGCCGAAATGCGTGTCGGTAGCGCGGCCAAACGACTGCGAAAATTCACCATACTTACGTGACTACTGCCGGCTTTCACTTTAACCACCCAACCCAATTACGCCATGATATTTTTCGCCCAACCCGTTCCGCATCCTGCTCAGCTAACCATTGACTTCACCCATCCCGGCGTCTCCGTAAGTCCCAATCTTTACGGGCTTATGACCGAGGAGATAAATTACTCCTACGACGGTGGCCTTTACGGCGAATTAATCCGCAACCGAGCGTTTCTCGACGATCAGAAGCAACCCGCACATTGGTCGCCGCAAGGGCAGGGATCGGCTATTTCACTTGAGAAGTCCGGCCCTACGGTGGCACGCCCAATGGCTTTGCGGGTTAAAGGGGGCGCCGCCAACGATGGTTATTGGGGGTTCCCGGTTACGCCGCGTACGGACTATCAACTTTCCGCCTGGGTGAAGTCAGATTCGACGGGCCCCATTTTGGCGACCTTGGAGTCGGTCAGCGGATCCACCGTTTACGCCCGAGCCAGCCTCAAAGGGGTGACCAGTAACTGGCAAAACCTTGAGACAGTGCTCAAGACTTCTTCCGGGATCAAGCCCACTACGGATGCAAGATTAGTCCTTCGGACCGCACCCGGAACCACAATACTTCTCAGCCAAGTCTCCCTGTTTCCTCCCACATTTAAGCGCCGCCCAAACGGGAATCGCCGCGACCTGATGAAAATGTTGGTGGATATGAAGCCGCAATTCTTGAGATTCCCCGGTGGCAATTACCTTGAGGGAAACACCCTTGCCGACCGTTATGCCTTCCAAAACACGGTGGGGCCAATCGAATCACGACCGGGGCACCTATCGCCGTGGGGCTACCGTTCTACCGATGGAATGGGTTTGTTTGAGTTTTTATTGTGGAGCGAGGAGATGAGGGCAAAGCCCCTCCTGGCCGTGTACGCGGGCTATGCTCTGAAGGGCGAGTACATTAAGCCCGGCCCCGAATTAACGCCGTTTGTGCAGGATGCCCTCGATGAGATTGAATACGTAATTGGAGGAGCCGGTACAAAGTGGGGCGCGCAAAGGGTGAAAGACGGACACCCCAAACCTTTTCCGCTGGAATGTGTGGAAGTTGGGAACGAGGACGGGTTTGACAAGTCGGGAAGCTACGAGGGGCGCTTTGTCCAATTTTACGATGCCATAAAATTGAAGTACCCAAATCTTAAAGTGATTTCAACTACGGGCGGAAAAGATTGGCCCGGCCTGATGTTTCCCATGGTCCAAAGAAGCCCAGATCTGGTTGATGAACACTATTATTCCGAATGCTGGGACATGATGGCGATGGCCACAAGATTTGACGGCTATTCCCGAACGGGTCCCAAGGTGTTTGTGGGCGAGTGGGCCGCCCATGATTTGGTGGCTCCCTGGGCCGGGGAGAACCCCAACGGACCCACTCCTAATATGCGTTGTGCGATTGCCGAAGCTGCATTTATGACCGGCCTAGAACGAAATTCCGATGTGGTGGCGATGTCTTGCTACGCACCGTTGTTGGTAAACGTGAACCCCGGCGGCCATCAGTGGGCGATCAATCTTATTGGATACGATGCACTTTCTAGTTTTGGGTCGCCTTCTTATTACGCCCAAACTATGTTTGCCAACTCGATTGGCAACCAAACCGTACCGACAGTACTGGCAAATGTCCCGATGCAAACGGATGGAAAACGGAGTCAAAGCGGCCTGTTTGCATCTGCCACGAGAAAAACCGCGACGGGAGCCCTCTTTGTAAAAGTTGTAAATGCACTCTCCACCCCTCAAGACATCGAATTGAATATCAAAGGTGCCAGTGTTGACCCCACGGGCACAATTTCTGTTCTCACTGGGGATCTCAAGGCGATGAACTCATTGGCAGAGCCGAAGAACGTGGTACCCAAAACCAAAATGCTTACCGGAGTCTCCCCATCGTTCCATTGCATGCTTCCGCCCAATTCAATCAGCGTGATTAAACTCCGGGTCGGCAGATAGTCGGTCTTAAGGGGGAGAGGAGCAAGCAACGAGTCATTGATGTTCTTGAAGCGGTGAAACGATATGCGATTGAATCCTCATAAACCCAACCTGGCCATTCCGCTATCGAGGACGCGGCAAACTCTTTCCGTACTTGAGCTCGCAGACCTCAACTAGCGACACAGTCGGCAAACTCATGGCTTCCCCTCGTAGGCTCGGTTGATTAGGGGGGCCGCCATGCGGATATCTTGATCCGAACGGATCGTCACGCGCAGCCCCCAGCCCGACTTTGTGTCCTGCACTCCGTCTGGCTTGGGTATGTCGTCAAAGTCCCCAATTAGGTTCAGAAAGAGTTCGTTTCTATTGGGTAGCGTAATGGTGGCAATCGTTCGCATCCGGCTGAAGGCAACGTACAACACCTTGACTCTCTCGGTTATGTCGTCACCTTGCGTTAAAATCGCCTGGCGCAATTTCGCGTAAAGAAGTCGGGTCTGTTCGGGAGCCTCTTCGACATGGGGACCTTTCGGGTGGCCTGGAGCTCGGCATAGTCGAGGTACATAGACACGATGTGCCCAAGATGGTCTAATTCACTCTCACTTAGGTAGTTCTTAGCGATGGACACATCGGATTTGATGATCTTGCCGTGGGGAGCGGCTTCCCAGGTGGTTAAGCCCATGCGTTCCTTCTCGGCATCCGCGCGATCCACAATGAGCTCGGCGGCCGTGTGACGATGAACCGCCCAATCCATCTTGTTCTGGCCTAGAGCGAAAAATGTCTTTGTGGTGAGTGCAGTGCCGTCGTAGTCGAAGGCGGTGGTATACAGGTCGGTCACCTTTTGGTAAAATTTTCGCTCTGAAATGCGAATTTCACGAATGGTTTCGAGCTGGCGGTCAAGATATTCATCCGTGAACATGTGCCCCTTCTTGAGGCGATCCACATCCATGACCCAGTTCTGGATGGTGTAGTCCTTAACCACTTGCCCCGCCCACGTTCGGAATTGGACGGCGCGCTCGTTCTCGATTTTGAAGCCTACTGCAATGATTGCCTGAAGGCGGTAATGCTTGACCTCACGTTCAGCCGTTCTTGATCCTTCGATTTGAACTATCCGGAAATTCCGGATAGTTGCCGCGTCCTCGCTCACCTCGCTATCCTTGATGAGGGTTTTTAGGTGCTCGTTGATTGTTCGAACATCTACGCCATAAAGCGCCGCCATCATCTTCTGAGCCAGCCAGACGTTCTCTTTTTCGTATCGGACTTCGATGGCTTGGGACTGATACCCAGTAGCGGCCACAAAGGTTAGGTATTCGGCGGCTGAGGATTTAGACATGGAGGTGTCCTTTGACTTCTTCACAGCATCGCCTCCAGTTCCTTCCTGCCCGCCTGAATCTCGTCTTCTAAGATCCAAAGGTCTTTAAGAATGTCTTGGGGGTCGCGGTGCTTAACGACTCCGTGCTGGACTTCCTTGTAGCGGTGAAGGCTGAGGTCGTAGCCTTTAGCGGCGATGTGGGCCTTAGGGACGGTGAAACTCTTGTCGGTTCTTGGGCGTTCCTTCTGTGTGGTCTCCCGGTTGGCCAATCGTTTGAGCACATCCGGCGGGTTGGAGACTCCTCCCGACCAAAACGAGTCAGAGAGTTTGTCGATTTGATTTCGGAGGTCTCCTGTAAGCATCTGTTTTTCCCGGTAGATTGAACCCGGAATACCAGAGGCCCGTCTACCTTTTGCCTCTAACCGTCCACCGTAACTACTTGACTTGCATCATTCTTCGTGAGTGGCCTATAAGGTACGAAGGTTTCCAGACTATAGCTCAACTTGAGCGGCCCTCTAGCTACCCTCAGGTGGGGCGGCCCAAGCGTGCGGGCGTGTAACGCGAAATCTCGTGATTTCCAGCGCAATCCCGGCAGCCTCTTTTTAGGGATCATTCAACCTTCCTTTCGGGAAGAACCTAGATTCTTGCTCCCTTTGCTCCTTTAACGATCTGGGTTTAGGTTCAGTTTTAGGTTCAAACTTTGGCGGCCTCGGAGGGACTCGAACCCCCGGCGCCCTCCTTAGGACGGAGGCGCTCTATCCACTGAGCTACGAGGCCGCGCGGTTTAAGTGTACTTGGTCAGGCCCCCCGGCTTCCAACTTAGGCTTACACAACCCAAACCAATACAGTCTGATGAATCGGGATGGCTCCAGGGCGTCCAAATCATGGTGAATTCAGTTGGTAGAGCGGCTCCATCGGCAAAACCAAAACCCCGCACCCCCAATCCGATATTGAGTCACTGACCCACCAATCACCAAACCAAGGCCTGAATGGGTTACGCAAACGGCGATTTTGATTACAGCGACTCCAAATGGTTTTCAAAAAATCAGTGTGCTTTCTCATCGCCGTAACGCCGAGGGATTTTCCAACCGGCAAATCGTACCGGCTCCACAATGAACATATGGGGGGCAGTTAGGGCGGCCAGCATCACAAACAAGATTTTGATGACGTTTGCGTCTAAAGTTAAACTCGTCCGGAAGCTCCAGGCAACTGCCGCCGCCAAGAATACACCGATCATAGGGAGAGCACACTCCATGAAAAAGGCCCTTCGAGACATCCCAACCAATTCACCGGTCCTCTGAATATGGCGTGCGCTATGCATCAAGCAAAAGTAGATCGTGAACGCAAGCAAGGGCGCGACTAGCGTTGCGAGCAATACCACGACCACAACTTCAATTACGGAGTGATAATGCTTTTGCCGCAGCTCAAGGGCAATCCCAACTGCCGCTAGACAAAGCACAATCTGAGCCGCGGGAACTGATATGGTCACAACCAGGTTGGCTACAGAGGCGTTAGTGAGCATAGCATAGAGTTGCTTTAACTCTTCTTTGAAGAGCAGGCTAGGCAAAACGATCACCCCCGCTCCAACGGCGAGTCTGGTTAAGGGTTGGGTGCCTTCTTCTGGGTCTCCACTAAAGTGAAACCCAGAAGCGACCAAGAAACTAAGAAGAAAGACCAAAGGGCTGATTAGCCATAAAAAAACCACCCCCGCCGAAGCTCCAAGATATAGCAGGAGTAGTCCGGCAATTTTTGATGGCGACCCAACCTGAAGGACCTTCCTCAGGTAGAGAACATCCAAGGCACCATGGGGAACGCCCAGAAAGAGAATTAGGGCGGCAGTAACCACAATCTCCGCATCCCCGGTTTGCCTGGGCAAATACAAAGAGGTTAGGATGAATGGAACGGCAATGAACAGAAACACTCGACGTTGCCACCTTAGGGAAAACACGAGACCTCGCTGGACGGCTGAGATTTGTCGCGAAGCGGTCGGAATACTTCTTTCAAGAAAGGTATTTTCGGTAAGGCTGCCATCAATGTTAGACTATCCAGGAGAGTCGGTGAGTCGCCAAGAAACCGGAGCAAACGCGACGGAGGAACATCACGGAACATTCTCAGAAATAGCTCTGGAGCCCGCTGAGGCTGCCGTCTAAGAACCCGGAGGAAAATTGAGTCCATAAACTGCACGAGTTTCGAATCGGGACCCGGACTGACTGGGTACCCCCCCGAGAGGAGAGCATCCCCGCAGGCTTGAGCCCAACGTTGAATCCGGCAGAACGTGTAACCAGAACTCGGACGAGATGAACCCGCCGCGACCCCAGCGTAGCAATAGGTCGGATCCGCTGACTCCCCAACGGAAGCAATGCCCATCGGAATTGCGCCATGTTCCCGCCGAATGATGGAGAGCGACTTCGCACCGTATTTCTCCCGAAGTTTGCGGTCCAACCGTTGCGCCAAGAATTCAAATGAGGGACGTTCCTTTGCGATGACCGTTAACTCGATGAGCGCGCTCTTCTTTCCCGTCGGCAAGGTGTAGATAAAGACAACTTCCCGTTTATCTGCCTCAGCAAAGTCCATCAATTGCGCAGTACTGGCGTCAAATGTGTCTAATTTGCTTTCGACTTCGTATCCCACAAACGTCTGCCAAAGAATTGGCGCTTCACCCTTGGAGGAAGCAGGGGGACGGGTATCAACGATGTAATGAGAGATGATGATCCCGTCGGTGGTTTCCGTTCGCCAACCATCAGACTGCGTCTTGAGACTCGCCAGGGCTTGGTCTCCAAGCCGGAGTTCAACGCATTGAGAATTTCTTAACTGCTCCAGCTTGTCTTTGTAGAAGTCGATTGATCGCAACATCTGATAGGGCTGGTCAGAATAATCCACGAGTACGCGTTCGCCCGGGCAAGCGACTTCCAGTGTTTTCCACTCCCTAAGCGGAAGATGGTCTTGCTTAGATCCTTGCCCCTTCCAAAAGCACCACGTTTTGTCGTGCTCGTAAGACAACCGGGGTTCAACAACAAGGGTGTGAATTTTGGATGAGGAGTGGGCAAGCCTACCGGCAAGACTTAAACCCGCACAACCTCCCCCGATGATTAGGAGGTCAACTTTCTTTTCCACAAGTCGTCCTCCTTCATCATCAATTTATCTACGCGGCTGAGGCAACGTGAAGTTCTTGTCCTTCAGCCTCAGTTTTTCTCACCGCAATGGCATAGATAAGGATGCCAAAAACTGCCTTCGCCACAATGTCGGCAATTGTGTAACCCACTTGAACTGCCGCACTTGCCGCGCCTCCAGACAAACCTACCATGGGGAGCACAAACACAACGGGGTAGAAGCACCAAGAGGCAACCGTAAGGATGCGCGCCCCATTTACAAGGCCTTTGACGCTTTCTGGCTGACTCTGAATCGCCGTCTTTAACCCGCCGAACAGATCGCTAACGATCAAAGTGAACGGAATCATAGAAAAGGCCCAAAAGAGCCACCGTGTGTTGGAATCTGAACTAATTTCGCCCGGGTACCCGAGAAGAATCATGATCGCCGCAAGGGAACCCAAACGAATACTCTTTGCGGTCGTTTCGGCCTTTGACAGTCGCATCACAAGGATGAGCTCGATGAGCAACAGGGGAACGGTGAGGAGCCAGTCCACGTAACGGTAGGCATCATTAAATTTCACTCCGGTCGCCGTTACCGTATTATTTACCACGGAGTAAGCACTGCCCCAACTGCCAAAGATTCGAAGGTAGTGATATGTGGCGATCGCCGTTACCAAGCCCGAAATTGTTATTGCCGTACGGTAGGCGGGAGCGACAGAATTTCGGCTTAGCCAAAGGAACAGGGTTGCCGCTCCCATTGACGCAATTCCGAATGAGAGCGCGTTGTAAACAAGCTCATACTGGAAAACTGTGATTGTGTTCATAAGACCTTGTGCGGGGATCGCTGATCACGCCAATCCCAATAATGTATACGCACGTCGTTTCGTAAAATAAGCCAACATCAGCAAATTGCCATAAGTTACTGATTGAAAAAAGACGGTGAAATCGGGCTCTCGCACCTTTGAATCATCAAAATACCGGTCGGAGGGTAGCAAGGAGCAACCCACTTGCGGTCAGGAAAGTCCGTTTGGTTTCTCTTGGTGCTGGGGTGGCGGGCGCTTCAAAGCGAAGCCATTGCCTACGAGGGCCAAACTACGCCACTCAGTGGTGAGCAACCCATCTAAATTCTGATGGGAATTCGTTACTCGACAGATTTTTTTCTAAAAATGAATCGAGCCACTCCTTTTATTGCAAAATTATTACAGAGAAGCTAGGGACAGGTGAGGCAATCCTGCGGAAATGAGCAGCGAACCCCCGGCGCCCTCCTCAGGACGGAGGCGCTCTAGCCCCGGAGCTACGAGGCCGTGGCTGGGTAATTGTTTATAGAACCCTACAGCCCCTTCGCGCTTTCTAGATCGTGCAGCGCACTGAGCGACTCGCCGAGGATCATGCGTTTGCAGGCTTCTCCCAGCAGGCTCGCAATGGAGATGACGGTGAACTTTTTGCCGCCCCAGGCGATTTTGCTGGCCACCGGAACCGTGTCGGTCACCACAATTTCATCGACCGCAGAATCGGCCAATTTATGCATAAGTTCTTCGTCGCTCAGACGCTGGTCGGCAAAGATGCCGTGAACGGCCAGCATTCGCACCGAAGCCGCGCCTTCTCGCTTCAACAATTCAGCGTCCTTAATCAGCGTATTGCCGGTGAGAATCTCGTCGTCTAAAATCAAACAGTGACGGCCCTGAATAGGGCCGGTAACGCCCTTCACGGTGGGCGATTCTGAGTTGTCCTCTCGCATTTTGTGAATGTAGGCCTGATCCAAACCCAGGGTCGGCGGGATGTCTTCGTAGCGTTTGGCAGCCCCGGCATCGGCAAACACCATAACCACCTGATCACGATCCCATAGGGTGAGATAGTTGTTGCGAATGTAATCCACCAACAACGGAGTGCCGGGAACCTCGTCCGCAGTAGGAACAAAGTATTGCTTAATGTGCGGGTCGTGCGGCTCCACCAACATTACTCGCCGAACGCCCAACACCTTGTTCAAAATTTCGGGAAGGCGCTGGCCCATTACGGAAATTCGGGGCTTGTTCTTGCGGTCCGACCGTGCGTAGGGCATGTAGGGAAAAACCACAAACGTCTGCCGGGGGTGAGAATTGTTAATCGCGTCTAGCAACGCCATCAATTGAATGAGGTTGTCGCTCACCGGGGCCGATTGGGTGTGGAGAACTAGGGCAATGCAGTCTCTAACGTTGCCTACCTGCACTTCTAGGTTTTCGTTAGAGAATCGGCTTACCGATACGCGGCCCATTTCCACCTTCACATCGTGGGCCCCGTTCATGCGCAACCACATCTCGCGCTCCACCTGCCCGGCCAGATGGTCCGACCCGGTGGTGGCAAAAACCTTGATAACCGTGCTCATGCCCAACCTCCGCGCCGAGTGGTGAAGCTCATAGGTCTTAGTCTACATTCGACTAGCGGGAAATGGACAGAAGTTTTGCCCCATTTCCGCTACGACCATCCGGGTGTATTTAAGGAAGTCGCTGTGAAACGGGCTCCGTCTCGTCAAGACCTTTCCCCCAATTACACAACATTGGGGGAGAAGGGGTCGCGCGCTTTACAAGCCACGGTCGACGAGGAATTTGCAGATATCCGCAACTCGGGAGCTATAGCCCCACTCGTTGTCGTACCAGCTCACTACCTTAACCATGTTCCCCAGGCCAATGGTGTCTACTGCGGAGAAGATGGAGGAATGGGCGTTGCCCTTAAGGTCGCTACTCACCAGTTCTTCATCGCTGTACTGAAGAATGCCTTTCATGGAGCCCTCGGCGTACTGCTTCATTACGGCATTGATTTCGGCCACCGAGACATCTTTGCTGAGCAACGCGGTGAAATCTACCACGGAAACCGTGTTCACCGGGACGCGAAAAGCCATACCCGTGAACTTGCCCTGCAGTTCCGGAATGACCAAGCCCACCGCACGAGCAGCGCCGGTAGAACTCGGGACAATGTTCGCGGCCGCCGCGCGGGCGTCTCGCAAATCTTTAGCCGCCGTATCCTGAGTTTTCTGCGTGTTGGTGTAAGCGTGAACGGTGGTGAGAAGACCCTTCTCAATTCCAAACTGTTCATGCAGAACCTTAGCCACCGGGGCCAGACCATTAGTGGTGCAACTCGCGTTGCTAATCACATGGTGGTTGGCGGGGTCGTAGGCGTCGTCGTTTACGCCCAACACAATGGTCTTGTCTTCATTCTTGGCCGGAGCCGATATCACGACTTTCTTTACGCCGTGGTTGCGATGAGCTACTGCTTTTGTCGCGTCGGTGAAAAATCCCGTGGATTCAATGACAATCTCAACTCCGAGAGTGTCCCAAGGAATCGCACCCGGCTCTCGCTCGGCGAAAACCGTGATGGCTTTTCCATTCACATGAATGGTTTTTTCGTCATGGTCCACCTCACCGGCAAACGGTCCGTAAGTGCTGTCGTATTTAAAGAGGTGCGCGTTGGTCTTGGTGTCGGTCAGATCATTGACGGCGACGACTTCAAGGTCATGCGGGTGTCGGGCGAGAAGTGTGCGAAGGGAGAGGCGGCCGATGCGCCCAAATCCATTGATACCGATCCGTGTTGCCATATTTATTGAACCCTGGCTAGTTTACCTTCGGACTCTCTTCACCGGCTTTGAGCAACCTGCGGTTGCGAGATCTCAAGCTAGGTTGAATCCACGTTCTGTGACCCCAACGTCGCCGGAGATACCCAGCAGGGAGCCTACTTATTCTGCTTTGGCGGCTCCAAAGTGTTGTAATTGGTGTGCAGGTCCTTGCCGGGAGGACGAGCGCGCGCGGATGTTGCGGCGGGGGGGGGGAATTGACGCGTCATCTTTTGCGAATCCCACTACTGCAGATGATGGCGAGTAGAAAAAGTAGACAAAATTTAATGTTTAAGGGGCCAGATAGATTGGATGACGCCCTCGTTGGAAATACCCTTCCCGTCGGAAAGGTCGCCGTCAACTCGGATCCCGGTTACCCGGGGAACATCATAAATCGGTGTCATTTCCACTGACGGACGAACGGCCATCATCGCCACCAAGCCCAACCATGCGCTCATAGGAACACCTTACTCGCTATCAGAGTCCATCGGAACCCTTCCTGACGTCTATGTATTGGTGACAACCACTCTGCTCATTGGCGATCCTGAATCCACCTGGAGAGAGTGGCTTTTAGGGCAACCAAATGCGCGTGATCTTTTCGTTCTCGATCCTGGGGACACTCACCACGGCCCCGCCGGAATGCTTCGCTGGCTCTCCAACGACCAACCCGTGGCCACTGAATTTTTTGGGGCCCTGGATCCTATGCGTTTTCCCCAGATTCTTATGGCCACCCTTTCGCGGTGGTTGGCTCAGACCGCGCATCAACCTCCCAAGCACCTGTACATTCAGTTGTTTCCCGCCCGACCCACCCCTGCTTTGCGTCACTTGATTCTCTTGGTTGCTCAGATGGTGAATCCAGATTCGATTGTCATTTCCGACGCCGCCCATTTCGGACTCGAGGCCTTCCCCATTGGCCCGATGCCCACAACCTTAGAACGTAACTACCCCGTAATGGTTCTGGCGGCCCAACGAAAAGCCCATTGGTTAAGGCTGATCGAACGAACGGAAAACCACATCGTGAGTCTAAACACCGTCACGTTAGGGGCTCGGTTAGGTTCAGGACTAAGGGTCACGCCGCCTGATCTTACGAAAATTGGAGTGACCCAGATCGTCTATGCAGAAAAGCAGGGTGCCTCTCTTTTCGTGGTAACCGACGCCGAAATCTCGGAGCGATTTATCACCCGGGCCCTAGAAATGACCCACTCCCGAAAAGCCCATATTGTACGCACCGGCGATTATGACGGCGTTCTTGTAAGCTTTGCCCGGCAAAACGGAGAAGATTTTGGAGTCGGCTATATCGAATCCGTGGATTGGAATGCAGGCCAGTTTTTCATCAAAAACACCGCCGCCTCACCCACGCCAGTCCCCCTCCTCAAAATCGGTTCCGTGCGGATCAATGCCAATGGAAAGGAATTGGAAGAGGCAAAGCCTTGGTCCATTTAGCTCGGTGACGTTAGTGCCCTATGTTCATCAATTGCGGGAGAGGGCCCTGCAGAACCCTCGCCTGCGGTCGTCGGAACCCTCGCCTGCGATGGTGGTTCGTCCATTGCGGGAGAGGGCAAGGTGAGGGCGAACTCCGCATCTCAACTGTCCATTGCGCAAAAAGCCATCTGATCTTGAGCCTTGGAACCCCATTTTGGATTCTCAGCGCATAACAACCTAGTAGGCCGTCGTCCGCCTCATCGCGACCCTTGCTCCCCCAATTTCGAGAGAAAACGGGGGAGAAGGGCTTTTGGAACCTTTGCCTCGCCAGTATAATTGCTCAAGATGCGCTTGTTCTTGGTTCGTCACGGTCAGACCGCCTGGAACATTCTGGGCAAGGCGCAAGGGCATGCGGATATTCCGCTGGACCCCATGGGACTCAGTCAAGCCCAGAGCCTTGGGGAGTCCTTCGGCCCCCCGCGGGTGGATCGAATTCTCAGCAGCGACCTACTGCGCGCCAAACAGACGGCCGAGCCTTTAGGCTTAGCTACCGGAGCTCCGATAGCGTTTCGAACCGACCTCAGGGAGCGTAGCTTTGGCGAATGGGAAGGCAAGCCGTTTGAAGGGCTCTACCACGTGATGGACGAGCAAGCTAACAGGGACGGAGTGAGCGCTCTGCGCGTAAGGCCGCCGGGCGGCGAATCCTTTGCCGATGTTTGGGCCCGACTGGGCGCCATCTACGCCGAAATCATCAATGCGGATGACAACCTCGCCGTAGTCTCCCACGGCGGAACGTTGTCGTTGTTGCTGGCCCGTCTCATTAAGGGAACCTTAGAAACTTCTCGAACCCTGCGATTTGGTAACACTGCCATTTCCGAACTCAACCAACGACCCGATGGCTCCTTCTTCATCGCCCGCTACAATGACACCAATCACCTGGTGGCAAATTCCAAAGCCCCACCCCGCGACTATGGAAACCAACGGTAACTGGGGAATAAATGCTTGAGTATCTGAAGCGCGCTTCTCCATGCATTGCGAGCGCACTCCTTATGCTCACGGCCTTTCCTCCTCTGAACCTACATTGGATGGTGGTCTTTGGGTTAATCCCTTGGTTCATGAGCCTCCAAGGCTTGCGGGGAAAGTCAGCGTGGAAGTCGGGTTACAGCTTCGGAATCCTCTATTCAATGGGACAGCTGTTTTTCATCAATCAGCTTGTAACCCGATGGACGGGAAACATTGTTATTGCCCTCATTCCTTGGCTACTTTGTTCATCCCTCATGGCCGTCTACTTTGGTCTGACCGGGGTGTTCGTAGCTTCGGCTTGGAGAGCAGGCCGCCCTTGGCTCATCCCTTTTTTGTGGGTTGGGATCGAGGTTTTCCGATCATTTATCCCCGTGCTTGCCTACCCTTGGGGTCTGGTCGCAAGTCCCCTTTGGGCGTATCCCGCGCTCGTTCAAAGCGCGGCCCTAGGGTCAATTTATCTCGTATCCGGGCTGGTGGTGGCCGCCAATGTGACCGCGTGCGTGCTTCTGAACGGCGATCCGTGGCGGTGGGCATTTCCGATGCCTCAAGTAATCGTCACCGCGGTTGTTGGTTCAATGATTTGGTGGAATATCCCTCAGAACCGCCCCATCATGAAGATCACCGCAGGCCAACCCGGGGTAGATCTGGCATTTGGAGACGGGTCAACCGAGGCATTTCATGTTTCAGAAGCAGTGAGAGATCTATCTGCTCAAGCCGAAGCCTCGGGATCAGAACTTCTGATTCTTCCCGAAGGGCTTGGGTACGGGGGCGAAACGATCCCTCCTCAAATGCCATTCTCGCTGAGCCAAACCGTACCCACGGTCTTTGGGGGTCGCCGTGGTAATAACCCAACTTTCCAGACCGCATTTGGCTATGACGGCTCGTGGAGCTACGTGGACAAAACCCGACTCGTCATCTTCGGCGAGTTCGTGCCCGGACGAGGCGTGATCCCTTTCCTTGACAAATTCGACTTGCCATCGGGCGACATTTCCCCCGGAGAAACTCCGATCCATCCCATGCGCGTCGGCACCGTAAATGTAGGACCGTTGGTGTGCTTTGAAGGACTGTTCCCAGACTTATCCTATCGCCAAAGTTTGTTGGGTGCCCAATTGTTAGCCGTCATCAGTGTCGATGATTGGTTCATGGGCACGGCGGCTCCCGATCAGCTCCGGGCCGGGTCCATATGGCGGGCAATCGAAACCGGCTTACCCATGGTGAGGGCGGCGAGTAATGGCTACACGGTGATTGCAGATGGTCAGGGCCGCGTATTGGCCCAAGCTCCGTTGCAATGCCGAACCGAAATCACCGCCTCGGTTCCCGTACCCGCCCAATCCCCTACCTTTCCGGGTTTGCCCACGTTGCCGGTGGCGTGTCTTTTTAGCCCGTTGGCCCTATTGTCCTTGCCACGAAAAAAGCCGCTACCATCTAGTTAAATCCGCGTCGATAGTGCAACGGGGTAACTCCCGTTGATTGCCGAAAAACTCGGGCAAAGTAGGCAGGTTCTTGATACCCGGTCTGGAAGCCAATTTCGGCGACCGGCAATGATGAGCCTTTGAGTAAGGTTTTCGCTCGTTCAATCCTCACGTGCCGAAGGTAGTCGCGAGGGGGACGGCCCATCTTCAGGGCAAAAACGTGGGTAAATCTATCCGGAGAGTATCCAAATCGGGCCGCGATCTCTTCGATGCGAATAGGCTCGGCAAACTGACGGTCTATGAACCGAACCGCATTGGCAATGAGTTCCGACGCGCCGGTTGCCGTGGTTCTGGGACCCGTCATCGCCTCGCTACCGCCGAGCCGGGCGAGGGCCAACAAATGGCGAAATAGTAATGCATGAACAGCAAGGCCGCTCGCCGGAGAGTTTCGGATCCACTCCGCCCGCAAACCGTCTAAATTGGCGAGCACCGCGTGACTTTCGTCGGGGCCAAGGTGCAACCAACGGCCGCTACGGCCCGCTACCCACTCGGTGATAAATGCCGATTCTCGTTGCAGCATTAGCCAATGGGATGGCTCTAGCGCACTCGGCTGAAAATAAAGCGCCTCCAGTTCGAGGTCTTCAAATCGGCTATAGGCGTGGGTTGCTCCGCACGCCATGACGTACACATCACCCCGGGCGACCGCAAACGGTTGGTCGTCAATCACGTGGAGTCCGCGCCCTCTGCGCACAAGGTAAACGGCCATGAAGTCCGCGTGTTGGTGATAGACGTCGGTTTCGTGGCGCTGAATTCGATCCGTCCGAATCGCGACCCCGATTTCTCCGGCAAGCAGAGGAGAACTGGAACTTGGGGCTACCATCTGGTGAAACACGCACACTTCTGGCGGAGAGATTAAAATTTCCATCAGCGGATTTGTCCTATTATCCCTCGGAATTGTGCTCACACATCGGAATCCTAGGATGGAACAATGTTTGAGCATCAAGGCACGTCCCCATGACCACAACCGCCACCGCACCATTTGCCTATCGACAACGAACGTTTGACCTGGCCGACACCGCCGGACAGATTAAAGCCCTTCACGAAGACGGCTTTGCCCTGATTCCTGGCGTGCTGTCTTCTGAGGAAGTCAAAGCCACCCGAGCGGCAATTGACCGTCTTCAACCGTTTGCTAACGATCACACCGGCAAGACCGATCACTACAAGTGCGTATTTAACCGAGAGCGGTTTTGGACTCAATTTCTGGATAGGCCCGGCATAGTGGACCTTGCAGAAGGGACGATGGGTGAGCATTGCCACATCATCGGCATGACGGCTTGGCGTAGCTATCCCGGCCACAACGGATGGGGTCCCCATACCGATCATACGCTGGTGACCGTTCCCGAAGAAGTTGCCTCTGACCCCGACGCTTTCCCAATCTATTTGTGCACTGCCCACTACTACTTAGATGACATCACCGAGGAACTGTGCCCCACGTACGTGATTCCCGGGAGTCACAAATCAGGGCGTGCGTTTTCTGGGGGTAAAGAAGGTGAAGTGGAATGGCACGGAAGAAAGATGGAACCCGTGTTGTGCAAACCGGGCGACGTACTGTTCTTTAGAAGCGAGGTTTGGCATACGGGTAGCGAAAACAAAACTGCCGACCAAATACGCTACCTCGTGCAGGTGCACTACGCCAACCGAACAATTGCCCAAAGATTTGCTCCTTGGCCCTTTGTGTTTAACCAAGAAATCTTGCTCAACGCCAACGAGAGACAGCTCCGCCTATTGGGTAAGCACCCAGAAATGGCGTACGGCTAGTTCGATAGGTTGCGCAAGGTGGTTCCCGCAACGAAAGCTACGGGAACCGTGGTCACCGTTTCTACATGCTGACCCGCAATGAGTTGCAGAAGGTTTTCGGTGGCAATCCGACTCACGTCAAACCAATTGGCTTTGATCGTGGTGAGCTGGTATTTGGGGATTATCGGGGTTTCTAAGCCGTTGTATCCCACCACGGATACATCCAAAGGCACCCGCAATCCTTGAGTTTCGAGAAAGGCACAGGTTCCCTGCGCAACTTGATCATCCCATCCCACGATTGCCGTAACCGGGTCCCGAGACGCTCGAATGAGATCAAGTTCGTCTGTGGTTAGATCACATACGTCGTATTCCGCGTGTCGCACCTCGGTAACCCGCATTCCGCGGGCCGCGGCCGACCAGCGAAACGCACTCAAGCGGTGGTCAGCAGAATCAAAGGAACTGTAACTGGTGCGGTACAGCACGTGGCGATGCCCGGCTTCCCCCAATTTTTCGGCAAGGATTCGTCCGCCCGCATCGTCATCCGATACTACGCAGTGCAGGCCGGAAATGCGGTCGCACACAGAAACGGCGGGAACGCGTAACTCGGTGAGCAACGGAATGATCGGGTCGTCATGAGTCCCGTGAAGAACCAAACCGTCGCTTGACCGATTGGAAACAATACCCAGAAGATCCGGCGTTTCAAAACCGGCGGAATGCATGAGGAGGTTCATGTCCACCTTTCCTAGTGCGGCCATCACTCCATCCAGAATCTCTGCGTAAAACGCATTGCGGGTGTTAAAGCGGTGGAATCCAGAATAAAAGCTGACTCTCTCGGTGCGACCCACCGCCAAAGACCTAGCCAAACTGTTGGGGCGGTATTGCAGTTCTTTCGCGGCTTTTTCTACGAGTTGACGTGTGAGATCAGAAACGCGTGTTCCCGATTTGGCCCCGTTTAGGATCACCGACGCGGCCGACTGGCTTACGCCCGCGGCAATGGCAACGTCTTTTAAAGTTGATTGCCGGACCGAACTATTAAAGTGCTTCGGTGTATTCATGAGAATATACGGTTATTCTGAACGACTTTTTTTTATCTGGCAACTGTATGCACGTAAACCATTAACAACCTAGCCATTTAGACGTAAAAACGGCCACTAAAGGATGGGCCATCGTAAATTTCGGTCAAATATGATCCGGGATCGGCTTGTCGTGTAATCTCCTGCCGAGAACTCATTTATGATCAATCTTTCCGGAAAACATATCTTCATCGCGGGCGGCAGCCGAGGCATCGGGGCCGCCTCCGCCAAGATGCTCGCGCAGGCAGGCGCCGCAGTTACCGTGACTTTCCACAACAATGCGGGAGCGGCTGAGTCCCTGGTCACCGGAATCCAAGAGGATGGCGGAACGGCGTCGGCGGTTCAGGTAGATCTCACATCTGAGAGCCAGACAACGGAGGCAATTGCTCGGGCAGAAACCATCGCCGGTCCGCTTACCGGACTGGTGGTTTCGGCTGGCATCTTTGAAGGCATCGCGCTGCCGGAGATGTCCCTGGAGTTCTGGGAACGCACGATGGCTCAGAACCTCCGAACCACTTTCTTATCCGTAAAGTACGGCGCTGCGTCAATGCGTAGAGGGGGCAATGGCGGAAGCATCGCGATCATCACTTCAACCGCTGGACAACGAGGTTCGGCGGTGTTCTCCGCCTACGCCACTTCAAAAGGCGCCCAAATCATGTTTATGCGGTCAATGGCCCTGGAGCTGGCGCCCGACTTGATTAGGGTCAACGCAGTTGCCCCTGGATGGACAGAAACCGACATGGCGCGAGCCAGTCTTGATGAACTAGGCCGAGATAACGTATCCAGAGCCATCCCGCTGGGCAGAATTGGTCAACCCAACGACGTAGCCGGCCCGATCGCCTTTCTGATGAGCGACCTGGCGCAATTTGTAACCGGCATCACCCTTACCGCCGACGGCGGGTCTGACATGCGCGGCTGATGGCCACGCATATCAGATGCTCTATATACGTTTAGTTTGGCCTCGACAGGGTGAATTGCCTTGGCGGTCTGTCGAGGCCTAACTAAACGTATATGACCCTCCCCTGTCCCGGCAGGGACTATCCCCGAGTAGCCTGGCATAAGCTCTCGCGCCATGCCAGGTCAGTTGCGTCCCGGCTAAGTTCCCCGGCAGGGGCACCAGAACCTTTCGACGGACTAGTTAGGAAGAAAGTGTTTGACACGGACTAGTAGTGCGACCCCATAAAAACTTCGTGTAACATTACTTTGGACCAAGGAGGGTCAAGGGATGAAGAAGTACGTTTTGAGGCTTACGGACGCGGAGCGTTCGGCGTTGGAGTCGGTGGTTAGAGGTAGGGGCGCGGCGGGATACGAGAGGAGGCGGGCGCAAGTTTTACTGTTTTGCGACCAGGGCGATTCGGGTCCAGGCTGGCCGGACGAGCGCGTTTCCGCCTCGTTCGGTTTCTCGGTCCGCACGATCGGGGAGTTGCGCAAGGCGGCGGTCGAGAAGGGTTCTCTGGCGTCGCTCGCCCGGAAGAAGCGCGAAGTGGGTCCCAAGCCGCGCAAGTTCACGGGCGAGGAGGAGGCGCGTCTGGTGGCCCTCGCTTGTTCGGAGCCTCCGGAGGGCCACGCGCGTTGGTCGGTTCGCCTCCTCGCCGAGCGGTTGGTCGTTCTGGAGGTCTTCGAGGCGGTGGGCCGCGAGGCGGTTCGTCGCGCGCTCAAAAAAACGAACTTAAACCTTGGCGGGTGACGTCCTGGCGCATCCCGTCCGGCAAGAGCGCCGAGTTCGTATGCCGAATGGAGGCGGTGCTCGACGTGTACAAGCGGCCCTACGACGCCCGCTATCCCGTGGTGTGCATGGACGAGATGCCCAAGCAGCTTCTTGGGGAAACGGAGCCGCCGATCCCGATGAAGCGGGGCAAGGCGAAGCGGACCGAGTACGAATACGTCCGCGAGGGGACGTGCTCGGTCTGGATGTTCGTGGAACCTCTCGGCGGATGGAGGAGCGTGGCGACGACGGAGCGACGCACGAGAGTCGACTGGGCGCGCCAAGTCCGGGACTTGGTCGACGCCCCCCGCTTCGCGGGCGCCGAGCGGATCACCCTCGTCCAAGACAACCTCAACACCCACGATCCGTCGTCCCTCTACGAAGCTTTCCCGCCCGAAGAGGCGCGTCGCCTGACCAGAAAGCTCGAATTCGTTTACACCCCGAAGAAGGGCAGTTGGCTTAATGCCGCGGAGATCGAACTCAGCGTCCTGGACCGTCAATGCACCCATCCCCGAATCCCCACGATGGCGAAGGTGGCAGAGCTTACGAAAGCCTGGTGCGACCACCGCAACAAGGCCCAAACCAAAGTCGACTGGCATTTCACTACCGAAGATGCAAGAACTAAACTTAAATGGCTATACCCGCAAGTTTAATGGGGTCGAACTACTAGCCGTCCGTTGTCCCGGCAGGGACTTTCCCCAAGTAGCCTGGCATAAGCTCTCGCGCCATGCCAGGTCAGCTGCGTCCTGGCTAAGTTCCCCGGCATGGGCACCAGAATCTTTGGGTCAAGATATCCAGGATCGTAATCATCGCCCTGAAAATAATTTGCCGCCATCCTTTGGGATTCGACGGCGTAGCCGGTAGTCGGCGGATGCCCGTGCCGACGTCCGGGTGCTCCGCGAACCCGACCGTCACCCGGACTCGGGCAAGGTCATCCCGAGCCTACCGGCTTTGCCGACCTGTTTAGATGTCAGTTTTTGTTGAGAATACGATGTGATAGCTTAATCTCGTGAGTGGAAGGCATTTAGTAGATTCTAGTGCCCCTGCCGGGGAACAAACTTGCTCATGACCAACCCTGGCATGGCGCGAGAGCTTATGCCAGGCTACTCGGCGATAGTCCCTGCCGGGACAGGGGACGGTTTGTTTCGATAAAACTGTTTTCCTACGAAGGCATTTGCTACATTCTCGTGCCCCTCCTGGGGAACGAGATTATTTGCGAACCGCTCCTTGCATGGCGCGAAAGTTTGTGCCAGGCTACTCGGGACAGTCCCTGCCGCGACGAGGGCAATTCAGATACGTAAAGTTTTGCCCTCGACAGGTCAAATCGGTACTAAATCACCTATTGAATGGGCCTAAAGGAGCCTCTCTAAATGTACATGATCAAATACCCTGCCAAAACAAAGTTGGAAAGGGATTATTACATTTTATGGATGGCGTGGCCCTGAGCGTCTTCGAACGCTTCCAACACGGCTTCCGCCAACGTGGGGTGGGCGTGGATCGTATCCACCATGTAGTCCAACGTCGCCTCTAACTTGAGGGCAACCACGCCTTCGTGAATGAGGTCGGTTACGTGCGGGCCGATCATGTGAATGCCCAGCACTTCTCCATACTTTCGCTCCGCGACGACTTTGACAAAACCATCCGTTTCGCCGATTGCCATGGGCTTGCCAAAGATTGCGAATTTAGACCGGCCAACCACCACGTCATAGCCCTTTTCTTTTGCTTCCGCTTCCGTAAGGCCCACCGAGGAGACCTCGGGAATCGTGTAGACGCAGTTGGGGACCACAGAGTAATCCATCTCCTTCTTTGCCCCGGTAACGATGTTGGTCACGGCGATGATGCCTTCCGCCATCGCTACGTGGGCTAGCTGAATTCGCCCGATGACGTCGCCAACTGCGTAGATGCTGGGCACATGGGTCTGAAGCGTATCGTCTTTCACCTGCACACCGCGGCGATGCATTTGAACTCCGATACCTTCTAGGTTCATCCCTTCGGTGGCTGCCTTTCTGCCTACACCCACGAGGACGACGTCCACTTCGATCACTTCAACTTCGGTGCCCTTCTTAACCGTGACCTTCCAACCCGCGCCAGACTTCTCGGCTTTGTCTACCGTAGCACCGGTCCTGATCTTAACCCCAAGTTTGGTGAGACTCTTTGCGAGGTCCACGCCCAAATCTGGATCCATCATCGGAATCAGGTTGGGCATGAGTTCCACCAAGTGAACTTCCACGCCGATTCCGCCAAACACGTAGGAGAATTCGCAACCCACTGCGCCGCCCCCCAGAATGAGCATTTTCTTGGGGATGAACGGCGCAGTCACCGCGTCGTCTGAAGTCCAAACGTTGGCGTCTCGACCGCCTACCAGTCCAGGAATTGGCAGATTGACTACGCTGGACCCCATGGCGAGCAAAGTGTTTTTGGCCCGAATAGTCTCCGTCTTGCCATCTTTGGTAACTTCAATCGTGTGGGCATCCACAAACTTAGCCAGCCCTTCCACGTGCCGAATGCCGTTCTTCTTGAATAACATCCCAACGCCGCCGCGCAGGGTCTGAACGATCTTATTTCGCCGGTTGGAGAACGCTTCAAAGTCAAGCTCCACCGTTCCGGTGACCTTAACTCCCATTTTGTCCGCGTGCTTTACGTGCTGTAGACGCTCTACGCTGGCGATCATTGCCTTGCTGGGAATGCATCCCCAGTTGAGACAAGTTCCGCCCAGGAATTCCTTCTCAATCACAATGACCTTCGCCCCGAGTTGAGCGGCCCTGATGGCCCCTACATATCCGCCGGGACCGGCCCCGATTACAACGAGATCCGCATCAAACTGGTCATTGGGCATTAGTAATTCTTGTTCCTCTGGGGTGGAAATCCGGCTGATTTCCTTAATCAACGCATCGACGGGTGAAGGAGCGACGGCCGCCGGACCATTCATCGGTCGCACGGAGGCAGATTTCAAACCGCGGTCATTAAGGTCGCTCATCGGTATGGAGGGTCGCCTCCAAGGTCAAATTGTACCTCCGAACCCGGCACCGCCTACCTCAGTTCCCAGCTGATTCACCCGTGCCTCCTCAACGCTTCTGAGTTAGAAACTTGGTATCCAACTTTCAAACTCGCACGCACCGCTGTTCCCTTTACCGCCTTGGAAAGGGGATCATGCGTTCAACTGAACTCGGAATTCCATGCTACCTAGGCGGATTACGTCGTCCGGCGTCATGTTGGTTCGCATGTTGGGCACGAGCTTGGCATCATTCAGCATCGTGCCGTTGCTACTGCCGGTATCCACAATGAAGATGCCCTGCTCGGAGATTTCGATGATGCCGTGTTTGCCGCTCACGTAAGGGTCGGAAATCTGAACATCGTTTTCTGCTTTACGACCAAAGGTATTTTGCCCCGCCCTTAACGCAATCTGCCGACCTTCTCCCAACAGCAATGCCGGCGGAACTTCTTTCTTAGGCGCTGATGTAATTGCCGCGGTTTTGTTGGAGCTGAACACTTGCGTAGTGTTTCCGCCCGCCGTGCCCGGAAGATTCAGTTGGAGTTCAATCCCGCCAAAGCTGAGCTTTTCTCCTCCCGCCAAGCCCATTTTCTGTCCCGAGACAAGGGCGGTTCCATTGACTTTGGTGCCGTTAGTGCTCCCTAAGTCTTCTACGCAAAGCGATCCATTTTCCGAAGTGATTTGCGCATGACGGCGAGAAGCCCGAGAATCGGCGAGAACGATATCTCCTTCCCTTCCGATCACCGTTACTCCGGGGCGAATCGGATATTCGCGACCCGAAGACTCCACCAGCATCGGTAACTGAATCGCGGGCGCTCCAAAGGCGTCGCCGGGGAGCGCTCGATCAAAGATCAGTCCGCAGTCCACGCAGAACATCACACCCGCTGGGTTAAAAGTCTTACAGACCGGGCATTGGGTGGGTTTGATGATCTGAGTTGCGTTGAGGCTGGGCGCGGTGCCCATCACCGTCTTGTTGGGATCCATAGTCGGCGGCGCACCCAGCTGAGTACGATTGGGATCATGGGTTAAGAGCTGAGTGCGATTTGGGTCGTTCATTGAATCTAGCCACCTGTCGGACGGGACGGAACCTACAAATAGTTTGGCATCCTTGGTATCTTAGCGTTTGCAACCAACGGCTCCTCAGCGACGAGAACCGCCTTGACTCGAACGGAGTCTTGCAAGGTCACCTATGAGTTCAACTGTGCCGCGCTTTTCGCTGGCTCGACTGAAGAAAGCATTCTTCGGTGCGCCCATTCCTACTAATCTTGCGCATAACGAGCGATTAAGCCCTCTCATCGGCCTGCCTGTTTTTTCTTCGGATGCCCTGTCTTCCGTAGCATATGCCACCGAGGCCATCCTCGGAATTCTGGTCTTGGCCGGAGCCTCGGCCCTTGGGCTTCAACTTTGGGTGACCGCGGCAATTTGCGGACTGATCGTCGTCATTGCGATTTCCTATAACCAAACCATTCACGCTTATCCATCGGGAGGCGGCTCCTACATTGTTGCTTCGGAAAATTTGGGGGAACGAGCCGGATTGGTCGCGGGTGCCGCACTTCTCATCGATTACGTTTTGACGGTCTCGGTGAGCGTCGCGGCGGGAGTCGCCGCATTGGTATCTGCGTTTCCAACGTTGCACCCGTACCTCAGCCTAATGTCCATTGGCTTTATTGGGCTGGTTGCTTGGGCCAACCTTCGTGGAGTTAAAGAGTCTGGGGTCGTGTTTGCCATCCCCACTTACGCATTCATTTTTGGCGTCCTCACCACCATCATTTTTGGATTCTTAAAAACCTGGGGACACCCAATCCCTCCTCCTAACCCGATCACGGCTCCGGGAGAGATGGGGAAAGAAGCCGCCCTGCCCTTCTTGTTCGTTATTTTGCGATCCTTTGCTGCCGGTTGCACCGCCCTCACGGGAATCGAAGCAGTGAGCAACGGAGTTCAGGCCTTTAGGCCACCAGAATCCAAGAATGCCTCCATCACCTTGCGGTGGATGGCCACGCTCCTACTTTTAATGTTCCTAGGTACGGGGTTCATCAGCATGCACCTGCCGCACATTGAACTGTATCCCACTTCAGACTCTCGGTACACCACCGTGCTCTCTCAAGTGGCCTCCTTTGCCTTTGGCGGTTCGGCCAACTTTGGGTTTTATTTCATCCAGTTCTCTACCGCTGCCATCCTGATCCTTGCGGCCAACACGGCATTTGCTGACTTCCCTAGATTGGCCAGTCTCATAGCCCGAGACGGATACTTGCCTCGCCCCCTCGCCCGTCAAGGCGACCGCTTGGTGTTCCACAACGGAATTTTAGTGCTCGCCGTGGCCGCTTCATTGTTGGTCTGGCATTTCAATGGCGAACTTGACTCACTGCTTCCGCTTTATGCGGTGGGTGTGTTCACTGCTTTCACCTTATCTCAGGCAGGAATGGTTAAGCATTGGTACAGGCTTAGGACCCAGGGGTGGCAAACTAGTGCCGGAATCAACGGATTTGGCGCGTTCCTAAGCTTGGCGGTATTGCTCGTTATTCTCGGAACGAAATTCCTTGAGGGGGCTTGGATCGTGGCCGTTCTCATCCCCGTAATCTACTTCAGCTTTAAAGGTATTCGGGGTCGGTACGATTCCATCTCCAAGCAATTGGAAATTGCCACCATTCCTAAACCTTTTAGCACCCATGTTCGCCTTCTAATGGTGCCAAGGGTCCATATGGGGATCCTCAGCGCCTTAGAATACGCGAAGATGGAAGGTGCCGAGTGCGTGGGAATGCACGTGGTCATTAACGATAAGCGACTCCCAGAAGTTCAGCGCCAATGGGAGCAATACGCGGGAAACATTCCGCTGGTTGTTTTAAGATCTCCATTTCGATCGCTCATCCAACCCGTGCTAGATTATGTAGATAGCCTGCACGAAAAGGATCCAGATTGCGTGATCAGCGTGATTGTGCCGGAAGCGGTTTCCACGCGCTGGTGGCACAAGTTACTTCAGGAAAATGTGGCCAGCCAACTTAAGAATGCCCTCGGTTCACGAAAGAACGTGGTGGTTACAAACGTGCGCTACTTCTTGGAATAGACGCGGGGTAACTCGCAGGCGTGATCCCTCGCGGATCGCTGCGAGTACTCTAGCGGCTAATGCATTCCACCACTCTGCCTTTACTCTCGTTAGCGCTCGTAGCATGTGCCCATGCCGGCCCCGTGCGGGTTACCGCAGAATTCCCCACGTCCGCGCTCAATGCGCCATTTAGCGGACGTGTGGTGGCGTACTTTACCCAGGGCACGGATGAACCACGATTTGGCCCCAACTGGTTTCGCCCCGAGCCGTGCTTCTCCGCTATGTTCAAAAACGTGAAGCCCAGTCAATGGGTAACTCTAGATGACTCCAACACGGTTGGCTACCCCGGACTGCCATCTACGATTAAGCCGGGCCAATACAAGTTGCAAGTGGTGTTCGATCGCAACCTAGGCGGACGGTCTATCGGCGCATCTCCCGGCAACCTTTACTCGGAGCCGGTGGCGGTTACGGTGGATTCTGAGCATGGCCTGGATGCCCGAATTGTATGTAAACAGGTGATCACCGAACCCAAGTTTGTGGATACCGCCCAGGTGAAAGAAGTCAGGCTAAAGTCCAAGCTTCTCTCTGCGTTCTACCACCGAGACACTTTTTTAACCGCCGCCGTTGCCCTGCCCGAAGATGCTCTGAAAGACCCCAAGCGAAAATTCCCGATTTACTATGACGTCCCCGGATTTGGGGGGAATCATATGATGCTCAGTGGAGCCCAGCAGGTGCGATCAACCGTGCGCGATGGCGTGCCCTTCATCACCGTGGTTCTTAATCCCGATTGTCCTACCGGGCATTCTGTTTTTGCGGATAGTGCCAACAACGGGCCTTGGGGAGCGGCCGTCACCACCGAATTGATCCCCGAAATTGAACATCGATTCCCCGCCGTTGGCACCACGGAAACCCGATTTGTGGGTGGCCATTCTAGCGGGGGCTGGAGCAGTCTTTGGCTTCAGGTCACGTATCCGAATGTGTTTGGCGGATGTTGGAGCACATCTCCAGATCCGATTGATTTCCGAGATTTTCAGCAGTTCAACATGTACGACCCCCGGCAGAATTTCTTTACCGACCCTACGGGTAATCTGCGCCCGGTTGCCCGCCAAGGCACCAAAGCCTTCCTCTACGTTAAGCCCTTTTTTGAAATGGAGGAACCGATTCGGGGCGAGCAAATGGGATCCTTTGAAGCGGTATTTGGCCCCCGAGGCAAGGACGGCGAGATCATTCGAACCTTTAACCGGAAGACCGGATCCGTCAACCCAGTTGCGTTTGATAGTTGGAAAAAATACGATATTGGCCTCAAACTTAGGACCCAGTGGACCAAGCTCTCGCCCCAGCTGGCCGGCAAGATTCATGTTTACACGGGAGACATAGACACCTTCTATCTTGAAGGAGCCGTAAAGTTAGTGAAGGCAGACATGGCGAAGCTGGGCGCCAACGCCACATTTGAAATTGTGCCGGGCGACCATTTCACCATGATGACGCCCAAGCTTCGCACCCGGATCAACCATGAAATGGCAATGGCGGCCCGAAAAGCTTGGCCCGTCAAGAATTAAAGGGGCAAATTTCGAGGTCGATCGTTTTCGGTATGGATGGGGCGACGGACGGCACCGCACGTTAAGATTTCGAGGCCCATGGCTGCTTAGCTTATATCACTTCTCACCCCTCCTTAATTGCGCGATCGGCGCAATAAGGGGGGACACGTTTATAGGTACAAGGTTATGCCGGTTTAGAACCGAAAATTGTTATGTGTTACGGGGAAGTCCAAAATATGAGAGAACCCCAGGTTCTGAACCTTCAAAGATAAACGTCACTCGGTTGCTCGTTGAGACCCTCATCATCATCGCGGTCGTGGAGATGTTGATCATGGTGTTGCTCCCTCGGCTGCTCCCCGGAGTCAGTGATGAAATCAGCGGACTCCTTGATACCTGCACCCTTACGGTTATTGTGGCACCGCTCATTCTGTGGCGCACCTTGCGAGCCCTGCGGGATACCAAATTGAATTCCAGGCAAGTAACGGTGCATCAAGGCAAGCTACTTCCACTATCGGTTGCCCTGGTCATTTTCTTGGGAATTTCCCTCACGGTTACTGCGGCTCGCGAATCAAAGCAAGCTAATGAGCGCGCCAGTTTGGCCAGGTTCAATCACTTCACTGAACAGCTCCGACACGAAATCGAACTGCGGGCGAGAAAGTTTAATTACGGGCTACTCGGTTTAGAAGGGGTTTTTGTGACCCATGAAAAGCCCCAGAGACAAGACATCCAAAAATATTTATCCATCCGGAACCTCCCTACTGAGTTTCCCGGAGCACAAGGGTTTGGGCTGATTCAGCGAGTGCCCAGATCAAAAATCAACAATTTCATTAAGGTGGCAAGGCAAGACGGGTCTCCAAAATTCTCGGTCCGAGGAACCGGTACTGGCGCTGATCTATTTGTTCTCAGGTACATGTATCCCACCTTCCTCAGAGGGCCTGGACTTGGCCTCAGACCCCGCCTGCCAAAGCGCAATTTTGCGAGCAATGCAATCTGGTCAGCCCACGATATCGGATCGCGTCAGTATTTCAATCGGTAAAACAAGCCAACCCGGTTTCTACTACCTCCTTCCCGTTTATCAAGCCAATGCTCCGATTCACACGCCCAGTGAGCGAGAGCATGCCCTCCAAGGAATCTTATATGCTAGGTTGGTCGCTGACCGGTTATTTCCCGATCCACTAGCCATAACGGACGGCAATTGTGATTTTGAGATTTACGATGGTCAGCTGACCGTTCCGTCAAAGATACTGTTTGACGCCGATCATATTCTCATCACGACCGGCGGAAAATCTTTACGATCTGTTATGGCCCGACCGTTTGTAACCGTTCCGCAAATTGATATTGGCGGTCACACATGGACAGTGGCATTCAACGGCACCGATAAATTTGGTGCGAGCACCAAAGCAGACCTCCCAGGTGTGATCGCGCTGGCCGGAATCTTTTCCACCGGGCTTGTGGCCATCCTCACTTGGGTTTTAGGAACTGGACGAGACCGCGCCCTAGACTTGGCGGAACAAATCACTAGCAAACTTAGGGCCAGCGAAGAACGCTATCGCCTAGTGGTAGATCACGCCACGGACGGGCTAATGCTCCAAGATGAACACGGAGTCATCTTAGATGTGAACCGGGAAATTTGCGAGTCACTTGGACTCACCCGAGATCAGCTGATCGGGCAATTGCCCACCCTATTCAACCCAGAAATTTTGGCGGAGAGCATCCTCGAGTTCGTGGCTGAAGTTACGGAGGGAGAAGCTTTAACATTTGAAACGATTCATCACCACGTAGACGGAACCCGGTTTCCCGTAGAAATCAGATTGAGAAAGTTTGAAGCGAACGGGGAAAGGATGATCGTGGCTCTCGCCCACGATATCACCAATAGGTTAGAAGCCAATCAAAAGATGGCCGAAAGCGAAGCTCGATTCCGCTCACTGGCCGATTCTACGCCCATGCTGGTGTGGACCAGCGATGCCGGATTTTTCTGCACGTACGTAAATCAACCTTGGTTAGAGTTCACGGGCCGTTCCGAATCCGAAGAAATAGGCAACGGATGGCTAGGGGATATCCACCCCGAAGACCGCGAACGAACGGGTCTTACATATATGGAAGCGGTGACGACTCGCACCGCATTTGACATTGAATTTCGAATCCGGCGTTATGACGGCGAGTACCTGAACTTCCTAAACCGAGGAGTTCCCCGGTGGGAATCGGGCGGAACTTTTGCGGGATACACCCGGGCCTGCACCGATATCACCGATCTCAAACTTGCGGAGCTTCAAATTCGCGAAAGCGAGCAAGACCTGCGTGAAGCACAGGCGATCGGAAAAATTGGCAGCTGGACTTGGAACGTAGAAACCGGCAACATTAAGTGGTCAGATCAGACCTTTCACGTCTTTGGCCTGGAATGCTCAAACAGTTCGCCGGTGTTTGAAGACCATATCCGCCAGATCCATCCAGAAGATTTTGAGCATTGGAATCAAGTGGTCTGTCGTTGCCTCAAAGACGGAGTTCCCTACGAGATCGAATTTAGGGCTGTGCATTCAGACGGCACTATCCGGCACGTGCTTGCCTTGGGGCGCGCCAAGCAAAATGCCTCGGGACAGGTCACTCACCTTCACGGAATTGTTCAGGACATCACAGAGCGCAAACTGCTTGACTTGCAATTAGCGACCGAACAAGCCCGACTCACCAACTTCATAAGGTTTGCCCCCGCAGCCGTGGCCATGTTTGATTGCAACATGTGCTACATTTCGGCGAGCGAGCGGTGGAAGTCAGACTACGGAATTTCGAGCCAAAGCATTATCGGAAGGTCACACTACGAGGTCTTTCCCAACATCTCCGATGAATGGAAGCAAATCCACCGAAACTGCCTCGGAGGAGCCGTTCAAAAAGCCAACGACGATGTTTGGCTGCCGCCCGGATTTGACCAGGAGCAACATCTCCAATGGGAAGTGAGGCCGTGGACAGAAGCCAGTGGAGAAATTGGCGGCCTGCTGATGTTTACTCAAGACGTTACTAAGGAGATTCAGGTCCTGCAAGACTTAGCCGAGTCCACAAGCCGGGCGAAAAACGCACTCAAGGTGAAGGGAGAATTTCTGGCGAACATGAGCCACGAGATACGGACTCCCATGAATGGCGTCATCGGGATGATTGCGCTTGCCCTAGATACGGAACTCGACGACGAACAAACAGATTATTTGACCACCGCGCAATCTTCCGCCGAAGCCCTCATTTCCATCGTGTATGATATTCTGAATATCTCTAAGATAGAGGCAGGAAAACTATCTATTCACCCAATTCAGTTCAATCTCCGCAAGCTAGTTTCGGAAATTGAAAGTATTTTGAGCGCTCAAGCTAAAAAGAAAGATATTGCATTTAATGCACAACTTCAATTGCCCGACCAATGTCTGGTCATTGGAGACGATTCTCGACTTCGGCAGATATTGCTCAATCTCCTCACCAACGCGATAAAGTTCACTTCTACCGGCGGCACGGTCGTCCTCTCGGTAGATGCACAGCAGGGCCTATCTGCAACAAAACTCAATTTCTGCGTGTCTGATACGGGGATCGGAATCACCGAAGAGCAACTCTCCCGATTGCTCCAACCGTTCTCCCAGGCCGACAGCTCAACCACCCGAAACTTTGGGGGAACGGGCCTGGGTCTGAGCATTTCCAAGCAACTTTCAGAATTGATGGGCGGCGCTATTTGGGCCGCTAGTGAAGCGGGTTTAGGATGACAATTTCACCTCGATATCACGCTACCCAACGGATGTGCTTCCGATCCCGAAGTCGTGGCGACAAACTCGGTCAGCCGGCCAGACGTTCCGTCCCTTAGAATTCTGTTAGCCGAAGACAACATGGTGAATCAAAAACTGGCTAGACGGGTGTTAGAGAAGCAAGGGCATGCGGTTACGGTTGCCACTAACGGCCAAGAAGTGCTTGACCTCGTTGCGGAAACCGAGTTTGATCTCATCCTAATGGATTGCCAAATGCCGGTACTAGACGGCTACCAGGCAACAATGAAAATCCGTTTGATGGAAGCGTCCACCGGGCAGCACATCCCCATTATCGCCCTCACGGCTAACGCCCTCTCCGAAGAACGAGACAGTTGCCTTGAGGCGGGAATGGATGATTTTGTATCTAAGCCATTTAAGGCAGAACAACTCGCGGATGCGATTAGGCGGACAATCCATGGCGCTCAATCTGAAAATCTGGCCGCCTAACCTGCACCTCAATCACGCCCACCAGCCCATACACATTTAGTAAGGCTCCTTTAGCCCATTTCGTCGGTCTAGGGTGTATTGACTTAATGTAAAGGAGGCGCAGACCACCAATGCAATCCACCCTGTTGAGGCCTCACTAAACGCAAAGACCATCCGAATGCCGGCAGAGACTACCCCCAGTAGCCTGACATAAGCTCTGGCATCATGCCAGGTTCGGTCAGAAAAATAACGTCGTTCCCCGGCAGGGGCACCAGTATCTAGCAACGAATTTGTTGGGAAGAAAATGGTTGGCGCGGAGTAGCTCTCCCTTGTCCCGGCAGGGACTCTCCCCGAGTAGCCTGGCATAAGCTCTCGCGCCATGCCAGGTAAGTTGCGTCCTGGCTAGCCCAAGTTCCGCAGTTGGGGTGTATTGTCGGTGAAATTTGAGTCTAAGGAGGATGGTTTTCAGGCGATTTGTTACACTACACTTTGGCCAATTCGATGCTTGTAGGCAGCTTGAGACCGAGCTTTTGAAGTAGGACA
>JBBQUZ010000033.1:0-38793 GCA_038212035.1 Fimbriimonadales bacterium
AGGCAGGATCTCGGAAAGATGCTTGGGAGCATCGCGGGAGAGGAATCGAAGCTCATTGCCGCGTGGGACCCTTTCGACCAGCAGATCAGCGCAGGCTTCTTCGATCCTCACTGGATGTTTGGCCAAACCCTCACTGATGGCTTCGACATCGTGTTTGGGAATCCGCCCTATGTGCAAATCCAGAAGTTACCGAACGACGTGAAGGAGCAGCTCAAGTCGTTCCCAGTCCAGAAGGGTAAGGGAAAGCTGGAAGTACGACCCAGGTTCGATACTTATGATTCAATGGGCGATGTCTACTGCCTTTTCTACGAGCGCGGGGCACAACTTCTGAAGCCTGACGGGACGCTGAGCTACATCACCTCGAACAAATGGATGCGGGCGGGGTACGGAGAATCGCTTCGCAAATTCTTCGCCCAAAAGGTCGATACCGTCGCCGTGCTCGACTTTGGCATGGCGCAGAACTTTGGCGCAGCCACGACCTACACTTGCATCACCACGCTGGTCAAACGAGCTTCAGACGGCAAGACCGAATCGTGCTACGCGAATGACGACCGCCTGGCGATGGCGGACCCAGCCACCTACTTCTTGTCGAACAAGGTGGAGTTGGCTGTCGGCCCAGAACCGTGGGTCATTCTCTCACCGGAAAGACAACGCATCAGAGAGAGGGTCGAAGCCCAAGGGATTCCTCTGGAGAATTGGGACGTCAGCATCTATCGAGGTGTCCTTACCGGTTTCAACGAGGCTTTCTACATCACCAACGACCAGAAGGAGGCGTTTTGCCGCGAGGACCCTCGATGCGGGGAGGTGTTAGTGCCGTTGCTCACCGGAGCCGACATCAAGCGGTACGGGGCCGAGTGGGACGGGATTTGGATGATCAACTCACACAACGGGGTCAGGGCAATTGATCTCCCAAGAGTGAATCTTGAGCGAGACTATCCCGTCCTGTGGCGGCATATCAAGACATTTGAAAAGGAGCTTTCAAAGCGACAGGACAAGGGAGACCACTGGTCAAACCTCCGAAACTGTGCCTACGCCGCCGAGTTCGCCAAACCCAAGATCATCTATCAGGAAATCGCAGTGGCCCTGCCCTTCTTCTTCGACAACTCGGGCTTGATGTTCATGGACACGACCTGCTTTATGATCACTAGCGCGACCAAAAGTCTTCAGTATCTGACCTCGCTCTTCAACTCGACACTCTTCCGCTGCTGCTTCCGAGGGAACTTCCCGGAATACTCGGGAAACGCATGCCGGGTTAAGAAAATTTTCATGGACAAGATCCCGATTCGCAAACCCACCGAGGGAGATGCGGCACTCTTCGAGCCGCTCGTTAGCCTCGTCCAGTTCGCCCGCCGCCCTAAGGAGAACGGAGGAGCAGGCGACGAAATGCGCGCGACGTTCCTTGAGGATCTCATCAACGCTTGCGTCATGGAGTGCTACTTCCGCGACCACATGGCCGAACGTGACTTGCTGTTCCACGACCAACTTCGACTACTTCTTTCCGATTTCCCTCTCCTTTCCGAGGCAGAGGAGGCAGGAGGTGAGGGCATGACCGCGTTCCTCCATGATTTCTACAAAACCGTCAACGCCCCCGCCCACCCCCTCCGCAACCAGCTCATCCGCCTCACCGCCGACAGCCCCGACCTCCTTGCGGTGATCAAACGAGAGGGCGCGGTTTAGGGAAACTATATGAATGAACCGATCCCTGAGCTCGAAGCCCTTCGCCTGCTCCTTGAGCAGTGTCGTCACCTGATCGTCTCGCGAGGCCAAGACGCCTTCAAGAGGGTCAACGCAAAGGAAGCACGCCGTCAAGCGGATCGCCTGGACCTCCTGGAGAAGGCAGAGGAGTCTCTCGACGTCTTTGCGAATACCTTGGAAGCCTTTCCCGAACTCTTTGCCCAAGAAGCAGGCACGGCCAATGCCGAACCCCCCACCACCTTTCAAGAAGTGCAGAAGAAGTTGGTGATTAGCCAAGAATCACTTGGCCAACGTGTGACGATTTCTTCGACCGTTGCAAACGCAACGGGCTATAGGGATGGTCGGCGGTTCACCATTGAGGCAGGTTCTCAAATGCGAGCCGACGAAACCTCGTCAATTCACGAATGGCTGAGGGAGCTCCGCGCCTCCCTACGAGCAAACGGGGTGGTTGTCAGACAGGGTGCGAGATACGTGTTTGTGAAGAATGCGGTCTTCCGCTCCCCGACCGCCGCCGCAGGGGTTGTGCTGGGGCGGACCGCCAACGGTCTCGAAGCGTGGAAGTTCCCCAATGGCTCTCCACTGGGCAAAAAACGCCTAAGGAGCTAGGATGAGCCACGTTGATCTGGTTGGAGAGTTCCCTGTTCTCATGCGCTCGATCTACGACCGAGCAAAGGCGGAGTGTGGCTACAACGCCACCCGATTCAAGCGGATGCTGGAAGAGCGGGGTGGGGTGGAGACGGCCAAGGTCCTTCTCAAAGCACCCACCGTCTCGGACGGCTTTGTAGAGCTATATATGCGCAACCGACTGGACCTGACCGTGGAAGCCCAACTCCTAGAAAACCCCCAGTTTTGGCCCTTGTTCACCGATACCGAACTCGATACCGCAAGACGCTGGCTCCAGCAGTATCGAGAAAAATGAGTCTGGCGATTAAAAAAGGGACTCATTGGAAAAGATTGCACTGCTGGTCCCGCCTATTCGCATCTGCGACCCAGCCAGACGAAAAAAAGCCCCACCTAAACTGGGGGTGGGGCCTATTGAGGAAACCGGTGCCAAGTCTGTTGCCTGGCACGCCTATAAAGGTCCACTACTCTGGGGGAGAGGGGGGAAAGCGGACCATTAACATTATGGAATTAACCCCTAAAAATAGCTTGTCTCAATATTTTTTGTCGGTGTTTTAGTTACAATAAATTTTCTGGCCAAATTTTATCGAGTGGCAGTCGTCTGGGGAGCAGCGTGAACTGCTCTGGCTCTGCACCTTCCAGATTTGGGCATGATTATTGGCAAGGCCTATATCTTGGATAACCACCCATGTGTGGACAACCAACGGATAATTAAAATCAGTGAGTTGCTTCAGCATGACACTCACGGCAAACTGTCGACAGCTTCCTAAAGATGCCCATTTTTAATCAGGTTATTGTTCAATGTCTGGGATATGTCTTGTCCCCAAAACCGACCTAGTTGTGGATAAACCCTGGCAACCACGGGCCACTTTGCCGATGTTCTTCATGTAGATGCGCACTGATGTTATGAAAACGCGCGGGCCATTTCTGTTTACGCTCATCTTGCTCGGGGCCATATTGGGCTCCCGGCTGGTAAATCTACGCCTTCAAGATGACCTCAAGGTTGCCAAAGACCTCTTTCGGCAGGAGGGTGCCCAGCAAACCCAAACCGATCTAACGACTTACCGAAATGCCTTTCAACAGATGTACGAGGGGCTGCGCACCATTGGCCGTCTGCCCGGGGTTAAGAGAATCGATCGCTTTGCGGCTGAATTTCACGATACAGACAAACAAGCCGTTCAAGAGATCTACAACAATTTAGCTTCCAGCGTGGCGATGTCTGAGGTCTATATTGTCCCGGCCAATTTAGAGCCAGACCAAATTGATCCCGCGACGGGAAAGTTGCAGACTCCCATCACAACATTTGATCAGTTGATTGTAGGAAAGACGGTTGAAAAGAGGCAAGATTCACGGGCGGAGGATGTCCCAGAAATTGAGATCTACGAATACCGGCAAATGAAAATGCAGTTGGCCTGGTTCAAACAGAACTACCCAACGGAGCAAAGCGTTAGAGGTTTGACCTATCCGGCGGTCTGTAGCCCAGAAGTGATCACGTGCGATAACTCTCATTATTCGGTCAAGCGGCCGGACGACCGAGATCGATCGGGACTTGTCTATTCAGTGCCGTTTTACGGTCAAGATCATCAACTAAAGGGGTGCATTTCTGGGGTTATTCTAACCCATTCTATCCAGGCGCTAAGCCGATTCAACGAGGTTGGGTTGGCTAACTTAAGCGCCCATTACCTAGCCGCCAGTGCTTTATTTCCTACGGCCAACCTTGATTGGATCTGGAAGCAAACTCCCAATCCGGGGGCAATTTATGCAGAAGTCTTGCCCGTGCCCGTAGCCGACGGGTGGGGGCATTGGGTTGTCTACGCAACCATGCCTAATGCGCAGTTTTGGTCACGGCCAGGGTGTTTAGCCGCATTCAAATCGGCGACCATCTCTCACATTGGAGTGTGGCTTTTTGCCGCTCTACTTGCCACGTTTACTGGGTTCTCCCAACGTACTCACCGATGGCTAGAACTTAAGATTCAGGAGCGAACCAGCGACTTAGAACTTCAGACCGCAAGGGCAAATGAACTGGCGGTAGAGGCCCAGGCCGCCTCACAACTAAAATCTGAATTCTTGGCCAACATGAGCCACGAAATTAGAACGCCGATGAACGGTGTGATTGGCATGGCAGAGCTGCTCCAAGCCACCGAATTGGACGAGCAACAATACCATTTCACCGAGACGATGATTCGCTCCGGCGAATCGCTCATGACGATCATCAATGACATCTTAGATGTTTCCAAGATTGAAGCGGGCAAACTCCACCTAGAGTCAGTACCGTTTGACTTGGCGGAACTCTTAGAGGATCTGGGGGACCTTTACGCCAAACCAGCATCGGAAAAGCAGATTGAGTTTGCCATTAGGCTTGATCCGGGTGTGGGCCGCTTCAGGCTCGGTGATAGCGTACGTGTTCGCCAGATATTTGGAAATCTGATCAGTAATGCAATTAAATTTACATTTTCAGGGAGCGTACAACTAGATGTTACGGCCGGTCCCAATGGTAATGGCTTGGTGGGTCGGGTTACGGATACGGGACCCGGAATACCCGCAGACCGGCACGCAGCGGTCTTTCAGTCTTTTACTCAGGCAGACGGATCTACCACTCGACAATTTGGAGGTACCGGCCTCGGCCTAACCATTTGTTGTCAGCTGGCAAAATTGATGGGGGGAGATATCACCCTCACCAGCGAAGTAGGCAAGGGATCCGTGTTTACGGCTACGCTTCCCCTAGAGTTGGCCGAGGCACCAGAATCATTGGCCGAACCAGAACTCTTCCAGGGGCAGGTGGTGTTGGTTGTAGACGATTGGGAAACCAATCGCATCGTGGTTAGGGAACATCTTGAACGGGCTGAGTGCACCGTGTTAGAGGCGGAAAGTGGGCCGCAAGCCCTTGAGATATTGAGGGCTAACCCATTAGTTGGATTTGTGGTCTTGGACTACCAGATGCCCGGAATGGATGGGTTAGAGACCTTGAGGGAAATCCAAAAAACAACCCACCCGGCGCGAATACTTCTCCTAACTTCGTTAGATGTGAATCCTGAGTTATTGCCAGACGGAGTTGTGCATGTCTATAAACCGGTAAGGAGAACCACACTATTTAGTGCCCTACAAAGCTTGACTCAAGTTTGTAGAAAGGCGCCGGTCAGACTGGTTTCTAAGGACCTAGACCTGGGCCTTAATGTTTTGGTTGCGGAGGATAACTCGGTGAATCAGCTTGTTATTTCGCGATTATTGACCAACGTTGGATGCCGAGTGCAACTGGCCAAAGACGGCCTAGAGGTAGTAGCACTGGCCGCCGCCAACGATTATGACGTGGTCTTTATGGACTGCCAAATGCCAGAAATGGATGGCTATCAAGCCACCGCAAAGATCCGAGAGTTGACCGGTTCTCGGGGCCAGGTGCGAATCATCGCACTCACCGCCGGTGCGATGGAGGGTGATCGTGAACGATGCCTTGATGCGGGCATGGATGACTTTCTAACCAAGCCGGTTCGCAGAGAAAGTGTTGTGCGAATTCTTGGGCCATCAACTACGGCTCAAGCCGCCTAATGTTAAGGGCTTATAAAGTAGAGGCTACTCAATTTACGCTGAGTAGCTTCTACTGAACGGTGATGACCGTTTGTTCTAAGCAACCAAGAAGGTTTGCTCGTCTTTCGACTCAAACGGGGCTCCGCCCATTTCTTTTAGCTTGGCCTTCTGGGCCGTGGTGAGAACCTTTCCGATCTCCGCATTTAGCGCCTCCCGGTTGGTTTTCATCTTTGCCTGCACGTCCTCCATCGTAAGGGTTCCTGCACGCACCTGTTGCCAGAGCGCGCCCGACCCCTCAGAAACCTGTTTATTAAGGGAATCAATCTTGGCCTTTTGAGTGGCGGTGACGCCCAACATTGTCTGGGACTCTGGCTGTGCGGCCGCAGAATTACCCGCTAGTTGCACGGAAATTTCTTTGAGTCTCCTGAACTGATCGATGGTTAAGATGGCCTTCACTTGGTCATTCATATCCTTGTTCATTTTCTCAAACCGCTTCATCATGGCGGCTCGGTCCGCATCGCTGGGCGGTCCACCCTGTCCGCCGCCAAAACCACCACCGCCGCGACCGGGGCGATTGGCCTTCATCTTGTCCTGCATTTCCGTGAGCTTAGCTTTCTGCTCGTCGGTGATCTTGAGGTCTTCTTGAACGTCATCACGGCGCAAGAGCATTGCGGGGTTCTGGCCTCGGCCCCCCATCATTCCGCCACGCCAGCCTTGGCCGTGCGCGAAAGATGAAGCGACTAAACAGGCGCAAATTACGAGAATAGATTTTACTTTCATGGTTTTTCTTCCTTTACACAAGGCGATTAGGGGTTGCTTTGCGGCTTCCGCAATTCCTCAAGTTGTTTTTGAGTTTCTGGGCTTAACTGCTTTTCCTGACGTTGCCGTAGCTGCTGAGCGTCTACATCATCTTTGATAATGTGGGGAGTTAGAAAGACCAATAGTTCAGTCTTTTCGTTAGTCTTACTGGTGGATCTAAACAGACTTCCCAGCAACGGTAGGTCTCCAAGTAGGGGCACCTTATTGACGGTTGAGTTAATTGTCTTACGAATAATTCCCCCCAAGATGACCGATTCTCCGTCTTTAACCGAAACCGTAGTATCGGCTTGACGTTGGTTTACAATCGGTGCATTAAACGACGTGTAACCTTGGAGGTCGTTGGCGGTCTGGGTGACTTCCATGGTTACGTAGCCATTGCTCATAATATGGGGAGTTACGGTTAAGACAATTCCCACATCTTGGAATGCATAGTTAAAGGTGAAGTTGCCGTTCACGTCCTGCCGGCTACTAAGGACGTACGGAACACTCTGGCTGATGTTAATTTGCGATTGAATATTATTCGTGGTAAAGATTCGAGGCGAGGACAATACTTGGAATTTGCTATCGGATTTGAGCGCATTAATGTAAGTGCTCAAATTCGCTCCGGTTATCGTATATCTTAATCCCTGCAATGTTGGCGTAGCAGACTGCAGGCCAAAGTCACTGACCCCATTTTGCTTTGAAGTAGGGTCGCCGGTAACGCGGCTGGTACTACCTCCAGCTTTCCATTCAATCCCCAGTTTATCGGTCGCAGTTAGCGTGGCTTCGGCAATCACCGTCTCGATCACCACTTGTTGAGGCATCTTGTCTAGTTGATCCAAGATGCTCTTAATTACGGCAACATTATCGGGCGAGGTCACCACAATGATCGAGTTTGTATTCAGGTCAGGCACGGTTGTCACCTGGCCGGTCAAGTCTCGCACGTTAATGAGTTTGCCTTGCTCGTCTCTACTGGTAGGTGCTTTGTTTTGGCTGTTCTGATTGCCGCCACCCTGTCCGCCACCAAAGAATTGCCGTCCGAACCCCTGAGTGACCCCTACGTTAGTGAGTAAGTCTCCGTACTGTGCATTAGCATCTTGGAGTTGTATGGGGAGCGACGCCAAGTTGTCCGTCGGAGAAGTTGGGAGGGCACCCCCCAGAGGGGCAGGAGTATTTCGGCCACCGCCAGTTCCCGAGTTGTTCGTTGTTCGAGCGGGAGTTGTGGCGGGGGTGCGCGAAGCACCCGCGTTGTTAAGGCCGGCCCGGGTGCCAAATGCTTGTTGAAGCAGATTAGAAACTGCGTCGGCTCGTGCGTTGTTAAGTGGGAAGACAAACGTGGTGGTCTGAATCGGTACGTTGGTGTCTAAGTCCATAATCACCGCGTCCACCAGCTTAAGGTTTTCCACCGTTGCCGTCACAATTAACGAGTTTGATCGAGACTCAGAGGTCACCTGACCAGCGCCCGCCTGACCGCCCCGAATGGCACTGAAGAACGCCTGCGGCCCCTGAGTTTGCTGGGTGGTTGCGCCGCCCTTTCCGCGCGGAACCGTGGAATTTAGAACGTTCTGAACGACAGAAACTAAGTCATCAGAGACGGCATACTTCAGCTTGTAGACCTTAGGTTGAACGGGCAAATCCGATGGTTTGTCCAGTTGCTTAATCAAGTCCTTCACTTCAGTCTGATCTGAATCGTTGGCTTTTACGATGAGGGAGTTGCTAAAGTCATCCGCCGATGCCTTCACGGTAGAACCTGCTCTGGCCGGTCTACCTCCCCCTCCATTGCCCCCGCCCTGCCCGCCTCCAAATCCGCCGCCACCAAATCCTCCGCCCCCTCTGCGTCCTCCCCCTCCCCCGCCGCCAAATCCGGCAAATGGGTTGGCGGCGCTGTCGTCCGCAAATACATCATTCAGGGTCCTAGCCAACTGCGAAGCGTTGGCGTATTGGATGAGATAAACCTTAAGTTTGGATTTGTCTCTCCCGCCCCCGCCCGCGTCTGCAAATGCGCTGGGATCAAAGGCCGGAGTCTGTTTGGCTTGTTTCACCCTAATGATCATCAGCGTCCCCTCTTTAGCCAATTCAAAGTTCTTAAGTGATAGCGTGGTAGCGAGAATATTGAATGCTTCAGAAAGAGATACTGGCTTTGCGCTGGTTAAGGTCAGCTGCCCGGTAAGCGTGGGATCCTTAATGATGGTGACGCCAGAAGCCCTCTGGTACATCGCAAGAATGGAATCCACTCCAGAGTTACGGTAGTCAAGTTTAATGCGCGTCTTAGAACTGAGTTTGAACTCGTCCCAAGGCTTAACTTCTTTGGCCGGAGCACTTCCAAAGTCAAATTGGGCCGATGCAATCGCCGTAGCGGCGACGATCAGGGCGATGGCGGATAATTTAGAGTTCATTGCTGTCTCCATGATTCAATACGATTCAAAGGGTAGGAGGGTTACTTCCCAAGTTAAATGGTGCGAAATTTGATGTAGCGGGGTTCCCTGGGATAGGTGTAACCGTTAGGGGACCAATTGATCCACGAAGAGGTGATACGGGCATGGGAGCAATCCCCTTGCCATCGATACCGTTGTCGGCGCTACCCTGGGAAGTCTTATCACCCATCGGCACTACTACACGATTTCCATCTGGACCGGTAAATGCGATATTTTCGGAACTCACCGAAACAACTTGTGCGTGCTTCCACTTTTCACCCGGCCCCAGATAAACGCTATCGCCCTTACTATTTTCCAATAAGCCAAGTGGTAAGTTGTCTAATATCACCATTCCCGTGTAGGTCCAGTCACTCTCTCCGTCGGCAAGTAGAGCCGGTACGCCTCCAATCAATATCCCACCCGGAAGCCCCGCCAAGCGAGACCGCACAACTAGGGGATGAAATGCATTTTTTGGGGTCCATGAAATCCTCTCAAACTTTGCTGTGTAATCGCCTTTGGTGTAGATGTCACCTTTGCCGGCCAATGGCGGAGGCAAACGCTTCGGCTTTTTGATGGCCTTACTGGGGTCTTCATTATCCATTACTAGGTAAAGGGCAATACAACCCCCCAATAGGGCAACCCAGAATACGGGGCTTGTCTTTTTCTTAATGTCTAAGGGTTTAGCCATGCTTAACCTCCAACTTTGTCGTTTTAGGGGGTTTGGCTACTTCACGAAGGTATGCCAACAGTCCAATTGTCGCAATCACGCGGTCTGTGCTGTCTTCGCCCGAAGTGATCTGAACAGAATTGAGCGCCAATCGTGAGCTGGAAATTTCAAAGTCCTTTTCAAAGGCAAGAACGCTGAGAAACGTACCTTCAACCGTGATCACAAACGGAACCTGCGATAGGTCGCCGGCGGGGGTAATTCTTTGGGGTCTAAACGCAGTGAGTTTAAGTTTGTGCTTTTCAGAAAGGGAATTCACTTTGGCTAACGCACTTGGGCCAATATCTGCCACCGTCCCCACCCAAATTTTCTGGTCTACCGCCGCCTTTATCTCATTTGTTCTGGCTTTGGCAATCTTAGCCGCAACCAAAGAAATGGTAGTTGCTTTCCGTGTCTTTTCCGTAAGACCTACCACTCGGGGTTTTGGTAACCAAAATGCAATCAAAGTGATGACCAGCAACAAGGCGCTGAAGCACAAAAAGATCAAGGTCCCCATGTCCCCTTTGTTCTTGAAATCGATCAAACGTTTCCTCCGGTGGGCGGCTTGGGGGCAGTGGGCACCGGCATCTTCTTTGCCGTGTCTACGGCGGGCAGATTTCCGATGGGAAAAGCCGAAATACTGAATTGAACAACCGGAGTCTTCTCGATCATCGAATTGTTGGCAAACACCAGCTTGACTTCTCTAAACCGATCTTCTTTAGACAGCGCGCCCAAGAAATCAGCTACCCCGGAATTGGTCTTAGATGTCCCTCTGATGAGTAATGGCTTACCGCGCTCAAAGGTAAGGCCACTCAGCCACACCGAGGAAGGAACATCTCGAGTCGTGACGGTAACGATGTCGGCGTAGCTTTGCGCGGGCAAAAAGGCTCGGTCCACGGCAACCTTAAGCGCCAAGCCGTCATTCGCTGCCTTTTCGGCGGCTTGCTGAAGGGCCTTCACTTTTCTAACTTGTTTACTCGCCGCCAAGGTCTTTTTCTGGACGACCCCTGCCGCATCCGAATAATCACCGTAGGCAACAAAGCCAATGGCCAATGCCGCCACCAAAAGGAGGCCAGCTAATCGTTGCCGTCCCCGGTTAAGGCTTAATAATTTTTTCGCTACGTCTTCGGGGAGTTCAAGATTTGCGATCAGGCGGTCGACGGATTCTTTGGCTAAGGATTCGAGTGTTCGAGTTTCGGTTTGCCGGTCCGAAAGTTCATATTTCATTTTGCCCGCCGCCAGCACGGTGGCGCATGGTAGTTGGGCAAGGGCACACGCCCGACCCATTTCCAGGTCAACCGACGCGGTCGGCGGCACCAGTCGGCTCAGTCTCAGGAAGCCATCGGCCACAATGTCAACCGAAGTTCCGGCCCCTGTCTGTTCCAGCACAACGGCATCGCTAAGGCCCATGGAATGGGCCAAAACCATCGATCCTACTGCACTGGGAATTACCTGCTGAATTCGGATTCCCGAGGTGGTGAGGCAAGCCCGCGCCGCTCGTAGATGCGTCAATCGAACCGCCACAAGTAATACCAGCCGACCCTCAACGCTTACATCTTGGGTCGGCACAAAATCGAAGGCCACCTCAGATGGGTTCAGGGGCACCCATTCGGCAAGCCGGGAGGTAAGGATCGTCATCACGTCGGCCCGGGTTGCGTTGGGCACCCGAACCGTGCGAACAAATACGGTGCCTCGCGCCATTGCCAGGAGAGCTTCTCGACCTAAAAACGGAAGTTGCTCTTTAGGGCTAAACGTTTGATAATGGTGATTAGTGGCATCAAAAGCGGTGATCCCCTTGGGGGACCATTCAATTGCAAGGCCTACGGGCTGATGTCCTTTACTCATTGGGCTCCCTTAATCACGGTGTTTTGGCTAGGATTGGGTTGCCAGCCCCAACGCGTGGGCATGTCTGGAAAAGATTCATCGTGCACGGTGAGCACTTCGGGCGTCCCCGATTGAACATCAATCGTGGCTTCCCGGGCCACTTGAGTAGGCCCCGCCTCACCGATCAACCGTACGATAAAGGTTGAAGACGAAACCGAAAACGAGTCAATGACTTGGCGAAGCACGGGCCCGTTGGTAAGTCCGGGCACGGAGAGGATATCGCTCAATTTTGTAAAGCCTTGGGTTTGGCGTTGAACAATCGCCTGAGCAACATCTGCAGTGACTCCCGGTAACGTTTCTAACACGGCAGTTGACGCCGTGTTGAGGTTGACTCTGCCTTCCGCACGGTTTCCATTGGCAATCGTGAGGCCGTCCAATATGGCTCTCACTGCGGTAGGTGACAGGTTTGGCAGGGCCAAAAGAGGGGCCAGCGAACCTACGGGCCGCCCCTGTTGCGCATTCATAAACGTCACGATAAGAGTGGCATCTCCATTGGTAAAGCCGGCGCGGGCGAGTGTGGGCGCGGTTAGGTTGGGCTGATTCACGTTCACGCGGGCTTGACCATTAGATTGGGTTTGCGGGACGTAGCTGTAAGTGGTCGCCAGTTCTGCGATCGTGGGAGTTCGGCCATCTGCCAAATCCGGAAGATTGGCCGTGGACGACTGGTTGCTCGGAACGTCGTAGACGTCCGCCGGGGTGAAGCCTTTCACAAGGAGCAATTCATCCAGGGTATTTAGTCGGCGAAGCGCCGTATTGTAGGGGTTCTGAAGTCCGTTATAGTAAGAATCTTTTGCCCCCTGACTTCGGGGGGTTTGGCCGGCTTCGCGCCAATCCAAAAGGCAGTCAATCTGCTCGGCGGTGAGCGGGAGTTTTTGCAACTCGGCTTGGCTCGCGGTATTTAGGTTCAGTCGCGATGAAGAGTCCAGAATCTGGATTCGGTAGCTCACGGTGCCCACCACAAATCGCTCGTCGCCGTTGTTGCCAAGAGTGGCCCAATCATCCTGGAGGGTAACCGCCGTGGTGGACGACGTTCGGCCCGTCGGAGCAGACGTGGCTCCGGTTCCTCCGGCGCTTTGGCCGGCGCCAACCGTCTGGGCTAGGGAAGCCAACGCCCTTTGAAGAGCGCTGTCTGCGGCAAGTTTCGCTCGACGAGCCGCGGATCGATTGCTTTGGGCTTTAAACGCCAAATGTTGAGTGGCCGCGATGGATACCACCACCGCAACGACGCCGGCGAGAACGGCCAAAGTTAAGACAAAAACCGAACCTCGACCGCGGCGATGATGCAATTTCATCCGTTCACCGCAACCGGATTCGTTGCCGTAGCATCACTGGCAGGAATCCGCACCATAAAAATGTGATCGCGGTTGTCTTGGGTGAATCGGTAGGTCACTCGGATCAGGGAAGGCAACCGCCGCGAACCCTGAGTAGTGGTGTCCCACTGAGGATCCCAGTTCGTCCCGTCAAAATATTCAAAAGTGATCTGGCTGACATCTGGGCTGAGAACGCTTTGAAATCCACCCTGGGTGTGGTCGCCATCGGCCGGCGTTTGCCGCCGAATGAATAGTCCTTGGTGACCGCCGGGATCGTTGTTGGCCGTGAGACTCAGCGCAATTTCGGAGACTCCACCCACCGGTCCAAATTTCTGGTTATTTGTTTCAAAATCGTTCGTTGAGTCAAGTACGGCCCCGCTTAGACGAGCGCCGGTAATCGTGAAAATCATAGAATCGGGGGCAGTCCCGCCGTCGGTCAAGGTTCCCGAATTAGAGCCGTTACCCCCCTGTCCAGATGTTTGACCTAACTGGGTGGGCGTGCCCGACGATTTGCCCCCAATAAAATAAGTGTTGCCATTTGTGGCGTCAGGATCAACGTAAGTTGCACTCAACAGGCTACGGATCCCGTCTTCAAATGATTGACGCTTAGACTGGTCTTCTCTTCCCAGCCGCATCCTGTCCCCGTAAGACAAGCTAGTGACCAAGGCACGACCGCTGGTTGCGGTGACCAGCGCCACAATCGCGAGGGCAATAAGGAGTTCCACCAACGTTACCCCGCGACGATTCATTACGTTGCCCCTCATTGGGTTGCTCCAGTGTTGGCGGGTGGTGCCCAAATCAGCTGATCCAGGGCCTGTTTCTGGTCTGGGTTGGATTGAGACTGCACAGTTACCGTGACCACATTCATATCCTGAATTCCCGATGGGATCACGTCTGAATTCCAAGAAAACCGGGCCTCATTTCGGTCCTGAAAGTCACCATTCTGCGGGGTCGTCGCTTGTCCCGTCGCTACCAGTTCTGCCAGCTTGTCCAGAGCCAGCCGTTGCATCGCTTCAGAATCGCGGGCACGAGATTCGGCTTTCGCCAGCGCAGATAGGCTGTTCATGGAAGCGGTGATGCCTACTCCCAAGAGGGTGACCGCAGCCAGTGCTTCGATGAGAGTAAATCCGAGCTTTACTCGGATACCTATTCCGCGACGGCGGATTGTCGGTTTATTGGCGATGTTCCAACTCCCCCGCTTGCCATTGATCTTGGACGCCCTGAGGTGCCTGTCCATCCTGCAATTTTGCGGAACCGTCTTTTCCAATCACCAGAGTCCGGATCGCATTTCCTTCCACCAATTCGGCGGTTCCCCCTTCTGATTTTCCGTCGGGAAAGAAGGAAACCTTCCAATCTGCCGCTTCTACCGAGTTGCCTTCAAGCTGAAACACACTGCCACGAATTTCTTGAGGCAGGGTCACCGAGCTAACGTCTTCCGGCGCTGCCGAATCAGCGGTCGGAGCGGCGGCGGTGACCGTGGACTGGCTCACGGGTTGTCGCACCAATGCCACCTGACCCGAACCGTCTCGATATTGCAGTTGGTACGTCTGGCCGTTGAGAATGGCTTCTTCCCGTCCGCGCATGGCTAGCCTAAGCACCTGATTGTAAGACTCTCGCTTTTGACGCGCCGACTGTTGGCTCACAATCTTCGGGGTGACAAGGCTAACAAAGAGAAGCAGCACGGTCAATACCACCATGACCTCAATCAAGGTAAATCCGGACGTTTCGGGTCGCGTAGACCCGTCTGTTCTCGGTTTATTTCCTATCATCTTCGTTTCTCGCTTAGCCCAAGTCATGAACGTGATGGACTAGCCTTCTTCAGAAATGTCTGCGTTGTCTCCATCACCGCCCGGTTGCCCATCGGCCCCGTAAGAAATCAAGATAAACGATTCAGGACCGGTGGATCCGGGATAGCTGTATTGGTAGGTATTGCCCCATGGGTCAACCGGAATATCCTTGGTGGTGTACGGTCCTCGCCATTTACCCTCTAAGCCAGAGGGGCAAACTCGCAGGGAGTTGAGGCCTTCTTCCGTGGATGGATACCTATCGCAGTCAATTCGAAACCCACTAATGAGCGACGCCAGTTGCGAGATGTCCGTCTTTGCCGCCGAGACCTTGGCCTGACTCGTTCGGCCAACCACCTTCGGCACGATCAACGAAGCGAGGATCGCGAGAATAAGGATGACCACCATCAACTCAATGAGAGTGAATCCACGATGTCTCCGTCGACCGATAGACAAGCCCTTGCTGGACCCAGCGTTCCATTGTGTTAAATTCATTGCATTCTCCAAACCGATAATTGCCATTGTCTTACTTCACCAAATCCTGCGCTCCGTAGATGGGGAGCAATACCGAAAGAACCACAAAGCCTACAAAGCTTCCCATCGCCAGCACGATGATGGGTTCCACCATCGCAGTAAGCCGTCTCATTCCGTTGTCCACCTCAAAGTCCAACGAATCCGAAACCCGACCCAGCATTTTGGGTAAGTCGCCGGTTTCTTCTCCTACGGCCACCATGTTTGTGAGCACCGGGGGAAATGCTCCGGCGTCTCGCATCGCCTCCGCAATGGGGCGGCCCTCACGAACGTCGTGAGAAACCGCCTGAGCACTGCGGAGGAACACTCGGTTACCCGCGGCAAGGCCAGCAAGGTCAATTGCCTCTAAGATGGGAACTCCGCCAAATACTAAGGTCCCCAGCACTCGGGCAAACCGCGAGACGATGGCCTTTCTCACCACGGGCCCAATGAATGGGGCCTTAATCAAGAACATATCTCGGGCAAGGGCACCCGATTCGGTTGCCGTCCAGGCCCGATAGGCCACAACAATTGCGATGAATCCGCCCGCCACGGCGAGGCCGTTATTAGTAAGGAACCCCGTTACCCCAAGCAGAATCTTGGTGGTGATCGGCAGATCATTTCCAAGATCATGGAACACGCCGGAGAGCCGGGGCACCACAAAGGTGAGCAAAAAGATTACGACAAACACGGCAGTCGCGGCCAAAATCGCCGGATACACCAACGCCGAGGTTATTTGTGCGCGCCGAGTGACCTCGCGCTCCTGAAAATCAGCGAGTCGACTCGCGACTTGGGGGAACTGACCACTCGCTTCTCCGGCGCGAAGCGTTTGGGTGTACACGTCAGGGAATATTTTAGGGTGTTGCGCAAGGGCGTCACTCACGGGTTTTCCTGCCCGCACTTCGGCCAGAGCTTGTTCGGCAACGTCGGCCAAGGTTCCGCTTTCGCTTTGCTCGGCCACCACCTGCAGAACTCGGTCGAGCGGCAGTCCCGCGTCTGACAGGTCGGCTAACCGACGAGAAAAGAGGGCAACATCGGCCTTGGAAACTCGGCCTTTTCTCTTAGCTTCGCCTTTGCCAGAGTGAGAGGCACCGGCACGGGCGGACTGCTCCTTAAGTTCAAGAACAAAGCGGCCCTCGGCCGCAATTAGGGCCTTGGCCCCTTCTACGGAAGCCGCATCCACGAACCCACGCTTGCGGTGACCCGCGGCATCTAGGGCGGTGTAAGCAAAGGTAGACAAGGTTAGAAGTCCTCCCTTTGGCTCACTCGCAAAACTTCTTCCGGCGTGGTTTTTCCGGCGAGGACGGCCATCCGACCGTCGCCGAGTAACGTTCGCATGTCTTGCGTCTTCACCGCATAATCGCGCATCGCGCCAGAGGAGGCTCGCTCAACCGTCATTCGGCGAATGGTTTCATCCACGGTGAACAGTTCGTAAAGTCCAACCCTGCCTTTATAGCCCGTGCCTTGGCAACGATCGCATCCTTTGCCCCGACGGAAATTACCTGTGATATCGGGGCCAATGCCAATTGCGGCAAGCAAGTCTCGATTGGGAGTCTCGGGTTCTCCACACGCCGAGCACACGCGGCGAACCAACCGTTGAGCCACCACTCCGATGACCGATGAGGCGACCAAGTAAGGCTCTACGCCCATATCTAAGAGGCGAGTAATTGCACCCGCGGCATCGTTGGTGTGAAGCGTGGAAAACACAAGGTGCCCCGTGAGAGAGGCATGAATCGCAATTTCCGCAGTTTCGTGATCTCGAATTTCGCCAACCATGATCACGTCGGGGTCTTGCCGAAGGAAAGCTCGGAGTCCACTGGCAAAGGTAAGGCCGATGTTGGGCCGGACTTGAATCTGGGCGATACCGGGCACCTGATATTCAACGGGATCTTCAATCGTTAAAATATTGGTGCTGGGCGAATAAATTTCTTGAAGCGAGGCATAAAGCGTCGTCGATTTTCCTGAACCCGTGGGACCCGTGGCTAAGATAATTCCGTAGGGGAGGGAAATGATCTTGCGGAACTTTGTGAGCACATCCATCTGCATCCCCAGCTCTTCCAAGCCGAGGAGCGCCGTCCCCTTATCCAGAATGCGCATTACCGCTCGTTCCCCAAAGACGGTGGGAACAATCGAAAGTCGGATGTCGATGGACCGGCCCGCAATATTGATCTTGATTCGGCCGTCTTGGGGAAGTCGCCGTTCCGCAATGTTGAGTTCGCCTAAAATTTTGAGTCGCGAAACCAGCGCGTTTTGCATCCGCTTGGGCGGGTGCATGGTTTCCACGAGCATGCCGTCTATTCGGTACCGCACCTTCACTGCGCGTTCATACGGTTCAATGTGAATGTCGCTTGCGCCATCTCTTACGGCCTGGGCAAATATGAGGTTAATCATTTGAACAACCGCAGTTTCGGTTGCCATCTTGGTGAGGTCGGCGAGGTCAGTTGAGTCATCAACTTCCGTTGCGGCCTCGTCGCTACCCAAATCCTGGAGCATCTTCTCCAGGAAATACTCTTCGATCTTCTCGCGGATCAGGGCAGGATCGGCAAGTACGGCCACGGTGGGCCGGCCGGTAAGAATTCCGAGGTCGTCTACCGCTTGGAGGCTACTGGGGGAACCCATGGCCACTACCAGGCTGTCGCCGTCCAGCGCCAATGGCAGAACTTGGGCTCGGAGGGCAAACTCACCGGGAGCCAAAGCAAGGGCTTCGGGCTCTGGCTTCACGATGGTCAGATCAACCGTTTCGTACTCGGCATTGAGGGCGAGAGCGCGGTTGGTTTGAAACACGGTTTCAGGGATGCGAGTATTCACGGGATTGATGTCAACCATTTCCAAGGGCAAGGGTGCCGAAGCACTTTGATTGTTTGCATTAACAACATATCTCGCAGAAACGTAAAAATCGTCAAATAGGTCGAATTTTCAGGATCCATTTGATCGGGGTTTCACATTTCCTTCATGTTTCGACCGCTCGTTTAACGGTGCCGTTGCGGTAAGCAACAACCCTTCCAGTCTTAAAAAAGCCGCTTAGATTTAATGCCGAGTGGCTCTGAACGCGAGGTGCCCAATTTCGGTCAACCTAACTCAAACCACGGAGCGCCAAATCGCCTAGACTTGGGTGACACCCATGATGAACAGCCTAGAGATTCACGTTAGTTGCTCAGGAACCGATGCCGCCACCGGCAGGATGGGAAGGCCCTACTTAACGATTCAACGTGCCGTTTCTGCGCTCAAGGATAGTATGAGGCCAACGAAGAGTGCGCACATTATCGTTCACGGGGGAACCTATTACCAATCCCAACCGATATCGATTTCGGCAGGCGACCTCAACAATGGACAGACTTCTCTAACGATTTCGGCGGCACGGAATGAGACCGTGATCCTCAAGGGCTCCACCCGTTTGGAACCTCACTGGGTCCCGTACACCGGCCAAGTCGTTAAAACAGAATTGCCGGCGGGCACCCACTTTGACCAGTTATTTGTTAACGGCAATCCGCAAATCTTGGCCAGATACCCCAACTATGATGGTGCGGCAAGGGTCTACCACGGTACGGCGTCTGATGCGATTAGCCCAGCACGCGTAGCCAAGTGGTCTGACCCCGCCGGGGGCTACCTCCATGCCCTTCACGTTGCGGAGTGGGGCTGCGTTGACTACCGAATATCGGGCAAGGATGCAAAGGGTGAATTAGTATTGGAAGGGGGCTGGCAGAACAATCGCCCCATGGGAATGCATCGCGAATATCGCTTTGTGGAAGGGATCAAGGAAGAATTGGATTCGCCCGGTGAATGGTACTTGGACCAAGCCCAGCACACTCTCTACTATTGGCCCATGCCTGGGATCGACCTCAAGTCATCAATTTATGAGGGGGCCGTCCAAAAGAGTCTGTTTGAGATCCACGGATCCGCGACACATCCCGTTAGAGGACTCACCCTAAAGGGTCTTAAACTCACCCAGACCGCGCGAACTTTTATGCTCACCCAGGAGCCCCTTCTCAGAAGCGATTGGAGAATTTATCGGGGTGGAGTGGTGCACCTGCTCGGAGCGGAAAACTGCAGAATTATTGATTGTGATATTCTGAATGTGGGGAGTAACGCACTTTTTATCGACGGGTATTGCCGGCAAGTGACCGTTTCTGGTTGTCACATTGCTGATGCCGGAGCCAGTGGCATTTGTGCCGTAGGGAACCCAAATGCGGTGCGTAATGGACTCGATAATTATGATCAGCGGCAGTCCCTTAGATCGATAAGCCTTGAGCGAGGGCCAAAAGGGAATGAGTATCCCGCGGACTGCACGGTGAAGGATTGCCTCATCGAGCGAGTGGGCGGGATAGAAAAGCAAAGCGCGGGAATCGAGATTTCAATGGCGTTCAGAATTCATGTGGATCACTGCACCATTCATGATGTTCCGAGATCTGGCATCAACATCGGGGACGGTTGCTGGGGCGGTCATGTCATCGAAAACTGTGATGTTTTTGACACCGTAAAGGAAACGGGCGACCACGGTTCATTTAACTCTTGGGGGCGTGATCGCTACTGGGGCTTGGAGGATGTGGCTTCATCGGCGCCGGGTTACGCCCAACTCCCGTTTCTAGATGCAGTTGAGCCGGTGACCCTTCGCCGTAACCGCTGGCGGTGCGACCACGGTTGGGATATTGATCTCGACGACGGGTCTTCCAACTACATTATTGAGAGCAATCTGTGTCTCGCGGGGGGGCTTAAAAATCGTGAAGGGTATCGGCGCATTGTCGAGAACAATATCATCGTCAATAACTCCTTTCATCCCCATGTATGGTTCGCAGAAAGTGGGGACATCTTTAGGAAAAATATTGTGTTTGAGCCTTACAAACCGATTGAGGTACCTAAGCCGTGGGGTGCCCAAGTGGACTTTAATTTGCTCCATCAGCCGGGTGGGCATCCATCCGTGAAGGCAGACCGTTTGCACGCACTGAGTGGCAGAGACCTCAATTCTGCGGCGGGTGATGCGCGGTTTGTAGCCCCAGAACTCGGCGACTTTCGCGTTCAGCGTGGTTCTCCGGCTTTGCGCTTAGGCTTCCGAAATTTTGCCATGGACAAGTTTGGTGTGACCAGTGCGCGCCTCAAGAAAATTGCGCCGAAGCCGAGATTTGGTGCGGCACCTCATGGGAACACCACGGATATAAGTCCCATCCTCCACGATTGGCTCGGATGCACCGTTCGCAGCGTGTATGGGCTCGGCGAAATGAGTGTTCTGGGCCTTCCCGCTGAGGTGGGTGTTTTGCTTGCGGAGGTCCCCCCGAACTCCACCGCTTCCGAGTACAGACTGCTTCGGCAAGATGTGATCCTGAGTCTTCAGGGCCAACCCGTCGCCTCAGCAGAAGATTTTCTGTCTCAATGGGCAAAATATAAGGTTGGTCAAAAAGTCAATGTCACCGTCTGGCGATCTCAACGGAAAATTCAGAGGTTATTTTCGGTGCGGTAGTTTGGGCCTGATGTCTACTAACCGTTGGGTCTAAAAACCTCACTCACCGTTCGCCTGAACCGCCCGGGCCCACCGCCGAAATTCTCGAGCCCGATTCAAACTGGCGGAGGCACTTTGCCCTGAGCCAGTTTTCTTTTGGCGGATCGTCCAATGAACTTTGTTAGTCCGGAGCGACGACGGAAAAGGCTCCCAGGCAATCCTGCACCCGCCCTTTTTGGCCGACCCAAGGACAAACTGCACTTACCCTTCTTACGTTACGCGCAAGGGTCAGGGCTTTTTCTCGATGGGTTAGTTGCCCCCACGCATCTAGGTCGCTCAGCACCAAACTACGCATTATCGGTCGCTTGCTCACCTGCGAGGCCAGATAGCGTAATGTGTCTTGCGCCAAATCATCAGGACCCATACTTCGTAGTTCATTGTTAACCATGTCTACCATTATAAAGCAGAATGAAACAAATGTCTACTATTATTTTTATCGCCATGGACTTGAATTTTCAAACGGAAACGTTTACGGTGACTTGCCTCGTCTAAAAACCAGTTGCTAATGAAGACCTTTACTGTTTCTCCCTCTGTCATCGCCGTCGCCTTGCTGGCCGCGCTCGCCGCCAGCGGAGTTGCCACCCAATCTACGCATAAGAAGCCTAAGACTAAGAAGCCGGTTGCCGTGGTCGTTCACTACGCGCAGGTCCAGAAAATATTGACCGTCAATTGTGTGAAGTGCCACGCCGGAGAAAAACCTCGAGCTGGAATTGATCTTCAGTCGATGGCTGGTGTTATGAAGGGTGGTGAAGATGGCCCAATCGTTGTGGCCGGAAAGCCCGCAGACAGCGTATTGGTTAAAGCGATGAAGGGGGAAGGGGCGCGACTTATGCCGCCGCGCGGTCCTAAGATGAGCGATGCGGACATCAAAATGGTAGAAGGTTGGATCAAGGGTGGCGCCAAGGCCTAAGTCGAATCTACTTTGGGCTACAAAAACTCCTTCGGTGCTGTGATTGCACCGAAGGAGTTTCCTTTGACTAGTTTCTCTTTCGGCGTCGAACCGAAACTAGTAGGCCAGTGAGGAAGGGAATTACCGCCGCAGGGCCAGGCACGGATTGAACTGTGACTGTGGCCAGGTGAGTATCTAAGCTCCAGGCGGGCTGGAGTTGCCAAGAATCACCCACATTCGGAATGATGCCCGCGTGCGTTCTAATAAACGCATTCGAAGGATCCTCCTGAGGATTTCCTGCCCCGCCGAGGAATCCTAAGTCTGCCTTGTTCTGAGTGTTCAGTTCAGTTCCCGCATCCCATGCGTCGGACCCAAAAACCTCGTAGGAAAAGCTATTACTTCCCCCCCAACCGTTGAACAATTTAAGCCCGGCCGAACTGACTGATTCGCCGATGAATCCGTCGTTGGTCTTGCCCAGCATGGCGGCAAACGAAAAATAGCCGTGGCCAGAATCCGTTGAGAAGTTCTGCCACCGAGTCAGTCCCGGCCCAAGCGGAGATCCTCCGACCACTCCATAGTGCGCAACATCTGAACCGGCGGCACTGGCCAGAGCCAGCTGAGGTCCGGTGTTCCCACCCTCCGCAATGCGTTTGATTCCCAGCGATGCAGTGCCGCCAATCTGAAAGATATCAAAGTTGCCGTTGCCCGCGGAGTAGAAGAGGGGGCTGAGGGGCTGAGGGCCGTAGTTGGTGACGGTGACCCTGAAATCGGCCGCCATCGCGCTCCCCAAAAGACCTACGGTGACACCCATGGTCGTTAACTGTCGTAAATGCATATCCTAACCTCCAAACGTCCCCGCCTGATTACCAGGTGAGAAGACACCGTCCATAACGGCGAGGGTCGCAGAGAGTTCCCCATCATTTTGAATTTCTTCTCCGTTCCCCGTTTTCACTTAAGCTCTGTTTTATGCGGCCGATGAATGTGAGGGGAGTGATTTGGAGTAGATAGCTTTGTTGGTCGCAGGTTAAACACGGTTCCCATCAATTTGCTTACAATCTTTCCTATGACCCCTCCGCCCGATGAATCGCAGAGAGACAGCACAATAATTGAAAAACGCTTAGATAAGTGCGAGGCTCTTCTGGGCGACATTGCCAAAAACGTGAAACCGCCTTCTTACTGGGACCGGTTTCTATTCGGAGCGATAACCGGATTCGGTACCGTGGTTGGGGCCACTATCGTCGTGACCATCGCAGTGAGTCTTTTGTCGCCATTGGCAAAAGTTTCTCTAATTCAACCGGCAATGGATAGGATCATTGATGCCCTGAATCATCGGCAGATGGGTGCGGGACCGGGTGAGAGGTCGGAACCCTTTCGCCCAGCATCTCCTCAAGGGTCTTCGGCCAATCATCCTTGAGAAGTCGGCTCAGACTGCGATCGGCGAGTAATCGACTTTCGTTTTGGCACTTTGCGCAGTAGTTGGTCTCATTTTCAGCGTAAACAATGCGTTGCACTGCGGTGCCGCATTCTGGGCACGGTAGACCAAATTTACCGTGCACCGCAAATTCCGGGCGAAACGCGGTGATTTCGGACGGCTTAGGAAACGATGGATATCGGATCGCCAATCGATCTCGCCAGGAGGATAACGTGGTTTGGGCGCCCACTCTTAGCCGATCTACTTCCTCCAGACTCAAACTCTGCGTTCGCCTTACTGGTGAAAGTTTTGCCCAGAACAAAATCTCGTCGGAATACGCGTTCCCAATTCCGTCAAACTTGGTGGGATCTGTGAGCGCTCGCTTAAGCGTGCGATTTTCTTTACGAAGCCGGTCAGAAAAGGAACCAGAGGTTGCGGAGAATACATCCATTCCGCCCCGATCGAATTCATGGAGACCTGTGCGCCCGTGGACTAAGTGGATGGACGCCCGCTTTCGGGTGGAACTTTCTTGCAAAGTAAGTTGACCGCAAGAAAATCTGAATGCGGTGAGTTGAATCTTTCCCGTCTGCCTTTTGATTGGTGGGGCGGGATCATGCCAGGAGAATCGCCCCGAGATCATAAGATGAACGATGGCAAAGTGCTCATCTGAAAATTCTAGGGCAATGCGCTTGCCAATTCGAAAAACACTGAGTACTTCCCGGTCCAAGAACTCGGTGGGGGCCACCGCCACTGTCCGGAGCACAAATGGGTTGTGGAAGCTTATGCTATGGAGGGGAGACCCCACTACCCTCTCGGCAATCCGTGACACGTACAGTTCAATATCCGGTAGTTCTGGCATGGTTTATCCAATCGTCGATGTTAAATCTTTTAGCTTAATGCGCCATGGTGATCCTGATCCCTTAAACTGTTTTATCGCCTGAAAAACCTCGGAAAGCGAACCGGCACGAAGGGCTAGGCCGGCGATTTTTCCTTGACTTCCGAAAAGTTTTTCAAAAGCTCACTGAAACTGATTCGGAATCACGCATCGTTAACGTAGGTTGCGGCAAAATGGAAAGAAGCATATGAGTATTCCTATTGCACTGCAGCTGTATTCGGTTCGCGACGATTGTGCTCGCGATCTTTTTGGAACCCTTCGAGAGGTCGCCGCTATGGGCTATGTAGGCGTTGAATTCGCCGGCTTCCACGGTCACGCGGCAGGCGAGGTTAAAAAGGCCCTCGATGACCTCGGTCTGAAAGTGGCCGGGACTCACACCGGGATCAACCAACTGGATGATGAGAACTTTGAGGCCACGGTGGAGTACCACAAAATCCTTGGCGCAGAAAACATTATTGTTCCCGGATTGCCAGAGTCAGTGCGCGACACGCCAGAGGCTTGCGCGATAACGGCGGAAAAGCTTACTAAACTGGTTCACAAATTGGCTCCGCTCGGATTTAAGACCGGTTTTCATTGTCACGATGGCGACGTTAAGCCCCTTTCCGGTGGAAAGAGCGCTTGGTATTTGCTGGCCGAGCAGACACCAGACACCTTCATCATGCAATACGACACCGCTAACGGAGCGTCTGGCGGGGCCGATCCGGTGAAGCCGCTATTGGATTTCCCTGGTCGAGGGGTTACCGTTCACCTCAAGGGTTGGGACCCGGTAGAAGGTTGGGTCTGTGTGGGCGATGGCAGTATGCCCTGGGGAAAGATCTTTGAGGCATGCGAGACAGTAGCCGGAACCCAATGGTACATCGTTGAGCACGAGGATTACGTGAAACATTCCGCAATGGAAGGAGCCCGGCTATGCCTGGAGAACCTTCGAAAGCTTGGGAAGTTGTAATTTGGCACTTGATTGCCGCGGCAAGAAGATCTTTCTCGGAATAAACCCAGAGATATTTCATTGTCGCGGCAATGTTTTGTTAGATCATCCCGTCACTGCATCGGGCCGCAATCATTTTTGAATTGCGGACTATACTGGCTATTGATAAATTAGAGCCAAGCCTTTTAAACAACCACACCTTCGGAGGGTGGATTTGGAGACAGGGGTGCGGCAGGGTTCTAAACTCGAATCAGAGGTGTTGTACTTGTCCGGAAGAAATTATTCATGGTGGAAAAGCGGCGTTGTCGCATTGACTTTTGGAGCCTTGGTGAGCGGCACGGTGGTTTCCGCCTCGGCCGCCCCGCAGGCTCCGAACGCGGTCAAAAAGCCAATTGTTAAAGCAAACAAGAAATTGTCCTCAGCTCAATTGGCCGCGCACGAGAAGGCGATGGCCACTCGGTTTATTGAAAACAAAGGGCAGTGGGATGCTCGGGCAGAGTTTGTGGCTCAAACCCCCAACCTTAACTATTGGGTAACCAAGACCGGCGTGGTTTATGACTATCGCTCGTCTGTGTCTCACGGTAAGTTGGGACGGACGGATGGCCAGGTAGTTCAGCTGTCTTTTGAGGGAGCCAACCCCAGCGCAATTTCTGAGGGTGACGCAAAGCTTTCAACCCACACTGACTTCTTGCGGCCCAAAGGCGCATCGGTCCTGGGCGTTGGCAGTTTTAAGGAAGCGATTCAAAAAGGTGTGTATCCGGGCGTTGACGTTCGACACTACTTTGATGGCGCGCGGCCCCGCTATGACTTCGTCCTTAAACCGGGTTCCACGCCCGAAGACCTGAAGTTGAAGTTCTCGGGAGCCTCAAAGATTGCGGTCTCCGGAAAGTCAGAACTGGTGATTGGCACCCGATTAGGCAATCTTCGCCAGACCGGCTTGATGGCCTATCAGATGGTCAACGGATCTAAGAAGTTTGTGGATGTCTCGTTCCGGCAGACCGGACCCAACACGATTGGTTTTGCCCTTGGCAAGTACGATAACTCAAAGGTTCTTGTCATAGACCCTCTCGTTTATGGAAGCTACTTTGGTGGCGACAACGGTCACGACGAAATTGAAGCGGTGGCTGCTGAGCCTGACGGCGGCGTCTACATGACCGGTTGGACCCAAGCACCGAGTTTTCCTGCCACTAACGGACCCTATGGCTTCAACTTGTTTGGCGAAAGAGACGCTTTCATTTGCCGATTCCAAGGTGACGCTTACAACATTGATTACAACGCGTACATCGGTGGATCCGGAAACGACGAAGGACACTACATTGTGGTTGATCCCACCGGTTCTTCCGTGTGGATCGCCGGTCTAACCGACTCTACCGATTTGCCCGGTATCACCGGATCTTCCTACCAGCAAACGCTTAACGGTGGGCAGAATGTTTTCTTGATGCAGTTCCTTAAAACGGGTTCGCCGGTTTTGACTCCCAACTACGCAACTTACTTTGGTGATGGCGGCGAAACGATGAAGGGTTTTCGTATCGCCCCTAACGGCGAGCTTATGCTTGCCGGTGAGACCAACTCCGTTCTTCCTAACACGCTGAATTCACCGCTGGGAGGGCTGGATGTCTATCTGGTCCGAATGGATTCGGCGGGTCAGAATGTTCTTTGGAGCCGCTACTTTGGCGGTATTGAAGATGACGAAGTCAACGGGCTTACGATCGACGCTGACGGCAACGCTTTGATAAGTGGATCCATTTCCTTGGCAAACCAGGGTGGTGGTCAAATCGATCTCAGTTCCCCTGCCGGACAATCGGTTTTCGAAACCACCGATGGCGTTTATCCCAACGGCCGACTCTTGCGAGATGCCGATGCTTATGCGGCAAAGATTGATCCCCTGGGTGTCACGCTCTACTCATGTGTGATTGGCGGCTCATCTTATGACTTTGGTGCCGGCATCGACGTTGATCCTCAGGGTAATGCTTACGTGGTTGCCACGTCGGGCTCGTTTGACTATCCCAGAACTCGTGGAGTATTGGGTGAGGGCAATTTGCTGGACACCATTGCGGTGACCAAGCTGTCCCCGGATGCCTCCGCAATTATTTACAGTACCGGTCTCAATACGGGCGGTGACGTAAGCGCCACGGGTATTGCGGTGGATTCACGAGGCTACAGCTACATCACGGGAATCGTGAGTGCGGTTGCGGTATTCACCAGTCCACCGGCCATGCCTCCCAACCCAGACGTTCCCATTGCTCACTCATTTGCGGGTCAGATCCAAGTGACCCCCGATGCGATTAAGAGTGCCTACACGCGGGCGAATGCAAATGCGGTGGACATCATCCCTACCGTTGACGGATGGATCAATGTCATCGACGAGGCGGCTAAGAAGCTCCTTTACGGTAGCTACATCGGTAGCGACCTTGACGATGTGATCTATCCCCCGTACGTTGACAGCTTTGGAGATGTATGGGTGTTTGGTAGCACCAACGTGTTTGAGCACTACGTTGTAGTGCCTCGCCCGCCCGTTTCTGGAAATCCTCCGGACCCCAAGATCGTCAACGTCTACTCTCCGCTGCCTCAGAGCCACATTACAAGCCTGGCTTGGAAGCCTTTGCCTGAACCTCCGTTCAACACAAACCAATCCTCTCATGATCAGGATGATGGGTTTCGAGAATACGGGGCCCAATGGGGTTTCCCCCCGTTTGGAGATTATTTCTACCCTCCATTCATTGATATGTCGTCCAGGAAGGACGGTTACATCCTTCGCTTCCGAATCAGCCTGCCCGCCATTCAATCCGTCACGCTCACGCCTAACGTGGTTGCCGGTGGACTGGGAAGCACCATCAATGGAACGGTTACTCTCACCGGAGCGGCACCTCCCGGAGGGATTAGCGTAACGCTCACGCTGAACAACACCACTGCGTCAAGCTTGGTCGGTTCAAGTGATCCCGCTAACCTCGTGATCTCAATCCCGGCCGGCGGAACCACAGGGACTTTCTTTGTGGCCACCAACCCGGTGTCTGCCCTCACCAACATTCTGGTGAAGGCCAACTATGAAGGGAATTTTAAGGTTGCGCAAGCCACTATCGTTCCTTGGCTCCAACAGATTGCTTTGTCTCCAAACCAAGTGGTTGGCGGCAACTCTGTCACGGGTCGGGTCACGCTGAGCCAAGTCGCCCCGGCGGCTGGTGTTACCGTGAACCTCATCACGGGTAATTCCGCTCTTGTCGTCCTACCCACGCCCGCTTCGGTCTTTGTGCCGGGCGGTCAGCAGTCGGCAACGGTTACGCTTTCCACGGTCGGCGTGGCCACTTCGCGGACAACAAACGTTACGGCTTCTTTCCTAAATGTTGGAAAGACGGCCGGTATTCGGTTGAGCCCCGCTAGCTTGCTGTCACTCAGCTTCTCTCCTGACACGGTCGCGGGTGGTGCAACGAGTACCGCTACGATCACGCTGGACGGGAAGGCTGGTTCACCGGGCTTTGACGTTACGACGACGTTTGTCAATCCAATCACGGGTGCCGACATCGCCACTCCCGCTGGCTACTCGATCACTCCTTCGGGAGCGATCTCGTTTGCCGCTGGAGATTCGTCTAAAACCTTCACCATTCAAACGCCATACGAAGCTGCGAACGTCCAACGAGCCATCAAGGTTCGCCGAGCCCAGCAGGGCGGTTATTTCGTGGGTTCTAAGACCGCGTCACTTAACGTCCTGAACCTCAACTTGGTTGGACTCACCTTGGCTCCTTCCACCATCTCGGGGGGAACAACTTCAACCGGAACGGTGACGATTTCCTCAGCGGCTCCCGCTGGTGGAGTATCAATCGGCCTGGCAAGTTCAGACACCACGGTGGCCACGCTGGCCGCAGCAACGGTCACGGTGCCGGCTGGCGCCACATCGGCCAACTTCGTCATCCAGGGTGCAATCGTTGGTTCAGACTCATCAACGACGATTTCTGCAACCTACGGTCCCATCACGCTCACCAATGTCCTCACCGTCCAGGGTGTTTCTTATACACTGAGCCTAAACCCGACCTCTGTGGTCGGCGGTCAGCAGAATTCGGTGGGAACGGTGGTGATTGGAACGGTGGCCCCCATGGGCGGCATCTCCGTGAATCTGAGCAGTTCCGATACGTCCGTCGCGACGGTACCGGCATCGGTTACCATTGCTCAGGGACAAACTACCGGAATATTCACGGTGACTTCGCTCTCCGTGAATACCCAGAAGACCACTACGATCACGGCGGCGATTGGATCTGCAACCAAAACATCCGTTCTAACGGTTCGGTCCGTTGGAGTGAAATCGGTCACAATCTCTCCGAGCCCGATCCACACGTATCAGGCAGGAGCCAGAGGTCGTATCACGGTAACGTTGGATTCACCCGCGCCCTCCGGTGGTGTGACCATCGCCTTGAGTAGTAGTCTGCCTTCGGCATGGACCCAGTTCCCAACTTCGGTTACCGTGCTGGCCGGTCAGACAAGCGCTTCAACCACAACCGCAACCGATGCTATCCCGATTAAGTTCAGTCGAATTGTCGGGGTCAGAATCATCGCGGGGCTGGGTAGCTCATCAATCTTCTCGTACGTCGCATTGATGCCTTGACGTGAAGATTAGCGATCATATGGCCCTCAATCGAAAGATTGGGGGCTATGTGCTTTTTGAGGCCAGCTTTGCCGGGTAAAACTAAGACTGTGGGCAGAACGTTAACGAGTTTCTTTCTTGGGGTTGCCACCGGCTTTATTGGAGCCGTCGCGCTTAAAAAGTGGGGACACCTCATGTTAGAAGAACCGCCGGAAAATCTTCTTGAACGGCTCAACCAAGACATCAAAGTTCTAGAAGAACGAACTCGAACCGTGGCTTCAGCAAATACTTCGCCCGCCTAGGTACCTCCTTTGGCAAAGTCGGTCACGATCATAGGGGGAGGGGTGGGTGGCTTAAGTGCCGCAATCTATGCGCGTCTTAGGGGCTTTGACGTGGTGCTTCTTGAGGCGGGACCGGTCGTTGGCGGAAAGGCGGCGGCCGTCCAGGAGTCGGGATATCGGCTGGACCCTGGCCCCTCCATCATCATTCTTATCCGGCTCTACCGCGCGCTTTTTAAAGACGCGGGCCGGGATATGGACGACTATCTCACTTTTCAGCGTCTTGATCCCATTTCCCGCGTGTTGTTTGAGGGCCAAGCTCCCCTTGATCTACCGGGCGATCGTGAAGAGTGCCTGCGCGTGCTGGCAGACCATGGGCCGCGTGACGCCGGGGCGCTAAGGGATCTGATGCATCGGTTAGATCGAATTGCCGGATCCATTGACCGATCCGTCTTCGCGCATCCCATTGATCGTCCTTGGCAACTTCTCGACCCCAATCTCATCGCGACCGCCCTTCCTTTCAATATGCGGCTCACATATAAAGAGTTGGTGGATGGTTGGTTCACGTCACCGCTCATTCGGGCCTTCTTTTACGGTTTTCCATCCTACGGAGGTCAAACCTACGACAGCAAGGCACCGGGCGCCCTGATGATTCCGTATTTGATGATTCAGGAGGGCGTCTACTATCCCACCGGTGGCGTTGCTGCGATTCCCGAGAGCTTGGAGCGGCTCGCCCGAGAGCTGGGTGTAGATATTCGTTGCAACTCCAAGGTGGAGGCATTTAGGAGCCGTGGCAATAAGATTCAGGCGGTGAAATTGGCCGGAGGGGAGGTCGTAGAATCAGAGTGCTTCATCAGCAACGTTGACCGCCTCACCACGCGCCAATGGCTGGGGCATAAAGTTGATTGGAAACCAAGTCTCAGCTATTTCACCCTTCATTGGGGAATCAAGCGGCGGCTACAGGGGCTTAGCCACCACACGCTTTTAGTTCCGGTGGGATATGAATCAGGGTTTGAAGACCTCTATCGCCGACAGCAGTTTCCCCAAGATCCTATCGTCTATCTCAACGATACTTCTGCAACCGACCCTAGCGTTGCGCCAAACGGCTGCACAAACTTGTTCGCCGTCGTTACCTCTCCGGCGGAGGAATCGCATATTGATTGGTCCAAAGATGCGGCGGAATTCAAACGACGCGTCCGAATGCAAATGGATAAATTCGGCATTCATTTCTCCGCCGCCGACGTGGATTTTGAACGCCTTCAGACTCCCAGCTACTTCGCGCAGTCTCACGGAAACTACCGAGGTTCGCTCTACGGTCCGGCGGAGCCGCACCGTATGTTTGGTGGGCTGTTCCCGCTATCCAACCGAGATCCCGACTATCGAAATCTGTTCTACGCCGGAGGCTCTGTCCAGCCCGGAGCCGGCTTGCCGATGGTAACTCTGAGCGGCAAATTTGCCGCCCAGATGCTGTAATTAGCACAGAATCGATTTGCCAATCACCGTGCCGTCTTTTTCAAGGACGTAGATCAACGGAACTCCAGTGGCCAGATTGAGCTCCAGAACTTGCTCCTTGGTGAGGCCATCCAGACGCATTACGATAGAGCGATTACTGTTCCCGTGTGCCACCACCAAAACGTTCTTGCCTTGGGCGATATCGCCGAGGATGCATCGCTCAAAGAAGGGAAGTGTACGCGCGGCGGTCATTTCTAGGGATTCGCCATTAGGAGGTGGAATGTCGTAGCTACGGCGCCAAATGTGAACTTGCTCCTTACCGAATTTAGCCGCGGTCTGGGTCTTATTAAGGCCCTGGAGGTCGCCGTAGTGCCGCTCATTCAACGCCTGGTCTCTAATTACCGGCAGTGACATTCCACCCGATTCCTGAATCAGGCGCAACGTGTCTTGGGCACGTTGAAGGGTGCTAGTGTAGGCGACCTGAAGGTCGGTGCCCTTTAGTTTTGTCCCGGCATTTCTGGCTTCTTGTTCTCCCAGCGCGGTCAGAGGAACGTCCACCCATCCGGTAAATCTATCTTCTAGGTTCCAAAGTGACTGACCGTGGCGAACGAGAATGAGTTTGGGCATCGCCCAATAAGTTACCGCACAAAGAGCCTGAGGCGGCATAAATTGCCGCCTCCACCGGTGCGATTAAGCCCCCGTACGCGGCAACTTGATCGTAGGCATCGGGTTAAACCAACTTCGTCCGTCCCTCGCCAGCAGAGAATCGGCTGCTTCTGGCCCCCAGGTTCCAGAAGCATAGTTAGGGAAGCTAGAAGACGGGGTGGTGTGCCATCGCTCAAGCAGTGGCTCCACAATTTGCCAGGCATGCCGCTCTTGGTCGTCTCGCATGAACAACGTGGTATCGCCTTCAATCACCTCTTGCAGAAGGGTCTCGTAAGCCTCCCTAGAGCCCATGTGGAACGCGTCCTCGTAGTTGAAGTCCATGGATACGGTGCGAAGCCGCATGCCGCTTCCCGGTTCCTTCGCTTGGAAGCGCTGGATGATTCCTTCTTCGGGCTGAATGTTAATGATCAGGCGGTTGCTGTCAAACACATCTGAAGCATCAGAAGGGAACATCTGGTGCGGAACGGGCTTAAAGTTCACCACTACCTGAGACAACTTTCGGGGTAATCGCTTTCCGGTTCTTAGATAGAAAGGAACGTCTTGCCATCTCCAGTTGTCCACGTACAGCTTGAGTGCCACGTAGGTCTCGGTGGAAGAATTTGGATCTACACCAAATTCTTGTCGGTAGCCAAGCGCGTTTTCTCCGTTGAATACTCCCGGACCGTACTGACCACGTACCGAATATTTGTGCGGATCTTGCTTGCCTAGAGCTCTCACCGCCTTAAGCACATCCACTTTCTTGTTGCGAACTTCGTCCGCATCAAAACTGATCACGGGTTCCATCGCCATGATGCAGAGCAATTGTAGGAGATGGTTTTGAACCATGTCTCTTAGCGCACCGGTGGTTTCGTAGTAGGCACCCCGCTTTTCCACCCCAACGTCTTCCGACACCGTGATTTGCACATGATCCACGTATCTTCGGTTCCAAATGGGTTCGTAAAGTGCGTTGGCAAACCTAAAGGCAAATATATTTTGAACCGTTTCTTTGCCTAAGTAGTGGTCAATTCGGTAGATCTGGTTTTCCGAGAACGAACGAAGGAGCTGATCGTTGAGTTGTTCGGCCGATTCTAGGTCTCTGCCAAATGGCTTCTCAATGACCACACGGTCTCTCGTCTTGTCGCCACAGAGACCTGCCTTTCCCAATCCATCAGAGATGAATCCAAAAATGTTGGGAGGAACGGACATGTAATAGACGTGGGCCGCCGGTTGACCAAACTCGTTTTCAAGTTCAGTAATCCGTTCGGCTAAGGTGCTGTACAGGTTGGGGTCGTCAAATAGGCCAGAAACGTACTGGATTCGGGACGAAAAATCGGCCCACTTGGCTTCATCTGGCTTTCCTCGGCGGGAAAACTTGGCCATGGCCTCTTGCATCGCCGCGCGAAAAACGTCGGTTTCGCCCACACGTGAGATGCCGATGATGGCAAACTTGGCGGGCAGTTGCCGATCCAAGAACAGGTTGTAGAGGGCCGGCACCAGCTTGCGCTTGGTGAGGTCGCCACTCGCACCAAATATGGTCACGATGGCAGGAGGCAGTTGAGATGGGTTCATAGGATGATAGGTCCTGTGGCTTAGTTAGGTTCCCACTGGGTGTGGAATGCCCCTTCAGCATCCAGTCTTTCGTAAGTGTGCGCGCCAAAGAGGTCTCTCTGCCCTTGAATTAAGTTGGCGGGCAACCGCGCGGAAGCGTAGCCATCTAGATAGGCAAGACTGGCTTGGTGGGCCGGAGCGGGGATGCCTACCCGAATGAACTCGCTAGCGATTCTCCTGAGGCCATCTCGTCGGGCGAGAATTCCCGCTTGGAATTCCGAATCCAGCAACAGATTTGCGGTGTGAGGATCGCGCGCCACGGCTGCCCGAATGGGTTCGAGTTGGGCGGATCGGATAATGCACCCGGCACGCCAAACCGCGGCCGCTTTGGCCAGATCTACTCCGTATCCGTACTCATCAGATGCCGCGCGAATTTGCGCAAGGCCCTGAGCGTAACAAAGGAGCATGCCGGCCAGAAGAGCATCGTGGATGTCCTGATCGGTGGCCTCAATCGGCATAGGAGGCATCGCGGCAGTGGCGGCGACTTTCGTTCGGTCTGCCTTGTATCCGCTTAGTTCCCGTGCGCTCACGGCAGCATCAATAGTGGGAACGGGAATGCCTAGGTCAAATGCGTCTTGGCTTGTCCACTTACCGGTGCCCTTAGACTTTGCTTTGTCAGAAATCAGATCAACCAAGTCGCCGCCGGTCTTCTCGTCCTTGTAGCGCAAAACCGATATCGTAATCTGGGTTAAGAAGCCCTGCAACTCACCGTTGTTCCAGACCTCAAAAACGTTAGCAATCTCGTCGTTAGACCGTCCTTGGCCCCGATGCATCAGGTCGTAGGTCTCGGCGATGAGTTGCATGATGGCGTACTCAATGCCGTTGTGCACCATCTTAACGTAGTGCCCCGCGGAACCCGCACCCATGAGGGCCACGCACGGTTCGCCATTGAAGTGAGCGGCTACCGATTCCAAGATTGGCTTGACTCGGGCATAACTCGCTTCCGAACCGCCCGGCATCATGCTGGGTCCGCGCCTGGCCCCGCTCTCTCCCCCGGATACACCCATGCCCATGAAGTCAAAGCCTTCCGCCTTCAGCGCGGCAAGACGGCGATCGGTGTCCTTAAAGTAAGCGTTGCCGCCATCGATGATGAAATCGGCCGGTTCCAAGAAAGGTTTGAGTTCCGCAATCACATCGTCGGTTGCCGCCCCTGCGGGCACGAGAATCATAATTGCTCGCGGCTTGCGAATTGAAAGCACAAAGGCTTTGTAATCCGCAATGCCGTGAACATTCTCGTGGAATGAAGAGAAGTAGTCGGCCTTTTCTTGGCTGCGAGCGTAACCCGCAACCGTGTGTCCGTGGTCGGCAATGTTCAAGGCAAGGTTCCTGCCCATCGTTCCCAGACCTACCATTCCAAAATCAAAAAGCTTATCGGCCATCCATACCCTCCGGCCTTCTGGCCAACCCTTTCTTTATTGTCGAAATCAACTCGGGAATCTGCGAGGCAGGATTCTTCCCAAAGTGAACTCTAATACATCGGCGTCCTTTGGCCCTAAGGGCTTCTAGGTCACCTTGCGCTTGGGCGTCTATAAATACGGCCCAACTGGCCACATGACCCGGGATCGGCGCATCTTTAGGATGATCCGCAGTGAATTGAATAAAGAATCCGCTGTTGGTGCCGCCCTTGTGATACTGCCCCGTGGAGTGCAAAAATCGCGGCCCGTACCCCAGAGTGATGGCTAATCCCAGTTCGTTTCTAAGCGCAGTTTGCAGACCGGTGAGTTCGTGGGTAAGCGCATCCGATTCAGGTAAGTAGGCTTGAATCGAAACGAAGTCTCCGGGAGCCGCATCCCCTAAGAAAATGAACCACGCGTCGGCAAAGTCATCGGCCTCGTCTTCGCCGTAGATGACCATTTCAGCTTCTGTGATGCCACCGGGGACGGCAGGCAGTTTGCCCTCATCTTCCACAATCTTAAGCAAGCGCTTGGTCACGTCTTTGCTTTCTTGCACGTTCGGCTGATCAAACGGATTGATGTCAATGACGTGACCCGCCACCGCGGTGGCAATCTCCCACCGGAGGAACTCTTGAGGAATTCCGTAAGCATCATCAAAGTCAATTGTGATCACGGGATGCCCCGCCTTCTTGAGCGGCTCTACATCAAGCTCGGCATCTCCTGCGAATCGCAGATACACAAACAGTCGATCTTGACCGTATTGATTGGGCTCACCTAACGACTCACCCGCGATGGGCAAAATGCCGCGTTCATTCTTACCCGTGCTTTCCGCTACCAGTTGCTCCAGCCAAAGTCCAAAGCTGGCCAGAGACTTAGTGGTGAGAATGGTGAGCTTATTCTGTTGATCCAGGCAAGACTGGCCCAATATCGCGCCGAGCCAGAAGGCGTCTCCCTCGGTCGTTCGGTTTGCATCGGCAACCGCGGTTGCCTCATCAATAAAGCGCTTTACATCCAGCCCGAGAAGGGCGGCGGGAATTAGCCCGAACAGGCTCAGAGCAGAGAACCTACCCCCAATGTCTGCGTAATTTAGAAACACGTGCCGGTAATTTCTTGACCGCGCGGATGCTTCAAACGGAGAGCCAGGATCAGTTATCGCGACAAAGTTTTGTGGCTTGCCCACCTTATCAAAGAAATAGGCATCAAAGGCGGTGGGCTCCGCCGTGGATCCCGACTTGCTGGCCACGATGAAGAGGGTGGTATCCAGCGGGCCTTCTTCCTCAATCTTCAGGATCGACACCGGATCGGTGGAATCGAGCACGGTTAACGGCAACCCGCCGACGACGGCGGGGAAAGTTGAGGCGAGAACGTACGGAGCCAGGCTACTCCCACCCATTCCCGCGAGGACGACTCGGGTGAACCCGGCAGATTTGATGTCCGCAACAAATGCTTCAATTTCGCCCAGTCGAGCGTTGACTTTGGGTAGCACGTCAACCCAGCCCAACATTCCGTGAACGTCGGCCGGAGCGCCCGCAGGCCACAAGCCAGAGTCCTTGCTCCAGAATCGATCCGCAAATTTAATCCCTTTGATTTTCACCAGTTGCGCAAGGGCATCTGGACCATATCGGTCCAAGGCAACAGACATTGTATTTAGGCTCATTTGCATTCTCCAGACATATATTTTTGCTCAATCGCCAGCACTTTGCCAAGTCGGCGTTCGTGGCGTTCTTCCCCACTGAATGTGGCGTGCAGGTAGGCGTTGACCACTTCATGAATGACTTCGACCCCCATTACACGAGAGCCTATTACAAGTACATTCATGTCGTCGTGCTCTACTCCTTGGTGGGCCGAGTAGGTATCGGGACAGATGGCGGCACGCACGCCGGGGATTTTATTGGCGGCAATCGACGCCCCGATTCCGCTTCCGCAGACCACAATTCCTCGGTTCGCAGTTCCGTTGGTTACGGCAAGACCAACTTGTTCCGCAAAATCAGGGTAGTCATCTTGGGCATCGTAGGTAAATGCACCCACATCGATCGGTTCATATCCCGCCGCGATGACAAAGCCAATAATCTGTTGTTTGAGTGCAAAACCGGCGTGATCTGCCCCAATCGCTATTTTCATTGATGAAGTGTTCCCCGGTTAAAACCCTCTTGGGTTTGAACACTGACATTGATGGCTGACTCCACCGAGTTACCCTTCCGATGGGCGATCTTCAAGTGAGTATCCATCCGTGCATTTCCTCTGTGAAGTTACCCGGATACCACGGCAACGTTGCCCGTGTTGGGGTCATAAATGACATCGGTTCCGAATAGGTGCGAGAGGGAAGCTCGGTTGAGCGTAGATTCGCGCGAACCATCGGCCATTATCCTTCCTTCCTTAAGCAGCACCACGCGTTGAATTTCCGGAATCAGCTCCTGAAGGTGGTGGGTCACTATCACCATCGTCGTTCCGGATGCGGCGAGAGTTCGGATGGTGGCCAAGAAGTCGTGGGTGGCCTTGAGGTCTAGGCCGGTCGTTGGCTCATCCAACACTAACCCGATTGGATTTGAAATAAGGGCCCGGGCAATGAAACATCGCCGATGCTCGCCGGTTGACATCGTTTCCATGGTTCGATGGGCCAAGTGGTCGGCGTTGACCCTTTGCAGAGCGGCTCGGCCAAGCACCTCCATTTTTTCCGTGATTTCGTGCTGAACTAAGACACCGATGGTCCCGATGAGGCCAGAAATTGCCATGTCTAGGCCGGTCGGGTCGCCTAACAATTCTTGATTCAAAGGTCTGATCAATCCAATTTTCTTTCTCAGGTCCGATTGAATCCATCGCTCTTGGCCGCAGATTTCCACCCGCCCTATTCCTGCATGAGGATAAAGCTCCCGGGTAAGGATCTTGATGAGTGTGCTTTTTCCGCAGCCGTTGGGACCCAAAATTGCGGTGTGTTGCCCGCTTTGAATCTTGAGCGTGGCCCTGTCTAAGATTGGCCGGCCGTCTCGGACCACGGAGACGTTCTGAATGGATATGAGATCGTGGCTCAATCAGACATCCCCGGTCGGTCGGAATCCGGCGAGCAATGCAAGTTCTCGCCACTTCCAGTAGCAGTCCACATCGGCAAAGCCGATGCTTCGCAGCCAATTCAACTGAGGTTCAACGGGGGTGCACTGGTTGGATGCGTCCTCTTGAGAAACATCCGTTCCCAGCGCGTTAAAGAAATCGCGATGGAGTTTCTCGGTGGGAGAAGCTACGTGCTCTAAGTTCGCGAACAATCCCCCCGGATTCAGCAGATTGTAGACTTCTACGTAGAGGTCTGCCTTCCGCCGGTCGGCCACGTGGTGGATCGCAAAGCTGGAAACCACGGCATCGAAGGTTCCCAGATCGGGAAACGGGATTTCGATGTTGTGATCAATGATTTTAATGTCGGCGTTGTGGGCAAACCGTTCGCGCGCCTTGGCGAGCATGATTGGTGAGAAGTCCAGCCCCACGCACTCAACTTGGGGTTGAACCGCCTTGAGGAGGGCAATCAGCCTCCCATCGCCGGTTCCAATGTCCAGGAGACGGTTGAGGTTCGGCGGGAGGATCTCCAGCAAAACGCGCTCACCCTCAGACCGATGAGGAATTTTCCCCACCAGCCCCAAGTACCGCTCTATCCGTTCCGGATCCCAATATTCGTTGTTCATGATCAAATACGTATCCCCTGCATTCCGCCGGTTCCGGAAAGATTTAGGCTCGCTTCCTGTCTTAGGCCACAGGGGCAGCCTCTTTTACATAGAGTTAAGCATCTTTAAGCCCATTTTATCGGTTCTTTGTGAATCGATCTAACGTGATTAAGGAGCAGACAACCAAGACAATTCACCCGGTCGAGGCATAACTAAATGTATATCAGCCCTCCCCTGTCCCGGCAGGGACTTTCCCAGAGTAGCCTGGCATTAGCCTGGTGCCATGCCAGGGTTGGTCATCAATAAGTTTGTTCCCCGGCAGGGGCACCAGAACCTTTCGGTCA
>JBBQUZ010000034.1:0-37839 GCA_038212035.1 Fimbriimonadales bacterium
TCAATCCCCCGAGCACCTATCGCGTAGTCGGTCACCGTGGTAGTTCCGGGAGAAGTTTCCACGTCTTCAATCCCCATCTGCCCATCGTAGCGGTAGGCGGTGGTTACGTTATTCGTGTTCTTATAAGTCCGCAATCCATCCGCTCGGTAGGCGTAACTAACCAACTGAGTTCCCCTTCCTTTTGCCGAAGATGATTGTGCTTTGGGAAGAGGTAAGGGGCTAGGGGATGGAGATTCTGGGTGACCCGTCATTTCCCGGAATCTCCTCACCCAACCCTCTCCTCTTCCAACGGCACGATCATCCGCTGCAAAAGGAGAGGGCTTTCGAACCCTAATTCCTGTAGTCATCTGGTTCCCCGCCACATCGTACAAATAAATCCTCTCCGCCTAGTTTAACCCATCTCCAGATATTCAAAGAACCGACTTGGTCTGGCGGCTCGTGGGGGTGAATGCCGCACAAAGGCCCATTTCTGCGCAAAAGCCCAGCATTACTCCCATATTGCGGGAACAACAACACGCCAATCATTGCCTTAACCAGGAAAGACACCTAGTGAGACTCCGCTGCCGAGCGGTGGGAGCACGAGTAAGGCGACTGGGTTCTAGAGGTGCATGGATGGCACGAAAGCAACTTAAGATAGTGAGACTGTTAGAGCCAGAGATGTGTCTGGACTGCCGCTTTGCGAAAATCGCGGACGTGGAGACCGATAACGGGGCAACCCAGCGGATGATCTACTGCCGTCGATTGGACTGCGACAACTGGGACGTTGTCAATGCCGAACCGGCTCGCAGCGTCAAAGTCAGCGAAGTCGAAGACTATTGAAGCGTTTCGTTTGGGCTGGTGCGGATTGATTCATCCAGCCGCTAAGCCATTAGTGTTCGGAAGTCCGTCGAATTTTCGGGGGAATTTCTCGGTCGCATGCCCTTTGATCTAAGAACAGAATTTTAAAGCATTACAATGCCGCGAGCCACTGGACCATCGCGCTTTGCGCGGACGCTAACTTTGCATTTCGCTTTAACTGCTTATCCCGAGTGACCAATTCTGGGTCGGGGAAGAGCCCCCAATTGATGTTCATGGGCGCGAATTCGCGCGGGGTTGTATCTTGCAAATGGGAGATTAAGGAGCCATACGCGCAGGGGCGGGGTGGAATCTCCGGCGCGAATCCGTGCGACTTTCGCACCGCCTGAATCCCCACGTAAATTCCCATCGCCGCCGATTCCACGTAGCCTTCCACGCCGGAAATTTGGCCGGCGATAAACAGCCCAGGCACCGTTTTCATCTCCATGGAGGGTTCAAGCACGCGCGGAGCTTCGATATACGTGTTGCGATGAATCACCCCATAACGAACAAATTCTGCGTTCTCCAGCCCCGGCACCATATGAAAAACTCGCTTTTGCTCGCCCCACTTCAGACGGGTTTGGCAGGCAACAAGGGAGTACAGTGACTTCTCTTTGTTCTCGGGCCGAAGCTGAATCGCGGCGTAGGGTCGCCTCTCCGTTCGCGGGTCGGTAAGACCCACCGGCTTAAAGTTTCCAAATGCCAGACTTCGCTCACCCCCATCGGCAATCGCCTCGATCGGCGTGCAACCGGCAAAGTATTTGATCTTTTCTAAAGTCTCGTCCTCGGTGGCAAAGCCGTGGGGGAGCGCCCGTTCGGCGGATACGAGTGCCCTCACAAACTCGTAATAGTTGTCCTTGTCAAACGGACAATTCAGGTAGTCATCCCCCCCCTTGTCATATCTACTCTGGGCAAAGACCACGTCAAAGTTGATCGTGGAAGCATCGACGGTTGGACTCACCGCATCAAAGAAATACAGGTGCTCTTGGCCGGTCTTTTCCGCCAACCATTGGGCCAACAAAGAGCTCGTCAGCGGTCCGGTGGCCACAATTAGAATCCCGCCTTGCGCCAAAATTTCGTCGGCCATCTGGGGCGTAAATTCTTCTCGCTTTAGGTCAATTAACGGATGCTGCTCAATCCGCTCGGTTACCGCCGCCGCAAATTGCTCACGATCTACGGCCAACGCTTCTCCGCCGGGAACTTGGTGTAAATAAGCGGTGGCAATGACGAGAGAGCCGAGTTGGGTCATCTCGGCTTTAAGCTGACCGGCGGGACTGGTGGGAAGCTTTGACTTAAAGCTGTTAGAACAAACCAGTTCGGCTAAGTGAGCGGTTTGATGGGCACCCGTCGTTTTCACCGGACGCATTTCGTAGAGGGTGACTCTTACCCCGCGCTCCGCCGCCGCCCAAGCGGCCTCCACCCCGGCAAACCCTCCGCCAACCACTGTGATCACATTTCCATTGTGAACAACCCAGCGTTCAGCATCACATGTTAGGCTAACCTCGCCAGAGCACATGAGCACGCTAAGCGGCCGCTTGAAGCTTGAAGGCAATCGCGTCGCCCATGTCCGAGGTGCTGATCAGCCGAGTTCCCTTTTCAAAGATATCTGCGGTGCGGAGTCCGGCTTCTAGCGCATGCTCTACCGCATCCTCAATGCGCGTGGCCAGCCGGTCATCCTCAAACGAGTACCTCATCATCAGGGCGGCGCTTAGGATGGCCGCAATCGGGTTGGCCCTTCCCTGACCCGCAATATCGGGCGCAGAGCCATGAACCGGCTCGTACAGGCCAAATACGGACCCAGAAGGGTCATCTCGCAATGAAGCAGACGGCAGTAATCCAAGGGAACCCGTGATCATGGAGGCCTCATCAGAAAGAATGTCTCCGAACATGTTCTCGGTGAGAATCACATCAAATTGCTCTGGGTCTCTCACCAACTGCATGGCGCAGTTGTCAACCAGCATATGAGTCACCTTAACGTCTGGGTTGCGAGCGGCCATTTCCGTCACCACTTCCCGCCAAAGGCGCGAAGTTTCCAGCACGTTAGCCTTATCTACCGAGACAATTTCTCGGCGGCGCAGGCGGGCGATCGCAAACGCACGGGCGGCGATGCGCTCGATCTCGTGGCGGGTGTAGATACAGGTGTCAACCGCCGTGTTTCCGTTGTCTCTTCGCTCTCTCGGTTGCCCAAAGTAAATGCCGCCGGTAAGTTCCCTAACTACCACCAGGTCCATGATGCCGCGCGCGCTCTTGAGCGGGCTGGCGCTGAGCAGCGGCTTCAGCATTTTGGCCGGTCGAACGTTGGCATAAAGATTCAATTCACGACGTAGCGCAAGCAAAGCACCGGTTTCCGGACGCAGTTCCGGGGGCTGGATGTTGTCGTAGCGCGGGCCTCCGACCGCGCCCATTAAAACGGCATCGGAGGTCTTACAGATTTCCAGTGTCTCGGGAGGAAGCGGATGCCCCCCTTTGTCGTAGGCGGCACCACCAACCAAAGCGTGGCGGAAATCAAAAGAGGTTCCAGAAACCTCCAAGACCTTTACCGCCTCCGCTATCACTTCTGGGCCAATTCCGTCTCCGGCGAGCACTGCAATCTTCCTGAGCATGTTGCTTGATTATGTATCAGCCGCGTTTCATCGGGCACGGCGCATAAGGAGATGAGAGCCCACGGCAGGCAGAATCAACATTCCAAAGAACGTCGTCCCCAGGAAGTATGGATACGGGGCAAGCCAGTACCCAAGCGCCATTCCCGACGCAGTGAGTAAAAGATTGCAGATTGCGAACAGGCAACCGTCACCGAAGCTATCCATGCTTCGCCCCATTCGGAACCCGAGCGCAATGTAAAAACTAGCGCACCCAAGGAATTCCAGCCCCAAAATTAAATAGGCCCCACCCGAAGCGAGCCAAACATTTCCCATTTGGGCAGGTTACCAATTGCGAGAGAACCAGAACCTCATCGGGCGGTGCGACCGAACATTCTTAAGATAGAAATGACATCGGAGAAGTTAGAAATCTTGGTCATGATCTGGGCGAGGTGTTGGGTGTCCGTCACATCAATCGTCACGTCGATTTCCGCCGTTTGGTTAGGCAATGTTTTAACCTTAGCCGCAGAAACGTTCGTCTTGGATTCACCGAAAATCGTGGAGACATCCATGAGTAGCCCGTGGCGATTGACACTGAGGATTTTGAGCGTGACCGCATAAGACTGGCCATCTTTGGGCCATTGGTAAGGCAACAACCGGTCCGGTTCCGAAAGCTGAAACGCCATCGCGTTGGGGCACACCTTTCGGTGAATCATAATGCCGCGGCCGCGGGTGACGTAGCCCACTACATCGTCGCCCGGAATTGGGCTGCAACACTTGGCCCGGTTTAACAAAACGTTGTCTAAGCCGCCGGTGACTAAGGTGAGCTTGCCTTCCTTAGTCTTAGTAACCTCAATCCGATCAGCGGTCGGAGCGTCAGTTGGGTTGGTCCCCCGAAGCTTGGAAACCACGCTCTGAGCCGAGGCGAGGCCCGCTCCTACCTTGGCCAGCACGTCTTGTGCGGTTTCCACAGAATCCATATGCTCTGCGACTTTAGCGAGCTTTTCTTCCCCGAGAAAGGCTCGAGGATCCAGGCCCATAGAGCGCAATTCCTTCTCTAGCGCATCCTTGCCTCTTGAAGCGTCGGCGTCTTTCGTCTGCTTTCGAAAATAGCCGCGAAGTTTGCTTCGGGTGTGGGCGCTTTGGGTGAATTCCAGCCAATCTAGGCTGGGCGTAGCGTTGCTTCGGGTGATAAGTTCCACCACGTCTCCGTTCTGAAGCTTAGTGCTCAGGGGAACCATAGTGCCGTTAACACGAGTTCCCACCAACGTCATGCCCAATTGCGTGTGGACCCGAAAGGCAAAGTCCACCGGGGTGGAATCTTTGGGAAGGTCAATTACATCGCCCTTAGGGGTGAAAACAAAAACCTGCTCTGAGAACAAGTCGGTAGAGACCGAGCGCAGGAAATCACTTGAAGTTCGAGAATCGGTTGACCAATCAAAGAGTTGCTGGCGGAGTGTAGAGAGTCGCTTAGACTCATCCAGAGACGCCTTCCCTTCTTTGTAGGTCCAGTGGGCGGCCACGCCGTGCTCGGCTACTTCGTGCATCTGCCGGGTACGAATTTGGATCTCTAGGGGCTGGCCTTGCGGTCCCACAACTTTGGTGTGGAGCGACTGATAGCCGTTGGGCTTGGGCCGCGCGATGTAATCGTAAAAAAGAGACGGAATGGGGATATGGGCTTCGTGGACCACGCCCAATGCCACGTAGCAATCCGGAACAGATTCCACGATGATTCGCAAGGCCAATAAGTCGTAGATTTCGTCAAAATCTACCTTCTGCTGGACCATCTTGTTAAAGATGGAGTAAAGGTGCTTGGGTCGGCCCCGAATGTCCAGAATCTTCATTCCGCGCTCTTCAAAGAGGCTCTTGAGCACGAGAATGGTTTCCCCCAAGTCGGACTCTCGTTGCTTTCTTGTGCTGCCCACCAGGTGATTCACCCGTTCGTATTCTGCCGGGTGAAGATATTTGAAGGAGAGATCTTCTAGTTGCCACTTGATTTGCCAGATTCCCAAGCGGGCGGCGAGGGGAGCGTAGATATCTAGTGTCTCGGCCGCGATTCTAGTTCGCTTCTCGGGGGGAAGATGGTCTAACGTCTGCATGTTGTGCAGTCGGTCGGCGAGTTTGATGACCATCACCCGGAAGTCTTTGGCCATCGCCAACAGCATTTTCCGCAGAGTCTCGGCAGTTCGGTTGGTCTCGGCCACGGCACGTTGCCGGTCGGTGAGTTCCCCCTGGGCGGTGAATTTAAGTTTGGTAACGCCTTCTACGAGGGCCAAGACATCGTCTCCAAAGGCCTCTCCGATAGATTCCGCAGTGCTGGATGGGCAGTCTTCTAAAACGTCGTGAAGAAGGGCGGCAACAATCGTGTCATCGTCCATCCGGAGGTCCACCAAGATGTTGGCCACCGCCAACGGATGGTGGATGTAGGGCTCTCCGGAGGAACGGGTCTGACCACGATGCGCTTCTTCGGCCAGGAAGTAGGCATACCGAATCTTGCGAACATTGGCCTCTGGCCTCTGATCACGAATGACCTGCAGCAGGTCGTGCAGATCCTGCGGTTCTTCCCAATCATGACTAATTTCGTAAGGCGCGACCATAAAGGCGGTGAGTCCGGTTAGCTAGCTTATCGGGAGCCCAGCCAATTCGATTCAGTCTTCAGTCTTCAGTCTTCAGTCTTCAGTCTTCAGTCTTCAGGCTTCAGGCTTCAGGCTTCAGTTCTCAGTTCTCAGTTCAGAATTCGCCGATAGGCACCTGGAGCTTAGTATAACTGACGGCCAAACACATTTAGAATTTTGATCTCTGCACTAGAATGCGCCTCACTTCGTCGGCTTGTTCAGGGGTGTCAATCGCGGTTTCGCTGGCGGGAGTTTCCACCATTCGGATGCGGACTCCGTGCTCAAGGAATCTCAGTTGCTCCAGACTCTCCGCCTGCTCTAAGGGCGTGGGTGACCACTTAGCAAATGCCTTTAGAACATTTTCCCGAAAAGCGTAGATTCCAATGTGCTTCTTTAAAGCGGCAACGCGAGAGTGGCGTAGGAACGGGATCGCGTGACGACTGAAATATAATGCATCGCCGTTGAGCGCGGTTACCACTTTCACGGCGGCAGGGTTGTCGACGTCCGTTTCAGTGCAAATGCTAAAAGCGCTTGACATATCTGCATCATCGGAGTTTAGTAGCGCGTTAGCAACCGATTCTATGGTGGAAGGGTGGATGAGGGGTTCATCACCCTGAACGTTCACGTATACGTCGGCTTGGATGCGCTCCGCTACCTCGGCCAGACGGTCTGTTCCGGAAGGATGGTCGTCTCGAGTCCTTATGGCGTGGGCTCCAAATGCCTTAGCCACCGCCAGAATTTCCGGGTCTGGGGTCGCAATGACCACGTCTTCGGCAAGGGCAACCTGTTTGGCCGATTCATAAACCCACTGAACCATGGGTTTTCCTAACAGGTCCACCAACGGCTTACCGGGAAATCGAGTGCTCGCCATTCGGGCCGGAATCACTACAACACATCGCATCCGCCTCAAGTTACCATTCTCACTTGCACCCAAAAATAGAGTGGGCGCCCACATGGGCGCCCGGTCTTCGATTTCCAGGGAGGATGGGTTCATCAGGAACCCGCCTCACTAAAGTTGCGGGCTAGTTAAAACCCACAACCTCCCTGGTGTTTACATTCTGATATCATTGTTTGTACACCACCTCCTGTTGCGTAGGATATTCCATACTACGTCGGTTAGCAAGGTTTCGTGTCCGCCGACCAGACGAATGTAATCATCGGATGGCCTTGCCGACGCTCGGATGTTGTAGGTTCCACGTATGGCAACGAGACCTGGTTGTGTTAGGCGAGTCCGCAAAACTTGCAAAGTCTTAATTAACGTATTTCGGGAGTCGATCCTTTCGCAGTAGGCTTGCTGTCAACCGCTCGATCAAGCTCGTCGCGATCCTTTCTTGCCTGGTCGGGGCTTATTTTAAGGGCATCCATCACCACATCGTCACCGATTGCGGCGGTCAACCTTACAAATCCACCTTGCCCCTGGGAACTGCATATCATCAATCGCTGGCCCGCATCTTCCCAAAACCAGTAACTCACGTGCTTACCCGGAACCAAAATGGACGGAACCGGGATTTCCGATTGATGCTTCTTTACCAGTCGATCTTGTTCCTCACGGGTGGCTTTTTCGATGTGCCACAGCGCGGCCACGATTTTTTCGCGAAAAAGAATCACACCAAAGCCCTCTCGTGCAGACTCCCAGCCTTTGGATCGGTAGGGTTTCAAAAACTTTTGGGGTAGGTCGGTAAATTCAAACGCCGTCTTCGGGCGGGGGAAAAGTTGGTTGGCATTGGTTAGCGAATTACCCACTTTCAGCTGATCACCGTGAGCAATGAGGGCCAAACGCCCCGGACTAAGGGTTTTAGGCGATTCTACAGACTCTGCATCGGCCAAATCTGGGTTCGAGGCTTTGGGCGCACTCACTTCGCCTTGACAACCAAACACACCTAGGAGAGCAACGAGACCCGCCAAGCGTGCAAGATTGCCGCTACTGGCTTGGCACGGCACTTTAACTCACCTCAAGGATCTTGTAGGTGGACTTTCCGGCGGGGGCCTCAACCTCTACCTTTTGTCCAACCTCTCGACCCACTAACGCCTCACCTAGGGGGGATGCCACCGAGATCAGGTTCTTTGCTGAATCAGCTTCAAATGAACCGACCAGGGTAACCGTAAATTCATCTTCAAATTCAATATCCAACAGCTTGATCTTAGATCCAAGGCCGGCACCAATATCTCCCTCTTTGGGCATCGCCACGATCTTGGCGAGCAGAAGAGCTTTGTCAAGTTCGGCAATTCTACTTTCCAGTCGAGTCTGGTTAAGTTTTGCCTCGTGGTAAGCCGCGTTTTCTTTTAGGTCACCGTGCGCCTTGGCCTCACGAATCGCCTCGGCGATCGCCATTCTTGTCGGGCCTTTCAGCTCTTCTAACTCTCGCTTTAGCTTAGCGTAGCCCTGGGGAGTGAACTGAATGTCCTTGCTCATCGGACGATTATTGTAGCATCTACCCAGGTATGAACCCTAGTTCCATTTCCGTCATTGTGGTGAGTTACAACACAAGGGACAAATTACGCCGGTGTTTGACGGCCATTGAACCTGCGCACGAGGTCATCGTGGTAGACAACGGGTCCACGGATGGCTCTCAAGAAATGGTGCGGGGCGAGTTCCCTCGTGTTCACCTGGATGAAGCGGGAAGCAATCTTGGGTTTGGGTCCGCGAATAATCGCGGACTGCTCAGTGCTTCCCGAAAAATTGCATTGTTCCTCAACAGCGATGCCTACGCGGGACCCGGTGCGATTCAAGAACTGGCCGATCAGCTATTGCAATCCGACTTTGTCGCCTTGGGCGGAAAACTCCTTAATGCAGATGGTTCGGTCCAAGAATCTACGGCCAACCGGCTCACCCTTTGGGCCGTGGTATGCGAACAACTCTTGCTAGAGAAGTTTTTTAAGCGCAGTTCCATCTTTAGCCCGTACTGGACCACCAACCGAATTCTTCAGAATTTCAACCCCGGCAATGGGCCGGTTCCCACGGATCAAGTGATGGGGGCATGCCTTATGACCCAGAAGATAAACGGCCAATGGCCCGAACAATTTGACGAGCGGTATTTCTTGTACTGCGAGGACACGGATCTGTGTCTGCGGCTCCGGCGGCACGGAAAGATTGGCTACTGGCCGATGGCCGAATTCACCCATGATCTTGGGTCCAGCAGTGCCAACCGTCGTTGGTTGGCGGTGGCCCGTTACAACCGCGGAAAGGTTCTGTATTTCAGCATCCATCAGGGTGTGCTGGCCGCCACCGTGTGCTGGTTACTTAATAAACTAGGAGCAGTAATGCGGATGCTCTATTGGTGCCTTAGGGCTGCGGTGAGGCTCGGAACCGACTCATACACCACGGAGCAATGCAAACTATTCTTTCGCGTCCTAACTCATTAGCGCTCAGTACCTTTAAATACGGTGCCGTTTTGAGAGCTGGATGGTATCTCAGGAGCCGGTTAAATCGGCAACGCTTTTCCCTTCGTATTCCGCGAGAACTTCGCTTGGTTTGCCAATCATCTTAATCTCACCGTGTTGAATCCAGATACATCTATCTGCGAAAGATTGCACGGTTCCCTTCTGGTGAGACACCAGAAGAATAGTTCCTCCAGCTTCTTTAAAAATTCGAATCCGTTCTTTGCACTTCTGTTCAAATTCAAAATCGCCAACCGACAGAACCTCGTCCACCAGCAAAATATCGGCATCCACTTCCATCGCAATCGCAAATCCTAAGCGGGCCATCATGCCGCTGGAGTAAGTCCTTACGGGAGCATTGATGTGCGACCCAAGCTCTGAGAATTCGATGATTTTAGGGAGCCGTTCGGTGACTTGCTTTCGCGTGAGTCCCAACACAATGGCGTTAAAGTAAACGTTCTCAGTCCCCGTTAGATCAGGGTGAAAACCCGCACCTAATTCAAGCAATGGAGCAACCCGGCCCTTCACCTCAACGGTGCCCGCGGTGGGACGGTAGATCTGGGCAATGAGAGAGAGAAGCGTGCTCTTACCCGCTCCATTTCTTCCCACAATGGCCACACATTCCCCCCGGTGGACTTCAAAGGAAATGCCTTTGAGGACTTCAAATTTTCGCACAGACCGCCTCTGCCACCAAAGGAGCAACGTCTTTACAGAGCCGATCGCCGTGTTACTGATAACAAACTCTTTGCGGAGGTTGCAAACGCTGATCATTGCCTCGCCGGCGGCATTATCGGCCATTAAGGTCGCTCCACAAAACGCCATTTCAGACGATAGAAGACTTTCCACCCGATGAGAAATACGACAAGCGAAAACAGCGTAACGTAAGGCAAACCCCACCACGGAAGTGGGACGGAATCGGAAATCCGTCCGTCACTCATAAATATCTTTGTCGGGGGTGCCAACAAAGCCTTACGATATGCCGTGACCAAAATCGCCACGGGGTTAAGGCTATAAAGCTTAAACACTAAAAACCCCGAATGCTTATTGAAGTCTGAACTGCCCACTTGCTCAATAAAATAGATAATTGGGCAAAGATAAAAAAGCATGTACATTCCTACGCTTACCAGGTACTTAACGTCTTCATACAACGTGTTAAGCGCACTCACCAAGAGCGAAAAGCCAATCGCCATAATGAGACTTAACAACAGTAAGAACGGCAGGTAGATGGTTGTGGCCTGAAACGGAATAATGCGGGGGTCGCGTAGATAGATAACCAGCAAGAAAATGAAGAAAACTCCCATCCCCATGAGCAGGTGAATGAAGTTGCTAATTACGGATGCGATAGGAAGGATTGCCTGCGGGAAATAAGTTTTCTTGATGATCGGCAAGGCATTAAGCACCGATTGTGATGCGTCTAGCACGCTGGTCTGAAAGAATGTGAATGGCAAGAGCGCAGCCAAGATATAGGCCGCGTAATTATCAATGCGGTTATGGAGCAACTTTCCAAAAACCACCCACATCACGGCGGTGGTAACCAGCGGATTGATAAAAGACCACAGAAATCCTAAGACGGACCCTTTATAGCGAACCCGCAGTTCCCGTTGGACCATGCTAACCAATAGCTCACGGAACTTCCAAAGTTCCCGAAGCTCACTTAGCATGGGTATAGGTTACCCGCAACCGAGGCTTTGCCCTGCGAACACCAGGAGGGGGCGGCAACGCTTCCAACAAAATGATGACCCCGATTCCCCTAGACCAAGGAGATTCTGGTGATTTTCGGGGGAACTGCCAGGACGCCAACCACTGCCCCGGAAGGATGGACCGAAATTGGGCGATCGGGTCAACATCTTGCGTGGTGGGGAATGCGGATGAATGTACCGGCGTGGTGTAATCCAAACCTCGTCGCTCAGAATTTGCCAGCTCACGTCCCATTTCATCGGACACCCAATACCGAAGGGAGACGTAATCGGAACCGGCGATACCACTTTGCAAGTCTCCGGTGAGGGTCAATCCACGCTCGTCAAGCGTAGCCGACGGCAAGCCAATCCCGAAAACTGGGCACAACGTTCCCAGCGCAAAAATTACCCCTAACTCCATTGGCCCACCGCTACCAGCGCCTGCATAAAGTACATGGCCTTGTTCTCTGGGACGAGTGGAGCGGCACAATCGCACCGTTTCAAGGTAAATATCGCCGTCGGTTAGGCCGAAGAACGAACGTCGGGGATAGGACTCTTGTGTTTGTGTTCGCCCGTGATCATAAACTTCACCCGCTCTGCAACGTTCACTGCGTGATCGGCAATGCGTTCAATGTGGTGTATCGCCAGGAGGAGCCAACTGTTGGAAACCACGCGGTCGGGATTCTGACGCATGTCTTCAAAGATATGACCTCGGAGTTCCCGGTACATGTCGTCCACTTCTTCGTCACGGCGGCAAACATCCTCTACCCGTTCCAGGTCTCGTAGCACATAGGATTCTAGGGCTTCTCTAAACATGTATCGAGCCGCGCCACTCATCCGGGGGATGTCAATAAATGAAGGATCACCAAACTCCTTCTCCACCTTCATGGCGATTTTGGCGATGTCAACCGCCAGGTCACCCACTCGCTCAATGTCGGTGATCATTTTCATCGCAGTGCTGATCACCCTCAGATCGCCCCCTATGGGTTGCTGAAGCGCCAGTAACCGGATGCACCGAGACTCTATCGCCGTATCTCGCTCGTCAATCTCGTCATCACGATGGATCACCGCCATCGCCAGAGTTGGGTCCAGTTTACTTAGGCACTCTACGGCCTGTCCGACCATTTGCTCCGCACGACTTCCCATATCCAGGAGGTCATGTTCTAGCTCCCGAATCTCGAGGTTGAAGGCTTGTCTTGCGTAACTTGGGGATTCCACACTTATCACGTTGGCTTTAAGCCTACTAGGTTGCAATGAAATAGTAGGCCAATTGTTAAGAAACCTTTACCGGAGAAAAGCAAAAGAAAGATCGATTGCCCTCTACGGACTGCGCCGGATCTGAGTTTAGGCACCTTTCAAGGACGTTTGGGCAACGGCCCGCAAATCTGCAACCTAAGAATCGGGTTCTCGGATCCGGGATTTCGCCTTTAGGGGCTTCGGGCAGTTGCATTAATTTTTCGATGGTTGGCGCAGAGTCCAGTAACGCTTTTGTATACGGATGGCGAGGATCCGTAAAGATCGCCTCGGTGGGACCTTCCTCAACCACCCGACCCAAATACATCACCGCCACCCGATCCGCGAGGAATCTGACGGTGGTGAGATCGTGCGAAATGTATAAAAACGAGCACCGGTTTGCGCGCTGAATATCCTTGAGAAGGTTGAGGATTTGCGCCCTTATACTCAAATCAAGGGCGGCCGTTGGCTCGTCGCAAATGACCAAAGGTGGCTTAAGAACCAGAGCCCGACCGATGGCGACTCTTTGCCTTTGCCCGCCGCTTAATTGATGGGGGTAACGGTCCACAAACCGAGGATCTAACCCAACTTCCTCAAATATTTTCTTTGCGTCCGCCGTCTTCCCCACCAGCACCGCCGGTTCAATCGCGGATCGACCCACCGTCCACCGGGGATCCAAGCTGGCAAATGGATCCTGCCAGACCATTCCGACCTGTTCTGCCATGAGGCGCGTCGTTCCCTTAACTAGGTTGCCCCCCAGAGTAATCTGGCCCCCCTTCAACACCTGGAGTCCCAGCACGGCGCGTGCTAATGTGGTCTTTCCGCAGCCCGATTCCCCCACCACCGCAAGGGTTTCGCCCGGCAGAACTTGCAAAGAAACCCCGTCCAACGCCCGCACCGCGCCCCCGGGAGTGCCAAATTCAACGTGGACATCCGAGATGTCTAAAATCGCGCTGGTGTTGACGGTTGCGGTCATTCGGAGTCCTCTACCAGGCCCTTACTCCACAACAATCGCTGGCCCAATTTCAGCAGAAAATCGTTGGGACGTACGAGTAACAACTTGGTAACAAGGTGTGACCGAGTGACCCGAACTTCATCGTCACTAAGAATATGCAGCCGAGTTTGCCCGTCGGCAGAAAGAACCGCGTCACCGTGGCTCTGGACGGTAAGTAACACCTGAGAATCTGGTCTTAGCACCAACGTACGGGCGTTAAGGGTGTGAGGAGCCAAGGCAGTAAGAATTAGCGCCTCTACGGTGGGATCCATGATAGGGCCACCCGCGGAAAGGTTATAGGCGGTTGAGCCCGTGGGCGAGCAGATCATCACACCGTCGGCCGGGTAACTCGTGAGCTTGTGGCCGTCTACCGCAACTCTAAAAGTCATCATGCGGGTAGCCACGTCTCTTTGCAACACAATCTCGTTGAGCGCGGTTAATTTAGTTACCACCTGGCCCCCTCGCCGGAGTTCGCCCTCAAGCATCATTCGATTCTCAATTCGAAATCGGTTGTCTATAAAATCATTAAGAACTCGATAAACTTCGTCACCCTGGCATTGAGTCACAAATCCAAATCGTCCGTAATAAACCCCGAGAATTGGGGTTCCCGATTCTGCGCTAAAATGGGCGGCGCGAATCAGCGTTCCGTCCCCGCCAAATGCCACCACTAAATCTGCGCCTAAATCTGGAGTTGGGGGCAACGGCTCCTTCGTCCTAATTGCGGATTCTCGGTCAAACTGAACCTCAATGTTGCGGTCCCTTAGCCATGCCGCCGTCTCTGAGGCCGCCATGAGGGCATCGGGCCGGTGGATGTTGGCAAACAGAAAAATGCGCATTTACCCCGCCGCCCTAATGCGATCTAGGTTGGATTTAAGGTCACGATCGTTGGGATCAATCTTGAGGCCCCGTTCCAAGAGCGCCATTGCTTGAGGTCTACGTTTGGTTCGCTCTAAAACAATTGCGAGATTGTTATAGGCAGGAATAAACTTGGGATTGGCCTGAAGACAAGTGCGCAAGACGGCCTCTGCTCCTGAGTAAGATCGAGAGCTTAAATAGGCAAGCCCGACCCCGTTTAGCGCCTCGGGGTTGTTGGGATCTTTTACCAACACGGTGGTGTACTCGTCTTGCGCCGCTTTGTTTTGTGATGTTTGCCAGAGGGCATTTGCCAGGTCCAAACGGACCCGGGAATTCAGCGGATCAATCACTAATGCCTGCTTCCAAACCACAATCGCCTTTGACAATTGGTTGGACCGCGCCGCAGATGCACCCAGATTTAGCTTTGCGGCAAGTGAGCTGGGATTGAGGCCGGCTAACTTATCAAATAGGGTAGTGGCTTCCTCGTAGGCACCTTTGTTAAAGAGAATGAGCCCGAGGTTATTGAGTACGTCTAGGTCATTGGAATTCAGTTCCAACGCCGTGCGATAAGCCGTTTCTGCTCCGCTTACATCGGCGGTCTTGGCCCGAAGTACGCCGATATTAAACCAATACGACGCCTTACTTTTCTGGCTTGAGGATAACGACTCGTACACCGATAAGGCATCTTTGGGACGCCCCGCTTTGGAATATGCATCGGCTAATGTAAGCGATTCGGAGGGGCTTCCCTTCCCATTAGCGGTAATTCTCTCAAGGTACGGAATGGCCATGGCCGGTTGCCGTAATCGCATAAACGTGAGTCCCACGTTGAGAGCAAACGTTCGATTATTCGGGCGGATTTCTGAAGCTCTGCGAAAGTGTGGTAAGGCTTCCAAGCTCTGACTCAGGCTTTGATACGCTACCCCCAAATTGTTCTGGACAAAAGCATCATCGGGCTTGAGTTTGAGAGCTTGGCCAAATTCCGTAATTGCTTTTCGGTATTCCTTGCGGCGGAGGTAGATAGTTCCCGAGTTGTAATAGGGCTCGAACATTGTCGGCTTGAGTCGCTCTACCGCCTTGTACTTTTCAAGAGCTCGCTCAAGCTGGTTTATTGCCATGAGAGCGTTACCCAAGTTGATGGCTACTTCCAAGTCTTGCGGATGTTCTTTCGCGGCAAATTGGAGAAACGGGATCGCCTTGGCGGACTGGTTTTCCCGCAAATAAATAAATCCAAGCCAAGCCTGGACATCGGCATTCTGCGGGTTTTTCTTGTCGAGGTCTTCTAGCTTTGCCTTAGCCTCATCAAGCTTGCCTGCTCGATAAAGATCGGCGGCACGGTTGATCTCAACCCCAAGATTGGGTGGCTCAGATTGCGCGGGGTCGGGCTTTGGGGTTCCCGATATTTGCGCCCAAGCTTGACCATGAGACAGAAGGACCAGGGCCAACATCAGAATGGCAAAGCGACAGAATTTGCGGTAAAGACTACTCATCAGTTTGAGATTGACCCTGGGTAGATCGCTAACCAATCAGCGATTCCATAACATTGGGAATTGCGCATTCATAAGCGGCAACAAGTTGAGATCGGTTCCAGACTACGCCATTGATGGCCAAGCCTTCGTTACCTTCAGACGATTTGATGTCCCCAAGGCGCTCAAAGGTTAATTGTGCTTGCGATGCCAACTGACTCAACTCTGAAGCTACGTGCGTGGACACCAGAACTCGGCCCGGAACCTCGCCGAACCATAGAGTTTCTACCAGGCGGGCAACGACATTAAGGTCGGCACTGGCCAAGGCGATTTCCGCTAAGGCGACCGCAAGGCCACCTTCGCTGGTATCGTGAGCGCTCAATATGGAACCATTGGCCACCCCTTGCACAAGAAATTCGCCGAGCCGTCTCTCTCCGGCCAGATCCGGAGCCACCGGGTAACCCGTTTCTAGACCGTGAATTTCCGCAAGGTAGGTGCTCGCGCCAAGGCCTCCGTGGGGGTCAGGGGGCAGGGGTACGGATACCAGCCATAACTCGGCGGGCTCAGACGGAGCAACGCCGACTCGCTTGGTTCCGTCATCCAGAATCCCGAGCATGCCAATAAGCGGCGTGGGCAAAACTTCCCCCAGATCGCTCTGATTATAGAAACTCACGTTTCCGCTCACTACCGGAGTGCCCATTGCCTCGGCAGCGTCGGCAATTCCCTGGACGGCTTCTTTAAATTGCCAATAGACGTGAGACATTTGTGGGTTGCCAAAATTCAGGCCGTCCGTGACGGCAACGGGTTTAGCCCCGGTACACGCCACATTCCTAGCCGCCTCGGCCACCGCGAGCTGGCCCCCGCGATACGGGTGTAAATAAGTCTGGCGCGCATTGCCGTCTATCTTGAGGGCAAGTCCCTTAGCCGTTCCGCGCGGGAGCAACACGGCGGCATCGCCTTGGCCGCACATCAGGCTGGTTTGCGTCTGTACCTGCTGATCGTACTGCTGAAAAACCCATCGCTTGCTGGCCAAATCGGGCACCGCCAACAGTCTGAGCAAAGCGTCTTTGGCATCAACTTGCGGCAAGGTCGAAGGATCGAACCGACCGGCTTCGCGGAAATATTCTGGCTCCGAATATTCGGTCGTGTAAGTTGGGCAATGGTCAGTGAGCAGTTTTGGATCCAGCTGCGCTTCAATCACGCCATGTCGACGGATGGTTACCACCCCGTCATCCGTAATGTGCCCAATCACGGCCGCCTTTAGCCCCCATTTTCGGAATACATCCAAGACTTCGTTTTCTCTCCCGGCATGGGTGACGGCAAGCATTCTTTCTTGACTCTCAGACAGCATGAGCTCGTAACCGGTCATGTCAGATTCGCGCATCGGGACCTTGTCTAGATCCACTACCATTCCTACGCTACCTTGGCTGGCCATCTCGATGGTGGAACAGGTGAGGCCCGCGGCTCCCATATCCTGAATCGCGACAATTGCGCCGGTCTGGAGGGCTTCTAGCGTTGCCTCAATGAGTTGCTTCTCCGCGAAAGGATCGCCAATTTGCACGTTCGGTCGCTTCGCTTCGTTGTCCTCACCCAGCGCGTCGCTGGCAAAGGTGGCGCCGTGAATGCCGTCTTTTCCCGTGGCTGATCCCAGGTAGATCACGGGATTCCCCGGACCCGAAGCCGCCGCGGTCGTTACTTCATCGAGCTTGACCATGCCCACACACATTGCGTTAACCAGCGGATTTCCGCTAAACCGGGGGTGGAAGTTGATTTCCCCGGCCACCGTTGGCACGCCCACGCAGTTACCGTATCCGGCGATTCCCGCCACGATATGTGCGAACAAAAATCGGTTTCGGGCGACCACTTCGGGTTCGGCTTCGCCATCACGAATGGGGCCAAATCTCAGGGAGTTAAGCCCCGCAATGGGTCGCGCGCCCATGGTGAGAATGTCTCGGATGATGCCGCCCACTCCGGTGGCGGCGCCTTGGTAAGGCTCCACGGCCGAAGGATGATTATGAGATTCGACTTTCATGGTGATGCCTAATCCATCACCAATGTCAATCACGCCCGCATTTTCCAGTCCCGCCCCCTCGATGGCTTCTTTGTATCGCTTAAATGTGGCCAAGATGGGCCTGGAGTATTTGTAGCCACAGTGTTCGCTCCACATCACGGCAAACATTCCCAATTCGGTCAACCTAGGCTCACGACCCATCAACTGAACAATGAGGGCGTACTCGGAGTCAATGAGACCCATGGCTTGGTACGCGGTTGAAGACAAGTAGACTTCCGGGGTGGAGACTGCCATTAGAGAAATTATAGCCGGGGGTAGGCCCAGATCGGGCATCTTGCGCCCCGTACTGACAACCCTCGTGGCGATGGTGGTTCTATTTGGGCCCGGTTGTGCGCGGTCACTCAGCCTGGAAGGCCATTGGGTAGGTCAAGCGACGGTGGTTGGCCGACCGGGTGCCGACCCCGACATTATAAGAAGTGCGGGAAAAGTTGACCTGACCATTGCCCCCAACGGCCGATTCACTCTGTTCTCGGACGGCCTTCCTCATCGCGGGTCGGTTGAATACTTAACGACGGGCGCGACATTGCACTTTGAAGAGACATTAGACCGAGCAGACATTACTCCGGACTCCGCTAGGGTGTCAGCTAAAGGTTCTGAGAAACTGGAATATGTCCACGGGTCTGAGACGGTTGAGCTCAACCGATTGCGTGAGTCCAATCCGCCCCCCACCCATTAATTTTGACCCGGCTGCCAAACGTGCTTAGTTGCCTGCAACCAGAACAGTAGGTGGAACGTATTGACTTACAGACTGGAGAAACTCAATAGTGCTTGCTTTACTCATTCTTCTTGCGATTATCGTCTTACTGGTAGGCTACGGCATCGCTTCCTACAACGGACTCATTGCGTTACGCCGCCAAACTCAGAACGCCTTTGGGCAAATTGACGTCCAACTCAAGCGACGATACGACCTAATTCCTAACTTGGTGGAAACCGTGAAGGGATATATGAAGCACGAACAAGACACGCTAGAACGCGTCATTCAAGCCAGAAATCGGGCAATTTCTGCGACCTCGGTTGGTGAGAAAGCAGCGGCAGAAAATCAAGTAAGTAGCGCACTAACCGGGATGTTTGCTCTGGCCGAAGCCTATCCAGAACTTCGGTCAAATCAGAACATGCTCTCCCTTCAAGAAGAACTTAAGAGCACCGAGAACAAGATCGCGTTTGCCCGCCAATATTACAACGACATCGTAACCGCTTATAACACGAAAACAGAAACCTTTCCGTCAAGCATCTTTGCCAATATGGGCGGATTCACAACTAAGGAATTGTTTGAATTAGACGACACGGCTCAGCGTGAGAACGTCAAAGTCTCCTTTTAGGCACTCAGGCGCCACATCGTTGCCCATCTCGGTAAGGCTATTTCCCCACCCGACCCCAAAAAAGCCACTCAGGCAATCTGCCTGGGTGGCTTTTTTTTAGTTGGTAGGTAGGTTAATGGTTCAAAAAGCGAAGCTTTTCTGGTTCATCACCAATCTTGGCGGTCTTTGTGATTGCCACGTAAAAGACCACTGCAACAAGGACGTAGGTCAACAGGCTAGTTGTGATCATAATATATATAACATCGGTGGCCCCAGTAAGTTCCTTAGGGCCCGAAGTAATCCCAGCGACAAGTTTACGGGGGTTCGCCCGTGAATTACGTATAGTTAGGCCCTGACAGGTTGCATTGCATTAGCGGTCTGCGCCTCCTTTACGTTAGATCGATACACCCGAGACTGATGAAATGGGCCTAAAGATGCCTAACAAAATGTACATGTGGTGCCATGCCAGGATCGGTCAGCAAATTGGTGTGTTCCTGGCAGGGAATGTAGAATCAAGCGACGGATTTGGCGGGAAGAAAATGTTTGACATCGCCTAACCCTTCCCTGTCCCGGCAGGGACTTTTCCCGATTAGCCTGGCATAAGCTCTCGCGCCATGCCAAGATCGGTCAGCGAACAAGTTTGTTCCCCGGCAGGGGCACTAGAATCTAGCAACTGACTTACTGGGAAGAAAATGTTTGACCGCGACCAGCCCTCTCTTGTCCCGGCAGGGACTTTCCCCGAATAGCCTGGCATAAGCTCTCGCGCCATGCCAGGTTTGGTCAGCAAATAAGTTTGTTTCCCGGCATGGGCACTAGAATCTACCAAATGCCTACAATTCATACGTGCTTGAGCAACCCCATTGTATTCTCAACAAAAACTGAATTCCAAAGAGCTCGGCGAAGCCGGTAGCCTCGGGATGACCCGTGCCCGAGTCCGGGTGATGGTCGGTGATCAGGGGAGATATGACCGGGCAGGCGAGTAGCATTCCAAAAATGTAGGCTGCGGATATCCGTGCCACGGTCCGGGTGTCGCTCAAATATTGAGGTCCCGGAAACCGGAAATTAGACCAATGCGCCAGCTGTACAGCCTGAGTCTGGGTACAACCTCCCGGACCGCGGCACGGATGGAGCCTTTGCAATGGATTTTCTGCGGGCGTGGTCGCCTACGATTGTTAGGCACTACTCAAGATCCAAGCCCATCTCAGTACTTTCTGAGCCTCAAACCTCCCGCAAAACCCTTGCAGGGCAACAAGGCTGCTAGCAATCTGAAATGATCACCTTCGATTGTTTTGCGGTGCAGATTGGAAAGTTTCCATTGCAAAGGCTCCGGATATCCACAGACTACATTTCATGCGTGTCGCAAAGCGTGTAGTCCGGGTGCTTTGCGAGACTCTCTCAGGTTTTGGGTGGGTTAGCCGGATCGTTGACGCACGTTCGTGCACGGATTCCTTCATCATTGGACCGCAGACGAAGTTGGATGGATCAATCATGAAAAAAGTTGCGCTGGTCACCGGAGCTGATCGTGGACTGGGGCTGGGCCTCACGAAGGGTCTTTTGGAACTTGGCTGGACGGTGGTGGCGGGTCGGCACCTTGATTGGCCCGAGCTGGACGACTTGGAAACGCGATACCCGGCGACCTTGATCACGGTGGCTCTAGACGTAAGTTCAGATGCTTCCGTGAGGAGGGCCGCGGCGCTTGTGGGCCAACGAGTCGACCATCTTGACCTGCTCATTTCGAATGCGGCAATTAACCGCTCTCATGATGTAGAGACCCTTCGACAGTCACCCAGCTTTGATGACATGATCGCCGAATTCAATACGAACGCCCTGGGTGGACTGCGCGTGACGGACGCCTTTCTGCCTCTGCTGGATGCGGGGCATTTGAAAAGGCTTTGCTATGTATCCTCAGAAGCGGGAAGTGTAGAAGCTAGCTCCAGAAAGGGCTGGTTTGGATATTGCATGTCTAAGGCGGCAACCCATATGGCGGTCAAAAACCTTAGCAATGACCTGGTTCCTCAGGGCTACACGTTTCGGCTGTATCATCCCGGATACGTTCGGAGTTATATGCGCGGAGCCAAGAATTTGGAAGCCGATCTCGAACCGAACGATGCGGCCAAGATAGCGCTGGAGTACTTCCTAAGTGACGAAGAGCCAAAGCCTTTGCGCCTGCATTGTTGGAACGGCGAAGAAATGCCTTGGTAATCAACTCATAATTTCGGTCATACGAAAACGGTTAGGACTCGAAACCTGAATAGACTTCCGAGCTACTTTTTCCCCGTCGCAGTCGGAAATTTCGATAGACCCATCACAACCTCCAATCCGTTCTTTGCTAAGATAGAGCTATGTCAGCCGCTGGGGTCGCCCAATCTAAGAGTCGACTCGGGAGAACCTTGCGTTCACTGGCCGTTATGGCCATCTTAGGCATTGTATTGGGCGTAACCAATATGGTTCTGACCCGAAGGGATGTGGGCCTTGCCACCGGCCCGGCGGGACCTGCCCAGAAAGATTTCCTGGTCAACGCCGCGGAACGACCAGACATTGCCACGTTTTTCAAAAAAAACCTGGATTCTGGTCAGCGTATTTTGATGGCGCGAAACATTGGTCGCTACGATGACCCCAAGTTAGCCAAACTATGCGGAATTTTGCTCGCAGACTTTGACCCGGCGGCGAGAGAAGAGCTCACGGTCTCACTGGCAAAGTTGGCCGTGAAGCGACCCGAATCGGTAGCAGAACAACTAACCCAGAAAGGAAGCTTCCAGCAGATTGCCGTGAACCGTGCACTGACCTCGGTTGGCCCGTCGATTTGGCCCCTGGTTGTGAAGCAGTTTTCGGTCGTCGATGCCCGCCCCAATGCAATAAACTATCTCGCTTCCATGGGGCCAAGCGCTACGCAGTTCATACTGCCGTCATTAGACGACAAGCGGCCCGACGTTAGACTAGCTGCGGCGGATGCGTTAGCCAAGCTACGATCTCCAGAAGCGGTGGACCCATTAGTTAAACTTTACGGGTCCACGATAGGTGATGAGCAATATGGTTACCTTGCCGCTCTCAGCGGAATTGGCGACCCGAAAACTTCTGATTTGATGTCATCTACGCTTCAAAATGATTCGATTACCATTCCTCGGCGGGCATTGGCGGCTTTGGGGCTCGGCCGAGTGGGCGGGGAGCCGGGGGCCAAGACCCTTTGGGCGTACGCAGAATCCGAGGATATTCAACTCAGGCAGAGCGTGGTCTCCGCCCTTCAGCTCACCAAGGATGCTGCACTTAAGGTTCCGAGTACGCCCGTAGAAACCCAATTGGAAGTGGCGAGCGGCGTTCACACAAATCTCGCAGACTCCATTGTTTTGCACGCACTATTTAACCCAAAGTTGCGCCTTGCCGCGGCAGATATCGCCAAAAGGCGACCCAAGATAGTGGCCGGTATCCTGCAACATCTCAACACTTTGGAGCCAGATTCAGAAGGCGACTTTGCGGACAAACTGATCACCGCTCTCCTCAGCACAACCCAGGGAACCGAGGCGCTCGATTCGTTAAAGCACCGAGACGCCCTGGCCGGAATTATCCAACGAAGAATTCAGCTAAACCAGTCACCCAGCCAGTCCGGTTAGGCATGGGATCGGGAGGCCTTCGGGCGATCTGGACGGGTGGACCTCGGAACGCTGGGAGCCACTACTCGCGCCCGCTTGGCTCTCAATATGGCGTCTTCTTCTACCGCCCGCTCAAAGGATCTGAACCCGGCCAATGTAAAACCGTGCTTATCGGCGAGGCCGGAGATCTCATCAACCTGCTCTACCGACACTTCTTTGCCCAGGGTAAAGCACTCGGCGCGACCTTCCAACGCGAGGATCATGGTTTCACTCATGCAGGCGTAGGCGGTTTGGGGAGGAAATCCAAAATCAAAGTTGAAATTCACGCTGTCCGGCACTTTGACCAAACCCCCTTCAATCACCAGAACGTCGGGCCGCTCTTTGGCCACTCTAACCGAAACGTCGCGCGGTCGCGCTACGTCGCAAACGATCGCGCCAGGACGCAAGTGATCGGGCTGGATGATCGGATTTCCCGCCGACGTGACCGTTACCACCACATCGGCTTCTCTTAAGAGTTCCAAATCAATGGATGCTTCGGCCCCTGGAATTTCTTGCGCGACCGCTTGGGTCCGTTCCAAGTCACGTCCAATCAATATTGTGCGGCCAAATTGGCGAGCCATCACTCGGGCGCAGGTTTTGCCGATGGCACCCGTGGCACCCACCACCGCTAACGTGGCGGTGGGGAGGTTTACGTCTAACATTTGCGCCGCCCGCATCGCGCCTTGGATGGCGGTGGCTACGGTGTAACTATTTCCCGTGGTCACCGCGATCGGAGAGTTCTTGGCGATGGTGATTCCGCCGTCGCCCACAATGCTGGTGAATGCACCTAAGCCAATCAGTTGGGCACCTTCTTTAGCGGCCATCTGGCAACACTGCCCTATCCGATCGTAAACCTCCTGGGTAGGCAAAGACTTCACCATTTGGTGGGGTGTCAACGGGCAACCAATAAACCACCCTTCCGTCTTAGCTCCGGTAGGAGAATTTACGCCGGTGATGTGACTCACCAGCTCCACTTTTCTCCGGCGGAGGATCGCTTCTATCCCACTATCTGGCAAGTACCGCAGAAAGGGATATCTCTCGGTAGCGTGGCGCGCGCTAAGGGGGTGAACGACAAATGCGAAGGGGATTGCCATCGTTGGTATGTGTTCGCGCGTTGCGCAATGGAAATTTACCCTACGAGGCCCTATTTCCGAGCTCTGGGTTCAGTTCAATCACGTTGGGCTTCCAATCTAGCCGTTTTAGCGTATCCAAATAATCAGACTCCGTTAATGCCTCAGGTCGCTTCGCGAGCAGAGTAACAATCACGCCTTCCATCACATTTGTCGCAAAAGTCTCGCCGTTTATAATTGGCGTGGTTGTAATTGCGCGAACGGCACCGGCCTGTTTGAGCCAGGTTAAGTCTGCTGACCGAAGGGTCTGAGTGAGAATGGTTTTTCCAGTCAAATCATTCGGCGCAAACCGTTTGATGTAGTGCCAATCTCCCGCAATGATATCCGCATCTCTAAAGAGGTGGCCGAACTTTGGGGTGCGCGTCTCCTGCTTCTCCCCGGTGGGATAAAACCATTTAAATGGTAAGCGCGTGACAAGCGGCAGAAGTGCCGCCCCAAATGCCTCTAATTGCTTGGCGGTGCGGAGCGGAAAATCGATCCCGATTCCGAATGGGAGGTCGCCAAAGGTGACCTTTGCGCCCGCTTCCAGCAAAGCTTGCGCCATTCCAAACCGATCCACCGCCGAGACAAGTAAGACCTTGGCCTTGCTGAAATCCACGGTGCCGTCCCGTTGAAGGGAGCGAATGGCTTCCCGTTCTAACGTGTGTTTAAGTCCACTTCCGTCAACAACCGGAGTTTTTTTGGCCACCGACGTCAGTTTTAGGATCTGCTGAAAGGCATATCGCCGGTGACCTACCACCACAAAGATATCCGCGCCTCCCACCCCGAGAGCGTCTGCTTTGCCATCGAGTTCAGCAAACATATCGCCAAATTTTTTGAGGTCGCCGTTGGTCCCTATACGCTCCAGCACAAAAGGAACCCCAAGAATAGTTACGTCTTCGCGCTTGTCCCGTTTGGGAGTGCCCAGACTGATCGAGACTACTCGTTTCGGCGACGGCGGCAGGTCAGTAGACAGCAGTGACCTCGATCTCCACGTCTACTCCGCGAGGCAAACCGGCCACGGCCACCGTGGACCTTGCGGGCGGGTCGATAGTGAAAAATGTAGCATAGACTTCGTTGACGTCGGCAAAGTGGCTCATCGAGCTTAGAAAAATGGTCGTCTTTGCAACGTGCCCCAAGTGCAGTCCGGCGGCTTCCAGTACGGCTTTAACGTTGGTAAGGCATTGCCGAGTTTGCTCCTTAACGTCCCCGGTGACCGTAGACCCGTCGGGTCGCAACGGAATCTGTCCGCTGAGAAACAGCATTTTGCCCTCAACCTTTATCGCCTGACTGTATGGACCAATCGCGCCTGGCGCGTTTTCGGTAGAAATAACCTCGCGGTTCATGAATCGCAGGTTACCAGGGCAGTTCACGATTGATGCAGTCAAACCGCGCAAATGGCAAGGCGACGGCAGTAGGCGACCTCAGTCGCCTACTGCCGTCGCCCCAGCTCCATGTTATCTAACCCACCCTGCTACGATTAGCGCTTCATGTTGATGAGGTCTTGGAGCATTTCGTCGACTGTGGTCACGACCTTGGTGTTGGCTTGGAAGCCGCGCTGGGTGACGATGAGGTCCGTGAATTCGTTTCCAATATCCACGTTTGACTGCTCTAGAAATCCTGAGTTGATGCCGCCTCGGCCCCCCGTCTTGGGCGTACCCGTGACTGCGATACCCGAGTTATCCGTGTTGCGCCAAAGGTTATTTCCGGTTCTTTCCAAGCCGTTGGGGTTCGGAAAAATTGCCATGGCCACCTCACCCAAAGGTCGGGTCAGACCATTGGTGAACAGTCCCGTAATCACACCATCAGTGCCGATAGAGAAGCCCTGCAGAGAGCCGGGCGGGAAACCGTTCTGGTCTTTGGCATTCACCTGGGATGAAGTTTTTAATTGCCCAATCAATGAGTAGTCAACATCCATCGTGAATGCGGGAGCACCATTTGAAGCAGGAACGGGAATCTTATTAAACGTCCCCGCCGCCAACGTGCTGAGCAACGTCCCGTTATTATTAAAGAACAGGGGTTCATTGCCAGCGGTTGCAGAGTTACTAAGTGCGGTCGAAGATCCGTTGGTGGTCTCAGTGGCCGCCCAGTCCCAAGAGGACACGGCCCCAACGGGAGGGGTGGGGAGTAACGGCGGCGGCGCTTGACGATTGGTAAATTTCATCGTAACATCGTGAGAGCCGCCTAAAGAGTCGTAAGTCCTAACCGTGGTTGACCAACTATCCGTAGGTATCGAACCGCCGTCCAAGTTGCCGGCCATAGTGACCCGAGTGGTCACCTGAACCGCGTTTTGGCTGCCCAGGGGGATGTTGATCGAACTGGCCGGTCCGAGGGGCACGGAAGTGTCGATCACACCCAAACTGTCGGCCTTCCAACCCACCAGTCGCTGCCCCGTGGCCGACTGAACAACGTCGCCCTTTGCGTCCAAGTTAAACGCACCGTCTCGAGTGAATGATGTGGCGGTCCCGTTTGAAACCATAAAGTATCCGTTGCCTTGAATCGCCAGGTCGGTGGGTCGATTGGTGGCGTTAAGCGATCCCTGCTCGTTGTTGACGTCCGTGCCTGCAACCGTGACTCCCAACCCAAATTGAACGGGGTTAGTACCACCAGCGGCGGTGGTCGGACGGCTGGCGCCTCGGAGCGTCTGAGCGATCATGTCTTGAAAGGTCACCCTCGCCCCTTTATAGGCCGTGGTGTTAACATTGGCCAAGTTGTTGCCAATAACATTGAGACGAGTCTGCTGAGCTTTGATGCTGGCAACGCCAGCGAGTAGTGCTTGTAACATGCGTGGTTTTCTCCCCACTTCCCTTTCATTCTCAATTCCAATAGCGAATCAAGAGCACCCCCGCATTACGGTCCGGTGTGGCTGAAAGGTTCGTGTCTGTATCGTGCTAGGTTTTCCTTTCCTTAGTAAATCAAACAATTACGGCGCTATCAATGTTGGTAAACACGTTGTCTTTGAGATGAGCTTTATCCACCGCCGTAATCACGGTTCGGTTTTTAACGCTTACCACCAAGGCAACGTCATCTACCATCACTAGGGACTCTTTAGCCCCTTTGGCGGCGGCTCGGTCTACCCCGCCCATTACCCTGTCCCATTCGGCTTTTCCCAGCTGGATTTGCCGACTCTCCAGTCGAGTTTGGGCATGGCTACTAACCTTAAGCCGATCTTGCAGAATCGCCGCAAATGCCGGCCCGGTGGGGTCAACCGGAGGGTTGACCTTAGGCGGCGCAACCTGGGTTTGAAGCAGGTCGGCAATTCGGTCGTTGTGGATGGGGTTAGACATATCGATCTATTCTAGTTGGCAATGTTCTGCAAATCACCCACCCTAACCGGAACAACTCCGTAGGCGGTGGTTTTAACTTGGGCAAACATCTGCCCGTTAGAACTTGATAGGCCCTGAACAACGCCAACTGCGCTCACGGTCTTTGCCGTTCCACCTACCGTTGCCAAGCCGTTTCCGGAGACTGTCTTACCAATGAGGTTGGAATAATCTGCCATGGATTGAGTGGGAGTGATGGACTGAAGCGCGTCGGACGTCACATCTACGGTGCCGCCGTCGGCCTCGGTGATGCCGATGTAGTTCACCCCGTTTCTAATGGAGAGCTTGGTCACCACTCCAGTAACAATAGGATTGAGACTTGGATTGGTGCCGGAGTTGGGTCTAACCGCGGTGACTGCCTTACCCATGAGGTCGTTGGCTTGCTGCACTTGGGAAGCGCTCACCAACTTATCGGTTCCCTGAACCTGGCCCAATTGGGCCATCTGGGCAAAGAAGTCTCGGTCATTCATCGGTTCCAGAGGATTCTGGTTTGACAGCTGAACCGTCAGCAACTTAAGAAAAGTTGCCATGTCAAGGGTCGATTTGGCGGCTGCAGGCTTGGCGCCAAAGTAGCTTGCCCCATCAACGGGGACCACTGCACTAGTTGATATTGCCATGGCTATATTTAGATCCAGATGTCCATGCCCGCCGTTCGGCGCACGGCGCGGACTTCGTCCAGGCTCCTTGCTTCCTGGATTAAATTGCGATTATTTTGGGAATGGTTCGAGTTGAACGCGGGTTTGGGTTGACCCTCATTTGAATTTGCCGAAGGATTGTTGGGCCCGTGCGAAAAGTCCGCCTGTGCACCAACCGATACAGAACCCAATTGGATTCCGCGTTGCTGTAACGACTGGCCCAACTGAGCATGGCTTTGCTGAAGGGCACTACGCACATGGTCATGACTGGCGTAGAGTTGAGCGTCTACCGAATCGCCCTGACTTTTAACCACCAAAGTGATGGATCCGAGATCTCGGGGTTCTAGGTGGATCACGACTCCACTACTTGGTCGTGAAGCCGCTAGCAGTTCAATCCGATCTGCCACCTGACGAATCACGAGGCTGCGATTACTCGCACTCAGCGATTGAGAGGCGGTCGGAGCATCCGATGCTTTGGTGGCGCCCACGCCGGTTGCCACTCCCAAATCAGACCCCACAGAATCTTGAGAAGCGACCATCTCATCCGAAAATGCTCCTGAATTAGTTTCCCCTGTACCGCTGTGCTTCGGGTTATCGCCCGCTGACTGGCCGAGATTTTCTCTCGATGCCACGTCCGTCACGCCGGGTTCCGGTGCCGCAACGTCAACGGGGAAAACTTTGGCGTCCGTTTCGCCTTTAGCTTGTGGCACCAGGCCAGCTCCGCCTTTTACCATGACTTGCGCGTTGGTTGTGGCGGCCCCCACAGATTGAACATTAACCGCAGTTTGGGCATCAGGCAACTTTGTCGCCGTTGGGTTGGCAAGTGTTTGACCTTCTGAAGTTGGCCGGTGGCTAGATGCACCGGATGATTGCGCGGCCGTTGGGCCGCCATCGGCCTGTACCGTGGGTATTGTGCCGAGACTTACGGGAGATGCATTATCGTGCACCTTAGGTCCAGATCCTGCATTCAGCGTGCTATTAGTTGCCGGTACGACCATCGCATTCACCCCATCGGGCGTCGTCACCTGGCTTTGGTTAACCGTTGACATCGTGGTTGATGCCAAACCAGGGCCGCTTTGGGACAATCCAGCCTGGGTCTGTGCATCAGGTGTCTTCGCATTTGAGGACACTTTGCCGAGACCCAGGATTAAATTAGCCTGGCTTGTCACCGATGACGGTGCCGATGCCACCACTGCTTGGGCGTTGTCGTCTTGCGCGCCACTGGCAGTGCCTTGAGACGCATCGGGCGTAGCGGCTGCGATTGAATTAACATCCCCCGTTGAATTTCCATTCGTCAACTTGGGAACACCATCCGTCGGGGCTTGAATGCCGGCGATAATTTCCGAAGTCAGCGCTTTTTCCGCCGTCCCATCTGCAGTTGGTGCGGATTGCTCGCCGACCACAGGAGCCGGAGCCAGTTGGCCCGATGCGCTCATCAGGGCTTGAGCCACTGCATTCGGGTCTGGACTTCCAATGACGGATGCCGCTGGGATCGAGCCATCCTTACCGACCTTGCCCTTCGCCCTATTTGCAGGCGGCGAGCTAGATCCTTGGCCTTGCGTTGAGGTGGTCTGAGAGTTGTCTCGGCTTCGAGAAGGGTCCGGTCTTTGCGAAGGAGCATTCGGCTCTGGTTTCGCGACTTCCTTCCTGGGGCCGGCAGACTTGACTGCATCGGATCCCGGTGGACGTTCCGACCGGCCCGGTGGTGCTCCACTTCTTTCTCGTGCGGACGGAGGTTGGGTAGACACTTTGTCTAAGACATCCGTAAACGTTCCGCCGGTAGAATTGGCTAACTGAGCACTAGGACCGGTAGACCAAGCGGAGAGGAGCATTGCATCTCCTACCGAACTGGTCCGCACGCTAGCTACTGGTTGTTCCATGATTTTTTCTGCCGAAATTCCGGCATGTAGTCATCATCGGACGGATAACTCCGCATATTTAGCAGGTAATTGATCATTCATTGCGGGTTCTCAATAGGCTAAGTTCTGCCATACTTAGAGGTGATGCCGCCGGGGCTGGATATTTTCACATTCAATTCCGCCCTTTTTGACGTCGACGGCACGCTCGTTGACAGCATTAGCGTGATTACAAGTGGTCTCCTTGATACGTTTGAGCACTTCTTTAAGGTGCGCCCTCCGGTCACGGAAGTCCGCGCCCTGATTGGCCTGCCTTTACGATCTCAGTTTAACCATTACAATGGCGGACCGGTTTCAGAAGTCGAATGGGGCAAGATGACCTCTTATGCCATCCAAAAGTTTCAAGCGTACAAGTCCCAAGAATCAGAGTTTGAGTCAGCAATTGATACCTTACGCTTTCTTCATCGTCATGGGGTAAAAACGGCCCTGGTGATCAGCAAGAATCAAAGCGAAATTGAGTCTTTTCTTCCTCGGTTCTCCGCAAGAGAATGCGTAGATACCATTGTTTGCGCCAGCGATGTGCGCTATCCTAAGCCAGCCCCCGATTCTGCCTTTTTAGCTTGTGAACGTCTCGGCGTTTCCCCAGATAAGGCAATAATGATTGGGGATTCCATTTTCGACATGCGCTGTGCACGCGACGCCGGAGTGTTCCGAGTTGCGGTTGCTTACGGCGCAGCCCCCCGGGAGGAGCTTGAAGCGGAGCTCCCAGACCTTCTGATTGACCAACCCGAAGATCTCCTCGCGTGGGCCCACCAAGCCTTACTTACTCACCATGCGCCGTAAGAAAAACGATCTCGACCTGTCCGCAACCATTCTCAATGACACCCCACTTGAACCGGTAACCCTAATCAAGCCAAAGCCAAGCCGTGCAAAAACGGTTCCTTCTTTGGTGGAAATGGCTCCAGAAGCCGGCGCACCAAGTAACGCGACCAAGGCAGTTTTACGCACGACTAAGCTGAATGTGTCTAAACCTCCAGTTGAGGCGCAAGTTACCCCCGCTCCTTCCAAGACGGAAACCAAAAAAGGTCGCTCGGGCCTGGCATTTCCGCTCAAATCGCCGCGCGCAACCAAGTTAAAGAAGGTGATAGTGCCTGCTCCGTTGATTTCCACAGAGACTGCTTCTAAGCCAATTATCGCAAATGTATCAGCGGATATTGACCCGGTAGTGACCTTTAGAGCGGCAAAGACCTCACCAAAGCCAGAGACTTCCAAACCTAGCGCATCCAAACATCCGCGATCAAAGCCAACGGATCGGAATCCGGTGGCCCCGGATAGCGCACCGGTTGCCGTTGCAAAACCCCGTCGTAGCCTTTTTAAAGAAAAGGCCCCTGCCGCCGTAAAAACGCCTATATTGCAGCCAGCGCAACCTCCGCGTGATCTCACGGGAGATCCCGTTCTGGATGAATTGCCAATCCCAATGTGGAGGGCAATCACCGAAAAACCGAAGCCTGCGGGCAGAAGAGAAAACAAAGTTACCGCCACGGATGCGTCCAGTCCCGAAATCGCGGAGGAAACCGACGGCCGATCGAGACGCCGAAGAAGGGGACGCGGTCGAGACGGCGGCAGTGAATCTACCGGAGAAGGCGAACCGGGGACCGAGAGCGAAACCGGGGTGGAAGAGAAGCCAGTCGGTCGTCAGAAGAGGACACAAGGACGTGCCTCTCGTCCGGACCCTCATGCCATAACCGAAGAGACCGTCTCGGTGTCTGAAGACGCGGTTGCTCCTGAGGCCCTGCCCACGAGCATTTTTCGGAATCGACGCCTGGTGCCGACCGTGGTCACGAAGCCGAGAATTCCGGTTCCCGCAGAAGCCCCCCAGGTGGTGGTCCGCGATGGGGTTCCCGCGCTCACTCGAGCCGGACGGGTGTATCCCCCAATCTTCTTCTTTGGCAGCCCGGCCGATGAAAAGAAAGCAGTTACGGTTCTTGAAGAGCTCAAAATGGCTTCAGATGCCGGGGTTCACTTGCATAGCTTCTTAGTGGACTTTGAAGTTGACCCTCAATCCGTAGATGCCTCCGTTGCCTTTGCCGCCTACATGCTGGCAAAGTCTGTAGAGCTAGATCCGGTCTGCCAAATTCTCTACCGACTTGTCTTTCACGCCCCGCGCGGTTGGCAAGACAAATTCCCGAACTCCAAATACCGCACCCAAGACGGTGCCACCGCGGAACCGAGCGTTTGCGATGACGAGTTCTGGGGAGTCGCCCGAGACTGTCTTCAAGACTTCATCAAAAAGATGCGCATGTTACCGGTGGCCGACCATATCCTGGGAGTTCATCTAGAGCGTGGAGAATGGTTCTTGGCGGATGGCTGGGGTTATGATACGTCTAACGCGGCCCAGAGCCAGTTTAGAAATTGGGCGAGAACGCGTTATAACAATGACGAAGTCACCCTTCGAGCCTCGTGGTTCGATGGAACCGTTCGGTTTGATAACTTAGCCATTCCCGAGTTCCAACCAGAAGGCACCGCCGAAGAAAAGTTCATTCGCACTTCCCGGCGTCAACGCCGCTACGTTGATTACCATCTGTTTCTAAGCGATGCCACGGTAGCTCGGATTGGCGATCTGGCCTATGCCGCAAAGGCGGCCAGCGAAGGCATGTTCTTGGTGGGTGCCAGTTACGGATACACCTTTGAGTGGTCTCATCCGGCCAGTTGCCACCTAGGACTAGGAAAGCTCCTGCGAACCGACGAAGTGGACTTTATTGCGGGCCCACCCAGCTATCGCAATCGCGAACCGGGCGGCTCGGCCCCGTTCCCGGTGCCTATCGATAGCTTTGCCCTCAACGGAAAGCTGTACCTTAGCGAAGAAGACTTTAAAACTTCACTCAGCACGGGGCACGAACCGGACGATTTCAACCCCGCGCTCAAGACTCCGCAAGCCCTGGAGAGCGTGCACTGGCGCGGTGCGGGCGCGGCATTGGCCCACGGAAGTGGCATGGTGTGGATGGACCTTTGGGGCAATGGATGGTTAAAAACGAACAGCATTTGGGAGCGCGCAGCTAAGGTCAGTCGGGCGCTGGTTGACCGAATGAAGGCTCCATTGGGAGACCCCGATGTGGCGATCTTCATTGATGAGCGCTCGTTGGCTTACTTGGTGGATCCAAATGCGTTCACCCTTCTCGTCCAGAACGTTCGAGAATCCGTATTAAGGGCGGGAATCAGTTCTGGCTTCTACCTGCTGAGCGACTTGGCTCATCGGGAGAAATTCCCCGAAAGCAAACTCTATATCTTCCTAAACGCGTGGGACATCCGACCTGAGTTACGGGCGGCGATTAAGAATAAGCTCCATCGAGACAACAAGGTATTGCTTTGGTTGTATTCCGCTGGTTTATTTGATGCGGGACGCAATTCGTTGGAGCGCGCGCGAGAAGTTACCGGTATTGCATTAAAGGCACAACCGTTCTACAGCAAGTCGGGGACCACCCTTCTCAATCGGCGACATCCGCTCTCTGAAGCCTTCCCCGACAAGAGCCTGATCGGCGGTACCAAGCTAGAGCCAAGCTATTTTGCGATTCCGGAAGGCGCTACCGTTTTAGGTGAATATAGCCAGACCGGATTACCGAGCTTTGTGGTGAAAGAGTTCAAAGATGACCCCGAGAACCCATGGACCAGTGTTTTCTTAGGAGAACCCCTTGTGAATCCGGCGCTGATTCGATCTTTGGCGCAGATGGCACGCGCTCACATTTGGAACTTCAGCGAAGACGTTGTTCATGTGAGGGCACCGTTCTGTACCATTCACTGCGCCCAAGCCGGTCCTCGGTCGGTGACCCTACCCGATAAGGTCTCCGCTTACAATCTGCTCACCGCTCAGTGGGCGGCGGTGGATACCACTAATATTCGCTTCAATGCCCTAGAGGGCTCAACTCATGTCTTTCTGGTGGGTCCAAAGGTGGAGATTGAGCACCTTCTGGAAACCGATCCCAGTGACGTCTTGCGGATGAATGAGATTCCGGAACGCGATATCAATGTGGCTCTTGATGGGGCCGGCTTTGACGTTCCCATCATGCGGCTAGATGAGTGGATGGAAAGCACGGACCAAGACGAAGTTGCCGACGATTGGTATCTCAGAATGCCTACCGTAGAAGAAGAACCCGCCGCCCCGGCGGAAGAATCAGCGGAAAGAGTGGGACGCCGAAGGCGACGACGCGGGAGCCGACCCGGGGAGCAGCCCTCTGGCTTTAGGCAAGGCGGCACCGAAGAAGTGGTGACCCAACGCTACGAACCCTCCGGGGGCAACGGCCCCGCTTATGAAGATCTGACTATGAACGTAGTCTTTAGGAAACGAGAATGACCGAACTGAATACTCCCTATCGCGCCGGAACGGTTGCGCTAATAGGCAAGCCCAACGTGGGCAAAAGCACGCTCCTTAACACCATTGTTGGTCAGAAAGTGAGCATTGTAAGCAACAAACCCCAGACCACCCGGCGGCGGGTTCTGGGAATTGCCACCACCGAGCACTACCAGATTGCGTTTACCGACACGCCCGGCATTCATGAGCCCCACACCCAGTTGGCCCGGGGCATGGTAGACCAAGCCCGCGCCGCACTAAGCGATGTGGATGTGGTGTTGTACGTAGCAGATGGCTCTCACCACCCAGGGGAAATTGATCGACAAATTGCCCAACTCCTCAAGGGGTCTGAGACCGTGATCCTCTGCCTCAACAAGATGGATCTGCTTAAGGCCGACGACGTTCAGCGAAACGTGAGCGCTTACCAAGCGATGTTGGGGACCGAAGAATTCATGCTGACGACCGCTACTCGGGGTCACAACATTGATAAACTGATTGAGTTGCTGGTAAGCCATCTTCCCGTTCAGCCCGCAATCTATGACGGCGAAGAATTTACCGACCAATCCAGCCGGTTTATGGCGGCGGAGTTTGTTCGTGAAAAAATCCTTGCTGCCACTCGGCAGGAGATTCCCCACGCGACCGCAGTAATGGTGGAAGACTGGGACGAACAACCCCAGCTGATTCGCATTGAGGCCACTATCCTCGTTGAAAAATCCAGCCAGAGAGCGATTCTCATCGGCAAACAGGGCCAGTTCCTAAAAGAAATTGGAACAAAAGCCCGGTTGGAAATTGAGGCACTGCTAGGCAGCAAAATCTACTTGCAGCTCCACGTTAAGGTGAGCGAAGATTGGCGAATGAACCCGCGGGTGCTCCACGAGTTAGAGTATTCAGACTAGTGGGAATCCGGCCTCGGGCAAGGTCATCCCGAGGCTACCGGCTTCGCCGACCTGGTTGGGATTCGACGGCGTAGCCGGTAGTCGTCGGATGACCGTCCCGACGTCCGGGTGCCCGGGGAGAACCGACAGTCACCCGAACTCGGGCACGGTCATCCCGAGCCTACCGGCTTCGCCGACCTAGTTGGAATTCGACGGCGTAGCCGGTAGTCGGCGGATGATCGTGCCGACGTCCGGGTGCCCCGAGATAACCGAAAATCACCCGGACTCGGGCATAAACCGCTCGCCGACGCATGGCGCGTCGGCGACCGATCACGGCTCGTCGTCGATTTCGATCTCTGAGCGCTTGACCGCACTATTCGCGCGGCGGCGAACCTGACCGTAAGTGCGACCATCGGGGGCCGTAGATTGAGCCGTCTCCGTTTGCGCATGAGTCAGAACGATCCGAGCACCATCGTTTCGGGCCATACCAATGAGGGTGAACTCTTCACCCTTACTCTTGCCAATCGCCTTATCCCACAGATATAGAATGGGGGAGGCGTTGTAGATAGAGGAGTAGGTTCCGGAGAGGATACCAATCAACATCGAAGTCACAAAGAACTTAAGGTCTGGAGTGACGGTTCCCGCGAACACGAGAATCAACAGGGTGACGATAACCGTCATCGACGTGTTGATCGATCTCGCAAACGATTGGCTAATGGATCGGTTGACCAAGTGCTCAAAGTCATCGCCGGCCTTCACGCGACGCAAGTTCTCTCGAATTCGATCAAAGATGACAATCGTGTCATGCACGGAGAATCCGATGATGGTAAGCATCGCAGTTAAGAACAGCGCACCCACTTCCCATTGGAAGACATAACCCACAATGGCCGCGGTACCGATGACCACAAACACGTCGTGAAGCAAGGCGCCGATGGCAGAGACGCCGAACCGCAACCCGGCCGAAAATCCACCCACGCCGACGCCGAATCGGAAGGCCAAGTAGAGCACAATCAGCGCGGAGCTAACCGTAACCCCAATCACCGCGTTACGAAGCGTTTCCTGTTGAACCGTTGGTCCGATCTTGGTAAACCCTCGGTTCTGGGCAACATCCAATCCGGCGGCCGTCGCAATCTTCTGAATCGCAGCTTGGTCAGATCCTTCCAGCTCTTTCAGCGGGGGAAGCGTTACGTAGGCGATGCGCTCGTTATTGGCCACGGTGCCAATTTTTACGTTGCCCCCTTTCAGACCAGCTTTCTCCAGGTTAGAAGCGATCTCTGCGCCGGTTGTGCTCGCTTTTCCGAGACTATAAACCGACTCGTATCCGCCCCGGAATTCTACGTTGAGCTTGAAACCGCCCAAGAAGAAGAATGGGATGGAGATCAGAATGGTGGCCAAAGAGAGCATGAACCACTTTTTGGACTTCTGAACCACTTGAAGAGGATCGGTGGTCGCCTTAGCTTCAAAGCGCTCGCCAAACCAGTTTCGATTGATGGCGTACCACTTGGGGTTCGCGCCAATTCCGGAGTTCACAAAGAAGACCAGCAGGGACCGCGTTACCATGAACGCAGTGAATAGCGAGATAGCCACGCCAATAATGAGCGTAGTGGCAAATCCTTTAACCGGACCCGTTCCTAAGTTAACCAACACCAACGAGGTAAGGACGGTACAGGCGTTGGAATCCATGATGGCGGGCAAGGCGCGCCGGAAACCGAGTTCAATCGCCGATGACAAACTCTTCCCTAACTTCATCTCCTCTTTGAACCGTTCAAAGACCAAGATGTTGGCGTCTACCGCCATGCCAACGGAAAGGATGAAGCCCGCGATGGCCGCCAGCGAGAATGTGGCCCCAATGGTCTTGAGCACCGTGATGGTGAACAAGATGTAAAGCATGAGGGCCAACCACGCCACCACACCGGGAAAGCCGTAGTAAGCAATTAAGAAGACGGAGATCAACCCAAAGCTGATGGCACCTGCAACAACAATTTTGTTAAGTGCTTCGCCGCCAATGGTGGCGTCTACCTTTTCGCTACTGAGCGGAATAAGGTCAACCGGCAACGCACCCGCGTTGAGCAGATTGGTTAGCTTCTTAACGTATTCGGCGGAGAAATTGCCGTTGGTCACTGCGTTGTCGCTAAGAATTGTGTTGTCTCGGAGGGGGGCGATACTGAGGACCTGACCATCCAAAACTGAGGCGAGGTTCTCGCCCATGTTTTCCGTCTTCCGACTCCAACGCTCCATTTTCTGCGCTCCGGAGCTGGAGAAGTTCATCAACGGTTCGTAGTGGTCACCGACAGCCTGGGGTTGAGCGTCCTTGAGTTCGTCACCCGAAAGAATGAGCTCCCAACCGTCGATGATGCGCTGGTACTCGGGGGTGCCGGGTTTGATCACATCACTGGAACCATAAGTGCGGGCAAAGCTGACCAAGGGGCTCCCCTTGTCCTCGATGGGGGTGAACTGACGGTACGTGGCCTTGGTGGTGCGAATGTTTTTGGCCCAGTAGAACTTGATACTCGCGCTGGATCCAATGACGTTCTTCGCTTCGTCAATATTCGAGAGGCCAGGAAGTTCAACCACAAACTGGTCATCTCCCTTAGAAATCACCGTTGGCTCAGATACGCCCAGCGAACCTGTAGCGCGGTTCTGGAGAATTTGGAGAAGTCGCTCTCTCACCAATCCAACGTTAGCTCGTTGCTCTGGGGTGAGCTTGGAAGTGTCCATGCGGTACGTAAACCGCACACCGCCCTTGATATCCAAGCCGTATTTGTAAGGTCTTTGTGTGTACAAGAAGGCTGACAAGAGCCCTAGACCAAGAACAAGAAGTAAGAACAGGTAACTTTTTGACCGCAACGTCGACACGCCTCCGGCGCATTCACGCCTCGAGGAGGATACCCGGAGTGGGGTTCGGGTTGGTTTGAATTCTTCCCTGCGGCGGCGGAGTGCGTCGATCGGGGCCAACGCCGGATCCCCGCCACCTCTCGTTTCCGCAAGTTCCGCCAAACCTACCTACAATCCCCCCGACAAGAAAAATCCGCCCCCCCCCCCCGAATCCCTCTTAATTTCCGAACCCCCAAACC
>JBBQUZ010000035.1:0-37113 GCA_038212035.1 Fimbriimonadales bacterium
AGGGGTGCCCAGTAGTTCTTCCAACACCCATTTGCCTCGCTTGACGGGCGAGGTACGCGTGGGATTAGAGGTCACGGTGAGCACGCTGCCCTGAGTAAGTACCCCTCCGCGTTGGGGGGTGGTTAGCACCACCCGACGGAATTCGTTTCCGGAAACGCCGGGGATTCCGTAATGCTTGGCAAGCGACTCGTTGAGGTACGTGAACTTGCCGTCAATAAAGTCGATGATGCTACGGTCCTCGTGAGCCACCGCCTGAAAGAACATTTTGGTTTCGGTAATCATCGACTGCTTGAGAGCGGCCGTGAACGTAGGATATTGCTCGGGGTTAGGATTCACCGCATTCAGCTTTCTGAGTTGCAACCACTGCCCCGCAAAGTTATCCGCCAACGCCTTTGACTTGGGATCTTGGAGCATTCTGGCCACCTGGGCGCTGATAACTGCCGGTTTGCGTAGTTCTCCCGAAGTTGCCGCCGCCGTAAGTTTGGCGTCGGGCATTGAACTCCAGAGGAAATAAGAGAGCCTAGACGCAAGCTCGAAATCATTCAGAACTCGAGCCGCGGCTTTCTTGGTGGGAGGATCGGTTTCGACCCTAAACAGAAAGTTAGGCGAGATTAATACGGCCTGAACGCCCAGTTGCATTCCACGCTCAAACGGCTCGCCCGCGCGCTCGGCCAGGCCGTAGATTTTCATCAGGCGATCGACTTCATCGGGGCTGACCGGTCGGCGATAAGCTCGGGCGGCAAATCGTCCGAGATACTTTCTGGCCGAAGAAATCCGATTTTCCTTAGTGGGAGTCTCTGGAATGATGCTCAGATGGGATGCGGGAAGACCCTCACCGCCCAGTTCTGGGCCAAAGATTTCTACGCGCTGAACAATGAGGTTCCGGTCTCTCTGGCCCGCAGGCAACTTAGCATCATAAAAATCGTTTAAGAACGAAATACCAAAGTGATTGTCGCCTTTGTCGCCATGGAAGGGAACTTCGTAAAATTCCGGATGGGCTTGCCGAGCGATGACATCGAACCTTTGAACCTCTTTCCCCGCAATTTCGAGTCCCATCGCGGGAGCCTGGGGTCCCGCCTGGTCGCCGTAGGCATGAACACGAAATCTATACATCCCCACTTTCGGGAGGGTTACCTTAAAGGCGACCAGGGTGTTGGAAGAGAGCATCTTCTCGTCTTTATCGTTGTTCCTTGCCGATGTAGCATCGGGCAACGCGCTGCCCGAAATGGAAATAGGTGGAGTGGGGATGCGAATCGCTTTTTCGGAAATCATCTCGGCGGCGGCGATGTATTTTTCCATCAGGAGCGGGGAAATGGAGAGAACGTCTCCAATGTTGTCAAACCCGTAACCCACATCATCAGAAGGAAAGTCGTCTGCGGGCCGTAGATCCAGACCGATCAGATCGCGAATGGTGTTGTCGTACTCTTCGCGATTAAGTCGCCGCAGGGTTACCCGGCCCGGATCTTTAAGGTCGCAGGTCACGGCGAGCATTTGTTCTGCCCCCGTAATAAACGTCGATCTGAGGGCAGACGTCGGTTGAGGCGCACCATCGGGGGGCATTCGGCGGGCGGCTACGTTCTTAACTACCTTGTCCCATACGTCTCTGGCTTCTAGCATCGATGCGGAATCGTGAAAACGCGAGAGGTCAACATTGCCGGCGGGATCCGTTCCTGCATGGCATCGTACGCAGTATTTCTTGATGAATGGCCCGGTGCTGGTTTCAAACCGAGCCACCATTAATGATTTGGCTTTCTTGATCGGTCGCGGTGTGCGGTGTGGGCCAGCGTACAAAAGCGCCGCCGTTACAAACGTGCAAGACAGCGCGAGCCCGGAGTAGCGAGGAAACTTTAGCAAATCTGAAATCCTGGATGTTGTGGTGGCATTGTTTCTAACCTGTATTGACGAGTTCGCATCATCACTCGTTCTTAGAGTTTACGACAATAACTCAGTTGCCGGCACATCGGCGAGGACCAACGGGTTGGTCGCCTGCCGGTAAACCGCTTGGGACGGAGTTTCTGAGTAATTTTCCTCCCCTTCTATCATTCGGTGGAGCGCCTCCGCTTTATCGGCCCCGGCCACCAAAAAGACCAAATTGCGGGTGGAAAGCAAGGCGGGGACGGTGAGCGTGATTCGGTCTGGAGCATTGACCGGCGCATGGGCGACGATTACAAGCCGCTCCAACTCAAAAACCCCCGGCTCATCGGGGAAAAGGGAAGCCGTATGACCATCGGGACCTATTCCCAAGATCATCAGGTCAAAGAGAGGGGGCTGTTGCAGTTTGCTGAGGACGGAAGAGTACGCGAGCGCGGCAGCTTCTGGTCCGCCCGGAGCATACATCGGAAAGATGTTTGCGTCCGGAACGGGCACCAAGTTCAAAAGCGTTTCTCGCGCCATACGCTCGTTGCTTTGCTCATCATTGGGCTCCACGTAGCGCTCGTCTCCCCAGAATACATGGACCTTGCTCCACTCCACTTTATCACTCAAGGGGGCCGAGGAAAGGAGGGCATGCAGTTTTTTTGGCGTGCTTCCTCCGCTGAGCGCGACTCTAAATTCACCTCGGTCGGCCACCGCCTCTTGGGCGATAGAGACGAACAGTTCGGCGGCGGCACGGGCTACTGCATCGGAATCTGGAAATACGCGGATCATCAGAAAGGAGAGGGTACCAAACCTTTAGATGGGCGCAGATACAATTGGGACATGCAAACCGAACGAACCCACGTGGAGCGCAACCGCGAAGCCTGGACCCAAATGAATGAACACTTTGGCCCTCGTGGTCGAATCAGCTGGGAAACTCCGGAAATCTCGTGGGGATGCTGGGGAGTCAAAGAATCAGAGATTCAGGCCCTTGGCGATTTAGCGGATCTAAATGGAAAAGAGGTTATTGAACTGGGTTGCGGAACGGCCTATTTTTCCGCGTGGTTGGCTCGGCATGGGGCCAGACCAGTTGGAATCGACATCACTCCCGCCCAGTTGGCCAGCGCTCGGGCTTATCAATCGGAATTTGGACTTGATTTCCCCCTGATTGAAGGAAACGCAGAAGAGGTTCCGTTGCCGGACGCCCAGTTCGATTTAGCCCTGAGCGAATACGGTGCATCGATTTGGTGTGACCCATACCGCTGGATTCCGGAAGCCGCCCGCTTACTGAGACCGGGCGGACGATTGGTTTTTTTACGCAACGCTACCTTGGCCGTGTTATGCACTCCGGATGAGGGGCCTGCGGGCGACCATTTGATCAGAGACTATTTTTCAATGAATCGGATTGAATTCCCCGGCGACGTTTCCGTGGAGTTTCAACTTACGCCCGGAGCCATGATTCGGTTGCTCAGAGCGTCTGGCTTTGAAGTGGAGAACCTCATCGAACTCCAAATTCCCGAGGATGCCCCGGACAACTATCCTTACGTAACTAAAGCATGGGGTCGCCGATGGCCCGCTGAAGAAATTTGGATCGCCAGAAAACGAGGGTGATTTTGCCGGGAAAGTGCCACAATTTACGGAGAAACGCTCGTATCATCAAGTAGAGAATTCTCATGATCAAAAAAAGCTTAATTCTAGGTTCGGTTGCGGCTCTCGCGGTTACGGCATTGGGTGCCGGCAAGTTGTCTTCTGGTCTGCAAACTGGAGAGCGCGTTACTCCGTTTCACCCCCAGCACATTAGCGGCCCGTTAGCTAACACAGAAAACTGTTTCCCCTGCACCTTTCAGAACCGGCCGCAGGTCCAGGCTTGGATCAACGGAGACAGCCATACCAACATCATGGCCATCGCCAAGACGCTGAATTCTGCCATGGGTAAGTATAAAGGGGCAGAATTTAAGGCGCTTGTCGTTTTCTTGACCGATGCTCAAAGCAAGCCCGGAATTGAGGCTCAGCTCAAAGCCGCTTCTAAAATGCCCGGTCTGGGACAAGTAGGAATGGCGGTGCTCGATCGAAATTCCGAGTCCGTCTCCGACTATAAGATCAACACCACCGGCGAAGTAAAGAACACCGTGTTCGTTTACAAAAACTGGCAAGTCCAGCAGAAGTTCGTGAATCTAAAAGCAGATGCCAACGGCATCAGCGAACTCAACCGAGCCATCGCCTCCATCGCCAAGTAAGGATCCCCCTACCGGCAGTAAGCCCGCCCGCTAAAAAGATTCGGCGGGCTTTTTCATTTGATGGACCCTGCTGAGTGTGAATAACTAATCTGGAACCACCAATTGAAAACGCGTAAATAGATGGCACCTTGACTCCTACTAGGTTCATCTAACCGTCGCCCATCCGCCCGCCAGCAACTCAGCTTGTTCCAGCACGGTCTCGGTTGCTTTGAGCTGCATATCGGGCGGATAGCCATATTTACGCAGGATTCGCTTGATGATTACTCTCAGGTTCGCTCTTACGTTCTCCCGTAGGCTCCAATCAATCGTGACGTTGGCCTTTACTGCCTGAACCAACTCGCGGGCAATGATTCGCAGTTGCTCGTCGCCGAGAACCTTCACTGCACTATCATTGACCTCAAGGGCGTCGTAAAAAGCGACCTCGTCGCTATTGAGCCCAAGTTCTTCTCCTCGCTTGTCAGCCTCTCGAATATCCTTTGCGAGTTGTATGAGTTCCTCGATGATTTGGGCAGTCTCAATCGCTCGGCTCTGATACTTGCGAACTGCCTGTTCCAAGAGTTGCGAAAAGACTCTCGATTGCACCGCGTTGGTTTTGCTTCGGGTCTTCACCTCACCTTCCAAAAGCTTTCTGAGCATTTCAACCGCAAGGTTCTTCTGAAGCATGTCTCGAACCTCGGCTAAGAACTGATCGGAAAGGATCGAAATATCTGGCTTCTTGAGCCCGGCAGCGGCGAAAATGTCAATGACTTCATCCGATGAAATCGCGCCAGAAACTATCTGCCGTATGGCATGCTCCATCTCGCCCTGTGATTTCTTTCCCTCAGCGACGTTTTTGGTAAGCACTGCCTTTACGGCTTGGAAGAACCCTACGTCGTCCCGAATTCTCAACGACATTTCGTGTGGAACCGCAAGTGCGAATGCCTTCGATAGATTGGCCACAGAATCAGAGAACCGCTTCTTGCCGTCCTCCAATCCGAGGATGTGGTTCTGAGCACCGGGGAGTATAGTGAGCCGCTCTTGAGCGGAACCCATCCAGTGAGACCAATCGAACCCGTGGAACATGTCGCAACACACTTCATAGTGCTCCAGCATGAGGGCGACGGCTTCGTCCTGGTCAATCGTCGCGTTCCCAGTTCCACCGTTCTCGGTGTAAGTTGCGATTGCTTTCCGAAGCTGGTCGGCCAAGCCCAAGTAGTCCACAACTAGTCCACCCGGCTTGTCTCGGAACACTCGATTCACGCGAGCAATTGCTTGCATAAGGCCGTGCCCCTTCATCGGCTTGTCGATGTACATCGTGTGCATACATGGTGCATCAAACCCCGTCAGCCACATGTCCCGTACGATGACAATTTTGAGAGGATCGTTAGGATTCTTGAAGCGCAATGCCAAGTCCTCGCGGCGCGATTTGCTCCGAATGTGATCTTGCCAATCCTCGGAATCGCTTGCCGATCCAGTCATCACGATTTTGATCGCACCCTTATCGTCGTCGTTGTCCGCCCATTCTGGCCTGATTTTGATGATTGCGTCGTAGAGTTCAACGCAGATTCGGCGGCTCATACAAACAGCCATTGCTTTGCCGTCCATTGCCGAAACGCGAGCTTCGAAATGGGTCACCAAGTCCTGAGCAATCAGATTGACCCTGTTCTCCGCACCCACCAAGGCTTCCAGTGCGGCCCATTTACTCTTGAGCCGTTCCTTCTTATCTACTTCCTCGCCCTCGGTTGCCTCGTCAAAGTCGTTGTCGAGCATTGGCTTGGCTTCTTCACTCAACTGGATCTTCGCGAGGCGGCTCTCGTAATAGATCGGAACCGTGGCTCCGTCTTTCACCGCTCGCTCGATGTCGTAGATGCTGATATGGTCGCCGAACACAGAGCGGGTGTTCGCGTCCGCTCGCTCAATTGGCGTTCCTGTGAAGCCGATGAAAGATGCGTTGGGCAGGGCGTCTCGCATATGGCGGGCGTAACCGTCAATAAAGTCGTACTGACTGCGGTGAGCTTCGTCAGCGATTACGACGACGTTGCGGCGATCCGTTAAGAGCTCATGTTCTCGGATCCCTTTCTCTGGGAAGAACTTGTGAATAGTAGTGAAGACCACTCCGCCAGAATCCACGCTCAAAAGCTCCTTGAGGTGGTCTCGATCTCGCGCTTGCGTCGGCGTCTGGCGAAGCAAATCTTGACACGCGGAGAAGGTACTGAAGAGCTGGTCGTCAAGGTCGTTTCGGTCGGTGAGAACCACAATCGTGGGGTTTTTCATCGCCGGATGAAGGATCACTCGTCCAGCATAGAACGCCATCGTAAGACTCTTTCCTGATCCCTGGGTGTGCCAGACCACTCCGACGCGTTGGTCGCCGGGTTGACCTAGTTCTTGTGGGGCTGCGCCGTACCCTTTGCGGGGCTCACGAACCATGCCAGGCTTGGTCGCCACCGCACTCGCTCGGATGGTCTCTTCTAGGGCAACGGACACGGCGTGATACTGGTGGTATCCGCCAACTTTCTTGACCAAGCTGCCCTTGTCGCCTTCTTCAAACACCACGAAATACTTGATGAGGTTGAGGAATCGCTCGCGGTTAAATGCGCCTTGAAGAACAACCTGGAGTTGGGTTAGGTGGTCGTCGGCGATCTTGTCGCCCTCAATTGTGCGCCATGGCATGAACCGCTCTTTGTCACTGGTGAGTGATCCTATCCGCGCTTGAACTCCATCGGAGACTACTAGAGCTTCGTTGAATTGGAACAGAGTCGGAAGTTGTTTTCGGTAGGTTTGGAGTTGGGTGAAGGCTTTCCAGATATCTGCATTCTGGTCGGCGGCATTCTTGAGTTCAATGACGGCCAGAGGGAGACCGTTTACGAAAAGGATTATGTCGGGCCGACGCTCGATGTTGTTCTCGGTGATCGTGAATTGATTGACCGCGAGAAAGTCGTTGCTGGCAATATTTTCAAAGTCAATGATTTTGGCTTGCGTTCCGCGAATGTCGCCGCTATCATGGCGGTATTCAACTGAGACGCCGTTAACGAGCATTCGGTGAAACGCTCGGTTGCGCATCTCAAGTGTCGATCCTTCTGGATTGGTGATCTTCTTGTAAACCTCCGAGACGATATCCTCGGAGAGCTGCGGGTTCAGGTCTCGAATAGCAGACCGAAGGCGACGACTGAGGATGACTTCGCGATAGTCTGCTCGTTCGGCGTCAGCTTCACCTGGCGCAATCTCCGGGCCATGCACCACGAACCAACCCAAACTTTCGAGCCAGGCGAGGGCGGCGTCTTCTACATGGGATTCTGTGAGCTTGCTTATGGTGCTATTTCAAAGAGTTTAACAATATCAGTTGCCAGTCGTTCTGCATTATTTATCTTGAAGATACGAATCACCCGTCCGACGGCGGCAATTGCTGCTTCTCGCGACATTGTCACAAGCTCGCTCTCAACTGAGAAGACTCTACGCATACGCTTTGGCATTGGCTAAGTCCTCCAAGTCGATTCCTGCAACTGTCTCGCCTGTGATTAATTTTGGCAACAGCGTGTCGCGAGTTACTCCTAGAGTTGTACTTTCGAGTGATGTATTTCTGTGGCGAGCCATTATTACAGAAACAACCGAGTGAAATGCAGACCGAAGCGAACAGTGTGGAAACAGAACTCTCAGATTAGAGAACCTGCTAGTGCTCAGGTTTGAAAGAACTGAGCCGCCGCTTCCTGCCGAACATATTTCTTGTCCAAGGTTCGACAGTACTTGGAACCAGTAATAAGCTTCCGATAGGTCCCTAGGAATAACCGAATTGATTTGCTGATTCGTCTGCGACGGCGAGTCAACGAGGACTACTAGGCCAGGCGATGCGATGCAACTTACGCATATTGATCCCCGGGGTAGTGTCTTGTTACGTTGTGTTGATGCGCCCAATTTGGACAGCGATTTGCCGGTCTGCAAAGCAAAAAGCTGGCGGTGCATGTCAGGGATCGTTATGAAAGGAATATCGGGTCCATAATTCAAGGGGGTTTGCAGTTCGAGGCGTCTTGCCGCAGACTACTTCACCAATTGAAGATACGGTATCGATCCTCCAACCATTGGGAATCTTGCCCAATTCTGAGTCTTCGAATGAGTCAGGGAAAAGGGCGTCGATCTCTTCGGGGAGGTTGGTGGGGCGGTTTTGGGCTTTGGCGTGGACGGGGTCGAAGTCGATGAACCAGGACTTGAAGATCGCCCGCGCCATCTCCTCCAGCGTCGCCGCCATCCGCCGATTCAACTCAATCTTGTCATCCAAAGTGCCAAGGATATGTGCGATTCGCTTCTGTTCACCCTTTGGCGGAACTTCAAGGGATCTAACATAGACCGCTGATCGTGTGGTTGACGGAATTGGTGACCCGTCGTCAATCTCTCCTAATTTGTAGTGCTGAATGGCGTAGTACAGCCATCGCATATCGAGATTAGTCTTTGGCTTTACATAGTAAGCCGTGTCAATCACCCAGAATGGATCCGCAGAGTACTTGACTCCTCGGTATGCGCCTTTTCGACCGAGAATAACACCCGGACCTGGTGCGAGGAAAGACTCGGTCCAGCCAACTGGACCGTTCGTGCCGAAGACTCGATACTTGCCGTGATCCACTGCATAGTCTCGAATTGCCTTCCCATATTCAAGAGAAATCTCTTCACCCCAAGTAGAGTGTCGCCATCCCTCGGACTTGTTAAACGCTGTGCCAGAACTGAGGGAATTCACTGGGATTCCTCATCTCGAACTATAGGTCGGTCAAGAGACAAGAACTGGTCAAAGTCGCTTCGGAACATCCGATCCTGAACGATACGATACTTCTCAAACTCAGACTCAGCATGGAGCTTTGCTTCCTCGTGGGAGATTCGGCCTGCTCCGACCAAAATCTCATGCTCGTTAAATTCTAAGAATCCATCGAGGCGCGTTGCCCAATCCTCCATCGACACGGGAATCTTGCGTGTCGTCTGAAGCTCAGCGTAGTCCAGATACATCGAAACAATCCGTCCCAGGTGATCCATTTCTTGCTCGTTCAGATAGTTCTTGGCAATCGAGACGTCGGACTTGATGATCTTGCCTTGCGGGGCGGCATCCCATGTTGTGAGGCCCATGTGTTCTTGAGTAGCGTTGGCCCGCTTCACAATTAGCTCGGCGGCGGTATGGCGATGAACTGCCCAGTGCAGCTTGTTTTGGACGAGCGCAAAAAACTTCTTGGTGGTTGGGGCGGTCGCGTCGTAGTCGAAGGCGGTGGCGTAGAGGTCGGTGATCTTTTGGTAGAACTTCCGCTCCGAGAGGCGGATTTCGCGAATGACTTCAAGCTGACGGTCGAAGTATTCGTCGGTGAACATGTGCCCCTTCTTGAGGCGGTCTGCATCCATGACCCACCCTTGGATGGTGTAGTCCTTCACGATTTGCCCAGCCCACTTGCGGAACTGGACGGCGCGTTCATTCTCGACTTTGAACCCAACGGCGATAGTTGCTTGGAGGTTGTAGTGATGGGTCTCGTAGCTCTTCCCGTCGGCGGCAGTTGTAAAGTATTTCTTTACAACTGAATTTTCCTCCAGTTCACCATCAGCAAGGATTCGCTTGAGATGCTGGCCAATTGCCTGGACCGTGACACCGTAAAGCGTCGCCATCATTTTCTGAGTGAGCCAGATGTTCTCATCCTGATATCGGACTTCTATCGCCTCCGACTGGTCGCCCGTGGCCGCAACGAACGTGAGGTACTCCGCCGCAGATGAACGGATGATGTCGGCCCTTGGGATCAGCTTCTTTGGCTTGCTCATATCTCCCAACCCAGACTCTTGAAGTTCGCCTTGATTGCCTCGTCAAGCTCTCTGCCTTTCTCCATCTGCTGGCTGAGCTGACCGGTTAGGCGCTTCATTTTCTCATCAAACGGCTCAGCGTCTTCTTCAGCGGCTTCTGCCCCAACATAACGCCCCGGAGTGAGAACATAGCCGTGCTCCTGAATATTCTCTCTAGAAGCGGAGAAGCAGAAGCCGGGGAATTTGTCCTCCTCACTCCACCCTGTGTTAGGCTTGGCGTGGTCGGCAATGGCACTCGGTATGACCTGTTCAGCTTGTCTCCAAACAGCTGCCCCAATGTCGACCATTTTCCCGACGTTGGCAAAATGGTCTGCGATGCTACGCCCGGACACTTCGCAGGATGTTTGAGCTTTGCTGATCACCATGACAAAGTTGTCCCCCTTGGTGGACCCAAGTAAACGCGGGAGATCACGCGCTAACCCATATTCAATCCCCGTCGCGGAGATTTGGCGCTTAGAGGAGAAGTTAATCATCGGTGGCTCAATTTGATATCTGGCCTGCGGCTTGAATCTCGACGTACTTGATTTGAATCTCCCGTTGGAAGCGATCTGCGATGAGATCCCAAACGTGCACATCCACCGGAAACGGCAGACGGCTATCTTCGAATTCTTCTCGCAGGCGGGAGATCACCCCACTTTGGCTCGGGTCGGCGAATACGGCTAGATCCAGATCGGAGGTGCGGCGCGCTTTGTGCTTGACGCGAGACCCGTACGCCCAAACTTTTAGGCCCGGAGCGTGGGTTTGGAGCAGACATTGGACAATCTGCCACTCGCTCTCCGTGATTTGGACGCTGGGCATTACTTCCATGGGGTCTTGCTCATTGTTTGATACAACCCAGTTGCATCCTCTAAGAAACCAGGAATGGTGGCCAGAGTGGCTTCTGCCTTAGCCCCACTATAATCGTGGGCGGTGGCCACCCGGGCATCGGCATACGATAGCCAAGGCGCAATTCTTCCGTTGAGCAGGTCATTCTGATCGGCGAGCCGGAACGTTGGCTTGGGGCTGTTGGGCGTCTCGGCTTGGCCCAGCTCTTCGGTGAGGTATCGCTTTACAAACTTCCAAGACAATTCGTACGCGGTTTCAAAGCGCTGAATCACGGATTCCATTAGTCCCTGACGGTCTAAATCCGTTAATTCGGGGCGGCTTGCAGCGCCCTCATAGTTGGCGAGTTGAGCTTCTAGATGCTGGAGAGCCAGCCTGAGCGTGGTGTAATCAATCATCGCTTAGTTAGCCTCTGCCGGTTCCATGCTCCCTCGGAGTTGATCCGCGGCTCGCCAGAGTTCCGCTTCAAAGCCAATATTCGCGCCCGTGGAATTACTTGCCATTTTATGTGTCTTAGTACGAGTTTAACAGAATGTCTCTGGCTTCCGTCTAGAGACGTTCAGATCACTCCAAACGGAGACACTTTTCGGCGGTCGGCGAGGATGGATAGAGCGCCTGCCGGCAGTGCGACTCGGGCACGTTCATCTTCCGGCGTCGCGCTAGCTTCGGACTCGCTTTAGGGTTTTGTAGACGTAGGCTAGGACTTCGGCTACGGCTTGGAAGAGGTCTCGGGGGACGTAGTCGCCTACTTCACACTGTTTGTACAGGGCGCGGGCTAGGCGGGGGTTGGGCACCAAGGGGATCTGAAGTTCTTTGGCGAATCCGCGAATGTTGGCCGCGACCAGGTCTTGTCCCTTGGCCACCACCAACGGGGCGTGGTGCTTTTGAGGGTCATATTGAATGGCAACCGCAAAGTGGGTGGGGTTGGTAACTACCACGTCGGCCAGACGTAACGCTTCGCGCAGGCTGCCTTTTCCCAGTTGGCGACGCCGCCGCATTCGGGCGGCCTTCATTTCCGGCGACGACTCCTGATCCTTCATTTCTCGCCGGACCTGTTCCTTAGTCATTCTCAGTTGCTTATCAATCTGCTTGCGCTGAAAAAAGTAATCCAGGAGAGACAGAGCCAGCCACAGAAGGGCTACGCGCATGGCCACGTCTTTGAGAATGTTGCCGATCGCAGAGAGGGAAGCGGCGGGGGTGAGCACGGTGAGGCGGGAGACTTCGGGCCAATGTCCGGCAATGGCCAAGTACACCATGTACCCAAACACGCACATTTTAAGCGTAGATTTAAAAACTTCAAACGCCCCCGATGCCGATAGCAGCCGCTTAAACCCCGCGAGCGGATTCAACTTGGAAAAGCTGGGACTCAGCGCCTCGGGGCTCAAGACCAGCCCCACCTGAGCCACCGTAGAAAACACCGCAACGCCCACACTGGTTCCGGCCAGCATGATGAACCCGGGGATCACCGGAGATAGCACCGCCATGCCCCTCTGGGTGAGGGATGCCATGGTGATCTGCATGGGCAAATCGGCCAGGGAGCGTTTAAACTCGTGAATGAGGCCAGACGAGGTGGAGCTCAGGGCGGCGGGCATCACCATCAGCAGGGCAAGCATGGCAAGCGAATGACTGAGATCAACCGACTTAGCCACCGTTCCTCGTTTTCGCGCTTCACTCCGGTGACGGCTGGTGGCTTCTTCGGTACGTTCTTGTCCGCTCTCTTCCGCCATGGGTTACATCCTAAAAATGGGTCCCAGCGATTGGAACGAAGCTTCTACGGCGGCGTTCACGCCCAGAACCAAACCGGGGAGTCCTACGCTGACCGCAATAAACCCCAATGCGAGTTTGGCGGGCAATGCCACCGTCATCACTTGCAACTGCGGCACGGCTCGGCTGATGAGGCCCATGGAGCCGTCAACAATAAGGCTCACGCCAATCACCGGCGCCGCAACCTGGATTGCGATGATGAAAACCGTAGCCATCATGGAAAGAAGTCCGGTCTGAATCACGGCGGGGCTCGCCATAGAAAATCCGGGCATTGCGTCGTAGCTTCGGATGAGGGCACCTATAAGTAGGTGGTGGCCGTCCATGCAAAGAAAAATGATCATTCCCAGTAGGTTCTTGTACTGGGCAAGAACGGTTACGGAAACACCGGTCACCGGGTTCATGGCCTGACTCATGCTGAGTCCAACCTGAAGGTCCATAATGCTCCCCGCAACTTGGGCCACTTGGAGGGCTAAGGTGGTGAACATTCCAATGACCAGGCCCGCCACAATCTCACGTAAGCACACACTCAGCAAGCCCACCATGTCGGGCGGAATCGACCCTAAGTGGGGCTGAATCACCAACGTGAGCGCTCCGGAAAGGGCCATCGTAGTGAGAACGCGAATCATGATGGGCACCGTTTGACCGCCAAAGATTGGCGACGTGAGCACCATAGCCGAGCAACGTAAAAACACGGTAAGCCAGGCAAACATTAAGGCTTCGGTCATCCGCCGTGCCCAATATTGCCCACGCGGCTGAAGCAAATCACGGTGAAGTTAATCAGCACGCCCAACATCCAGTTGCCCACTGCGGCCATCACCACGGCCACGCCTACCAGCTTGGGCACAAACGTAAGGGTCATTTCTTGAATCTGAGTCAGCGCCTGAAGGATGCTCACCAGTACACCAATGAACAGCGAGACCGCCAGAATTGGCATCATCGCCAACAGGGCCACTTCCACACCTTGCCGGGCCATCGCCATCGCGGCGCTTTGATCCATCAGCGGTACCCCGTAAGAATCGCCGAGATCAGGGTGCTCCAACCATCGGCCAGAACAAACACTAAGAGCTTGGCGGGCAAAGAAATAATGGTGGGGGGCAACATCATCATTCCCATGCTCATCAGCGAACTGGCAACAATGAGGTCAATCACCAAGAATGGAATAAAGATGTAGAACCCAATCATAAAGCTGGTTTTGAGTTCACTGATAATAAAGGCAGGAATTAACGTGACCAACGAGAGGTCCTTAGCCGTCTGGGGGTTCTCCTTACTGATGCCCAGAAAGAGGGTGAGGTCTTTCTTGTAGGTAGATTTCAGCATGAAGTTTCGGATGGGGTCTTGGGCCCTGCTCAGGGCTTCGGTAAACGGCATTCCGTGTTGCATCGGTTGAATGGCCACCCGGTTGATCTCCTCGTAAGTGGGCTTCATTACAAAAAAAGTGAGGAACAGGCTAAGACCCACTACCACTTGGTTCGGCGGAATGGTGGGAGTTCCCAGGGCGCTTCTCAGAAAGCTGAAAATGATAATGATTCGGGTGAAGGCGGTGGTAAGAATGAGAATGGATGGCGCCAAACTCAACACGGTGAGCATGGCCAAAATCTGCAGAGACGTGCTTACATCTCCTTTGCCCTTGGTGGGGCCCATATTAAGGGAAACCTGAGGGATGGTGATGGGGGCCTGGGCGCAGGCGTAAGCGGCAAGGCCCAGCGCGGTTCCCACCAAACCCACCGTAAGCAAAGTGCGGGTCTTCATTGGGTGAGCCGAAGAATTCGGGCAAGCTCTTGGGAAGCCGGTGAAATGTCTTGCGTTTCCACCACGGCGTTTACGGATGACTCTGGTGCCATGCCGGGGGCGGATTCCAACATTTCTTGAAACGTAAGGGCTTTCTCTAACGGATGGGGTTCCGTAAGGTCGGCCAGGCATTGAATGCCAGCGTTGGCCACCCCCAAGAGTAAGGTCTTGTTTCGAGCCCGAACCACGTAGAGATTTCCGCCGGGAAAGCTCGCCGACTCTTCAATCCGGATGTTGGCCGTGGTGCCGGTAACCAGCCGGTTACCAAACATTGCCATGATGCGAGGCATTCCAAACTTAACGATTGCAAGGACCGCCGCCAGCACAATCAGCATCTGAACCATCGAGCTCCCCGTAATCGGGCTGATGTTCACCGGTGCTGGAATGGGATCAGACTTGGTGCCCAAAAAGTCGCCGCTTGCTTTGGCAAGGCTCGGAAGTAAGAGTAATAGCGTGCTTAGTTTCTTCATGCTACTTCTCCCAGGCGAACGAGCCGATCGTGGGGATTAAGGATTTCGGTGATTCTCACCCCAAAGTTGTCTTCTATAACCACCACTTCGCCCCGGGCCACAATTCGGCCATTAACCATCACGTCTACCGGTTCGCCCGCCGCTTTGTCTATTTCCACAATAGACCCGGTGGACAGATCCACCACGTCTCTCACCAGCATCTTTACCCTTCCTAGCTCCACACTGATCTCCAGCGGAATGTCCATCAGCAATTCAATACCGTGAGGATCTTCCGTCATCGCATGAGATCGAACCCCGGCAGCGGCGGCACCAAATTCAATGGACTGAGCAAACGGTGCGGCTTCTTCTTCATGAGATTCCAGGCCAAGAATGAGGTGAACGGCATCAGAATCCATCAGCCACGATACCGGACAGGAGGCGTCTTCGGAATGAAGCTCAACGTCAATGCGAGTGATGTCGCCCGCTTTCTGCAAAGTGGGAGGCATACTCAAAATTTGGTGCCTAATCGAGAGTCCGCTCGCCACCATGGATTCGTTGCGCAGACTGCCGATTGATAGGCATAGTCCTTGAACCAACCCTTCCATCACCGGCCGGAGGTCGGAGACAATGTTTTCATCCAGCTCCCGAACCGGGGTCTCTGCGGCCAAAGAGGCCAATTCGAGGGCGGCTTCCATGGAGACCACAATGATGTGGGCGCTCTCCGGGGCGGCGGCAAACGCAAACTGAATGATGAGCGCGTGGGCCGACAATTGCATGCCGGCTTCAACGGCACTCGTGTTCTGAACTTTGGGTTCCAGCAGACTCAGCGCATGGCCAGAGGCTTCGCTTAGGGTGAGCGAAACGGTTTGCCAGATCTGGGGTTGGATCTGTTGAAATTTTTGAAGGATATCTGGAGGTAGAGCGGGCATTTATTCCTCGATTCGATTGGTAACGGCAAAGATCATTTTCTTGCCGTGAAGGGCGGGTTTTCCCATAAATTTCGGCACATTGCTCACCATAAAGGTCATGTCTTGTGCGGTTTCCTGGTCAAGCCTTAAAATGTCGCCCGGCTTTAGTGAGAGAAAGTGTTTGACGGCCATCCTTGCCCCGCCCAGTTTCACGGCGCACTGGACCTTGGATTGATTCACCTGGTAGGTCAACGATCGGCGAGATATTGGGCTGTTGCGTCGGTTAGATCCGGCAAACCACTTTTGCGCGCTGAGCTTAGCGGTGATGGGCTTGAGCACAAGGTAGGGAATACACAAGCTCATTGCGCTACGTTGATTGCCCACGCGCACTTCAAACAAGATCGTAACCACAATGTCATTGGGCGGAGCAATCTGCACGAACTGAGCCGAGATTTCCATCCCTTCTATGCCGGGATTGACCACAACCACACCTTCCCAGGCGCTCTTTAGGGACGCAAAAAGGCGTTCTATGATCTGCCGCACCAGCGGACGCTCAATCTCCGTAAGCATGGTTCGATCGATTGATTTGCCCGGTCCGCCCAGCATCCGATCAATCATCGTAAACACCAGGCCAAATTCAATTTCCAGAACGGCTTGGCCCGTCAGTGGGGGAATTGAGAGGATGGTGAAGACCGATTGGTTGATGCTTCTGAGGTATTCCTCGTAAGGCACTTGCTCCAGTGAGATCAAGTCAATGGTCACCGGTGCCCTAAGGTAAGCCGAGAGTCCGGTTCCCGCGAGACGGGCAAAGGTCTCATGCAACATCTGCAACGTTCGAAGCTGGTCTTTACTGAACTTGTCTGGGCGGCGAAAGTCGTAAACTTCGTAGGCAATCGTCCCCTTTGATTCTTTACCCTTGCCCATTGAAGGTTTGGCCGCAGATTTCATTGGCATGGGTGCCGCAAAAGGTGCGGGATCGGAATCCCCGCCCAGTGAATTAAGCAAGGCTTCTATTTCTGATTGCGAAAGAATGTCTGACAATGTATTTGAACCTGAATCTTGTGGAGACCAAAACTTGATCCACACTGTGAGATATCAGTTCTCTTCATTGGCGATTCCCGGTATTTCTCTAGATACGATTGTGCATTTGATTGAAAATCTAAAGCAGTTTGTGAGTTTTAAGCCCTTGAGCTAAAAAAAGCCGGCCTTCCATCGTGGGAAAGTCGGCTCTTATCTACTTCTCGGCTCGTTACTGGGTGGCAAAGCTTACAAAGTAGACCTTCAGAATCGGTCCGTCTAGGGAATCCCAATCTTCGGGCACTCGCTCCTTGGGTTTTTCCTTGGTTGCTTCTGGTTCTATTTTCTTGACAATCTCAACGACCTTCTCTTTCGATTTTTCCTTAGGGTCGGGTTTGGGTTCTTCGGGCTTGCCTTCACTCAAGATTTCGTTGACCGCACTGGCGATTTCCTTCTTGAGGAGCTTTTTACCGGTGGGAGTTCGAATTTGTTCTAGGGACTTGGAAGTGAGAACCCCAATGATGGCATCCTGAACGGCGGGTCCATTTTCTTCCATCTTCTTAACATCAAATCCGTCCATTGGGTGTAATGCAATTTCGGTTCGAAGATACACTCCGTTGTCTCTCAGGTTAACCAGAAACTCTTTAAGGGGTTCTGGGTGCACCTTACTAAGTTTGATCACAATTTCTTTAGGCTTGCCGTCGCCTTTGCCCTTCATCACAAAGAATCCACCGCCGGCGGCAACCAGGACCAATGCGGCAATGATGGGCAATTTACTGCCTTTTTTCTTGACTTTTTCCTTGGGTTCTTCTGACATGATGGTTGCCTTATAAATCTTTTCGATGAAGTGGAGTCGGGTCCGCGGAAACAATCGTTTCCACTGGTTCTATTCCATAAAAAGCTGGAAATATCACCAGCGACTTGTGAGTTCGCGTATGCTTCAAAGTTAATGTCGGAAGTATTTACCCGTCCGCTTACAGATGTTGATGGAGACGGTTATTGGTTGGTCAACGCTCTAACCTATCGAAACGGAATTGTTCCGCCAGAGAATGAGAGAAAACTCGTATATAGCGACCCATTTGTTGCCTTAGTGGATGGCGAAGTTGCCGGAGCATTTGACATCTTGCCCATGACGTGCACCCGGGGCCGGGCCGTGCTCACGAGTGGCGGCATCGGTGGGGTAGCCGTGGCCCCCCATCACCGAAAGAAGCGGGTGGGCTCCAACATGCTCACTTACGCGGTGCGTCACATGCGCGAAACGGGCATCGTGATGAGTTCACTGTATGCGTTTAGCGAGGCGTACTACCGTCAATTTGGCTATGAGACGGCGGGGAGAAGAATCCGAATTGAATGCCCCGTAAACAGACTTCCGAAAGGCAAAGAAACGTTGGCCCTTCGTCGACTGTCTCCCGATGACTGGTCGTTACTTGAGAACTGTCACAAAGCCTTTGCCCAAGCTAGAAGTGGGGTAAGTCTGCGTACCGAGTTGCAGTGGAAAAGGGTCCTTAATGAACATCGGCCCCTCACCATTTATGCCGCCGGTGACCCCGTGGAGGGTTACGTTGCCCTTGCGCACAGCGTTAATTTCTGGACGACCGACCCTATTTCTGAAGTGGTGTGGAGCACAACGGCGGGATATTATTCCGCCCTAAGCATCCTTCGGTCCATCGGAATGAACAAAAATGGTTTTTCTTGGTACGAACCTTCAGACGGTCCATTCTTGTTGAACCACCTAGACCACGGAGTGGATGTGAAATTTGACCGATTGCCGATGTTCCGCGTAAATGACGTGCCTTTGGCCCTGAGATCTCTAAAGCCAGAGAATGAAGCATCGGGGGAGTTTCGCATCGGCATTGTGGATGACTGCATTCCGGAAAACAAGGGTCCATGGCGGGTGAGATTCTCAAGAGATGGAGTTCAGGTTGAGAAGACCGACGAAGCCGACTTTACGATGCCGGTGGGTGTATTTGCTCCCGCGTTCCTCGGCGAACCCAGTTTGGCCGATCTCGCCCATGCCAACTTGGTTCAGGTAACTAACCCCTCCGCACTCAAAGTTGCGTGCGAACTATTAACGCCCTGCCCAACCTACCTCCCGGAGTTCTTTTAGGTGTCTATGCTTAATCATCAAGAGGGCCTAACGCCAGCCGCCGCCGATGTGCTGGAAGACTTGCTGGCCGGAAACGCTCGCTTTCGAGCGGGGGAATCGCACGCCTACCGTTATCGTCCAGAAGACCTGCGCGATATTGCCGTATTTCAGAAGCCCAAGGCGGCGATAATCGCCTGTTCAGATAGTAGGGTGACCCCCGAAGTTATTTTCGATCAGCCCCTCGGAGCACTCTTCGCCAGTCGCGTGCCGGGGAATGTGGCGAGCGATTCCGCCAAGTGGATGCTTCAGATTGCGACCGGAGAATTCAAGGTTCCGCTCGTTATGGTGCTGGGGCATACCAATTGCCTTGCCGTGGGACAGTTGCTGGATGGAGACAAAGGGGGTGCCGGCGGCCTCCATCGGTTCAGTGTTCTATCGGCGGTCTATAAGGCTAAGAGTAAGCAGCCCAAAGACCTCTATCGGCAGAGCATTATCGAGAATGCGGTCCAATCGCTAGATCACCTGGTTCGGGATCTGTATGTCTTGCGGTCAGCGGTGCTGGACGGAACTACGTCGGTGGTGAGCGCCATTTACGAGATGGAGACCGGCGAAGTCACCATACTAGAGACTACAGACCAAATATACGGCCGGTACTGACCGAGAGTTAAATTCGCCGAGTCCTGGTCACGATGCGCAGAGTGGGCGACTAAGCGTTAACGAAGTGACTGACGAAAGACTTTGATTCCCGAGCGTAATCACGCCCGAACCTCCGAACTACCCTAATCAGCCAGACCTTCTTTCCAAAGCACATAGGCCAGCCTTGACCAACCCGCCAGAAAGGCCAAGCCTCCCAATGGGGTGATGGCTCCGAGAATTTTTACGTTGGTGACGGCCAGCAAATAGAGGCTGCCACTGAAAATGGCGATGCCGATGAGGAACAATGCGGGCACCCTACGGGCTTTTGCCGGCAGGGGAGTGAGGCTGGTGGCAAGCGCAGCTACCGCGTGAATCATGTGGTACTGAACTCCTGTTTGCCAAATCTGGAGATTTGCGGACGAAAGGTGATCTTTAAGCCCATGGGTGCCAAATGCGCCTAAGGCGACGCCAACGAAGGCAAACATGGCGGCCAAAGAGGCGGGACGGTTCACTTACACTATCATGCCCGAACCGCCCCGCTTATCATGCGTTCTTAGTTAGACTTAATGACGATCTTTCGGGTGCCGTTGGTATAGGACATCACAAAATGACCACGGAGGGGGAGACCCAGCCACCTCCGCTGGGTAGAGGAGAGTTCGGAACTCTTAATGTAACCGTGCTGCCTGATCACAGATCGCTGTTCTGCAGTTAGGCTCCTGATCACCCTCTCGAAATCTGCGGGTGGTGAATTGCCTTCGATGGGTGACATTGGCGGGCGTGGAGGCATAGCCGGAGTTGAGAATTCAATTTCTTGATCAGTCGACGGGGTGACACCCTTGGCAGACTGTTCACTTACCATCTTCTCAAGCTGAACAGCGAAATCATTTGGAAGGTATGCCTTGGCTTCGTTCGGAATTCCCTTCATCTCAATCTCAATCTCGCGCTTAATGTCGGGGCTGATCCCTGGCTTGATCTTGCCCATGCGGATTTCTATATGCTTCTTTATCCTCGGTGCCAGCTTCTCATCGAGGTGCTTAATTCTAATCTCAATGTTCTTCTGCATCTCAGGACTAACATGGCCCCCCATGGTCATCTGAGATTTCGAACTGAGTGCAAACTCAATTTGTTTCTGAATCTCGGGCATCATTCCCTTCAGCAGTTCAGAAATTGTCTTTGCCATTTCGGGAGTGACGCCCGGTTCTTTGGCCGCTTCGTCCAGCGCCTTAGACATGGCATCTTCCGCATCCTTCTTGGCTTCGGCTAACTCTTTAGCTTGGGCATTTGCGTCTGGGGCCGTGGGTGACTCTGGGGCTGTGGGTGCTTTGGGGGGCACCGGGGGCTTTGTGTCTTGGTTCACCAGTGTGTTGACCGAAGCACCAATTCGCGGGGTCGCAAGTTGTAAGTCAAAGCTTGGTTCTTGACCGGCAAACGAGGTCGCGGCCACCAAACCCATTGCAATCGTGAATATTCTTCCGGCTAACATCAACAATCCTCCAGGGTTTCCCCATCTGTCTCCGCCCAAAATCTCTCAGTTCGGTTTTAAGCTTAGTGCCATTACGCATAGTGCTTCAAGAATAGTTTCCGACCACGCAAAATCGCCTTCCCAGCGAAGCACGGGCAGAAGGCGTGGGTCTGAATACCTACGGGGATCTTTAGCGAACCTGGGCGAGCCACTTGGTTCTCAGAGACTTTGATTCCGGCAATTCATCGTGAATTACGATCATCTTCTTGTTTACGGCACGCGCACCCACTCTGCCGTTGACCGTATTCACCATCGGGCTATCGCTTCGCTTAACCGTGATGCTCACCGCTGAATTGGGCTTTAAAGTGCTGAATATCCGATTATAGGCCTGAGAAATCTGGCGGACCGTGTTGAATTCCACAGTTTCTCCATTGATCGATTTAATCACATCTCCCGATTTGAGATCGGCGAATTCGTCATTGCGCTCAACTTTTCCAACTACCAATCCCTTCTCGTTGGCGCGAGCGGTGAATTGGAATCCCCAATCGGGCTCGGTGGTTGACTCTGGCTTGATTTGCATTCCAAGCTTTGCCAACTGACTTTCTACCGGTAGCTCGCCGGGTTTCATCACCACCGAATCATAAAACGGGCCGAGTGATTCACCACCGAATTTGATGCATTGGGTTCGAATTTCATCTTCCGCGAATCCGGGCTGGTTATCCTTGCACATGGTCCAAAGGGCATGTTCCACGTCATCCAAGGAATGCTTGCCGTGGGTTTGGGCGAGGATTTCGATATCGAGGCACAGTCCCACCAGCCATCCGGTTTCGTAATAGCTCACACCGTAACCATTGCTGTTTCCCAGTCCATGGTTAGTCTCTCGCACGCGAAAACTGGAGTCGTAGGGGCTTACTTTAAGTCGCTCTGGGTTTGCGCTCTGACGGGTGTAGTTCATAAGGGTCTGGTGTTGTAAGTGCGCATCGCCCGACCAGCCGAACCTACGCGGAATCATGTCTGCGTAGTAATCGGTTACGCCTTCTAGCCACCACAGCGCTCCCGTCTGAGGGAGCTGAGTATAGTCAAACGGGCCCAACGGCCGAGATCGAATGCGCTTGACGTTCCAAAGATGAAAAAATTCATGGGCCAGTAACCCAATTGACTTGGGTCCGAGGCCACTGGAAAGGCCTATTTCGGTGCTACTGAGGTGCTCCAGACCTCCACCGCCATCTACGCCATCACGCATGGAGAAGTGCCACACGTAGCGGTCGTACGGCAGATTGCCAAAGAATGATCCTTCAGATTCAGAAACAAAGCGACACATAGAGATCAGTCGTTTGAGATCTGTGTCACTTACGGCCTCGCCGCGTAACGCCAACATATGAGGCTTTCCAAGGGCGGTGTAGGTAACCGCTTTGAACTTGCCCATTGTCACCGGATTGTCCGCTAAGACGTCGTAGGAAGGAAATACAAATTCGCTATCCGACTCTTTGGTCGGGTTTGTGCCGATCGCAATTTTCCAGTCTTTAGGAAGCGAAAGTTTAAGTCGGCAAGGTTCCTGTTTTCGGTCTACCACGTACAGGTAAGTGCTCGGTCCCGAAAAGTGAACTGAGTTATCGGCTACATTGGTCGGCAGGTCATACCGAACTCGGCAGGGCTGAAAACGGTTTTCCATCGGGATTGAAATTCGCCAAGTGAACTTGTCGATCGGATCAACCTGGAGTGGGCTTCCTTCGGCGGTCTCCGCTTTTATATCGTGGGGTGCCCCAGAACTCAAAAAATAAGCTCCCGGTTCCCATCGTGGAATCTGCACAAGGATTTCCGAACCCGAGGGTGGGACCGACATCTCCACTCTTAGGGTCTTTGCCGCCACATTTGGGGTGACCTGGTATCGGATCTCGGCGTGACAAACCGTATTTGCCGAAAAAATGCCAGTTAACAGCAAGATGACGGACCGCAACTGCGGCCCTGATCGGCCGGTCACGAACCGGTCGCCGAGAAGTCGTGGTCCGAGTCTTCGGTGCGGACAATTGCGTGTTGGGCGTTGGTGTTAAGTACGCCCTGAACCTCACGGCGCCTCACCCGCTCATCCAAAGACGCCTTGGCCCGCTTAAGTGCTCGCAATGCTTCTTCATTCTCTGGGCAGGGAAGGGATCCACGCTGGTATCGGGAAATTCGTTCGATGGCCACTTCAATCACATCTTCCACCCGGCAACCGTTAATGCCAAATTCCTGAGGGAAGCCACTTTGGAAAACCACTCGGATGAATGGCTTCTCCAAAACATCGCCAATTCCTCTATTTGAAGGGATATTTAGAACGCTTTCCGGCATGTTGATCTCCTGAGGCTGATGAATTGATTCCAACTTGGAATGGGTCGCAAGTTCGGCTACAAGGTCACGACTCACACTAGGCAACCAAGCTTGCCCTTATACATTATGACGGTCAATTTTGTCGGAACGGTCGGTTTATAATTTCTTGCTGGCGGCAAGAAATTTTCACATCAAATTCCTACTGGACGAATGGCCATGCCGGCAATGTCACTTTTAGTGGCTTGTCAGTTCGATAGCCTAATTCATATTCGGCTTGGACCAAGGTGTGGATTTCGTGAGTGCCCTCGTAGATCATCGCCCCTCGGCTGTTGCGGAAATATCGCTCCACCGGAAACTCATCGATGTAGCCGTATGCGCCGTGAATTTCTACCGCAGAATTGGCCGAATCAAAAGCGTTTTTGCAATTGACCCACTTAGCCATACTGCACTCGCGAGTGTGACGCATGCCCTGATTCTTCATCCAGCCCACCTGGTAGTAGAGCAATCTGCCGATGTCTCGGCCGGCAACCATTTGGGCTATCATCTGCTGAACCAGTTGCTTACGACCAATTTCTTCGCCCGCAACTTTTCGATCTTTAGCGTACGCATTGCAGGCATCCAAGCAAGCCGTGATGATTCCCACGGCTCCCGCCGCCACCGTGTACCTCCCGTGATCCAGGGCAGACATCGCAACCTTGAATCCATCCCCCTCGTCACCCAACCGATTTTCAATGGGAACGCGAACGTCTTCAAAAAAGATTTGCCCCGTATTGCCCGCTCTAACTCCAAGCTTTCCGTGGAGGGCTTTGCTGTGAAATCCCGGGAGGGTTCGGTCTACGATGAGGGCGATGTGGGTGGCCTTGTCACCCGCTCCTTCCAAACGAGCAATCACCAAGAACTGGTCCGCGTAGTCCGCCAGGCTGATCCATGTCTTTTCACCGTTGAGCACGTAGCTATCGCCATCTCGGCGAGCTCGGGTTTGAATGTTAATCGCGTCGCTACCGGCGTTGGGTTCCGTAAGTCCAAAGGCTCCCACTCTATCTCCAGCGGCAAGCTTAGGCAGCCAGCGTTTGCGTTGATCGTCCGTGCCCCATTGAAGCACGGTAAGGCAATGCAGCCCGCTATGCACGCTCATCACCACGCGTGCAGTGCTGTCCGCTCGTTCAAGTTCCTCACACACTAATCCCAACGAAATATAATCGGTGCCGCTACCGCCAAATTCTTCGGGAATGCTTACTCCTAGCAATCCCGCTTCAGCCATTTTTTTCAGCATGCCCGGATCGCTCGTGGCCGCTCGGTCCCTAAGGGTGACGTCCGGCACGACTTCTTGTTGACCAAACTTGTAGGCCATTTCCCTAATCAGCTCATGCTCAGCGGTAAGGCGGAAATCCATGTAAAGAGCGTACCCGCCGCGACTCTGCGGGGACAGAAACCAGCCAAACTATCTAGCATGAACCGGTCAGCGTTTGCAGGAGCGGCCAAAGGGCTGGGGGTTAGCTTAAACGCAGATCAGTTAGACGCCTTTACTGCGTTTGAAACCGCCTTGTACGAATCTAACAAGGTGATGAATCTCACCCGGGTGCCGCAAGAAGATGCGTGGATTAGGCATTTTCTAGATAGTCTGTTGCTGGTTCCGTTGATTCCGGAGGGCGCAAAGGTTTTAGATTTAGGAACCGGCCCTGGCCTGCCCGCTTGGCCCTTGGCCTGCGCCCGCCCCGATATAAAGATGGTGGGAGTGGATTCCAACGGCAAAATGTTGGGATTCCTGCGCACTCAACCCCTCCCAAATCTTGACGTGGTGCAGGTGAGAGTTGAGGAGTGGCCCATGCGCAATGAATTTGATGTGGTCACGGGTCGCGCCTTTGCCCCCGTGACCATTCAACTTGAGGCGAGTGCTTCGCTATGCAAAGTTGGCGGAATTGTGATTCTTATGCGCACTCCGGGCGACGAGGATGCGATTCAGGAGTTCAACCCGAAAGCATTGGGCCTCGCGCTGACCAAAGAACGGCTCTGCCCCCTTCCGGGCACCGATGCGATTCGGCTGTTCCCCATCTACACCAAATTCGGGCTTACTCCCCAGATCTATCCGCGGCGTTGGGCGGAGATGAAGTCCAAGCCTTTGCGATGAACTGTGGTCCAAGTCGGCCCAAGCGAGCGACGCTATAAAGATTGCTCAGATCATTTCTTGGTTGATTTAGGCGCGGATGAGATCAGCTTGAGCAATTGATTTGCCCTGATGTGATTGGGGTCTAGTTTGATTGCGGCGGCTAAATCTTTTTTAGCTTGGGGAATCTTATTCATCTGAATGTAGACCGAGGCTCTTCCCGCCAAGTAGTTTGGGCTGTCGGGATGAATGGTTGCGGCGGCGTTGGCTTCTTCAAATGCCGCCTTATATTGCTTAAGTCCAACCAGCGCAATGGATCGCAGGTAATGGGCATCCACGAGGGTGAGTTGGGCTTCCTGACTCGTTAGATTTTTGCCGTTGATCACGCATTGCTTCAGCCGCTCGTCCGCGCGTTCGTAGTCATCAAGCATGACGTAAAGCCGCCCGGAAAGGTAATAGGGGCCAAATTCGGTGGGGTTCACTAAGCTCAGTCCATCGGTCAGCTTTACGGCCTGCATCAAGGGAACCTTGTCCTCCGGAGTCATGGATTCACCCGCGTCGTAGCGGTGAATACGGTCCAAGGACAACTCCTGACTCTTTTTTAGCGCATCGTTATACTGAGTGCCATCGTTCAAAACGGGGACACCAGTGCCGGTAATCACGGAGCGATTGGAGAGCGCAACCAGGAGGGCTGCCACCGCGACCGCGATGGCGGGTCCGAGGTATTTGCGCCGATTATATGAGTTATCCGACAACGAGGTTCACCAACTTTCCCGGCACCACAATAACTTTACGTATGGCTTTGCCCTCTAAGTGGTGAACAATTTTTTCGCGTGACTTGGCGGCATCTTCGTACTCTTGGTTGGATAGCCCGACTGCGATTTCAAAGGTGTCTCGTAGCTTTCCGTTCACCTGGACGGCCAAAGTCACGGTGTCGTCTGCGGCCAATTCCGAATCAAATTGGGGCCATGGAATATTGACCGTGAAGCCTTCTTTCCCGAGAGAACTCCAAAGTTCATCGGAAGAATGGGGGGCACCCGGTCCTAGAAGGAGAATAAGAGTCTCAACTGCTTCGCTAAAGGCCAGTGCGGTTCCGGGGCTCAATTCGTTAGTTGTTGCCGAGGCAATACCCAGATCCTGCAACCCGTTTACAAACTTCATGAGCCAAGACACGTAGGTGTTAAAGCTGAACCTTTCAATGTCTTGAGTGCAGTTCTTGATTGTTTGATGGGTGAGACGTCTAACCTTTCTTGCTCGATCGTCGATTTCCGTAAAGGGAATAAGGTCTCGCCACTGGGCAGAGTAGAGAGGCTGGTACTCTTCAACCATTCGGAATATCTTGGAAAGGAATCTCACCTGCCCACTCATTCCCTCGTTAGCCCACTGCACATCGGCGTTGAATGGAGCCACGAACAAGAGGTACATCCGCAGTGCATCGGCACCGTAAGTGGCTACCGCATCATCGGGAGTAACTACGTTGCCCTTTGACTTAGACATGCGGGCCCACCGGTAGAAGATTTCCGATTCGGGGAGGGTTTCGGCTTCTTTGAAGGAGATCAGGATTCCTTCTTGACCCATATCCAGTTGCTCTCCCTCTTTGGGGTAGCGATACGGGGTGTGGCCTAATACTTGCCCCTGGTTTTCCAATCGCTTAAATGGCTCTTTAACGTTGACCAGTCCCTCATCGAAGAGCACCTTGGTCCAAAACCGGGCGTAAAGCAAGTGCATTACCGCATGCTCTGCGCCGCCAACGTAGCAGTCAACGGGCATCCACTGATTAACGAGTTCTGGGTCCCAAGGCCGGTCGAAATTATGGGGGTTACAAAACCGAAGGAAATACCAAGAAGAGCAGGCAAAGCCACCCATAGTGTCGGTTTCTCGCCTTCCTAACCTACCGTCATTGTCGGTTGCGTTTACAAAGTTGGGAATGTGAGCCAGCGGGGAAGTTCCGTCTCCGCTGGGCTCATAGTTTTCCACCATGGGGAGTTCCACCGGAAGTTGGCTCTCGGGGACCAGTTGCAGGTCTCCGTCTTTGGTGTGAATGATGGGAATCGGACAGCCCCAATAGCGTTGGCGTGAAATGAGCCAGTCTCGCAGTTTGTACTGAACCTTCCGTTGCCCAATTCCGAGCGCTTCAATCCAGGTTCCGAGAGCGGCTTGCGCTTCGGCCACGGTTTGCCCACTGTATTCGCCCGAATTCACGAGAACCCCGTCTTTAGCTACAAACGGCAAGGGGACGAATAGCGTGCTGAACGGTGACAAGTAGGAGATACCATTTTCTTGATGCTCAGCTTTTGATAGCTTGCTTTCATTTTCCTTGAACCAAGCGTTGAGTTCTGTCGCGCCTTCGGACGGCGAAATCACCGGAATTACCGCGATATCAAACTTCTTGGCAAAGGCAAAGTCACGATCGTCGTGGCCGGGCACCGCCATGATCGCACCGGTTCCGTAGGTGGCTAACACATAATCGGCCAACCAGATGGGTACGGGCTTTCCATTAGCCGGATTGATGGCGTAGGCTCCGGTGAAGACGCCGGTCTTTTCCCGGTTTTCCACCTGCCGGTCGGTGTCGCTGAGCGCTCGGGCCTGTTCTTGATACGTCTTTATTGCGATCCGGCGCTCTTCGCTCACCTGGAGGTTTTCTACCAGCGGATGCTCAGGGGCGAGCACGCAGAACGTCATACCAAAGATCGTATCGATTCTGGTGGTGAAAACTCGGAAGGTAAGCGCGGCCAGGGGAGATACTAGCGTCTCTGGGTCGGCGGCAAGATCGATGATTTTGGGTTTTGCAGTCGGAGTCTCGGACTGAATGCGAAGTTCAAACTCTACTCCTTCCGACCGACCAATCCAATTTCGCTGCTGGTTCTTAATGCCGTCGGGCCAATCTAAGTCGTCAAGATCGTCCAGCAGTCGCTGTGCGTAATCCGTGATCTTAAAGAACCACTGCGGAATAAATTTCTTCTCGACCAGTGCGCCGGATCTTTCTGCCCTTCCACCCACAATTTCTTCGTCGGCGAGCACGGTTTTGTCAATGGGGTCCCAATTGACGGCGGCGTTCTTTTGGTAGGCCAGGCCCTTTCGGTAGAGAAGCTCAAAAATCCACTGAGTCCAGCGGTAGTAACTGGGTTCACAACTCTTAAATGACCGCGACCAATCGTAGGAAATACCGACCAACTCCATTTGGCGTCGGTAGGTGTCTGCGTACCGGTCGATCATCGGTCCCGGATGAGTTTTCTGTTTGATCGCCTCATTCTCGGCGGGGAGTCCAAATGCATCAAACCCCATGGGGTGCAGAACGTTAAAACCCTGCATGAGCTTCATTCGGCAGATTACATCGGTGGGAACAAAGTTGCGGCAGTGCCCTACGCTAAGCCCCGCCCCACTGGGATACGGAAAGAAGTCCATTCCATAAAACTTCTGAGCCCCCGCCTCTTCACGGGTCTTAAACAGGTCCGCCCGCCTCCACTTTTCCCGCCACGTAGCCTCAAACGCCCCCGGCTCATATCGATCCGACATATTGCCTATAGGGTACCGGGAGTTCACTTGCCGCCGCGATCAGTCATTATGACGTATGCGCCTCATTTCTAACGAACGGGGCCGACTGGATAAGTGGCTGGCCGCACAACTGCCGGAATTCAGCCGGTCTAAACTGGTCCGCCTTATTGAGAGTGGCGGAGTAGTGGTTAACGGCAAGGTGGCAAAGTCCTCCCTGGCCCTCGAACCGGGGGCCGTGGTGGACCTTGAAGCTCCCGATGACTCGCCGGTTCACGACCTCACTCCCGCCGATATTCCTCTGCATGTGCTGTACGAGGACGATTCGCTTTTGGTCGTCAACAAGCCACGCGGACTCGCAACCCATCCGGCTGCCTCGTTGTCTAGCCCGTCGTTGGTGAATGCTCTCCTTAACCGGAAGGGTCCACTCAGTCAGACCGCGGGGGACTTCCGCCCGGGGATCGTGCATCGGCTGGACAAAGACACGAGTGGCCTGCTCGTGGTGGCAAAGACCGATTCTGCGCACGTTATCTTGGCCAAACAGATTGAAAAGAAGACGGCAGAGCGGCGGTACGTGGCGGTAGTGGCGGGAGAGGTGCTTCGGGACAAATTCCGAATTGATGCCCCCATCGCGCGGGACCATCAAGATCGCAAGAAGATGGGTGTGTCATCAGACGGCCGTCCGGCGGGCACCCAGATTAAGAAGTTGAAGCGAGTAGAAGACGGAACCCTGGTCGGCATTCGGCTGGAAACGGGCCGAACTCACCAAATCCGCGTTCACCTCCAAGCCATCGGTCACCCCGTTCTGGGCGATCCGATCTATGCGCCTAAAGAGTGGTCGGTGGGAGCTTTGCAACTCCACGCCGCGTTCCTGGGATTCTTGCATCCCGTAACCGAAGAGTGGATGAATTTCTTCGTCGCCCCCGATTCAGAGTTCCGGGCGTTTGAATACGTCAGACAAGAAGACCTAGAACCGTTCTAAACTTCGACTGGAAATAAGCGAGATTTAATGTTTGCTGATGGGGCATGTTTTTGTCAGCGGCGATGAAAATTTCAAAAGTCTGACTTTTCGAAGAGCATGATGCGGACTTGTTCGATTGCGGCGCTGAGGCCCTGAACACGTTCCTCGAGCATCACGCTCTACAAAACCAGCGGAATAACTCGGATCGAACGTACGTGGCAACCCGAACGGACTCCCGTGGAGTTGTAGGGTTCTACAGTCTTTGTGCGGCGTTGATCGATTTCGAACAGACGCCCGAGAGGGTTCGCAAGGGACTCGCAAGACGCGAGGTGCCTCTCGAGCCCTTGGCTCGACTTGCCGTCGATTTGAGTTGCAAGGGGTAGCGCCTTGCAGCCAGTCTGTTTCAAGACACTTGCCTACGGTTCATGAATGTCCAAGAGACCATCGGCACCCGCGCCCTGAATGCTCACGCCAAGGCAGTACGGGCGAAAGCATTCTATGAAAAGTGGGGGTTCGTATCGAGGGAAGGCTTGCCCTTACACCTCCACACCCTCACAAAGTCCATTAAGGCTACGCTTCAAGCGGATGGGGGCAAAGGACTGTCTCCAGCGACCATTCGATGAACGGGCGCCTTCTAACCTAGACTCTCATTTTTCAAATTATACGACGTAATTTACTGTGCACTATTTGGTGCAACCCAATACAAGGTTTGACTTAATTAAACTTACAAATCAATCAACGCAAAGGAACCTATGCTGTTATATCTGCAAAATGCGTCACTAATTATTCCGCAAAGTGACAGAAAAGGAGTGTCACTTTGAATTGTATTTGGTGTGAAAATATGCCCCCAATTTGGTGCAGAGTAATCTATATTGAGCTGTCAAAAGTATACAGATTGGCGGCCTGACAATACTGGCCTAAGCGGATAGTCAAGGCTCTGCTAACTCGAATCGGAAAAATGGTGTCCTTTCTGAAAATGAAGATTGCCTGATACGAGAATTACCCATTGAGTTTGTAGACCGCCCTCACGGGTTATGGTTTCATGACCCTATCAATCTCATCAGGTAGTCACAGAGGCACCCCCTGACGAGATTGATAGGGTCTTGAAAAGGTGCCTTCCGTCGCGGATTTATTGAAGAATGGGTGGTTGCGACTGCTCGCGTTAAAACCAGAATCAGGCACAATCCACTTGAAAGGAGTGCAAGGATGGGAAAGTTATGACGCAATCTCTTGATAGAATATCCATTCGGAGGCCGGACGACTTTCATGTTCACCTCCGAGATGGGGTGATGCTCAAACAGGTCGCTCAGTTCACCGCTCGTCAATTCGCACGGGCCATTGTCATGCCCAACCTAGAGCCACCTGTAATCACCACTGAGCAAGCTTTGGCATACAAATCGCGAATTGCTGTCGCACTTCCTAATTCGCTAAGGTTCACTCCCATGATGACCTCCTATTTAGCGGAAGAATCCGACCCTACCGATGTGGAACGCGGGTTCGAAAATGGTGTTCTCACAGCTTGCAAGCTTTACCCGGCGGGTGCAACGACAAATTCTGCGCGAGGAGTTCAGGATATCGAGCGCGTGTTTGGGGTTCTTGCCAAAATGGAACGTATTGGGATGCCGCTGCTAATCCACGGTGAAGTTATTGACCCGGACGTTGATATCTTTGACCGGGAAGCCGTCTTCGTCGAGCGTGTGCTGGTCAAGGTGATTGCTTCATTTCCTGCGCTCAAAATCGTCTTGGAGCATGTCACTACTAGCGAAGCAGTCGCATTTATTGAATCCAGCGGACCCAATCTCGCGGCCACGATTACGCCACACCATCTTGAAATCAATCGGAACGCCATGTTTAAAGGGGGATTTCACCCTCACCTTTACTGCCTTCCCGTCGCCAAACGAGAGCGCCATCGTCTTGAAGTCCGCCGGGCAGCAACGTCAGGCTCTCCCAAGTTTTTCCTCGGCACGGACTCTGCCCCTCATCGAGTAGGAGATAAAGAATCTGCTTGTGGGTGCGCTGGCATTTTTAACGCGCCTTTTGCACTCGAATCCTATGCCAAGACCTTTGAGGAAGAAGATTCGCTGCACCATCTTGAGGCCTTTGCTTCGGTTAATGGCGCAACCTTTTATGGCTTGCACTTAAATGAGGGAACCATCACTTTAGAACGCTCAAGCTCAGAAGTGCCCTTAACTTACGGAAAGGGTGCGGATACCGTCATCCCGTTTTATTCGGGAGAAACCCTCGCTTGGAAACTGATACCAACGGACGGTTATGATGAGTAACCGATACAATTCTGCACTCGTTTGTATTGCTACAAAGCACGGCAAAGAGAGTGTCATTGCTCGACCGTTCCTGCGCGCGCTTGGGCTAACCGCTACCGTCCCGCTGGAGCTAGATACAGACAGCCTTGGCACATTCTCGGGGGAAGTTGAGCGCATGGGCACCATGGGCGAAGTCTGCATCTAGAGGGCTAGACTCGGCATGCAGGCCGCCAGGGTCTCTCTGGGTGTTGCAAGTGAAGGCAGCTTTGGCCCCCATCCCACTTTCTTCTTTATTCCTGGCGGAATCGAGGTTATGGCTTTCGTGGATGACGACGCAGGTTTTTCAGTTACTGAGAGCCTTGTGGCAGAAAAGACGAATTATGCACATTGCGAAGCGAGGGATTGCACCGAAATCGCGGACTGGCTTACTGGAGTCAAGTTTCCCTCACACGCTCTGATCGCGCGTCCTAAGTCAGACCCTCGGGGCGCTCAACTTGTCAAGGGTATTCGAACCATAGCGCAGTTAGAAGAAGCCGTCTCTCAAGCATCGAGGCTGTCTGAGGATGGCCTTGCCTTGATTGAAACAGATATGCGAGCTCAACTAAATCCCATGCGAATGACTGCTATTCGAAAGCTTGCCTTTCGATTGGCTCGCCGAATGGCGGCGGCCTGTCCGGGATGTGGGTTGCCAGGGTGGGGCCGAACCAGAATTGTCTCGGGGCTTCCATGCGAGTCTTGCGGAGCCCAAACGGAAATGGTACTTCGGGAAGTCTTCTCCTGTGTGATGTGTTCCTGCGAAAAGGAGGAGCCACGAAGTGACGGGCTTAGATTTGCGCCTACTCAGTACTGCGAGTTTTGCAACCCATAATCCTCGCACCTTTAAAACTCAGGCTCTATGACATTGTTTATGTCGATACCCCGAACCGCCCCCTTTCTAAACTATCCTAGCGCCATGGGCATGATGACGCAGAGGTATTCGCCTTTATCGTCGGCGGGGCGGAAGATGGCGGGGCGGGAGCTTTCCGTCATTTCGATGTTAACGCCAGGACCATCCACCGCTTCCAAAAAGTCTTGAACAAATTTACCGTTGAAGGCAATCTCCACGTCGCCGTCAGACGCAATCATCGGAACTTCTTCTTTAGCTTCGCCCTTTTCGTCTGACCGGGCGGAGAGCAAAATTTGGTCGCCATCGCCCTTGAATCTAACGCGGTAGGCGTTGTCTTTGGCCAAAATAATCGTACGCTTTACTTTCTCCAGGAGCTGGTCCACTTCCACACTCCATCGGCGAGTGCTCTCAGAAGGAACCACGCGCTCCCAGTTGGGGAAGGTTCCGGCAAGGAGCTGGGAAACCACTCGGGCGCCCATCGCCTCCACCCCTAAACGGCCTGACCCAAATTGAATTCTCAATGGCTGATCTTCCGCAATCGGAAGGGATTTAATCGCCTTAAGCGCCTTATCGGGAACTACGGCGTTGATACTGCTACCGATGCCTTCCTGGTGGATCTTGCGGACCGCCAGTCGGTGGGTATCGGTGGCTACCAGGGTAAGAGTCGAACCGTTATAGGTGAATAAAACGCCCGTGATGGCTTGCCGGTGCGTATCCGATGAGACCGCAAATAAGACTGAATCCACCGCCTTCTTCAGCACACCCATAGTGAGCGTTAAAGTCTCGTCTCCACCGTAATCTGGGGGTTCGGGGAAGTCTGCCGCGTCTAGGCTGAGCATGCGATACTCAGACGCGCCTTGTTGGAGCATTACGCCCTGACCATCAAGCGTTCGCAGCTGAACATCGCCATCGGGCAAAGAACTTACGAGTTGATTGAGCAAAGCCGCGGGTACGCAAATGGCCCCGGGCTCCGAAACCAGACAGGTGCTAAATCTTTCCACCCACATCTCGCCGTCGCATCCTAAGATGCGAACACCCTGGTCGGTGGCTTCAACTTTGAGGTTCTGAAGGATCGGCACCGAGGTGCGTACGCTGGCCGCCATAGCGGCCGCACTCACGGCTTCAAAAAACTCCTTGCGCGGGATGTCAAACTTCATAAGATGTGGTCGGTTGAGTCTTCAGTGTAGCCGTTTCGTAGAAAAGTGCAGAAGTTGCACTTAAAAAAATCAAGGCACGTGAGCTTGGCTCTCTCGATTGCGTGCCCGGTGTCATGGTTTGTCTTAGCCTTGCATCGGCAGCTGGTATTGCAAATGAGCAGGAGCCTGAGATCGCGTTTGAATGTCCGCGCCCTTGGCGTAAACTTTCATCAGAATCCGCTGATAGGATTCCTCCGTGAAGGAGACCGACGTGTCATTCCGCAGGGCATCCACCGTGGTCCTCATGGTCTGCATGTCTCGGTGCAAAGCCGGGTCGGTTTGGGCGGCCTGGTGCAGTGTCTCGTCAAGTTCGCTGGGTAGCTCTCGTCCCGCGTATAGGTCTACTAATTTTTCGTAAATGTCGTTGCTCACTATGTCCTCTCTACTAAGCTTCCTAGCTTGTCGCGGAGCGCCCTCCGACCACGGTACAGCCTCGATTTTAAGGCTGGAACACTGATCTGGAGAACATCGGCGGCCTCCTTGGCGGCCATGTCCTCAAGGTCACAAAGGACCAGGGGCTCCCGGTAATCATCGGGTAATTCGGCGAGAGCCTGCTGAACGGTGACCCTAAGGGTTGCCCTATCTTCTGCTCCCGAGTACTGGGCGTCTGGCGGTAGCTCCAAAAGTTTGTGCTGTCGCAGTTTGTCGATACAGAGATTCCGGGCGATCCGGAAGAGCCAGGTGCGAAAAGCCCCATCGGCTCTGAGCTCTGCCGCTCGCCTAAGTACGCGCAGAAAAGTTTCTGCGGTCGCATCTTCGGCGTCGGACCGATTGCCAAGCATGCGAAACGTATAGCGGAAAATCCGCTCTCCGTACAATTCATATATGGCACCCAGCGCTTGGGGGTCCCCTTTAGAGAGGGCCAGTAACCAGCGCTTTTCAGCCAGAGAGTCTCGCAACGCGTCATTCGGCATAGGGAGAGACGCGCATCCCAATCCATTCGATGCGCGGCTTGTCAGTTTAACACTCAACTGTAAGAATTAACGGGCTTTCCCGCATTTATTTCGGGGTTTCCGTGGTTGTGCGAACGTTACAACAACAATAAACCACAACTCCACTGAGTTGCCGAGCCGTAGAGAAAGAACTCGGCTGTCTCGTTTAACTGCAAGTGCCAGCCAAGAGGCTCCAAAGCCCGTGCCAACTCACTCGGTTGATAGAAAACTTTCACGATACTAAATTCCCGACCGTCGTTCAGTCGTCGGGTTTTGGCGTACGGGCATGCAGTCAGCTGCACTTAAAGGCTGAGCGTCGATGCGGGCCAGATTTATGCCTGCAAGTCCCATCAGCGTGAACTAGACGAATTACTGGACGGATCGTTCGAATATCCCTGGTTTTGCGGTCCCGAATACCCACTTGAATCGTGAGATGAATTAGAGTCGGTCGAATGAGAACTCGACGACGGTAGGGTGGACATAGCGATTATCCAAATCATCCCCAGAGTTGCCATCAATCCGCCGCCGATAATCTTTGCCAATGTCGTAGTCGGTGCCTGGTAATTCCAGGCCTGATATCGGCCCTTTTCGACGAACCCCCAGATCACGAGCGCGATCCCCACGGCCAGCATCGTATATGGAAGGAGCGCCATGGCCACGAGGCCGACACACATCAAGGGACATGCAAATATGACCACCAACAGCACCCAGATTCCCGTGTTGTTCTGTTGCTGGACGATATTGATGTTCTGCCCGCCTGGCCCCTGCATGGGAAGTGTGCCAGGCATCTGGACCAACCCCGAGTTCATCGGTGCCATGTAACTGCCGTGGAACGGTTGCGCTGCCTGCTGATATGCAGGCTGGCTGTACATTGTCGGGGCTGCCATATGCGGCACCGTTGATGCGGCCTGGCCAACGGCAACTTGAAACTGGGTCTGTCCGAACTGGACCACGTCGCCGACGCGAAGTTGACACAAAGCCACGATCTGACCGTTGACAATCACCTGTGCCGACTGTGCGCGCCCTTCGAACACGATCATGTCGCCATTCACTTAAATCACGCCCTGCTCCCGGCTCGCATGGTCGTCCTCGATGATCAGGTTGTTGGTATTGGCGCGGCCAACCGTCTGATGGGGGCCTAGGTCAAACTGCAGACCTGGTTGTGATCCATTTAGTTGTAGGAGTTTGAACATCGCAAGAAATCAGTATATCTACGACAGGGGGATTTGGTCTTGCTTAGCCCCCCAAGGGCGTTGGCGTTGCGAAGCAACGTTCCCGGAGCCGAGGAGAGATCTTAGGAAACTACCCCACCCACAAGGGTCTTGTATGTTTAGTTGAGCGAGTTGCAAAACTCCAAAAGTGGGGCACTTGAAACTCATCTTAGAGCCTAAGGAGGTAACGGAATCCTTGTCTATGCCTAGTTTTGCAAGAGGCTCAGTTAGGTCTCGACGGGGTGAATTGCCTCGGCGGTCTGCGCCTCAATAACGTTAGATTAATGCCCAATGGACCATTGACATGGGCCTAAACGTGCCTAGTTAAATGACGGCTACCCACCCTCCCTTGTCCCGGCAGGGACTTTCCACGAGTAGCCTGGCATAAGCACTCGCGCCATGCCAGGATCGGTCAGTAAACGAGTTGGTTCCCCGGCAGGGGCACTAGAATGTACCAAATGCCTTCAACTCATCCGAGCTAGGGCTATCACATCGTATTCTCAACCAACAATCGCTAGCCAAATAATCACGCCGAATGGCGAGGACGACTCCACGAATACCAAAGAGTCGGCGAAGCCGGTAGCCTCGGGATGACCGTGCCCGAGTCCCGGTAACTGTCGGCGATCTTGGGCAACCGGACGTCGGCACGGACATCCGCCGACTACCGGCTACGCCGTCGAATCCCAATGGTAGGCGGCATATTCCGTTTTATTCAGTGAGTGCATCGGGGATACCCAATGTTCGGAAGATAGATTTCAACTTAAAAAGCTCACCATCATAAGAAATCTCTTCTGGTGGAGCAAGGATATCTACTCAAAGAAGCGACTGTTGATTGCGATCCTCAATATCTTGACCGAAAGGTTCTGGTGCCCCTGCCGGGGAACTTAGCCAGGACGCCACTGCCCTTGCATGGCGCCAGAGCTTATGCCAGGCTACTCGGGGAA
>JBBQUZ010000036.1:0-37040 GCA_038212035.1 Fimbriimonadales bacterium
TCAACTCGCTTTCTCATCGATTTTCCTCAAGGAGCATGCTCTTCACCAGAGTTGCCACCGTCGCGGGCCGTTCGGCAGCCATCTTCTTTAATTGCTCAAGCGGAACGTGAACTCGGTCCTTAATGGAGTTAACAATCACGGGGTCATCATCTGGACCTGCTCCCATTAATATCCCGTGCTTCGTACCATCGGGTCCCGTAACGCTTCCTCCTTCCGCTTCAATTGAGGCGAGTAAGGAGCGCGCGGCCACCTGCTCTGCAGGGGACAGCGAAGCTAAATTAACCGGCAAAGACATGCCGCTAGATAGCGCGGCCTGCGGAGCGGCGGGACCATTACCGCCAAGCTTGCCAATCTGCCGAACCACCATCACCGCCACAATCAACATGGCTACGATGGGCAACATAGACATGATTTGCTGGGTGCGTGCCTGGCCTGCGGAAGCCGTCGCCGCAGTTGCGGCATCCTTAGAACTAGCCGTATCAAAGGCAATCGGCGTCACATTAGTCGTGAATTTCGTAGCCTCGTCACTGTGATCAAGAACCTCACCGGCAACCACTTTCTTGAGGCCATCCATGTCTAGGATTCGGGTTGAGTTAGCGACTACATTAATCACCATCGCCTTTAGGCTGCCGGCAGCCTTCTTTTCGCTGGTTTCCGTGGTGTTGACGAGGTGGCTCTCCACTAAGTGGCTCTGCTCCCAGTCACTCACTTTGGCTTTGGGATCGACAGGATTGGACACCCCAATATTGGCTACAGCACCGGCCGATCCGCCGGGAATTTTTCCGGTGTCTCCAGACATCTTCTCGACGGTTTTCTGCTTTTCGTAGGGGTCGTCAGAAGGCTTCTGAAGAGTTGCCTTAGAACTCTGCTCATTCAAATCAAGATCGCAGTGAACTCTAACGACGGTTGATCCTGGCCCAAATGCCGTGTCCAGCACCTGTTGTAGTTCGCGTTCTTTTCGCCTCGCCACCTGATCTTCGAGATCAAGTTTTGTCTGGGCTTGAGTCTTTGCGTTATCACTGTCTTTACCGTTAAACAGTAACTCAAATGCCTGGTTAACCACGGTAATGTCCTTGGAATCCAAGCCGTCTACGGCCCGAGAAACCACGGAAGCAATCGCCCTTGCTTGTTCCATCGAGACCCGTTTGCCTGATCTCTCAGAAACCACGACGCTGGCGGTTGGCGGCTTGCGTTGCTCCACAAACAGCGGGCTGGTGTCGCCTAATGTAATTAAGACTTGGGCAGACTCAATGCTGTCTAGAGATTCGATGGACTTTGCACAAGAATCTTGAAGTACGATTTTAAGCCGTTCCTTTTCTACGGCCGGGGTTGTGGCCAAACCAATTTTGTCGATGCCTTCAACTCCAATGTGGCCAGACTTCGGTTCTTTGCCCTGGGTAGAGAGCTTCATGCGAACTTCTTCAAGCCGATTCTCAGGGACTTCTACCATCCCAGGGGTGTCGTAATTAACTGGAACGGGCATGGATTGGATGGCCGCAACGACGGTCGCCTTTTCAGATTCGCTTATTCCGCTGTAAAGGAGCGCAAACTTGGGCCGCGAGGCAAAGTAGAACGTTCCCAGCAGGAGCAGACCCATGAAAACAGCTCCGCCCAGCGTAATTGCTCTTTGCCCACGATCGGCAGATTCCCACCATGCGCGAATTCTGAACAGGAGGGGATTCATGGTTGTAATTGAGTAACAGGCATTTAGAAAAGTCGACGAATATTAAGGAACTAGACTTGCATCCGACTGATTTCTTGATAGCTCTCAAGAACCTTGTTTCGTATGGACATCGTTAGTTGCATGGCGGTGCTCGCCTTTTCCATGGCAATCATAACGTCTTGGTAATCAACGGGGTTCTTGGAGGAGAGAAGATTTTCCTGCATGGTTTTTGCATCCATCTGAGATTGATTTACATCTTTAATCGCATTGCCAAATATTTGGCCAAAGTCTCCAGACCCTGCGGCGTTGGCCGGCTTTGTTGGCACGGTCGGTGCGGTGGGAACAATGGCAGAAGTTGAATTAATTAGCATGATGGTAACCAGATAAATGAATCAATTTAACTACACTTTTCCAATGTTAAGTGCACTTTTTATCATTCCCTTTACCGTGTTAAATGCCTCAACATTAGCTTCGTAAGAACGGCTGGCTGCAATCATGTTGGTCATTTCCGTGAGGGGATCAACATTGCTGGAAATAACATTATCGTTGCTATCCCGATTGGGATTGGTGGGATCATATTTTGAAGGAAATGCCCGCATATCCTGGGTAATCGCAACGACCGAAACCCCTTCTGGTCCGCCTTGCATTTCCACATCTTGACGCCGCCAAGGCATTGTATTTCCCGTCTTCACCGAATTGGCATTTGCCAAGTTAGTTGAGATCACATTCATCCAGGTTCGGTTTGCGGATAGCCCAGAACCCGTAATTCTTAAAGCGGAATTGAGGTCGTTCATTTTTTCTATTTCGAAGTCATGGTCTCTGACTACTTCCCTTCTCGAATCACATTCTTAAGTCCAGAAAAATAGCTGGAGGTGAGATCGGTTAACGCTTGGAATCGGAGTTCGGTCTCGGAGATACTGGCAACTTCTCGTTCCATGTCCACGTTGTTGCCATCCATTCGCTGACTTGTAAAGTCAGAAGCTCTCTGCGCCCGTGCGTCGGCCATTTCAATTTGCTGCTCGTCAATATCGTGGGTGGCTCCTTGAAGCGCCACATGAAAGTCCATGTCTGACCGCTTGTAGCCAGGAACGTTTACGTTGGCAATGTTGGTCATCAGCATGGTTTGACGCTGGGAAGCTTTACTTAGCGCACTCTGCAAATTGCCGAGGACGGGTGAGAAGAGGTTGTCAAGCATTTTCGTGTCTACCGAGGGTGCACTTTGGCACATCAGTTTTATCGGTCACGCAAGGGAAATCCGCAGGGGGTGCCCGCGCAAAAATACAGAAGTGAGTCCAGTCCCAAAAGACTGAACTCACTTCTAATGAAATCAACCGCTGCCGCCTCAGGCCCGGCGACGGCGGACCCGAGTCAGAAGACCCAAGCCCATCACCAATAGTGCACTGGGAGCAGGAACGGTTGATATCTCGCCAAAGAGTCCGTGAGCCTCCCGTTGAGCCCCGGCAGTGAAATAGAAATCACCCAGGTGACCACCCTTGACACCATTTCCAAATTGAAGGCCCCATAAGCCGTCGATAACGAGGGGATTGTTCATCTTGTCTGCCAACGTTCCCATATAGGTATTGGTCAACAGGTCGTAAGCATTGATCGTGCCATCGCCAAAGTTGCCAACCAGCAGGTCGCCGCGGAATTGACCGAACGTGGAAGGAGCAATCGCCACTCCCCATGGAGCATCGAGGGGGCCACCGGTGCCGACTCGCCCCAAGAAGTTTCCTGACTGGTCAAATTTGTCCACCAAGCCTAAGCCCGGGCCGTGAGTTTCATCGTGGCCCCCAGAGCTAAGGGCATAGGTTACATAGAGCGTTCCACCCAGATTCTGGACGTTAAAGGGCACATAGCCAGCGGGGACAGTGGAGTCTGTGAAAGATCCCACGTAGGAGTTGGTGCCATCAAACATGTCTACCGTACCCGCGCTAAAATTGGCCGCATAGAGGTAATTCTTGCCCGCTACCGCACCAATTCCCAAGCCCTTATAGACGGCATTAGGTCTGGAAATAATCACGCTGGCGTTGGTGGCCGATACTCCAAAATTCCATCCACTAATGGTGCCGTCTTCTGAAGCGAAGATAAAACGGCTAGCTGCAGACTGGCCCCCACTGGATACCACAAAATCTTTGGAACCGTTGAAGACTTGACCGGTTGGGGAACCAGGAACTGTGACAACCAGGGGAATAATTCCGCCGGTCGAATTGTAAAGGGATGAAGTTCCCGTTCCGTTGTTTGAAACCCAAAATGGACTCGCCCCACTTTCCGAGATTCCCCATGGATTGACCAGATTTTTATCAATCTGGGGTGCCCAAGTGTAGCCGTCGGAAACCAGTTTATGAACGCCATATTGGGCGTTAGCAAAACAACTGGCGGCCAGCACTATGGCGATGGCCGAACTGCGTATTGTTGATCTTTGAATCATGGTAACTCTCCTTGAATTGAGCAATAGTTGAGGTCATTGAGATATGCCTAGGGCAAACCCCATGAACCCGGTGACGAAAAATACAATCTACTTAATGCCAGAATTACCGGCTACAGTGATTGCGATTGTGAGGAGGAATAACTGTGTGATCAGATTGACCGCGCCCAGCAGTTCCCAAGAATAGCCCCACGATAACCAACAGGGTCGTGGGAAATTTAGGCAACCTTTTCATCCGCAACTCGGGCACCGGTAGCGGGCATATCTGCTTCTTTAGCCATTTTGATGTTGCGGCAAGCTTCGCCGCTCGCATCCGGCATTCCGAACAGACCAAGAGGTGAACCTGGGTGCTAACCCAGTCGGAAATATCTAGTTGCCCATGCACCAACATAAGGACTTGAATTCTGTGATGTTGCGAACAAATCAAAGCTGTGCCCCCACCGTTGAATGTCCGAGAGAATGACTCCCATCTGAGGATGCAGGATTGGAAAACGGAAAGGCCGCCGCACCCCCTAAGTGAGCCGCAACCTGATCGTGGGCTCGGTAAAATCGATACTTAACCATGTTAAGGTTGCATCCAATAACCGATGCAATTTCTGGCAGCGTGAGATCCGCCCCGTAATACAGCTCTAGCACTTCTCTATGAGATGCCGCAAGCTGACTCCACACTGGACGCAGTGATTCCCTGAGGTCGACTTGCTTGAAGTCATCGGGCAAGTAGCCGTAATTGACATCTTCCGGATACACCAAATGACGGGCCTTTGACCGTCGGTGGTCGCTGACCTTGTGCATGCAGATGCCGAAAATCCAAGCTCGGAAACGACCCGAATCGCGGTAATCCTTAATTCTCTCGAATGCAGCAAGCCAAGTTTCCTGCCCAATATCTTCCGCTTCACCACGATCTACCCGAGTCCTTAGGAACCGAAGGAGGGCCTCACGGTGACGATCCATTAGGCGATCAAAGGCAATCCGATCGCCGTTCCGGGCGGCCAGAATCAACTTCTGCTCGTCGTCTAAGGCACTGCGCCCAAAGCGCAAACCTAACCGAACCGCTCCTATTCCAATAATTTGAAGGCAATATGATTTCAGGCTTAGGGCTTTCAGCATTGCAAACTCCTACACCAGTCATCGTTATTGTCACCCACAAAGTTGGGAAGCAAGAACATTTAGCAAGATTTTTTACCGAGGAATCGCTTTGACGTGATCGTACATGGCTCGGGCCGCCCCCGGATATCGATTTCTGCCGTAGTGCCGACTTCAACTTGCCGATCTACAAAGCCCAACCCAATACCGCATTCCAGCACTACTGAATACACGCCGCTCGTAAGTTCCCCAACCGGTTGACCACCTACCAGAATGGACATCCCAGGAGAAAGGAGCCGCTTTGTGTTGAGTTTGACACCCACCAGGCGCCGGGCGGGTTTTTCGGATCGCACCCGATTCATATCGTCGGAACCAATAAAGCGCTTAACTTTACTAATTGCCCAACCAATGCCCGCCGCTATCGGACTCATTTCATCGCCGAGTTCGTGCCCGTAGAGCGGCAAACCGGCCTCTACCCTCAGAGAATCTCGCGCCGCTAATCCGCAAGGCGCGGCCCCGCTCTTTACCAAAATATCCCACAGCGCTTCTGATTGGGCGGCGGCAACCGTGAGTTCAAAGCCATCTTCCCCTGTGTATCCACTTCGGGTTCCGTAGATGGGTATCCCCTCAATGCGGAAGTGGACGGAACCAAAGGCTGCGGTATCAGTCACTGATCCGCCCGAAAGCTTATTCACCATGGAAGCTGCCTCCGGCCCTTGAATGGCAATAAGAGCCGTAGAATCTGTTTCATCGGCCAACCTGACTCCATCGCCAAGATGCTGAGTGAGCCAACCCACATCTTTCGCGTGGTTGGAGGCGTTGACCACAAGGACAAACTCCGTGGCCGACTCTCTGAATAAGATCAAGTCGTCGATGCAGCCGCCCGCCTCGTTTCCGAAGAGCGAATATTGACCCATTCCGTCGGTCAACCTCGAAACATCATTAGTAGTGACTTGCTCTAGAAAATCTAATGCGTTTGATCCGGACACGCGTAGCCTAGCCATGTGGCTGACGTCAAAGATCCCGGCACGCTCGCGAACGGATTTTGCCTCTGAGATAACACCGCCGTATTGAACCGGCATATCATAGCCAGCAAACTCCACCATCTTGGCTCCGGCGGATACATGGCGATCAAAGAGCGGGGTTTTTAGCAGCACTGGGTGAATTCCTTTCTTGCATTTTCGATTCAATCCTCAATGAGCCGGAGCTGTCCACTGGCAACCGTAGCCAGCTCGCCCACGTTTCTAGCCTCATCAAATGCGTCTTTGGAAAGGCTGATCGGAACCGGAATTGGGTAGTCACCGTTAAAGCAGGCCAGGCAGAAGTGGTCATTATCCTTACCCGCCGCCTTAACCGCCCCCTCAATACTTAGATAGCCCAAGGTGGTTGCTCCAAGGTATTCGGTGAGCTCCGACAGCGTCATTCTGGCGGCGGCCAGTTCGTTTTTACTCGCCATATCAATGCCGTAAAAGCAAGGGAACTTGATGGGTGGTGCGGTAATCCTAACGTGAACTTCTCGGGCTCCAGACTCGAATAGAAGCCGAACGATTTGCTTGGTGGTGGTTCCTCGAACGATGGAGTCGTCAACGAGTACGATGCGTTGCCCACGAATATGCTCCTCAAGGGGCGAAAGCTTCATTCTTACGCCAAGTTCCCGCATGTGCTGGTCCGGCTGAATGAACGTGCGATGGATATAGCGGCTCTTCATCATCCCCTCACGGTAGGGAATTCTGCTCTCCTGACTGTAGCCGAGAGCAGCCGGGATGCCACTGTCGGGAACCGGGATTACGATATCCGCCTCAACGGGGTGCTCTCTAGCTAACTCAATCCCCATCCGCTCTCGACATCCGTAGAGGAGTTCGCCGTACATCACAGAATCGGGACGAGCAAAGTAAATGAATTCGAACAGGCACATCGCCTTTCGGCCGGACTCTGCGCCTTGAAAAAACCGCATTCCGTCTGCGTCAATAACCACCGCTTCGCCGGCCCCTAACTCGTGAGTGGGCTCGCCGCCCACGGGCCCAAACGCGCACGTTTCGCTGGCCACCATGTATCCGTCTTGGAGACGTCCCGCAGTGAGAGGTCGGTTGCCGTACGGATCTCTAAAGCCGATAAGCATCTTAGGAGTAAGCACGGTAACGCTGTAAGCACCTTTTGCCCGCCTCATCACTTCTTTCACCGCGTGTTCTGGGCCCAAAGGAAGGTTCTTCACCAGGATGCGGGCGATCAGTTCACTATCGGAACTACTGTCAAAGTGTTCTCCTTCCGATTCCATTTCTGCCCGTAGCTCACGGGTGTTGATGAGGTTGCCGTTGTGGGCCACCGCAATCTCGCCGACCAAACTTTGGCAATAAATGGGTTGCGCATTACGCAGAACGCTGGCCCCCGTGGTGCTGTATCGAGTGTGCCCTACCGCCATGTGGCCGGGAAGCCCGGAAAGAACTTGGGGGTCAAATATTTGATTGACCAATCCCATTCCCTTATGCATTCGCACTGTGTGACCGTCGCTTACGGCGATACCCGCAGATTCTTGGCCCCGGTGTTGGAGGGCAAAAAGGCAGAAAAATGCAACTCTGGCGGCGTCTTGGTTGGGCGCCAATACGCCGAGCACGCCGCACTCTTCCTTTGGCCGGTCATCAGTCTCTGAGAGGTGCAGAACCGATTCTTGCATCTTACAAGTATATCGTTTTACGAAGCGTCTTGTGGTCCACACCGCCCACCGTCTAGGTCCGTTGCGGGTGGGCCTAAGGGCAGTGGTACGAAACCCCGGTAAATAATGGCGCGTAATCCTCCTACGGGCTATATCTGCCTGTACAATGACGAGGGTGGGGAGAATTTGGTCAACGAGTTACATATTCCGATAAGCGAAAACTTGCCCACGGGAACCGTGACTTTTCTCTTTACCGACGTTGAGAAGAGCAGCCCAAAGTGGGAGCAAGACCCAGAACGAATGGCTGCCGCGATGGCATCGCATGATGACCTGGCTGATTTTATTTTCGCCAAGAACGCAGGCAAAATTCTGAAGCCACGCAACGAGGGCGACAGCTTATTTGTGGTGTTTTCTCGGGCCGTGGACGCAGTGGTTGCCGCAGTGGAATTTCAGCGGGCACTTATGAATCAGCCTTGGCAATCTGATTTTCCAACAGCAGTAAGAATTGGAATCCACACGGGAGAGGACAGCCGCCTTCGAAATTCCGATTACTACGGCCCCACCGTGAACCGATGCGCGCGGCTACGAGCGGTGGCTCACGGCAAGCAAATTCTGATTTCCCAATCTACCTACCTACTGGTGGCAGACCGATTACCTAGCGACTACGGATTTCTTGACCATGGTTCTCATCGCTTAAAAGACCTGATGCGCCCCGAACGAATTCGGCAGATTAAAGCTCCGGGTTTGCCCACCGACTTCCCTTCTCTGCGATCGGTTGACTTCAATCCAAACAACCTGCCTTTGCAACTCACAAGCTTCATTGGACGAGATCAAGATCTTCTGCGGATAAAGCGCCTGTTAGAGAACAACCGTCTGGTCACTTTAACGGGAGCGGGAGGGACGGGAAAGACGCGGCTGAGCCTGCAAGCGGGGGCAGAAGTGGCAGACGCATTTGCCGACGGAGTTTGGCAGGTAGAGCTGGCCGCCCTCTCGGACCCTGAGCACTTACCCAATGCGATAGTTGCCGCCATGCGGATGGAAGGGGATGCGGCTGTGGGAGCGGTATCCCAATTGAGGCAGGCGGTTGCCGACAGATCTGTTCTGCTTATCTTGGACAACTGTGAGCATCAGATTAAAGCTTGTTCTGCGCTGGTTGTAGATCTTTTGAATCATGGTCCCCAACTCAAAATCTTAGTCACTTCGCGCGAGCCGCTCAACATTCGAGGGGAATCCGTTTATCGCGTGCCTTCCCTGAGTTTGCCTCCTTCTGGAGCAAACCTATCGGTTGAAGAAGCCAATACCTATGACTCGATCCGGCTATTTGCGGATCGCGCGGGCGAGCACGACCAAGAATATCAACTTCGACCTGAATCATTGCCAGACGTTGTGGAACTTTGCCGAAGGCTGGACGGGTTGCCGCTGGCGCTAGAATTGGCGGCGGCTCACACCGCTTATTTGTCGCCTCGCCAGATATTGGATCGAATTTCGGTATCCCTGGCTCAACCTGCTTATGAAGTTGGAGTTGATGAAAGACACCGAAGCATGACCGCTTGTATTGAATGGAGTTTTCACACTCTGGATGAGACGGAGAAAAATTTGTTCGTTCGGCTCGCTTGCTTTATCGGGGGATGGACTCTAGAAGCGGCCGAAGCGGTCTGCGCAATGGATGTTCCCACTCACACTTCCGTAGTCCAAGGACTTCGGAATCTTGTGAGCAAAAGCTTGGCCATAAGTGAAGAGAGTGCCTCAGGGGAAAAGCGATTTAGATTCCTGGAGCCCATCCGAGAATACGCAACCTCACACATCACAGGTGAATTCCATTTGTTTGAAAATGAGCATTTTCTGTGGTTCAAGAACTATGTTTTAAGGTCAGAGGCAGAAATGGGAACGCACCGCCAGGGCTATTGGCTTCATGCGCTAGATGCAGATATCGACAACATCCGAAAGGCGTTGTCGTCTCCTGAGGCAGGACCAGAAGACATTACCGACATGGTGATCACCCTAAATGAATTCTGGAATCGCCGGGGACTTCTGCGAGAATCCCGTCATTGGCATGAGCACGCGATACGAATGGGCGCAAGCGGATCTAAGCAAAAGCAAGTCTCATTGCTCAACTCTTTAGGTTCAACCGCTTGGAAACAGGGAGACTTGGCCGCCGCAGACCGGGCGTTTATGCGGGCGATGGAACTGATTGGAGAAGACGATCTTGCCCTCCTTTGCCGAACGCGCAACAACCGCGCCCTTCTGGCCGCAGAAGCGCAAAGACTCTCTGACGCGCGGGAAGCTTTTCGATTGAATTTGGCTGACTTTACCAAATTGAATCAGCCCCTTAACATCGGCACCAGTTTGTCTAACCTTGGCGATATTGAGGTTCAGATGGGCAACTTTGAGGAGGCCGTTGACTACTTAGATCGGGCGATTTTGACGTTCCAAGAATTGGGAAATCAAGCTAAAGTCGCCCGTGCTTCCGCGAATCAAGCCTTTGCCCTCGCCCGTCTTGACCGGTATGAAGAAGCGCTGCATCGGTTTGAAGAAAGCTTCACCATTTGGCAAACCGTGATCGACTGGCCGTTCATCGGGGAAGCCCTGAATGATCTCGCCTGGGTTTGTCATCAGCGGGGTGATGCCGAGAACGCCCTGCGACTCATTGGGGCCTCGCAGAATGTTTTGAAGTCTTGCGGATCTTCCCTGAGTGGTGCCCAGCAGAAGGTTCAGACCGAGGCCCTGGCCGCCGCTACCCATCTAGTTGGGAAGTCACGATCTCGTGCCGTGTTGGAGCGGGCAAAGACCTATTCCCCAGAACCGTCCGTTCAACTCGCGCTTGATTTAACGCGAATGTTAATGACGCCTATTATTCCGTAACATTTTATCTTCATTCTCCGTCAATAGTTATAGCATTACAGTGGCCTCCGATTAGCAAGGATAAACGCATGGCAAGACAAGGATTATGTCCGATCAGAATTTACCAACCTAACCCCACTTACTATGTGGGATCAGTCGCGACGTTGGCGGCAAACGCAATCGGAGCAGCCGTAACCATACAGCCCGCGACTACTATCTCCATTCAGCTACGTTATCGATATCCAAAGCCCGTCGATCGCCAATTTGCTTGTTTCCTCGTTGAATCTAGCCGGCTAAATCAAATCAAACTCGACGAAATCTCGGAAGCAGACTTATATTCGCTCGCTTCTGTAGCGCAACCGGGGATTTCCCATGGATCAACTGACGTACTGACTACGAGCCAGGGAAACGCGACATGGATTATTGAAACAAGCCCACTGCAAAATGCAAAAACGGTGCACTACACTATGGTCATTGTTGACAGGGCCTCTCACGTCTTTGTTACGGATACGTTGAAGTTGACCTCACTTGCTACTCCTGCCGATGTATTTGGCTTTCGGGCGATAGGTGGGCAGGGGAGCGCGTACGACGAAATTAAGATTGCGAAACTCGCATACGTAGCGGCAACGCAAAACGGCTCACGAAAAATTTCATTTGATTTGCAAATGAGTCTCAGTACCGGGGCCTTTGATGTTGAAATCGACGCCTATAACAATAATGGCAATTCATTAAATATTTTTTTAAACAACACTATTCAAAGCGTGGATGGATCCACGACTTCTTCTCAATCGCTAGAAATCGTAGCTGATTATCTTGGCGGAGAATACGTGACAGTTACCGCAACTGCAACTTCTGCCCAAGTCACCAGTGATGGGGTAAGCGTTCTGATCAGCTAACGCGCATAATCAACACTCTACAGCCTCCAATTAAGCTGTTGTCATCCTGCCGATAACAATCCATTATCCGAGCAAAACCATGGCCATCAAAGGACTCTGCCCCATTCGCAAATACACAAAATCGGTGTATCTCGTCGGCTCTATCGCACACCCCGTGCCCGTACCGGTCACGAGCGTTACGATCCCAATCAATTACCGTAACCAGGTACCGGTCGCGAGAATTCTCTTTTGTTGTGTGGTTGAAACACCCGATTTTCATATCAAGAGTGGTGACTCAATCACGCTTGCGTCGTTGAATAAGTTGGTGGCTGACAACCCTCCCAGGGGAGTTGATCCCGGCACCAATTTGCAGACTGTCACCATGCAAACTTCAAATGGAAGGCTGCTTGAAGCGCCCTATACATTTGGCACACAGGCCCTTGAAGCTCCTGGGTTTGTGAGTCTCACCCTGATTATCTTTGACCCCGCAAAGAATGTGTTTGTAACCGACATACTACGCCTGGATTCTGGCGTCAGACCACCTTTGCCGGCGGGCCCGTACCCTTCAAGCTATTCACCGCATGCGCCAGATATTCGCATTCTCTTTGCGTCCATGACGTTTGTTAATGGCCAAGCTATTCTAAACTTGAAATTTTACGCAAACTGCGGAGATGGTTCACACACGATTTCTGCGCACACCTTCGATAGCACTACCGGGGCGGATCTGCCTTTGTTTACAGGCGTCATCGGAACTACCATTTCGGGATTTCAAATTCATACGTTCCCACTTACCCACCCCGCTCCCAACCTTCCTCAGAATGTGTCCCTAACCTTGTCAGTCGGGGAAAGTGTTACCGATGCAGTAGCCCTATAGATGCCCTCATGAACGGGGGCAGACGTGGTGTTTGACTGTTGACCTATCATTTGCCCCCATCACTTAGCAGCCTTTACTCTAGGACTTGGAAAATGACCGAATCAACAATCAAGCTTGTCCAAGTCTCTTGGAAAAACGTGGCCATGGTTGCTCCAGAAATTGGTGACCTCTTTTACTCAACCCTGTTTGAGCGGCACCCCCGCCTCGTTCCCCTATTTCAGGCCAACATGGCGGAACAGGGAAAGAAGTTGGTTCAGATTTTAGGGATGACGGTGGCATGCTGAGAGAGCGTGACCAGCTCGTTCCGATTCTTGAGGCCCTAGGAAAGAGACACGCGGAATACGGCGCCAAAGTTGAAGATTATGCAGTTATCGGCGAGACTCCAATTTATTGTATCGAAATTACCCTTGACTCCAATTTTTCCTCAGAAGCCAAGTCGGCTTGGCCCGAAGTGTACCAATGGGTATCTGATGTGATGATTGGTGCTACAAGCCGTTAGGCAAAAATAAAATCGCCGAGGCCTTTGAGAGGTATTCGGCGATTAGAATCTTTACAGGCCGTAAGTGGCTTTCTTCAGCCAAGCGGGCGGAATCGGTTTGAGGCCGCAAGCCACCATGTTGAACTCTTTGCTCTTGATGACCGACGTCGCCACGGTCAATCGATAGGTTCCGGTTGGGGTCTTCAACCGAATGGATTGAAGGTTGGGCAACTGAACTCTATTCTTGTGAGGGGCTTTAAACTCCCATCCCTTGGAGTGCTGATTGCGAATGTGCTTCGCGTTGTTACCCTTCTTACCGCTTACCTGACAAATCTTAGCCATAACCTATCTCCGCCGAATGCAGTTCGGCACGAACGTTAACTATACCCAATTTATGAGCGATCCGGCTCCGAGAGCCCTTCCCCCTCATTTTTCCGAAAACTGGGGGAGAAGGGTTGGGATGAGGGGGTCGGATGCCTACTAGTTTGTAGCGCACTGAGAAACCAAACCTGTCCTTGCCACGCCCGAGATCGACATGGTCATTTGATGGCTTTTTATGGAAGGGACAGTTTAGAAACCGGAATTCACCCTCACCCTGCCGTCTCCCGCAATGGACGAACCACCATCGCAAGCGAGGGTTCTGAAAGCCGCAGGCGGGGGTTCTGAATGCCCTCGCTATTCTCCCATCCCCAGCGACGGAATTCCACCCGGACCCAGGGCTTGGCGCTTGTGGTAGCCCAGCAACTTCTCTCTGGTGTCCTGAATATCCAGGTTCCGCATAGAGAGCTGACCAATCCGATCTTCGGGCCCAAACTCTGAGGCACCACTTTCCATACTCAGCCGTTCAGGATGGTAAGACAGGTTCGGTCCTGAGGTGTCAAGGATCGTATAATCGTCGCCGCGGCGAAGTTCAATCAGCACTTCACCCGTAATGAGACTGGCCACCCACCGTTGAAGAGAGTCTCTCAGCATGAGCGACTGCGGGTCAAACCAGCGGCCTTCGTAGAGCAAACGACCAAGACGACGACCTTCTGACCGGTAGTTTTCAATTGTGCCTTCGTTGTGAATCGCATTCATCAACCGCTCGTAGGCCACAAAGAGCAAGGCCATCCCGGGTGCTTCGTAGATCCCACGACTCTTCGCTTCAATGATTCGATTTTCAATCTGATCGCTACAGCCAAGCCCATGCCGACCGCCGATCTCATTTGCCTTCATCACCAAAGCCACTTGATCCATAAACGCTTCCCCATTGATGGCCACCGGCCAACCCTCGTGGAATTGAATCGTTACGGTTTCGGTCTTGATCTCCACGGATGGGTCCCAATGCTTTACGCACATGATGGGTTGAACAATATTGAGTCCGTTCTTAAGAAATTCTAGATCTTTGGCCTCGTGGGTGGCGCCCCAAATATTCGCGTCGGTGGAATAAGCCTTTTCCTGGCTGGCGCGGTACGGAAGGTTTCGCGCAGTGAGCCATTCACTCATTTCTTTGCGGCCCCCCAATTCAGAAACAAAGGCGCGGTCTAGCCAGGGTTTGTAAATTCTCAGGTCTGGGTTGGCCAACAGACCATACCGATAGAACCGCTCAATGTCGTTGCCTTTATAGGTGCTGCCGTCGCCCCAAACATTCACCCCATCTTCGGCCATCGCTCGCACCAGCATGGTGCCGGTCACCGCCCGGCCAATGGGAGTGGTGTTAAAGTAGGTCTTCCCTGCGCTCACGATGTGGAAAGCGCCGCATTGAAGGGCAACCAAACCCTCTCGCACCATCTCAACCCGGCAATCTACCAGCCGAGAAACTTCCGCTCCGTATTCTTTTGCGCGTCCCGGAATTCCCTCCACATCATCTTCGTCGTACTGCCCCAGCAGGCCCGTGTAGCAGTAAGGAATCGCTCCCTTCTCGCGCATCCAGGCAACGGCAACCGAGGTATCAAGGCCGCCAGAAAAGGCGATGCCAACGCGTTCGCCCAGGGGAAGATTTGTAAGGATTCGAGACATAGGAGGTTAAAACTAGCCTCCCTAGGTTACCTGCAACGGTTTTCGACGTCATCGGTACCCAACGCGCTAGGGTGAGGTGCAACCAGTAGAAAAAAGACTCCGATGGATCTAATTCCAAGGGAGTCGAACGAGATCACTTTGTCACGATCAATCTTCAGCGCGCCATTCGGCGCCTTGCGAGGGCCAGGAGGAATACTCCAGCGGCGGCGGGAGCAGGTACGGAAGGGTTTCCTCCACCGGTAGTCGAGCCGCCCGTAGTCGAGCCGCCCGTAGTCGAACCACCGGTTGAGCCGCCCGTCGTTCCCCCGGATGTCCCACCGCCCCCAAATTGACCCTTCTTGGTATCGCCGGTGCCACCACCATTTCCACCCGTACCAGAACCTGATCCCGTTCCGAGTCCAGAGCCGGATCCGGTGCCCCCGGTTAAGATCCCACCGGAACCCGTTCCGCCTGAGTTACCAGAGCCGCCACCACTCCCGGTGCCCGAGCCGCCAGAGCCACCGGAACCACCCGAGCCGCCCGAACCGCCTCCGCCAGACTTGGTGGGAGGTGCAGAAGGAGATCCGCCCCCGTGGCCCATGCCACCAAACAACTCAAACACCAACACTCCGGCTCCCAGTAGGTAAATCGTGCTCTGCCCCTGATTATCTGAACTTGCAACGGTCGCAGAGTCCGACACGGGACTCCCGCCCATCATCAGAAGGTCAGCCGCATCACACACTGGGGCACCCGATGGAATGAAGGACGAAGGCGCAAAAGCGGAATGGGACGAGTCTGCAAATGCGGCGCTTGCCGTCACTACGAGCATGGAGATTGATGCGATTGTTTTCATTTGGAACACCTTGCTTAATCCATTGCAACAGTCGCGCCAGAATCCCTGAGACGGACAATCCATTTCAAATTCTCGTCAAATTACCGTCGCAATTTGGTTCATCTGCTGAAACGCGTTGGGTTTAAAAAATCATCTCTGCCGCAATTTGTGATGCCCTCCGCAGGCACCTCCTGGTCTCGACACGGCTCGCAACCAATGGCCAAGTTCCATGTCTTGCATCCCAATGCCCGTCAATCGCGTCTGTTTGGTGTGGCTATCAACACGGGGTTTTCTGGGAATGAGATGTACTGCTTGGCCAAGAAGGGTTACACGCCGGGTGAACTGATCATTGGCAACAGCGTCTGGTCCATGGGCTTCTTTGGCAGTATTGGCTCTGGGCTTAAAACATTAGCCGGAGGCGAAGTGGAGCAGGTGACCAGCATTGTTCACGAAGGGCGAATGGCGGCGCTAGAACGCATGCAGGCGTGGAGCGACATGCGCGGTGCAGTCGGCATCTCCGGCGTGAGTTCCGAACTGGTTCAGCACGGAGGAAGCATGGAGTTCCTGAGCATTGGCTCGGCAGTTCACCGGGAGGGATACGTGTCTCCGGCCCTTGAATTCACGTCCAGCGCAGACGGCCAGGAACTGTATTGCCAATTAGATTCTGGCTTTGTACCCAAACACTTTGCGTTCGGAAACGTGGCGTATTCCATCGGCATCGGAGGCGGAATCGTGGGAGCGTTTAGAGGGTTGGCATGAGGAGAAATCAAAGAGTACAGCCAGATTTTCAACCATACACGGCACTTGGCCCTGCAGAGAATTCAGCACGACGCGGCTGCCCGCAATGCCAATTGTGTAGTGGGAATTAGAACCTCCATTATTCCCTTTCAGGGCATGCAAGAGATGGTGATGGTGGGAACCGCGTCGCGTCACGCGGGATACGGCCCCGAATACGACTCCGCCCCCGCCACCAGCGATCTGACGTGCGAAGAAACTTGGAACATGGTGCATTTGGGTTACCTGCCCATCCGACTCGTTCTCGGGTGCTCGGTCTACTCCATTGGCTTTGTCGGCGGCATCTCCGCCGCATTTAAATCGCTGGCCCGGGGCGAAATTAGTGAGCAGACCAAGCTGATATACGAAGCACGGGAGAACGCCCTCCAGCACATCATGCTAGATGCCGATTCTTGCGGCGCGGATGACGTAGTGGGAATTAAAACCTACGTTTACGCCTTAGGTAGCGGCATTATCGAGTTCCTTGCCATCGGAACCGCAGTCAAAAAAGTTGCCGGACTCTCTACCGTTTCTGAACAGCTTCCGCCTCAAGCGGTCATGCGAGATAAAGACACCTTTATCAACACCGCCGAGACCATGATCGGTCGAAATCTAAACGAGGGAACTAAGGGTAAGTAGCCTAGGTCACGCTATCGGTGGAGTAGCTCATCAAACGGCGCAATCCAAGGTTCGAAATTGCGCCATCGCTCAATGGACGTTTTGTAAAGCGGCTGGCGCACCTGCCAAGCACTTGGGGTGTGGACGGTTCGCACGTTGCTTTCGTGTTGAAGGCAACGGTCGCTCCATTCTAAACCAATGAAAGCGATCATCTTTCGGGTCACCGCTTCCCTATTTTCAATCAGATCTTCGTAGTCCACTTCCAAGAAGCGATCCTCAGGCAATACGCAACGCCAATGCTCCATCAGCCGGAGATATTCTCGGTATGCAAACACAATATTTTCCCGCTTCAGGGTGAATCCGGGCGGCCTAGCGTAGCCCGTGGTGTAAACCGATACGCAGTTATCAACTGGGTTTCGCCGAATATGAATGACCCTTCCGTTGGGCAATGCCGGTTGAACCAGCCCCAACACTGCATAGTTGTGGGGAAGCTTGTCGGTAATGCGCTTTGCTTTGGGATCAACTTTACGCAACAACTGAAGGTACCCGTTGGCAATCTCGGTGAGCTTAGCGGAATCTACGGAATTATCGTGTGCATTAAACGCCTTCACCGCTTCTTCGTGCCAGTAGGTTAACTCGCCGGCCCCGGTGACTAAGGGGTGGCTACTCAGGATCTGCTCTACCAGTGTGGTGCCAGATCGGATCATTCCGACGATTAACACGGGGAGATCCGAGTCTAAGCCATCTCGCCGCAACTCCGCGATACGCGGATCGGTAAAGGTTGAGATCGTTCGGTCGATCGTAAACTGATAGCGGTCTCTGTCCCACGGCTTTTCTGAGAGCCAGAACTCGTACGCAGTCTCGTTTGCCCGATCGTAATGGTCAATTGAAACTCCGAATTCTTTCAAGTCTTCGTAAGACTTACCCAGGGCGTACTCCATGTAAGATCGATCAAGCAAGGAGAGATCGTTCCTCTGAAGCAACAGCTCAATCCGCTCGATCATTTGTTGATCGCCACCATCCACCCGCTTAGAACGGGCCTGAATGTAATAGGCTAATCCGTTGGTGTCCCACTGCTCCAACGATTTTTTTAGCCACTGGATGCCAACGTCAAACTGACCCTGCTCGTGGAGGACGACTCCTAACGAGGCTTGGGCAATCGCGTGATTCGGGTTTAATTTCAGAGCGGATTGAAAATACGGGGCCGCTTCGCTGGCGCGTCCCATTTCTGAAAGGGCCAACCCCGCCAGCATCTGTGCCTCCACGCTACGCTCCATGCAAGCAACCGCACGCAACCCGGATGCTAACGCTCCGGTTAGGTCTTGGCTGACCAGTTGGAGCATGCCGTAGCTTAGCCAGGCAACGCCAAGGTCGGGCGCCAAAAGCGTTACGGCTCTCCAAGCGTCTAACGACTCGTCCATTCGGCCCGCATCTTTAAGCGCTGAGGCCAGATTCTGGCGGGACTGAACGTGATCTGAATCGTATTCCAAAGCCCGCTGAAAGAAGTGGATCGCCGGATCGAACTGACGAAGTCGAACCAGTTCGTTTCCGATTTTGTTGTAAGTCGAGAGCTCTCGCGGCGCCAACTGAATTGCCGTTTCACCGCGTTCAAGGGCCTTTGTAAGGTCTCCAAGAAAGAAGTAGAGGGTAGACAGTGCGATCTCGGCTTCATAAGAGGGCGCTTCTTCAATCACCTGGGTGAGCCGGTTAATTGCTTCCTCATGGCGGCCCAGCTTGGCCGAAACGATTCCAAGCAAGATTTGGCACTCCCGGTCTGCGGGATTAAACTTGAGTTGGAGCCGACAAAACCTTTCTGCCCGCTCAAAATTTCCGGCAAGAAATGCCTTTTCGGCATCGGGGAGGATCCCGGTCGAGGGAGTCATCATGGTCTTACTGCGACGCCTTCAATTTAGATTTTTATGTCGCGTGCCCACAGTATTTTACCGCTTATGAAGCGGATTCAAAAAAAAGCGGGGCGAGGTCGCTTGACCATCGCCCCAACTAGATTTATCTTTTGGTTTGAGGACCACCGGTTGCGCTGGGCACTCCGGAGGTAGCAGGACGACCCTTGTCCATATCTTTGGCGGACATAACGGGATCGTTAGGTCCCTGGCTTACGTCTCCGCAACCCAGCATCACAGTAGCCATCGAAGCTAGGACAGCCGCGAGGATCAGTTTTCGGAGTATGCGTCACCCCAGAACTTGAATAGGTCACGGGTTTGCATTTGAGTGCACCACTCGGCTCGGGTTGAAGCCTCGCTCCTAGATGGGTTTGCGTTGTAGTACTTCACAAACTTCTCCGGGCCAAAGTTGGCCGCATGTCCGTCTGCATAAGCACCAATCTGCCGGGTGGCATATTGCTTACGGGCATCCGCAACCAACTGATACCAGCTAAATGTGTTTGCGTAAGCATCGTACGTAGGCCACGACGCATCGAGTGCTTGAAATCTCAACCAAGACCAGTCGGCAATGGAACCATACCGGGTTGGAGTGACGGCAAGTCGCTGAGCCGGTTCCGCGAACGAAGTTAAGTTCCGCTGCCCGCCAGAAGCGCTGGTGCCGCAATCGCCCGTTCCCTTATAGGAATGGGAGTAACCATCAACGTTCAGCGAGAATGACGTGACCCAAGCCCAAGAGTACGTGTAGTAAGACGTTGGGTAGTAGGGATCTTGGTAGAGCTTATTGTAGTCGTGAATTTCGCCGATCGTCTTGTCAAAGTAGATCGCGTTGCTTTTCACGTACGGGTACGTTCTGCCGACCCAAGTGTTGTTGAAGTGGTAGAGGTCGGTGTCGTTTGAAACCGACGGATCAACGTATCCGTAGTCCGGAACGGCCACGTCGTCACTGTCGTTAGAGTACATCTGCAGGCCGAGGGCGATCTGCTTGAGTCCGGATAGAGAAGTCGTCTTTTTGGCAGCAAACTTCGCTTGCGCAAAGACGGGGAATAGAATGGCGGCAAGGATTGCAATAATCGCAATCACAACCAAGAGCTCGATTAATGTAAATGCTTTTTTCATAGGAACGCGTCCTTCCTAAAATATATCTCTGATTTGTTAAGGTTGTGTTAATTTTTCTGGCGAGGCATTAAGTGACGGAATGAATCGTGGTTATCGTTCGCAACCCAGACAACTTTGTAATGGCTCCCCAGTGCGAAGCCCCACCTGCCAGGATCAGCATGTCTGGAGCGGCGATGCCCTAATCCAACCCGTTCGTAATTCGTAGCCCAAGTGGTAAAGAGTTGGCTGCCCGACATGGATTCGAACCACGATTAACTGAGTCAGAGTCAGTCGTCCTACCGTTAGACGATCGGGCACCGTTAGACCGACTGATTATACCGCGTGGGGTTATGCGGCCAGAGGGATCGACGCTTGTTTTTGCATTGTGAGCGCAGATCGAGTGGCGTCCATTTGGAACCTTTCTTTACCTTCTAACACAAATTGCAACCGGGTGGATTGGTGGCTCACCAAATCGTGCTCGTCACACGGCACCGAAACAATCTCGGATGCACCGGCTCCAAAGCACTGATCTTTCACCATACCCAAGGCGCACACGGCCGAATGATCCAGACGCTTGGCCCGGCTGAAATCGAGAAGCAAAGAAAATGACCGTTCTTCAAAGGTTTCCAGAAGTTCCAGCAATTCCTCGCCGAACACTCGCACCTCGTCTGCCGTCACACGCCCGCCAAGGCTTGCTTCAACAATCCCCTCTCTCTCAAATAGACTTACTAAGTACATGATCGCCAGTTAGGGCCGATGGGTTCGCCCTACCTCCGCAATGGTTGTGCCACGCTACTCAGTCAGAAAGACTCGCACTTTACCGGGCAGTGCAGGGCTTTAGATTGAAACTGGCATTTTGTTTGGGAAGCCAATTTGCGGGCTGGTGGGGTTGCCGTGTGACCCGTCCGCCGCGTGTAGGGTTGCTGAAAAATCGTCATTGAGAGCCCACATAAGCCGACATGCCGTGCCAGCGGGGCCTTTGTTATGAAAGCACTCAGGTGTGATAAACAAAGCCGGGGGAGTGGTCACTCCCCCGACTCTACTTCTACCATTCTCGGTCCAACGTGCCCTTAGCTGGCACGCCTAATTTCATCTTCGGTCATGAGAATGGGCTCGATGCCGTCTTCAATGACGCCGCGCGGCACGATGACGCGCTTAATATCCAAGGCGCTGGGCACCTCGTACATCACGTCCATCATGATCTGCTCGATGATCGAGCGAAGGGCGCGGGCTCCGGTCTTTCGCTTGAGCGCTTCCCGGGCAATTTCACGAATTGCGGCGGGTTCTACAACTAGCTCCACACCATCTAATTCAAAGAATTTGGTGTATTGCTTTAGCAGTGCATTCTTAGGTTCGGCCAAGATCCGGACCAGAGTCTCTTCATCCAGCTGGTCCAACGTGGCCAGCACGGGCAACCGCCCAATGAACTCGGGAATGAGGCCAAACTTGAGCAAGTCTTCTGGCAGAAGGTGGCGCAACACGTCTCCCTTGCGCTCCGCCTGAGTTTCTGGATTGGCCCTAAAGCCCATCACATTCTCTTTAAGGCGTCGTCGAATCGTTTCTTCGATTCCTTCAAACGCTCCGGCGCAGATAAACAAGATGTTGGACGTATCCACCTGAATATATTCTTGTTGAGGGTGCTTTCGTCCGCCTTGAGGGGGAACGTTGGCCATAGTTCCCTCCAGAATTTTAAGCAGGGCCTGTTGCACGCCTTCACCACTTACATCTCGTGTGATGGATGGGTTATCGGATTTTCGGGCAATTTTGTCGATCTCATCGACGTAAATAATTCCCCGCTCGCACATCATTTTTGGATTACGAGGATCTAAAGATTCGGCGGCCTGATACAACTTGAGAAGAATATTCTCTACATCTTCTCCCACGTAACCGGCTTCAGTTAGTGCGGTGGCGTCGGCAATGGCAAACGGAACATTGAGCATCCGCGCCAGCGTTTGGGCCAACAATGTTTTGCCCGATCCCGTTGGACCGACCATTAAAATATTGCTCTTCTGGAGTTCAACTCCATCAAAGCTGGGTTCGTTTACCCTCTTGTAGTGGTTGTAAACGGCAACGGCAAGAGATCGTTTGGCGATCTCTTGACCGATGACGTATTGATCGAGAAAATCGACAATTGCGCGAGGTTTGGGAACGGAGTCGCGAGCCATCATCGGCATTGGAGACCGAGGAACCGACGGCATTGCCGCAGGACCCGGGTCTACTACGCCTCGGTCGGGCTCGTTATGCAATATGTCGTTGCATAGGTCAATACAGTCTGAACAGACCGCCCCGTGGAGGCCAACAATCAGCTTTTTAACTTGCTCTTTGGATTTCCCACAGAGACAACACTGATCTCGCCGTTCTAATGTTTTCGCCATTCACGCTCCAAATTTATCAGCGAACGCCGCTCTCGAGCACTTTGTCGATGATGCCGTACGTTTGCGCTTCTTCTGCCGACATAAAGAAATCTCGATCGCAATCCTTGCGGACCTGCTCCGGATCTTTCCCGGTGTGCTCACCAAGAATCTTCATGAGAATATCCATGTATCGGTTACTCTCCGCGGCTTGCACATTAATATCGGCAACCGTTCCTTGGAAACCACCCGAAACCTGGTGAATCATGACGCGAGCATGCTTTAAGGCATGACGTTTACCCGCCGCACCACCGGCCAAAAGCACGGCTCCCATGCTGGCCGCTTGGCCTACGCAAATGGTAGCCACGTTTGGCTTAATAATTTGCATACAGTCGTAGATTGCCATTCCGGCACTTACCGAGCCGCCGGGGGAGTTGATGTAGAAGTCGATGTCCTTGTCTGCGTCCTCTTTCTCTAAAAAAAGAAATTGGGCAACGAGGAGGTTTGCCACGTAGTCGTCAACTGGTGTGCCAAGGAACACAATTCGGTCCTTGAGGAGGCGAGACCAGAGATCGTAGCTACGCTCACCGCGCGCTGTCTGCTCAATTACATAGGGGATACCCATTAACTAGTTGCCTCCAATATTTTTGCGACCCCATAAAATTTTGGGGTTCCCAATGAGATTACTCCCTTCTCTAAAAGTTCGGCGCATTCCGGGTTGTTCCGCAGTGTAAGAATGGGGAAACCCACGATTTTTGAGTCCGAGAACCATTCTCCTCCGGCGGTGCTCGTCGGTTGGGGAGAAAAGTAGCCCCGGCGCCTTGCGGGCTTTCAGGCGCGGGTAATTGAACCTTGCTCACGAACAAGCGAAAACTGCCGCCGCCCAGAACCGACGCGCACGTCAGGAAGACTCGTTTTTTTACCCTGTCCTCTCCAGGGCGAGTTGAACCATCCTCGCAGAAACGGATGCTGAGGGCCCTTTACTCAGCCCTGGAGATTCGGTAGCATTCGGCAGTGAAGACCGTCAAGTCGATTTGCCTTGCCATTGGGCTGGTATTTGCCACCTTGGGACTCATTGCGGCCACCCTACACCCGATTGTGAAAGTAGGCGACACCGTGCCGGGCGGCACGCTACTTCCTACGGGGCAAATTGCAACGGACCAGGAGCCAACCCGCCTATTGAAGGGCCGGCCGGTTGACTTGGTAGTAGCCAGCGACGGAACCCAGTACGTAAAGCTTACCGATGCCATTGTTAGGCACGGAGGCGGCAAGCCCGATGCTCGCGTGAGCCTTAGCGGAGCCTCCCTCCATGGTTTGGCCCTATCTGCGGATGGACTTTCGCTCTACGCCACCGATGCATCAAATGGTCTTCACATTGTTGCCACCGCATCGATGCTCGAAACCGGGACGATCAAGTTTCCCAATGCTAAGGTCGGTGGAAGTGCTTATCCTTGCGGCGTGGCCCTGTCGGCTGATGGGGTCACCGCGTGGGTTTGCCTGTCTCGTTCTAACACGCTGGCCGAGGTTGATTTGCCCACAAAGACGATTGTTCGCCAAATCCCCGTTGAGCCAGCACCCTACGACGTGGCCGTAGCCGGAAATCAAGCGGTTGTTTCGTGTTGGGGACGGACGGCTCACGGTTCAATGGACTCCGCCGATGCATCGGGCACTCGGGTTGCGGTTGATAGTCGGGGCGCCGCCACCGGTGGAGCAGTTTGCTTTGTAGAACTCAAAACCCGCAAAGTCGAATCCGTGGAGGTGCCCCGGCAACCCAGCCAAATCCTCACGCTGGATAACAAAACGGCCTATGTTCCCTGCGCGGCGGATGACCGATTGATCCGGCTGGATTTGGCCGCCCACAAACTCACCGGTAACCTTACGATACGCCTACGCGACACCAGCCGTCCCGGTGCCGCCCCCAATGCCCTATCCACCAATGCCGACCACAACCAACTCTACGTGGCGTGCGGTGGCCTCAATGCGATTGCGGTAATCAATGTTGCCGGCCCATCGGCGAAAATCAACGGATTTGTTCCTGCGGGTTGGTACCCCATTGCCGTGCAAACCGACGGCAACTCTCTCATCGTGGCGAACGCTAAAGGAGTGGGTTCACGCTCTGATGACGGCCCAAAGAAGGGAGTTTACGACTTTTTGGGAAGCATCAACCAGATCAACCTGCCGTCGATCAATATAGGTCAAGGCACTTCCTTGGTGGCAAGAAACACGAGAACTGACGACACGTTTGCAAACCCCCAACCGGGATTTGCCGGTCAGGCCCCCATTCCCACCGGTCCGAACGAACATTCCCCGATCAAGCATGTTTTCTACATCCTCAAAGAGAACCGCACCTACGATCAAGTGCTGGGAGACATGAAACAGGGCAACGGCGACCCTTCTTTGGTGCTTTACGGACGTAAAATTACCCCGAACCACCACGCTTTGGCCGAAGAATTTGTGTTGCTAGATAACTACTACTGCAACGGTGTTCTCTCCGCCGACGGACACGCCTGGGCCATGGAGGGCAACGCCAGTAGCTACTTCGAAAGGTCATTCGGAGGATGGACAAGGAGCTACCCGTTTGGAGACGACCCGATTGCAGTTTCGGGGACAGGTTACCTGTGGAATAACGTTTTGGCGCACGGAAAAACGTTTAGGAACTACGGCGAGTTTGATTACTCAACGCCCATACCACCTGAGCATTCCTACACTCAGATTTACCGAGATTACCAAGTCAAAAAGCCGTTTGCTTTCAAATCTAACATCGGGGTCGCTTCACTGAGACCCTACTCTAACCATTCATCGCCCGGTTGGAACCTGAATATCCCCGACGTAGTTCGTGCCCGAGAGTTCATTCGGGACTTTCAAAACAGGGACAGAGCCGGAACCGTTGCCGACCTCTCCATTATCTACCTTCCCCAAGACCACACGTCTGGCCTGGCTACGGGATCACCCAAACCGCAGTCTCACATTGCCGACAATGACCTCGCTCTGGGGCAAATCATTGAGGCGATTTCCAACAGCAAAGTCTGGGGATCCAGCACAATCTTTGTAAACGAAGATGACCCCCAAGATGGTTTTGACCACGTGGATGGCCATCGCAGCCCATGCTTTGTGGTGAGCCCATACGCCCGACGCGGAGCGGTAATCTCGGAGTTCTATAATCAAACATCCGTGCTTCACACCATGGAATCCATTCTGGGTGTTCCGCCGATGAACCTGATGGATCAGAATTCGCCGTTGATGACCGCATGCTTCCAGAACACCCCAGACTTAACCCGTTACGTTGTTAAGAAGAATCAGGTGCCTTTAGCGGCTCTGAATCCCAAGCCAGTTGCCCTCTCAGGATCACAAAGGCACTGGGCCGCGATATCAAATCTAATGAACCTCAGTCGGCCAGACCTGGTCAATGATCGAGAAATGAACCACGCTCTGTGGGCGGCCGCTCATCCCCACGCAACATACCCCTCAAGATTCCGTGACGGCGATTGAAACCAATCCCAAGTCAAACGCGAGCTAATGTGAACTTTGGACTGGATGCGGTCTGGGAACCGGGAATTTTCACGTTGGCCATCTGACCCTGCATGGTCAAAAGCTGGCCCGTTCCTAGGTCAAACTGAACACTAATCTCGGTAGAAACCGGTCTGGGCTGACCGGAATAGGCCATTTGAAAATTGCCGTCAAATTGGGCGATTCCGCCTTGAACTTGGCGAAGGCTCATAGATCCCGACGCTCGGGATCTCAAGCTTTGAACTCCGATTTGCCGCACCAAAGATGGCTCGCCCACGGATACGGCTTGCTGAGGCCGCAATCCCAAGAGCTCCACCACGTCAAAGCCCAGGACCAAGAGCGGCGGGGTGTTGGTTAATGACCGACCGGTTGAATCGTACCGACCGAAAATTGCCGGCGGACTGTTGAGTCGGCTTATTCGACCTCCTACCCTAATGGCCGCATTCGCAATGCTCGTCACCATGTCAGCCGAACCGTCTTTGAAGACCTTCACCACCATCTGCGAAACCTCGGCTTCGGAATCCACCACTTTCTGGCCTTCCACGTGGGCGGTGAACTTGTAGGTCACGTTTTGTCCCACAAAATATATCCGATGAATCGTAATCGGATCCGCCGCCTGGGAGAGAGTTGCCAGGGCAAGGAGGGTGACGGTCGCAATTCTTTTCATGGGTTCCTCATTCTGACGTTTTAGGCACCTTAACCAGTTCGGTTTTGTTAAGCGTAATGTTCTGGGTCCGAAAAGCTAAAATAGAGGTACATGGCAGACCTTGACGCAAGAAAGCAATCGATATTGCAAGCCATTGTGATTGAATACGTGGATACTGCCGAGCCAATTGGCAGCGAAGCCCTTGTTCAAAAATATCAACTCGGAGTGAAATCGGCCACGGTTCGAAACGAAATGGCTGAACTTTCGGACCTGGGCTACCTGGCGCAACCCCACACCAGCGCAGGTCGAATCCCCAGCGACCTGGGATACCGATACTACGTAGACCGCCTGATTGTTCAGCAAGATGTAGACGAGCAGGTGAAGCAACGAGTTTTGGATTCTCCATCTCAGGGCGATGCCCTTCAGGTGATGTTGCGAGACACCGTAAAGGCACTCAGTCGCGTTACCCATTTGCTGGGAGTGGCCACCACCATCAAGGCCACTAACCTCACTGCAAAGACCGCCATCGTGAGTGCACTTGGTCCCAACCAGGCCCTCTTTGTTCTGGTCTTGAGCAACGGCCACGTGGAAAACCAAATGATTGAGTGCCCGGCGGACCTAACGTTGGCCGACGTTGGGAGGGCCAATGAACTGCTGGGTTCCATGGTCACGGGCAATAACCTTGGCATGATTGGCCGGCTAAAGGCGGCCAAAGGGGGGAACCCGGCGACCGATATCCTGATGGGAACTCTGTGCACAACGGTGGCAAATATGGCGAAAACTCTAAGCCGAGGAACCCTCATCTCAGAAGGAGAAGAATTCATGTTTGCCCAGCCCGAATTTCGAAGGGACCTTGGCGCCCTGACCGATCTTTTGCATGACTTGACTAGCTCTGACATTTTGTACCAGGCGGTTCATCCGGGCGATGACGCCCAAGTGGTCACCATCGGCCGGGAGAATCGGCACGATTCAATGCACCAGCTTTCCATCGTCCGGCAGAGCTTTTCGGTCGGTGAAAATGAAGCGGGCGTAGTTGCCCTCATTGGGCCTACCCGAATGCACTATCAATCAAGTATCCCCCTGGTGAACTTCACCGCCCAAGCCCTCACTCAATCGCTCAGCCGATTCTTTGGATAGGCACTAAATTGGAAGCCGGATTACGAATTTTGCGCCTTCGCCGGGGTCGCCCGCTTCCGTGACTTCGCCCCCGTGGGCATCAACAATGCCCTTGACGATGCTAAGGCCGAGGCCCATACCTTTGACCCGTTGGCTAAAGAACGGTTGAAAAATCAGCGACTTCTGATCGGGGTCAACGCCGGGTCCGGTGTCTTCCACCGAAATCTCCACGTATGTACGGGGCTTCCTTACGCGGCCCTCATCCGTGCGGTGGCCCATTGCCGTGGTCACCTGAAGCTGACCGCGATCCATGTGATTGAGCGAATTCTCAATGAGTTCTGACAAAGCCCGTCGGAACTTTTTTCCGTCGAGGTTCATCATAGGAACTTCTCTGTCGAGATTGACATGCAACTCCACTTCTGATCGGCGCGGAAAGACTTCGTCGAGGGTTTCTCGGACCAATGCATTAAGGTCGGTGGGGGTGCGATGAAGTTGAGTGGCGGTGACAAAGTCTCGGAAGTCTTGGAGAATTTCTTCCACCCGAGTCACGTTGGTGGCCAAGCTTTTTTGGAGCGACGACATTTCTTTGAAATCCGGCTTGGATTCTTCCAGTAAGTGCCTCAACTCGTTGATGTCGCCTTTGAGGGCAAAGACACGGTTGCCAATCATGTGGCTAGATTTTGCGCTCAGTTCTCCCCACGCGATCATCCGTTCGCTTCTGATGATCTTTTCCATATTGCGGGTGTTCTCCAGGCCAATGGCCACCTGTTCCGCAATCGCGTCTAGCAGACGCAGGTCGTCGGTCGTGAATCGGTTATCCAGTAAGGAATTTTCTGACTTGCGCCTCAGCACGCGAATCGCCCCTATGCTCTTGCCGCGAACGATGATGGGCACCGCAACGAAGCTCGCAATCTCGTCGCTCGGAATCTCCACGTACTTGCCACGCCATCGCGGATCGCCCTGCGGATTATCCAGGAGAATGGCTTCGCCCGTGTCGCCCACCCATCCGGTGAAGCCCTCTTTTCGGCCGTAAGCGAGTTCACCAATCTGGTTTTTGAGCCTACCGATGGTGCCCCTGAGCACAAACATGTCTGACTTGGGATCTAAGATAAAAATCGAACATGCCTGAAGCCTCAGCACATCCTCCGCCACTCCGATCACCTTGTGAATCAGTCCTTCCTCGGTGAGAGCTTCTTCGAGTGAACCGCCGATCTGGATAAGTGCTTCTTCTCGCACCCGATGGTCGTGCTGCTCAATGACCATGGTGCCCAGTGAGGCGAGCGATTCCACCGTTGATCTAAGCTCGTCATCGTAGGCATCGCGCCGGTCTGCTTCTAGGTTCAGAACAGCCCGAACGCGATCGTGCCGGTCTCGTATGGGCACCGCAATTTCACTCTGGGTGGTGGGATAGAGACGGCGATAACGCGGGTCTTCGGTCACGTTACCGCTCACTACCGGAGATCCAGTGGCCGCCACGTAGCCCACAATTCCGTCTGTGTGGGGTAGCGCGGGCGCCGACAGCTCCATGGGGGTTGGGTTTCCTTGATCGTCTACGCTCATGGTCCTCAGGTCCAAACGTCCAGATTCTTCATCCAGCAAGCCCAACATGGCGTAACGGCTACGTGTGACCATCACGGCCGTCCGCGCAATCGAGTTCAGTGATTTCTCAAAATCACGCTCGCCCGCCAGTTCCGTAATCAGTTCCCGAATTGCGGTCGGAATCACCATGCATTGATTATGAGGGCACAAGCCCGATATGGGCCGTTTATGCTCCATTTAGCCTGGGCTCAAGCATTGAGGGTACGGCTCGTCGTCTATAATTTGGGTCTATGTTAGGCGAGTGGATGGAGCGAGAGATTCGCCAGCAACCGAGTGTTTTGGCCTCCGGGGCGGCCACCTACTTTGGCCAGTTGGAACCGGCGGTAAAGGGCAAGTCTTTTGACATGGTTCTTCTGGCCGCCCGAGGTTCTTCAGACAATGCCGCCCTCTTTGCCCGCTACCTTATTGAGGTCTACCTAGGAATTCCGGTAAGTTTGGCCGCACCCAGCGTGCTCACTCGGTTTGGGAAGAAAGTAAAGTACCACAACTGTTTGGCCATCGGCATTTCTCAGAGCGGGGCCGCTCCGGATGTTGCCGAAGTGCTGGCGTCCCTCAGGGAGGATGGTCACACCACGGTTGCCATCAGCAATACCGCCGATTCACGCATTACGCGCGAAGCTGAGTTTAGTGTGCTGTTGGAAGCCGGTCAAGAACGCTCCGTCGCCGCCACCAAGACTTACACCGCATCTCTGCTCGCCATGTACGAAATCGTCCGCACGATGGGGGCCGCAATTCCCGCTCCGGGTCCCTATTTGCCGAGCGACGAGTGGGTGAACCACTCACTGGCGGCGGCGGAGGAGGTGAACGGAGCCGTGGTCAGAAGTTCGCCCGTGTTCTCATTGGGGCGGGGATTTGGATTCAGCACGGCTCAAGAAGCGGCGCTCAAATTGATGGAATGCGCGCTGATCCCCTGCAAAGCGTTTTCTTCCGCTGACTTTGAACATGGTCCTAAGGCGCTTGCCGGTCACGGAAGTGCGGCGATTGTGTTTGACGGCCCGAAACCGGAGCTTGCCCACCAGGGCTGCGAGATTATCATTGCTCCCACCGCTCCCGCACCAGATTCACTAAAGCCGATCTGGGACGTAATCTACGGGCAATGGACGGCTTTACTTGCCGCGAGGGCAAGAGGTCTGAATCCGGACGATCCACGCCACATTCGCAAAGTCACTGAGACGCTCTAGCGCCTTCAAGGCAACCGGCAATTAGGCCAAGTCAGAGGCGGGACGCAGGTTCCAGGTGTGTGATGCCACGGTTGATTCGGGTTCGGGTTCTGCTTCGACTTCGATCACCGCAGACGAACCTTGGACGGATTCCAGTTCCAAACGTCTCGTCCTCTCCCACGCCTCGGTATCTTCCAGTCCGCGCTTTTCCGAGAGGAAATCGATGAGCCCGAGCAGGATCGTACTATTGGGGCACAGTTGAAGATATTCTTTTGCCACCTGCAACGCTTCTTTGTAGCGCCGAACGTGGTTCAGAGCTTGGGCCAATTTTATGCCCGCATCCGAGAACTTGGGATCCAAAATCGTCGCCCGCTTTAGAGGGTCAACCGCAAGCTCATACTGGGCTCGTTTAAAAAAGCTTAGACCCAGATACGCATGGACCTTGGGGTTGGTAGGATGCGCTAACAGGGAGTTCCTACAAGCGGTTTCTACCGCTTGCCAATTACCGGTTTGCATTATCTGCTCAATGTCTTGCAACATCTTCCCTCCGTTGCGCGTAAACGCCTTTCTAAGATGATACGCCCAAGTTCCCGGCTAGTTCTCTTGAATTTGCAATTTTGCCAGTAAATTAGGCCTTTTTGCTATATTCCCTTCCCCGCCCAGCTACGGAAAGCCCGCCGTTTTGCCGACATTGACGATACGGGCTAATTTGCCTTGCCACCATGGAAATACTTCAAAAGGTCCTAAAGCACACAGACCTCATTGTGGGCCTTGGCCTACTTATTATTGTGGGCATGCTGGTTATGCCCTTGCCCCACTGGGCCCTAGATATGGGGTTGGTGGTGGCGATTACCACATCCGTCATTATCCTGCTCACCGCAGTAAACGTTAGCGATCCCCTTCAGTTCAGCGTTTTTCCGAGTCTCCTTTTAGTCACGACGCTGTTTAGGCTTGCATTAAGCATTGCCGCCACCAAGCTGATTCTCGGCACCGGCCAAGCGGGCCAGGTGATTGAAACCTTTGGCAATTTTGTGATGGGCGGAGACTTTGTGGTGGGCTTTGTTGCCTTTCTCATCCTTGTCATTGTTCAATTTATGGTCATCACCAACGGTGCGGGCCGGGTTTCAGAAGTGGTTGCTCGGTTCACTTTGGACGCCATGCCCGGAAAGCAGATGGCGATTGACGCTGACTTGGCCGCCGGCATGATTGACGAAGAAACCGCCCGGGACCGCCGGAAGCAGATTAAGCAAGAGGCTGACTTCTACGGTGCAATGGACGGTGCGTCTAAGTTTGTGAAGGGTGATGCGGTCGCGGCGATCCTGATCATTGCCGTCAACATCATTGGTGGGTTTGCGGTGGGTCTGATGAAAGGCCAAACTGACCCCATCACCACCTTGAAAACTTACTCTTTGCTCTCCGTGGGTGAAGGCTTGGTTTCGCAACTTCCCGCGCTCCTTATTTCAACTGCCAGCGGTTTGATGGTCACGCGAGCGGGCCAAGATCGCAGTATGGGCGGAGAAGTTTTTGGTCAGCTACTCAACCAACCCAAGGCAATTGGCGTGGCAGGAATTGCTCTGGCCGCTTTTGCTCTGGTACCTGGGTTTCCCACCATCATCTTTCTGGGTGCGTCGGCGGGCTGCATTGGGCTTTACCAATTCTTAACCAAAACCCCCGGAGCCTCTAATGTTTTTGACGTGAAGAAGCCGGTGCCTAAGCCGGTTCCGCAAGCGGCATCACCTACTGGACCAGAAGCCGTCCTCCCCCTTCTCACGGTTGATCCCGTGGAAATTGAAATTGGTTACGCCCTCACCAAGTTGGCCGACGCCCGAGTAGGCGGAGACTTGGCGGAGCGCGTCACTTCTACTCGCCGCCAAATTGCCTTGGAACTGGGGTTTGTGATGCCAACGGTGAGAATTCGGGACTCCGTTCACCTGGAGCCTAACCAGTATTTAATCAAAGTTCGGGGCGAAGAAGTTGCCAAAAACATGGTCGTCCCCAACCAATGCCTGGCCGTGAGTAGCGGCAGCCTGATTGCGCAGGTTCCGGGATTCCCCACCAAAGACCCCGTGTTTGGCTTGGATGCCCTTTGGATTGACGAAGTGATGCGCGAATCAGCCGAGAGAGCGGGCTACACCGTGATTGAACCGAGTGCGGTGATTTCTACCCATTTAGCAGAAATTGTTAAGACCAACGCCGCCGAGTTGTTAAGCCGGCAAGACGTACAAACCCTGATTGATAACGCAAAGACCGTCAACGAATCTGCGGTGAACGAGCTAGTGCCCAACGTGCTTCAAATCGGCGAAATTCAAAAGGTGCTTCAGCACTTGCTTAGGGAGAGAGTTCCCATCCGAGACATGGTCACGATTCTCGAAACGATGGCCGATTTTGGGCCGAGAGTCAAAGAGGCCGATCAACTGGGTGAGCTAGTTCGTTCCGCAATTTCTCGAACCATCACTCGCCAATATATCGATACGGAAAATAAGCTTTTCTGCATCACGCTAGAGCCCGTTTTGGAACGAACGCTGAGTGAATCGGTGAACATCTCGTCTTACGGATCCACGATTATGCTGGATCCCAGCAAGCAGAGTGAGTTGATTCAGAAGCTTAAAGACGCAGTGCAACAAGCGACCGTGCAAGGATACCAAGCCGTGCTTTTATGTAGCACCCAACTGCGGCTCCCACTACGGCGGCTTTTAGACCGCCACTTACCCACCCTCAGCGTGATGGCCTACAACGAGGTGGCGGCGAGAGCGGAAGTAGAGTTTGTTGGCCAGGTGCGCGCCGCCTAAGTTTGCTTCCCTCTTGCGATTGGCGGGTTCCATTGGGCCACGCGGTAACCTCGATATACAGTTTAATCGGCTTCGTCAGGCGCATGTCATCGGTCTTGGGTATATCGATCTAATGTAAAGGGAACGAATACCGCCAAGACAATTCGCAATGTCGAGGACTAACTAAGCCAGTTGCAAAACTCCAAAAAACGGAGCACTTGGAAATCAATTTTGAACCTAAGTAGGCAACAGAATCCTTGTCCATGCCTGGTTTTGCAATTGACTGAACTAAACGTATGTCACCCTCCCTTGTCCCGGCAGGGATCCACCAGTAGCCTGGCATAAGCTCTCGCGCCATGCCAGGATGTGTCATCAAAACAGTCGGTTCCCCGGCAGGGGCACCGGAATCTCGCAACGGACTGGGTGAGAAGAAATTGCTTGACCGGGACTAGCCCTCCCTTGTCCCTGCCGGGACAGGGGCAGGCTAGTCCCACATACATGTAGCTCAACATCGTTGGGTCTATTTCATCGGTGCTTTGTGTATGGATCTAACGTGATTAAGGCGCAGACCGGCAAGGCTATTTTTCCTGTCGAGACCTAACTAAACGTACATGACGGTAACCTTACGGAATGGAACTAGAACGCCCTAATTCTGCAGGCGTTAGCCCGGATGAGTTAGATTTCGTTCTTCGCGATAGACGGATGGTATGGATGGCGCGCCGAATCAACGCCTGCCTCCTTTGCCGGCGGCCCGGGGTGAATGAAGCCGGGCTTTGCGACATTTGCTACGCACTACTGGGCGAAGAACTTTTTACTTTGGCCGGCCGATGGCTAAGCGGTCAAGGACCTTGACCGCGTTTTTCTTGGTGGTCGGGTTTGCCTTCGGCTTGCTTGTGGGTTATCTCATCGTAACCCGAAAGCATCGCCCCCGCTTTCACGCGATTTGTGAATATTGGGTTTACTTGCCCGGCACGGAGATGCCGGGGCAGAGCGCATTGCTGGACCGCATGATTGGGTCCAATCCGTTTGCGCAAGCCGGTCGCTCTCCCATTGGGAAGACTGAAGGCCTAGTTTTCTCTGACGTTAGACTGCACACGGCACTCATCTTGCGATCTAAAAACACCAACGTGTTTAGGCCCGATCTCTTTGAAAGCGATGTGGATCTCACTGCGTCGCAACTACAAGCGCTATCCAGAAGCCAAAGTATCGTGAAAATCAGGTTCTTAAGCGACCAGGTTTTGCCCGACAAGCGGCACCTTCAATTCTGCATTCATGCCGCCGCCGCCGCCGCTGACTTGGGAAGCGGCGAACTGGTTTACGACGTCACCTCGGAACGTATGATGGATTTAGTCGATCTTCAGTCTGAACTGGCCGAACATTTTGATGCCACCACGGCTGATTTGCATGTTCGCACGGTTTGGTCTAAGTCTGACGTGGGCGGCCACGCTTACACCAAGGGATTACCAAAAATTGGGTCTCTGGAGCTTAAGACTGCAGAAATCGCAGAGGACGAAAAAACCCTGGCGATGGAAGTGATCACGGCCGCGACGCACAAAATTTGGCGAGAAGGCAAGGCTGCGGAGCCGTTTGAACTGGACGTTTTTCACGATAAGTTTCAGTTGTTGCTCGGAGTTGCCAAAGATGGCTTTGTGCCCGTTAGAATCATGAGGGTGCAACCGCAATGACCTCCATTAGGCTGATGCCATGCCTAGACGTTAAAGATGGCCGGGTAGTTAAGGGTGTGAACTTTGTTGGTCTCAAAGATGCCGGCGACCCGGTTGAACTCGGCAAATTCTACGGAGAACAAGGGGCGGATGAGCTGGTTTTTCTGGACATCACGGCTTCGTCGGACGAGCGCCCGTCCGTGATTCGCTTGGCGGAGCGGGTGGCAGAATCTATTTTCATTCCGTTTACCGTTGGCGGGGGTATCCGAAAGGTGGAAGATATTCGCGCCGCACTGCTGGCAGGTGCGGATAAAGTGGCTCTCAACACGGCCGCGATTCAGCGACCCGAGTTGGTGAGTGAAGCTTCTGAGAAGTTTGGTGCGCAGTGTACGGTTGTCGCCATCGACGCCCGTCGGTCACCCGACGTTCCGGGCCGCTGGGATGTTTACACCCACGGCGGTCGAAATCGAACCGAGTTGAGCGCGGTGGAGTGGGCCCAAGAAATGGTTCGCCGGGGAGCCGGGGAGATTCTGCTCACCAGTATGGATGGAGATGGCACCCTGGGAGGTTACGATCTTGAACTCACGCGAGCCGTGAGCACCACCGTTTCCGTTCCCGTCATCGCCAGCGGCGGCGCCGGACAGCCCCAGCATTTGGTGGATGCCGTAAAGATCGGAAAAGCCGACGCCGTCCTATTAGCGAGCATCGTCCACGACGCCACCTATTCCATTCCCCAGCTAAAGCAGCACATGTCCCACGCCGGACTTCCGATGAGGCTGGTCTAGCGGCTCTTTCCAAACTCCACGGTCATCCGCGAGCTACCAAATAGATCGGCGAAGCCGGTAGGCTCGGGATGACGGTGCCCGAGTCCGGGTGATGGTCGGTGATAGCGGGGCAACCGGACGTCGGCACGGTCATTCACGGTCTGTACGCTTCGTGTATTTCAGAATCCGAAAATTTAGGCTACGGAATATTGGCTCTATGACCATTTGTGTGGGTTGAGTTATTCTGTTGCAATTATATGCTCGATTGTTAGGTCTTGTGGACGGCTGGTATGTGTCTGGGGTTGAGGTGGAGATTGATATCCTTGAGGTCCACGTATATCTGGACCACTCCCCTGATGGGTCGATGCGTTGTCCTAAGTGCGACGTGGCTTGCCCCGTTTACGACCATTCTCCCGAACGCATTTGGCGTGATCTTGACACGCATCGTTGCACGACTTTGATCCATGCGAGTTTGCCTCGTTTGTCTTGCGGTGAGCATGGAGTTCAAACCGCCAAGGTTCCCTGGTCAGATCCTCACTCTCGCTATACGCGCACGTTCGAGTCTTCGGCGATTAAGTTGTTGGGGCTTACCAAGTGTCAAGTCAGAACCGCTCGTTTTATGGGTCTAACTGAAAGGCAGGTTCACACGATTATGCAAAGAGCGGTGGTCCGGGGGCTTGGCCGCCGCCAAGACGTTTCCATTAAGAAGCTAGGGATAGATGAGAAGAGTTTTCACCGTGGCCACGTGTACGCCAGTGTATTGAGTGATATTGGGGGCAAGCGGATTCTGGATGTTCAAGAAGGACGCACGCTTGAAGCTAGCGGTGAGTTAATCTCAAGAGGGGTGGCTTTTCCCTTAGATGTGGAGTGCGTAAGCATGGACATGTGGGATCCCTTTGCCCGTGCGGTAAGCCAAACATTGCCCAATGCCGATATCGTTCACGACCGCTTCCACATTGCCAAGTACCTCAATGAAGCAGTGGACATAACCCGAAGGTCTGAACACGGCAAGCTCTTAAGGCAGGGAAATTGGATTCTAGAGAAAAGCCGCTATCTCTGGACGAAGAACCGAGAGAACCACACTGCCAAACAAGCCGATAAATTTAAGAGCTTAGTCACCGCCGACCTAGAAACCGCCAAAGCCTGGGCCCTCAAAGAAACCTTTAAAGGCTTCTTTCAAAGCGATACCGTAGCCGATGCCCAACAGTTCCTTCTCGACTGGGTTGCCGAAGTCCAAACCAGTAAGAACCGCTATCTGGCCAAGGTCGCCAAGATGCTCATCGCTCATCAAGATGGTCTCCTGGCCTACGTCAAACACCGAGTCACCAACGCCGCCGCAGAGTCGCTCAACAGCATGATTCAGGAAATTAAAACCATCG
>JBBQUZ010000037.1:0-35913 GCA_038212035.1 Fimbriimonadales bacterium
CATAAATGTTGGCTCAAACATATGGTTACAAACGACGGGCGTCCGCATCCGGTTCCTCTCCAGAAGTCGCCTTTATACTTTTTCTATACTGGGTAGCAGTCTTCTCCAAATCCTCTTATTTCTGACCGTTGCATCGATCTCGGTGGTCCACGGGTTCGTTGCTAGAACTCCTAATCACCAGTGTTTCCTCTGCGCCACAGGTGCACATCGTATTGCTTGGGCGCTTCGTCAGAGGTGATTACCGCAGAAGCACGCTCATTAGCGTCTTGTAGTCAACTGGCTTCACAAGGTGCGCGTCAAAGCCAGCTTCTGCGGTATTTTTTAGGTCTTCTTCCTGCCCCCATCCCGTCAGAGCTATCAGCCGGATAGTCTCTCGGGGAAACTGGTCCCGAATACGGCGGCAGGTCTCGTATCCGTTCAGTGTTGGCAACCCAATATCTAACAACACCGCGTTTGGGTGAAACGTTGCTACTGCCTCCAAGGCTTGCGGGCCATCGTACGCGGTGTGCGTAACATGTCCGTCTAGCTTCAGAAGAAGTGCCAATGAATCGGCGGAGTCTTGGTTATCGTCTACCACCAGAATCCGCAGAATGGTCTTTTCTTCCGCGTTAATTGCCGAGACGTCGGCCTGGGGCAACTCGGTCAACGGGGGCTGCTCTTCGGCGGGCAATGCGGGGAGAATAACAACAAATTCGCTACCCTTGCCGATGCCGTCGCTATGAGCTTCCACCGAGCCATCGTGCATTTCTACAAGGTCTTTCACCAGCGCCAAGCCGATGCCAAGCCCAGCAGCCCTTCGGTCGATGGAAGTGTCGGCTTGCATGAAGATTTGGAACAGGTGGGGTAAGTTATGGGCGCTAATCCCAATTCCGTTGTCGCGCACGCGAATCACCGCTTGGTCGCTGACGCGCGCAATTGTGAGCGCGATTCGACCACCGGGGTCGGTAAATTTACAGGCATTGGTGAGTAAGTTGCTAAATATCTGTATAAGTCTTACCGGATCGCCGTTCACCTCGATCGGGCTCAAAGGCATCGTAACCGTCAGTTTGTGGTTCATGGCCTCGCACATCGGGTTGACGGCCTCTTCGGCCTGCTGAATGATCGACTTAAGGGTGACCCGTTCTTTACGAAGTTCGATCTTGCCCCGGCTCACCCGGCTTACGTCGAGAAGGTCATCCACCAGCCGCACCATCTGCCCGACTTGCCGTTCAATGATCTCCGATGCCGATCTCACGGCATCTTGACCTTCGCCTTTGACCCGCAGGATTTGGAGCACGTTACGGATCGGCGCCAGAGGATTGCGCAACTCGTGGGCAAGCATGGCCAAGAACTCAGTCTTGCGGCGGTCAGATTCAGACAAGCTCGCCGCCAACTGTCGTAACTTCGCCTCGGTTTGACGCAAAATCGTGGAGTCGTAGTAGTAGCAGACCACGCCCAGTCTGCCGTCTTGCATGGTGATCCGATGCAGTTCCCACTCGTACCCTTCGGTCTGCGCGATGTCGGCCCGAGGGTTCACAAAGTCCTGCGAAGAGTATGGCTCGCCCGTCTCCAGCGTTTGCCGGAACCTTTGAATGACTTCCGTGGCGGTTGGCTCTGGCCACAATATCCGCATGGCCACATCAAACGCGCGCCCGACAGCCGGGCGGACGTTAGCAAATGCCCCCGCCTGCGCCCCATCGGTCATGCTGGCGATGCGGAAGTCGCCATCAACGATATAGATGCCGAACGGGCACCGCTCAATCACCGCTTGGAGGGTCCGCCGACTGTCTTCAATCTCCTTGTCGTGCCGTTTCCGCTCGGTTACGTCCAGCACGGTCGCCACTGCGCCCCGCACTAGCCCTTGCCCGTCGTACAGGGGGGCCGCCGACATCAAAGTGTGCAAAACCGTGCCATCTTCGAACACGTCTTCCACTTCCTCGTCCCGTACGGATTCGCCGCGAGCCGCACGTTGGATGGGTGTCTGGTCGGGCGGAATTTCCACGCCGTTGCGGAATGGCCGGAAGGGCAAAGTCGCGTCGCTGGAGTTGGAAATTGGCGACAGATTCGGGCTCTGCGTCCGCATCATGGCCTTGGCGGCCGCGTTCCCCGTGATCAAGCGGCATTCGGGGTCTTCGGCAACGAAAACGCCGATGGGTAGCGTGTTCATGAGGGTCTGAACCTCCTCGACGCTTCGTCTTAAGGCTTCTTCTGCCCCTTTACGATCCGTAACGTCGCGAGTCACTCCGGCCACCGCCTCAACCTCCCCGTTGACCCCCAGGATGGGGGCAAAGATGTAGTCATACTGTCGCCGGCCATTGGTCCCCTCGAACGGCACTTCACCTCGGATCGGCTGCCCGGTGGCCCGAACCTGATCGATCTCCCGATCATGCATTTCCGCGTGCCAAGGCTCGTACCCAATCTCCAGAAACGTCTTTCCAATCGCTCCATCGTATCCGCGGCCCCACATCTTGATCAGGGCATCATTGGCGTAAATTACTTTGTGATCCAGGCTGAGGACGTATACAAAATCCGGCGTGCTGGCCAAAATCGTCTCATAAAGCCGCCGCTGTCGCTCGGATTTGTCAGCAAGGCGCGCGATTTCTTGCTCGGCTCGCTTCGACTCAGAAATGTCGATTAGAATTGACATACCTTCAGAGGGCGAGTCCTCGAAGCGCGTGCCCGCGATAATTAGAGGCAACCGGGAGCCATCTTTTCGGAAGTATTCTTTCTCGTAAGCCGGTGCATAGCCTTCCGAGTGGAGGTTCAGAATGGCTTCTTCGTTCCGTAACATCCACTCCGGAGGGGTCATGTCGCGGAAGTTCAAACGGCCGGCGGCAACGTCTTCCCGGGTGTAGCCGGTCATATTCAAAAAAAAATCGTTTGCGTCAAGGATAAGGTTTTGGTCCAGGTTCCAAAGGATCATGCCGGCCACGTTTGATTCGAACACTCGCCGGAGGCGAGCCTCGCTTCGGTGCACTCTATCTTGCTGGATTTTGTCCTCAGTCAGCTTGCGGATAAAGGTCGTTAGCCCGCCGTCTGGCGTTGGATACCCTTTGTGGCTATACCAGCTGTCGAACTGTTCGTCATAGATTTCAAACTCGACCGTCACTTGCTCGGCGACCGCCCGCCGGTACTCAGTCTCCAACTTAGTCCCGACCACGGCAGGGAAGACGTTCCAGAGAACGTTCCCGATCATTTCCCACCGGGCGAGATTGTGGATCCGCCCAGACTCTGCATTCGCATAGACAATCCGCCAGTCTCGGCCATACCGAATGAATCCGTCCGTGACACTCTCCATGGTTTTAGCGATATGCTCTTGGACCGCGAGCCGATTGGTTTCGGCCAGCTTGCGCTCGGAAATGTCGCGGAAGCACAGCACGGAGCCGAGAATCTCTCCTTCCTTGGTGCGGATGGGAGCCGCACTGTCGTCGATGGGCCTTTCCGTGCCGTCCTTGGAAATGAGAATGGTGTGGTTGGCCAAACTCACCGTGACGCGGTCACGCAATACTTTTGTTACCGGATTTGGAACGGGTTGGCGGGTATCCTCGTTCACAATGCGGAACAACGTTTCAAGCGGTTGGCCAACGGATTCGGCGTATGTCCACCCGATCAGCGATTCCGCCCCGGCATTCATATTGGTGATGAGACCGTGCGTGTCGGTTGTAATCACCGCATCTCCGATACTTGCCAGTGTCGTTTGGAGCAGTTCTCGCTCATCGCTAATGACCGCCAACGCCTGGGTCAATTCCATCGTTCGCGCTTCCACCCGCTGTTCCAGCTCGGCGTTCGCATGCTGCAACGCCTCTTCTGTCCGCTTCCGGGCCGCAACCTCCCGCTCTAATTCTTCCGGGCTTCGCATGGCTAAAGCCTTTGGCACGATGGGAATCAATGCAAATACCGTCGCCCAAGACACGATGGCCGTGCCGAGTTTGAGAACGCCCGCCAGCCGATAGGCGGGCCACCAGAAGATGACCGCCTCCATCAGATGCGTAGTCCCGCAAAAGAGAATAAAGGCACCAAACAGAATGAAGACTTTTCGGAAGGGAAGGTTTTTCCGCCGAGCGGAAAAGTAGAGCAGAACTCCAGGAATCGCAAGGTAGGCCGTCCACACCCCGAGGTCAGCCAGGATGTTGAGCCAGCCTTGGAACGCGGTCCACCGTCCACATGACCACCGAGCCGGGAAGTCAGCGGTGTCGAACAGGTGAGTCAGAAAATCAACAGCTACTTCGATTATGGATTATGCCTCGGTCTTCATCATTGGGGCAGGATAATGGGTCATATACATTTAGATAGGCTCCTTTAGGCCCATTTATCGGTCTTGGGTGTATCGATCTAAGAACGTGTTGACCCATTCATTGCAGGCGTAATGCAATAAGAAATGTGCCTCGAGGTTGCCCGTAGAGGCCGGTCTACAAGGTCTACGCGGACAATTGACCCCCTGCTTTTTGGCCCGGGTTCAAAAAACTGGGGTTGGGCAACACGTTCCTAATGTAAAGGAGCCACAGACTGCCAATACAATTCACCCTGTCGAGGCCTCACTAAGCGTATGTGGGATAATGGGTGGGGCATACCCCCCTTATGTAATAATTGCTGTGTGGAAACCAGAGTCCCCGCTCGTTCCCGCCGGTCACCTTGGTCTGACAAGCCTGCCTGGTTCCAGTATGTCTTGTCTTTAAGTGCCGTCGGTGTGGCACTGGGTGCCAGATGGGCAATGGCACCTGTCTTGGGTGACAGCATTCCATTTCTCACGGTTTTTGCCGTCCTCTTACTCCTCGTTGTGACGGTTCGACCGGGCCCTTTCTTAGTCGCCGGTTTGGCAGGATGGAGTGGCTCATGGCTTATTTTCGTGCCGCAAGGACGGCCAATGCCGTCACCGGGACCACTTTTCACGCTCCAGTTCGCGCTTTTCGCGCTGTCAATCATTGCCGCAATTACGGCCGCTTGGTTTGCGGACCGAATCCACCGCGCGGTCGCAACCGACCAACGAGAGGCAGAGGAAAGGAAAGAAGCGTTGCAGGTCACCTTGGCAAGTATCGGTGATGCCGTGATCACGACCGACAAGAACGGCCGGGTGACTTTTCTGAATTTGGTGGCAGAGCAACTAACGGGGTGGTCGAACGCGGAGGCAGAGGGTCAACCGCTTCAAGACGTCATCAGAATAATCAACGAGGAGAGTCGGCTATCGGTCGAGAATCCCGTCGATAAGGTTTTTAACGCGGGTACCACCGTTGGGTTGGCGCCGCGCACGCTTTTAATCCGCAAGGATGGCTCTGAGGTTTCGATCGACGACAATGCGTCTCCAATCCGCGATCCTGAGGGCCACGTTACGGGGGTTGTGCTCGTGTTCCCAGACTTCAGGGAGCGCCGCGCGGCAGAGGAGCGCCTGGTTCGCAGCGAACAAGAGCTGTCTGAGTTCTTTGACAACGCAAGCGTTGCGCTTCATTGGCTGGGCGCAGATGGAACCATCTTACGTGCGAACAAGGCCGAGCTTGCTCTCCTAGGATACGCACGCGAGCAGTATGTGGGGAGAAACATCTCCGAATTCCATGTGGATAGTCCCGTCATTGAGGACATGTTAATCCGCTTGGCAAACGGTGAGACCCTCCGGGATTGTCCGGCTCGATTACGGTGTAAAGACGGCTCGATTAGGGAGGTACTCGTAGAATCCAGTGCGCTGATTCAGAGCGGCACTTTCGTCCACACGCGCTGCTTCACCATGGATTTAACGGAACTCAAGAAGGCCCAAAAGGCGACCGAGCTACTTGCCGCTATCGTTGAGGCCTCCAACGATGCCGTAATAAGTGAGACTCCGGAGGGTTTGATCACATCATGGAATGCCGGGGCAGAGCGCATTTTTGGATTCGCGCGAGAAGAAGCCTTGGGGAAGACAATCGATTTTATCATTCCTCCCGAACTTCGAGAAGAAGAACAATCCATGATGGCAAGGCTACGACATGGTGAGCTTTTTGAGCATTTTGAGACCAAGCGCATCACAAAGGATGGTCATAGAATAGATGTGTCACTCACGCTTTCTCCCGTGCGGGACAACACGGGCAGGATTATAGGTGCCTCGAAAGTGGCTCGTGAAATTACCGAGCGTAGACGGCGGGATCTGGATAATCAGTTTCTCGCGGCGGCCAATGCATCACTTGCAAGCCTCGTGGACCACGACAGCACTTTGCAGACGGTCGCTCACCTAGCGGTACCCAATTTTGCCGACTGGTGTACGGTGGACCTGTTGGGACCCAACCAATCGTTAAGACGTGTGGCCGTCGCACATATCGATCCGGACAAAGTCCGGCTTGCTCATGAGCTGTGCCGGCTCATGCCCCCAGACCCGACGGCAAACACTGGGGTGTGGGAAATCATTCGCAGCGGTAAGTCTGAGCTGATTTCGGAAGTTACGGACGAGATGATCAGTTCGGCAAAAAAAGACAAGGAACTATTGGAAACAATGTGGGCACTTGGCGTGAAGTCCTATGTTGGTGTTCCTTTAACCGTCCGGGGGAGAGTCCTGGGTGTGATGACGTTTGTGAGTGCAGAGTCCGGAAGGAGGTACACCCCTAAGGATCAGGAAATGGCGGAAGACCTCGCGCACCGCGCCGCCATTGCAATCGAGAACACCCGGCTATATGACGAGGTTCGAAGGGCGGATAGGCGTAAAGATGAATTTTTGGCGACCCTAGCCCATGAATTACGCAACCCTCTTGCGCCGATCCGCACTGCCCTCGCAATCGTAAAAACCACTCAGGACCCGGAGCCTCTCGGCAAGGCGCGGGAAGTGATGGAAAGGCAGGTTGATCAGATGGTGCGTTTGGTAGACGACCTCATGGACATCAGCAGAATCACAAGGGATAAGCTTGATATGCGGATGGCTCGGGTTGAACTGGCCCCGATAATTGACCTTGCCGTGGAAACCGCCAGGCCCATCGCTGAACCTGACGGGCACTCTATAGAGGTCCGTGTTCCTTCCGAAACTATCTATTTGCAGGCGGATGCGATGCGTCTCACCCAAGTGTTCAGTAATTTGCTGAACAACGCTTGCAAATTTACGGACCCGCAAGGAAAAATAACGATCTCAGTGGAGCGCCACATAAGCCAAGTCGTCGTATCCGTCCGTGACAATGGGATGGGGATCCCGGCAGACAAGATTGACCGAATTTTCGAAATGTTTGAGCAGATTGATACTACGCAACAACGGTCCCCTGGCGGATTAGGGATTGGCCTCACGCTGGTTAAGCGCGTGGTTGAGCTTCACGGGGGGACGGTATCGGCGGCCAGTGAGGGAGTTGGGCAAGGAAGCGTCTTCCACGTCCGGCTCGCGATGAGTGAGATTCAAACCCCTGCGACAGTCGAAGAGAATACTGATACCACCGCAGTGACGGCTAACTTGCGCGTCTTAGTGGTTGATGATAATGTGGACGCGGCGACGGTCGTCGGCATTTGGCTGACGCGTTCTGGATACCAAGTACGGTTGGAGCACAACGGAAAGTCGGCGGTGGACGCAGCCGCCGAGTTTCATCCGGACGTTGTGCTTCTGGACATTGGATTGCCAGACGTAGATGGCTATGAAGCCTGCCGACGCATTAGACTGGTGCCGCAAGGACAAGGCGCTTATATGATCGCCCTGACGGGCTGGGGCCAAGCGGAAGACAAAAGAAGGTCCGCAGAGGCAGGGTTCGATCTCCATTTGGTGAAGCCAGTCGATCCCAAGGCGCTGTTGAAGTTAGTATCAGAATTCGGTGCGGCGAGGCTAGATCGTCTTTAAAGAAGTTGCATCTGGCAATTGGATTTCTAGCGGCGGTCCGGGTGGAATTCTTGCCCAGACCCAAGGCAGGCGGGGCGCGTCGTCTGTGAGATGAACTCAGGTTGTTGAGAGAGGATTTGACGCATGATTACGCGGCCTCAGCCTTGGTTTTGAGACGGTCGAAAATGTTTATAGGTTTTCTGCCGTTGTTTGAATTCCATAGCGGTTGGCGGCGGATTCAGATCGCGAGGTTCCAAGTACCTTCACCGGGCGTTGATGTCACGGGTCCAGGCTAGAAAAACGCAGCAAAGGGATTCCTTGTCTTATGATTACCGTTGATGGCCCTGCACTGAGGTAGCGTCGTGAACAAATTTTGACCATCGCCGCCCGGGTTTGTATTGTCTCCTTGAGTAATGGCCGAGCTCTATATTGAAGCCTGAGGGCAACGTACCACCATTCCACCGATTGAATAACTGGTTTCCCAAATCTTGCGAAAAGTGGGGGTTGGAGAACCAATGTCGGCATCAAAGGAGAACCCAGGGGCTCCTGGCGGTTTTACGAAATGGGCTTGCATGCTGCATCTCTACCGCCGAGAATAGATACGAAAGCGTGGATTCAGCACCTTGGTTCTGACTCACGCCATTCTGCTCTAGCCCATCTCGGCAACCGCCCGTGCTTGAGTCGTAGACGGGAAGCCCACGCATGTTGACTCCATAGAACCACTTTGAAGCGGTGACGGCAACTTCTAGCCACTGTGAGTCGTTGGTGAGATAGTAGGCCGCCATGTTCGCTTCTATCGTCGCCCACGCTTCAACGGGTTGTTGAGCATAGATTGGCAGGACTTGATTTCTCTCCCATCTGAAGTTTGATCCTATAGGCAGGAATCGTCCCTCGAGATCGAGTTGCTGCGTATTCAACCATCTCAAAGTGTCGAGGCCAGCGGTGAGGACGTCATCATTATTCAAGTAGGCACCGGCGAGCAGGGCCATTTGAGGCACTCGGGCATTTTCGTAAGCCAGTCCGGTTTCGAACCAGGTCCAATTGTCTGCGCATGAAGTATGGAAAAGCCTAAGCAAACGTTGAGACAATTCGATTAAGATTTCCTTCAACCGATCTGATTCGTAACCGTTTTCCAAAACAGAATGAATTCCTAGCCCCGCGAATGCCCAAGCACGCGGACTGGTAAAGGTAAGAACTTTTTCCACTGAGCCGAGCAATAGAAACTTGCACATTTCGCAAACATCCGGCATGAGCTCGCTTGAGACGGCCGATCCTAGCGCCCAAATTGTTCGACCGTGGGAATCTTCAGATCCCACTTCATCAAGCCATTCGCGGCCATAAGACATGAAATTATGAAAAGATCCGTGACGCGCAACAAACGCGTGCTCAATAAACGCAGTATAGGTCAAAGACAACTCTTGAATTCCCGGTTGATGGGGAATCTTAGTGCACAGCAAAAGGGCACGGGCGTTATCGTCAATACAGTAACCCTCAGATCGCCGTGGGATGCTGCGATGGGCGTGTTGAAGGAGCCCGGTGGAATCGGTCATCCGGACTAGGTGTGATAAGTTGACCAAATCAGATTGTGGGGCCAGCTTTGCGCCCGCAGTTGCCTTTCTTTCCAAGTGAACAGGCCGCACCGACGTTACTGCATCCTCTAGCACGCGGAGGAGTTCGCCAGCGACCACCGGCCACGTGGTGGCGCGACTCTCCTGATAAGCAATCCGCTCGAGTGCCTGAATGGCTTGCGGGTTTGAAAGTAACGTTGAGACTGATCGTTCGATTGCGCTTGAATTACCAAATGGCACGAGATATCCGGCCCCGCGAGCAAGCAGTTCACGAGCGTGCGAGTAAGGAGTCGAAACAATTGCCTTGCCGAGTCCAAAGGCATAGGCCAGAGTGCCGGAGGTCACCTGCTGCGGATTGAGATAAGGGGTGAGATATATATCGGCAGCCTGTAAGTAGTCCACTAGATCGTCAAGTGAGACAAAACGATCGTCGAAATGAACATTGTTAGCGACGCCCAATTCTTGGGCAAGTCCCTTGAGTTCGTGACGATAAGACTCGCCTTGTCGCTCAAGAATATTGGGATGAGTTGCCCCCAATATTAAGTAGTGGGCGTCGGGGTGTCGGCGCACCACGCCGGGCATCGCTTCGATTGCGTTCTCAATCCCCTTATCCGGTGAGAGCAAGCCAAATGTGAGAATGATCTTTTTGTCTTCTAAGCCAACTTTACACTTAGCTGCGTCTGAATTGACTTTCGGCACATCAGGACAACCATGTGGAATAACATTGACCTTCCAGGGATCAACCTTATAAAAATCTACCAGAATATCTCGGCCTCGCTGGCTCATTACCACCAGTGCCTCTGAGTATTCAACAATGAGTTCCAATATTTTTCTTTGTTGATCGGAGGGACTTTCCAGAACCGTATGAAGTGTTGTGACCACCGGCATGTCAAGCGGGCGAAGGAGTTCTAAGATGTGACTTCCACATGGCCCCCCGAAAATACCAAACTCATGTTCAAGCAAAACTACATCAACGTTATTATCATTGAGGTACGAGGCCGTGGAGGAATAAGCTTTAACATCATTCGAATTAACTTCGAAGTTAACTCGATCATCATACGCGTAGCCCTCTGGGCGATCATTCATAACTATGGTCAAAACCGATACGCCACGATCTGCCAATGAATTTCGAACGTCGGCCGTAAAAGTCGCTAATCCACAATGGCGCGGTGGAAAATTTCCGATAAGGCCAACTTTCAAGGATCTAGGATTGACGTGATTCATAATATCTTTAGACCGTAGATGACCATAAGATTGACGAAGAAAAATGTAAAAAAAGTGTAAGAGAAGGAGGTGGTCTTGTATTGTTCTGCGAGATCGCACGTAGACCGCGTTCTTTGTAAGAAAAAGGCATATCTTTTAGGGTCTACCCATTCATCAATGAAGAGGATGAGACGACTCAACCGGCTTGCAAAGTATGCGGTTAAGTAAGACTACTGTCAATGCAGAGATAGAAGTAAGGCATGCTCAAGTGGTCTAGTGTTTGACGAGTCTTCGTGATACCTCCTTCTCAGTTTGGATGGCATCACGCAAAGCGAGACCCATAGAGGAAGGATTTTCAATGCGGTTTTCCTGTGGATCATTCAACGCCATTATTCCTTCAGCCATATTTATTCTCTGGGCATTTCTATATAAATTCCATAAGACATTCATTTTCTCTCGCCGTTTGGGCTCCATTCTTCGTCAGGTACAGCATCTAGTGTAGTGTCTCACAAATCTCCCGACGTCTTCTGAGATTCAAATAGGCAGGAAACCGTGGCGGCGAATAAGTGAGACACTACACTAGATAAGGGGATTGCAAACAGAAACTTCTCAGAATTTTATATGAGATATAGCGAGCATCCGAATATGGAGACGTCATTTAGTCAGTTTACTTCACGAGGACTACTTAATCGTACATGAAGAAGCCAACCAACAGCTCAACGAGTGGGCGATCGGCACGCAGAATTTGACCCATACCACGGCATTGGACAGGAGGTAGATTTGCTACATTACACAATTGTATTTTTCGTCATCGCAATTATCGCGGCAGTTCTCGGATTCGGGGGCACCGCAGGGACCGCATCTGGTATTGCCCAGATTCTCTTCGCCGGATTTCTAATACTGGCCATCGCGTCGCTCGTCTTCGGTCGACGCTCAACACTTTAGAGAACCCCAAAATAGCAACGGCCAGCTCAGAACCCTCGCCTGCGATGGTGGTTCGTCCATTGCAGGCGAGGGCAGGGTGAGGGTGAACTCCGGTTCTTAAACTGTCGGATCCAAATGGATCGGAAAGCATACACACCCTTGGAGTCAACCGTACGCTTGGCCGCATCCATTTCTGGCCGGGATTTTCCGTGTAACTGAAGCAACATCAAGGGTCCGAGCTTATCTCTCGCTAACCATTACCACTACCTGGTAGTGGTAGAAAGAAGGGGCGTTGATGGCATGCCTGAGATGACACGCAGAGACATCGGGGTGAGGCTAGCCCCCCCATTTTGTGAGGTCAAGCTGAACGATAGACGCAGAGGTAGACGGGAAAACCCCAAACGCACAATGCGCACAGCAACGCATTAATTTGAGCCGTAGGTTGCTTGGGTCCCCGCAATAGTCAGCAAAAATATCTCGTGAGGATCATTTTCGATGCGAAGAAAAGAGACGGGCGAGTTTGCTCGGATCTGGACCACATCATCAGTTTGAGGTGGTCCAGATCCATGGAGAATCGGCATGCCATTTAGGCTATCTTTGCCGTGCCGAGACCCGAGAAGCACTTTGGCTTTTACGTTCGTCGCTATCTTGCGGGATAGAGAAGGGCGGTAACGAATCGGAGATTATCTGTGCCAGACGCTGGCTTGGCGACCAAGTCTAGGACGGCTTGGCGATTACTGTTTTCCATTCTAAGGGCATTTTCAGCTCGTTCATTGATAATTTTGACGATCGTATCGGTACGACTAGAGCCGCCGACTTTGAGTTTAATTCTCAGCCAGTACGTGTTCACCGTGCCCACACTCAGGCCCAACTTGTGGGCAATCCCGTCGTTGGTAAGCCCAGCAACGCAAAGTTGCACGATTTCTTCTTCACGGGGGAAAGTTCTTTAATTGGCATAATATTTTTCTTCCTTTAAGGTTATTGCGGTTGTATTCAGCAGTGAGTGTAAGTTGGTGTTATAAGGCTCGGGGTAAACGTGAGAGCACATTCACCTTGGGCAACCAAGCATGATAATGAGAAGTTGAAGGCTGAGGTATTACCCTGCACCTTGCCCATCCGACATGTGCCTTGTTTCACACTGACACCTGTATGGGTGCAACCCTCAGCAAGACTCAACGTCACCGGCCCTAATACAAGCGAGGCTTCACTCTTTGAAATCACTTTCGATTGTTCTGGTTGCATTGCATAGAGTGTGACGACATATTTGATAGGACAGCCGTCAACATGAACGCATTTGCCGTATGAATTCAATAAGAACCGTTCAACGATAGTTGTCCGCTCCTTTTCGTACACCGATTTTATGGCTCAGCGTAGTGAAATATGCGTATCCCTCGGATGTGAGGAGGGAGAGAAATAGAATCAACCACGACGGGCAAGTCTCACTGCGACTGGGGCGTCGAGTTCCTGAACAACTTATAAGGTCCCAGAATCCAGATTGTGCGCGCGGCTAAAGGTAGTGGATGCAAAGACCCGCGCTGAGGTGCGAACCGGATTTCAACTGCACTCACCGCAGGTAACGATAAATTAAGAGCCTTCGGGCGATGTTCACCGATTTTGAGGCCCAAGGAAAAAGACATTTGGGTCCCCCAGGATCTTACTTCAACAAGCCCCTTTTCGTAAGGCCCGATTGTTGTCTGGTTTAGCGATGGACGCTTGCCGATATAGGCACTCGTCGGTTGAGGATGGATAAGTTATGGGCCCCCCGGGCAATTCCGTGACGATTTACTTCGGCTATCACAATTCGGTGCACAGTGGCCATCCCTTAAACCGCTCTGGAACCACTGATTGGGAAACCTGGTATCAATACTAGTTTTCGGTGAATTTCCATTGCATGCGCTTTAAAGTTGCGTTTACTGTGATAACATTGCGAGGTTGCACTTCAGTAGAAGTGGCTGGGGGAGTTTGCTCATGAAAATTAATCGAAAAGTTTCTCAATCTATGAGGTTGCTGGCCATTGCCGCGACCTTGTCTATTTCTGGCGTCGCCTTGGCCAACGGTGCCCATGCGAGCGGCTATGCTCACGTTGAGGATTGGGTTTCCTATGTTGGGCCCGATATTACGGGCGCGGGTACCGGGGCAAGTTACCTACTGGTAAAAGGTTGGGGGCCAGTGACTGGGCCAGGCTATCATGCGTCGGCTGGTCATACGGGTTCGTTTGGTTCCGCGAGCACTTCATCGTCTGCCTCTTCCTTCGGTCAATCTTCAGTCGGAATTCAGGTTTATTCCAGTGATTATTGGTATCCGGTGACCAACACCTCGGCAACTGAAACCGAGGCGTTCACCCTAAGCTTCTCTGCTGAACTGTATGGTGCGTCAAGCGTAGCCGATACAAATCTGCAAGGCGCAGGGAATTACGAATATGTCGCGTTCCAAAGCGGGTCCACGGGTTTCGATAAGGTCGCATCTATCGGCGTTCCGTTGAACGGCTCCAGCGCGTGGTCCGGATCTGCTTCTAAGACATTTTGGCTTGCTCCCGGACAATCTGACTACATCGGTATCCAGAGCGCTTCGGGCTCCCGAGCATTTTCGAACCGAGGAGCGGTGCCCGCACCGGCAGCACTAACGACCTTTGCGATCGGAGCCTTCGTCCGTCGCCGTCGCTTCCAAAAGTAGCACCGATTATTGGGTTTGCACCGTCCGACTAAGTCGCGGCGGTGCAGACCACAAGGGTTGGCCGAGCAGGATGCGTGCACGCGCGCGCGTCGTTAGCCCAGTTGTTACAGTAGCCGATCTTCAACCAGCAGGTCGACGAATTGGGGCCATCTGGTTCCCACAGGTCCTTGGTTCAAACGTCATAGAAAACCCCCTCCAGAGTGAGGGGCTTATTTATTTTTGCAATCTATTCGAAACTATTCTTGATTCGTGACGGTTAGGAGTGCGGGATTCGACGTGGTGATCGTTAAGGAACTGGCGTATCTGTTCCTCAATCAATCTTTTCCCACGGCTGAACTTGACCGAGTGGATATCAACGGGTTGTCTGAATTCGTTAAGAGGGAACAGGAACCCAACAGTGGGACGTCGGCTTTTTTTAATATCTAGTATTTTGTCGGAAAATATCGTAGACTCAACGCGATCTCAGGGACGACGTTCGCGCATGGTCGAGATGAATCCAAGATCAGAGACAATGGAGCATCTTCTATGAAAAATATTATTCCAGCAAGGCGAGCGGTGGGCGCGTTTACCCTCATCGAACTTCTCGTGGTCATCGCCATCATCGCGATTCTGGCCGCTATACTCTTTCCCGTCTTTGCTCAGGCAAAAAAATCGGCCAAGACAACGGTTGCCCTCAGTAACTCTAAGCAGACGTCTTTGGCCTACCTGATGTACACCAACGACTCGGACGACATGATGCCCGCGCAACGATTTTGGACCAATAGCGACGGCCACACCAACGTTTGGGGTACCTGGTACACGTGGCGCTACGCCATTCATCCTTACGTAAAGAGTGCAGGGGCTTGGTTAGACCCCAACGCGCCCAGTTCCTCTAACGAACTCTCGGGCGACTCGGCCAACCAAGGCGACGGTTGGAACGATGGTGCGGTCATCGGAGACGTATGCGCCACTCAAGCCGATCAATTCAAGCTGGATGGAGGGTCCGATTGGACCAAGGACTACGCGATACCGTGCTCCACCAATACCGTGGGTAACGATGCGGCGGCCCAAGGCACCGATACCACCACCTGGGGAATTATGCCCATGACGAGCGCTCAAAACCCGGCGAACCTGCTCCTTACCGAGTCAAGCCGTGGCTGGTGGGAGGGCCTTGGATACTGGTGGGTCAGTTTCACTGCGGCCAGCCACAATTCAAGCGGAGACCTCAATCAGTGGGCACCCGGCACCGGACCCATGTCTTATTGGCACAATCAAGGCGGAATTTACTCGTTCTTTGATGGTCACGTCAAACGGTTAAGGGCCGCCGAGACATTCCAGACCGGAGACAAGTGGATGTGGACCAACCCCGGCGTGATTTCTGACTCTGACATTAAGGGTTATCAGCAGCAACTGATAGATAACTTTGTGGTGAACGGTCAGTCAGTCTATTGAATATGGATTGGTCTAATAAAAAGCAGGTCGTCTTGCTGGCCCTAGCCACCACAAGCATTGTTCTCTGCCTGCTCTTTTTCGGTCGTCAAGTGACCGCAGACGGTGCCGTCGGCGAAAACCGGAATCCTAATTTCGGTCAGCCGGCGGTTAAGCCGCCAACTGCGGTTCACTCTACGGCCGGCAAATTCGGTGATCAGTCCAAGGATGACTATTATCAGGCCCTAAAGTTCAATCGCCCCGACCTTTCGGATGCGGAACTCAAGGCCAAGACCGAGCATTGGTGGCAGATCAAGCACGGTGATTCTGCGGTGAGTGGGGGTTAATTCTTCCGCTTACCTTAACAGATTAGGTTGATGGGTACAGTCATGGTAACGCGATGCTTGCCCACCGGTTAAAGATTGTTGACAAAGTAAAAGAACACCCAGTTCGGGTGGTGGAATGGGGGAACTTTGTCGCCGAAGCGAACGGGGAAGTGGCGATTCCGGAGATTCTAAAGGATCCTACCTACTCGCTTTATTGCCTCAATCGAGAGACCCAAGAGGCGGTATTTGTGCGCACTCCCGCTGAGGTGGACCTCTGCAAATTGCCGTTCTTCTACATGGCGCAGTACGATCACGCGGTAGAACTGGCCACCATTCCCCTGCCGGAATTCCACCGGTTAGCCAAGGTCATCCCTCTCAATGAACCCGGACTCATCTTTGTTCACAGCACGGGTCGTTGCGGTTCCACCCTAGTGAGCAAGGCATTTGAAGCCGTTCCCCAGGTGCTCAGTCTCAGTGAGCCGGACGTTCTGACCCAGATTGTGGCGGAAATGGACTGGGACGGAACCGACGAGGAGGAGATTTCTGCCTTGATCGACAGCTCCATTCGATGGCAGGGCAAGCCCGCGGGTCTAAGTGCATATTCACACGTGGTCATCAAGCCAAGAAGTCAGGTCAGCGAGATTTCTCATCTCATGATTGGCTGCTTTCCACGGGCCAAAAACGTGTTTCTCTATCGAGATGCCCGGTCTTGGCTAAAATCAATTTTTACCTTGGCAATGCGAGACCAAGACACTGATGATATTGAAGTTCGCCGGAGATGGCAAGATAATTTGAGTCATCTCAATTCACTCATCCGGCACTATCAGAGTAACGAAGACCCGCTTACGGTGGGAGAGAGTCGGATTCTCAATTGGATGAAAGCCATGGAGAGCTATCTGGCGATGTTGGAACAGGGTGTTCATATCCGGAGTTTAAACTTTGCTGACCTCATCGCGGCCCCCCTTCCGTGCATAAAGGTGCTCTTTGCGTATTGCGAAGTGCGGCCAAAGGAGTGGGACCCAGTCGAACTCGCATTGGGTAGAGATTCCCAAGAGGGAAGCATCTTTGACCGGGCTGAGCTGAGTGCGTTGGCTTATGCTATCCCAACCCGAGAAATTGAATCCGCCGTGGCCCTGATCCAGCGTCGCGGAACCCTCACGGGGCCAGGAATGATTCTGCCCAACCCGCTTATGCAGACGATTTAGTCAAACGTCATTACGCACGGCCAAGTATCGGCGAGGTGGCAAAATCCCAAGCGTTCTAAGATCGGTCGACTCGTAGGGAGAGCGTCTACCTGCAGATACTTAGCTCCTAATTGTGCGGCCACGTGGGCTCGGGCGGCGGTCACGGCTCGGTAGATTCCTTGCCGTCGGTAATTCTTGAGCGTTCCGCCTCCGTAAAGCCCAGAAAACGGATTTCCCGGCATGGTGTACAGGCGCCCAACCGAGACGGGAATCTCCCCTGCATAGCCGATGAACCCGATGTGTTGCGTGGATCCTTCATTTATGTGCTTGGCCAAATCTTGATACGTGTACGTGTAGTCTTGCTCAAAAACTCTTTCTGCAATGTCTTTATAAATTGCAAGGTGTTCCAGAGTAGATGCCTTTACAACCCTGTGTGAGGGGGGTGAATCGCACCACTCCGGCGGGCAAGTAAGGTCTAGAACCAGAAGTGCTTCAAGCTCACCGATGGTGAACCCCTTGGCGGTGAGCCGATGGCGGAGGTCGGGCGGCGAGTCGTGAGAGAATAGCTTCCATTCAAAGGATGCCCGCCTCTCCCTAAAGAAGCTGATTTCTCGATCAATAGTCTCGTCCGCGTTCTGCTGATTGAGGTCTGACCAAACCACGGTGTTCCAAGAAACCCCGTCGCCAATACGCGTTACGCGCGGGGCAGAAGAAAAGGGGCCAGAATGGTCGATTTGGCGTTGCCAATCAAATTCAGAGAGAACATATGGCGCATCCAAGTTCAAAGAGTACCAATATTCTGCCGTTCATATCAAAAACGACCATGAGACAGTGATCCATATCGGGCGGCACTGTCTCACGGTTGGCTAGAACACTAAAGCCTGGTTGCGGTTAGTTTGCTCGTTGACATCGACGTCGGCGTGCGGCACCAAACAAGCCAGCGCCAAAGCTCACCAAAGCGGCCGGCGCGGGCACGGTGGGGGGTGGTGTGGGGTGAGTCACTTTGATGTCGAACGGAACTTGGTTTGATCCATCGGTGCCAATAATGTTCAGTCCGGCAAACATCGAGAATGTGCCCGTGTAGTTTCCGGTTGGGGTGCTGGCGGGTACATAAACGCTGAATAACGGCACGTTGGAAAGGACCGCGTTGTTTAACGGAACGGCCGGCGTGATGTACGTGGCCACAAACCAAGAATCGTCTGCGACTAAGGGTGAATCGACACTTGTGAGTGCAGAAAGTATTGTCCATGTACCCGCGCCAAGCGCAGAAATGGTGCCGTGGAACTGAAGCGTGTCGCCCGAAGTAGCCGCTTGATTTGCGTCAGTGATAGTGTAAGAAAAAGTCGGGGTGCTGCCTGCATTTGCCGAAGCAACTGCGGCACCAACGAAGAGGGTAGCAAGTAAATTAGCTTGTTTCATAATAAACCAGGCCGGAATGTGAAGGCTACAAATTCCCGCGGATGTCGCGGCAACCTTATTCTGAGTCTATAACTATTGAAGAAGACTGACTGTGCCATTTGACCTAGTAATCCAATAAAATAGTATTTATACGGATGCATTAATAGCATTAACACGATCTCGACAGCGTGGAGGTTAAACGGCGCAACTTCGATCAAGCCGTCCTTGAAGTCGACCCGTGGAATTTCACTGGGCTATTGCAACGAGGTCTTGCACCGCTTCAAGGTCTCGAGCTGGATGCGGTCTTCCGTATAAATCCAGCCAAAAATATTTGTAGCCGGATCCGCGAAGTAGCTCGCGAGCTTCTGCCCATTCGCATTTATCATCACCATCAAATTCAAGCACCTCTGTTTCGAATGCGAGTACGGGACGACAGGTTTGGATCAGCTCGGCGGCTCCCAATATCACCTTGAGGTCAAAGCCTTCTGTGTCAATTTTCACCAAGCCGACTTTGGGCCGTCCTTCTTGAATCCACCAGCTATCCAACGTGACAAGCGGAACTTCAAAGGTCAAAGCCGCCTCGCTTGCCCTAAAAGAGGCCACGCCCTGATTAACTGCTGACGCAGGCGGCGCGTGCAACTTCAGCGTCTCTGCCATTCGGCCCACTCCGCGTTCGTGAAAGCAGACCTGTGATGCGATGTCCGGATTCAGAGCAAGGTTTGTGCGAAACTGTTCGGCAACGCGTGGGTGAGGTTCGAAGGCGACGACCCGGCATCCACGACGCGCCGCAACCAAGCTGTAAAAACCGATGTTGGATCCTAAATCCAACATCAATTCTTTGCCCGAAATGGTTCGTTTGATAAATGAAGTGAAATGGGCCCTAAACGCGCCCTTAAAGAAGATTTTGTGATCAATGAAAGAACCGAGGTCTAACTCAAAAGCGATGCCTTGCCGCGTGGCCCTCACCCGGTGCCAAGCTTTTTGGGCACAGTAACGCTAATCAAATTTGCTTAACAATTCGTTGCGGCCAGGAAATCGAAACTGGCTCGTTATTGCCGCTAAGCAAAGAACGCTTTTTGGAAGCTGGTTGTCAAGCACAGGAACAGTACCAGATTGGTACCGCTTGTCTGGTCACAAAATTCAATGTACAATCACAGTTATGCGATTTAGTTCAGTAGCACTGTTGGCATCAGCTTTCCTAGTTCCGGCGGTGGCGAGTGCAGAAACCGCTAAAATTCGACTCCTTGAATCGGGAATTGTCTCGGCCTGTGATGGCAGTGTGTTTAAGCTGGGACAGCCCGTACAACTCACCGAGCGGTTCATTTTTAAGAATTTTGACATTCTTAAAACCGACACTAACCTAGGCCAATACACTTATCAATTTAGTGTGGAAGTAGAAGGCGTGTTAGTGGCGGGTGTTCACACGATTGATGGCCTGGAAAGCGAATCTGACGTGGTGGAATATAAGGACGGCGAAGATGGCACCATGCGCACGCGGCCCGGAAATCATAAAGCCGGAAAAATGACCGTGACCAAGGAATGGAGCAATACCAGCGAGTGGTACAAGTGGAGAAACGGGGCGGTAAAAGGAGGGTTTGATAATCCCAACCTGGATGCCGAGAGTTTTGCGATGTATTTTTCGCAGCTGCAGTTCACGCACAATTCCGAGACGCTTACCGCACCTAATGGGTCGGTAACCACAATCGACTTGCAGTCGGCAAGAGTTTTGCCGCCAGTTCCCGGACCTTCGGCGGCGATACCTTTTCTCATCGGCCTCTTTGCCAAAAGACGACGAAACCGTTAAAACTTGGTGGCTATAACTTGGCTGTCTTGGGTCATACGCAAATGTGTGTGGCCGACCGTAACTTCTAAGGCGTATCCAGTTGCCGTCCGTTTAAAAGTGAATCCGCTCATGAGCTTCACTTGGTTCACGTCGTAGCACTCATGTCGGGCGTAGAGAGCCTTGAACTCTTTGTAAAGTCGAAAGAGCTCCATGCGAGCCTCGTGGGTGGGGTCCGGATGAAATTTCTCCGTGTGGGAAGGGTCCGCACTAAACTGGACGTATCCCCAGGTTTCCGGTTGGTGCATGTCAACAATTCCTTGCGGAGCCCACACCCAGTTGTGCTCCGGTCGATTAGGCACCTTGACGTACTTGCCATCAATGATATCGGTATCCCATTCCACCCTCGAAAAATTGATTCTCCAGGCATCTCCAGGATGGGGTGGAGAAGCACAGGTTGCGTATTCGCCGAGAGGCTTCCACGGAAGGGCGATTTCTACCGTCCAACTGTGGTCGAGGTCTGAAGAGTCATTGAGGGTTCCTTGAACAGAAACCGCCGTCTTCATTCCTGGGATTTCCCATTCATTAAGCGCTGGGCCGCCATCGCGGTATGCCTTGGGTAGTCGCAAGTCCCAGGTGGTATTCAGCGCGTTAATTTCAAGCTCATAGTAGTTGTGGTTATCGCCGTCAGGGTCCAAAAACACCTCAAAGTCGTTATCCTGAAAAATCACACTGTCGTGCCGGGTGAGGGTTCCCCATACGTGAGGCTCGATAAGTTCGGCGCCAATGTAGAAATAGTTGTCGTCCCACATCATTTTCATGCGGGTCCGGTGTTGAGGATGAGGCTTAAGGTCTCCCTCGATATCGTCAAAGTCTTGCGACCACGGGGCATGCGCCCAAGCCGGGTCATCTAGCTTTCCGTTGAGAGTCAAGGCATGAGGGGCTCTAAAGCAAACATAACCACGCGGATGCATGCCTCATTGTAATGGTTTGCGAGTCGAAACCGGTTGGACAGGGCCAAAAAGGAAGACGCCCGATCTCAGTCTTTGCCAAAGGAACCGCACATGACCTCTGAAATGGGAAGAAAATGTTTGACACAGGCTAACCTTCCCTTGTCCCGGCAGGGACTTTCCCCGAATAGCCTGGCATAAGCTCTCGCGCCATGCTAGAGTCGGCCAGCAACCAGGTCGGCGAAGCCGGTAGGCTCGAGATGACCCGTGCCCGAGTCCGGGTGACGGTCGGAAATCACGGGGCACCCGGACGTCGGCAGGGGTCATCCGACGACTACCGGCTACGCCGTCGAATTTCAAACACGTCGGCGAAGCCGGTAGGCTCGGGATGACTGTGCCCGAGTCCGGGTGACTGTCGGGGTCGAGTGGCACCCGGACGTCGGCACGGTCATCTGACGACGACGGGCTACGCCGTCGAATCCCAAATGGGTCAAACACGTTGGTTCCCCGGCCGGGGAACCAACTAAGTTGAGTTTAAGAACTATTATTCGGGGAGGACAAGGGCTACGGTTTCAACCCCAGACTTACCGTCACTTCAGATTAGACAGCACAATATCCGGCGGTAGCTGGCCCACTTCCGGAACCGAAACCTTCGCCCCATACTTTGGCGTACGACCCTCAAATCCGCCATTCTGAAGAAAAAACCGGTCCTTCTCCACTCCAAAATCGTAGTCAAATCGATGAACTCCACCGGTTGCATCATGAGAAAACTTCGCCGCGAGCAAGGGCTTCCACTGGCCTTGTTGGGTACGAACCCACGCCGGACCGTAGTGGGCCTTTCGCTTGAGGTTGCCGTTATCTCCGTTAAAGTCTTCCACAAAGGAATACAGTCCCTGAAGGTAAGTCCCGTCTCGCGGAGCCGAGAACTTGGCGATAAGATCCCATCGCTTGCTTTCGGGCTTATAGAAGTAGGCGGTGTAAATAGTGTGGTCGGCCGACGGCTGCGCGTGAAGCAAGAATTTCTGAGTCACGTGGGTCTTCCATGCGTAAACAAGGTGGCTGTGTCCGCCCGTGCCTTCATTGCCAAAGCCGTCGGCAAAAACGCCAGGCCCCTTGGCCAACAGTTGAACCTTATCTTTGGCTTGGACCTTAGCCCGATCTACCGCTTCAATACCGCTATCCCATACCGAGAAGATGATCCGGCGTTCGCCCGGTCCATTCACCTGCATGCCAAAGTAGCCACGCCGAAAACCGCATGCCATGTAGTAGGTATCCAACGGATCCTCTTGGGCCGTCACCTCATTGTAAAACCACTCAACTTGGTCAGACGGGGCAATTGGGTAACTGAGATGAACAGAAGCTGAGTTTCGGCGAGGTTTTAGGTTGAATTTCGCCCCTTCCACCGCATCTCCCTCCAGCCGGAGCGAAAGGAGGTTCCCAAAGGACTTACCGTTGCTGTGAATACCAGAAAGGAAAAAGGTTCTCCAACCGGGCCGACTTATCTTCATGAAGCCAAAGTCGACGGTTCGCTGGGTTCCCGTCCGGCTGGACCCTGCACGAACGATTTCTCCCGCGCTGGACAGGGAGTAGCTGGCCAGGTCGCCTTCACGGAGGTCAACCGAAGCAACGGCGTGAACGATTCCGCTTTTAGAAAAATATCCACCCCATTCGATTTTGGTGCCCGGATTAGACCACCGCTCCAAAACCCCATCATCGTTGATTGTTGCACCGGCTATTCTCCCCGCCACGTATGCCGTATTTATGGGCAACGTAATGGATGTTTGCAATTGGGTCAAACCCAGGACAAGGATCGGTAGGCACAAACTCATTGACCCTAATTCTGAATGAGGAGCACAGAGGTTGAGGGGTGGTTAGCTGCAGAATCTTCAAATCTATCGCAATAAGGAGAAATCGAGCCCATACCCGGTGCCTTTACGGGCAGAACCGAGTGATTTGGTCCAATATGGTTCATTTCGTGGGTGAACGGGCCCACACGTCGAAAAATTGCCCGACAGAGTCAAAACCTCATCAGAAAATAAAATTTTGGATAGATTTTCCAATGGACCTAGAACCATTTGGACATTTTGGAAAGTCATGGTACAGTAACCCAATTAGAAATGCATCCTTTATGAAGTCCGGCTCCTCACCAAAGCTTCTTGGATTTTTCCGACCAATGCGAAACGTAAAGGCAGTAATAGTCGCCACCGAAATCAAACTCAACTTTTTTCTACTCATCAACCGGTTCTGACTCCGAATCCAAATGGCCTGTGGGATACTTTGGCTTCGTAGTCTGAGCATTGTCCGTATCCATTCAACTCACTTAATGTCAAGGGAGGCTCTCCATATGAAACGCAATCCACGTGCATTCACTCTTATTGAGTTACTGGTCGTCATCGCAATTATCGCGATTTTGGCCGCCATTCTATTCCCAGTATTTGCCCAGGCAAAGGCGGCGGCAAAGGCCACGGTTTGCCTTAGCAACACCAAAGAAATTGGGCTAGGTGGCCTTATGTACGCCAACGACAGCGATGACGCGGTTCTCCCCGCGTACACCCTTGTCCCGTCCAGTTGGGAAACCCCCGCTGCGGCGGCTACTCAGCCGTTTAGCTACTGGTCAGATTTGGTCCAACCCTACCTCAAGAATGGCTCGGTGGCCGTTGCCCAGGTGGGTCAATCAACGGCCTCGGGCGTTATGCATGATCCTTCTGCTTCGGTTGCCGGCCTCAATGCCAGCACCTGCCAGCCCGGCTACGGTGTCTATTTAAATCGTGCGGGTTACACCACCAACGCTGAATACTCATACGCAGTAACCGGATTCGGTAGGGAACTCAGCTACATTGACTGGCTCTACGGCGATCAGTTTGGTGGTCATGCTAATTCTTCTTGCCCTAACGGCAACGGGGCCGGATCGCAGAGCGATCCTTGCATGGAGCCTCCCGGTAACAGCCCGGGCGAACCCGGAACCGTGCAGAGCGCCCTCGGATTTGGTAACTTTTCGTTGCCGTTCCAAGCAACCGTGACCACAACCGCGGTCGCTCGACCGGCAGAAACGATCGTTGCGAATGATGGTTTCACCATCATGAAGGTGACGAACGGCGTTCCCGTGTTCCCACTCTACGGCTTCCCATGTGCCGGAGACAAACTCCACAACAACGGCGGTAACTACGCCTTTATTGATGGCCACTCCAAGCACATCACCAACGACCCTCGACGGTACATCACCCACAGCGGTAGCGGTGATTACTACTTCATGACCTATCTCACGATGGCGGAATAGTCGGAAATATGCTCATTAACGCTCGGAAAACCGTATCTCAACTCGCCTTGCTCGTTCCGGTATGTGCCGGAATGAGCTTAGCCCTCATTCTGGGTGGTTGTGGGGCGTCTGCCGAAGACAAACCCACCAACACCGGCACTAGCTCGTACAACACGGGCAAAATGACGATTGACGATCCGGCCAAGGCTAGGGCAGCTCGGTTGCCCAAGAACGCAGCCGGTCAGCCTGGCGCTCCGGGCGCTCCTGCCCCAACGGCTCCTTAAGCCAGTTGGGCAGTCATTGGGAGAGCCACTTCAACTAGGTTGGAGTGGCTCTCGCTACGTTAGATTGGTGCCGAAGCACGTTTGTAGGGTAAGTCGATGTTTATGGGATTATCTAAAAAATTTGATACGTCCCACCGAATGATTGAGGCGAGAGAGCTATTTGATTCAGGAGATTTCGACCGGGCAGAACGGCAACTGGCGGAACTCTTAACCGCAAATCCAGACTTTTTAGATGCATTGGTCCTGCTTGGCGTGGTGAGAGCTAAGAAAGGGAACTTAGACCAGGCTGCGGAATCATTGGGTCAAGCATTACTCCTGGATCCAAACCACTTGGACGCGCTCACCTGGCTGGCCAACGTCCGACGTTCCCAAGACCGTAATGCCGAAGCGATAGGCTTATTGCTCCGAGTCTTGGGGATCCGACCCCAGGACGTTTCCGTCCGGAACCTTCTTGGCCTTTGCTACCTTGCGACCGGCCAGGCTAAATTTGCACAAGATGCATATGAAGCGGCCATTGGCCTAGACGCAAATTCAGGCCAGCTGTATCACAATCTCGGACTTTCCCTCCAACTTCAGAGCCGTAATCAGGAGGCACTCTCCACGTTTGAGCAGGCAGTGAAGTTGGCGCCAGAACATCCCGGAAACTTTCTCCAAATATTCAAGCATCTTCAACTGTTGTCTCGTTGGTCAGAGGGGATTCACTGGCTTAAAAGGGGCCTTACCCACCATCCTGGTTCAACTGCGCTTTTAGAAGCTCTCGCCAGTGCGTACGGGAGGACGGGTGAGACCGAACTTGCCGAAGATATCTTCCGTAAAATCTCGCCCCAAACCCCTTCGGCGGCGGTCAGTTACGCCAACTATCTCCAGGAATCGGGTCAGTTCGATCAATCGGTTCAGGTTCTCCAGGCATCTTTGTCCCGCTTTCCCACCCACGGGGCATCTTATCACGCCCTCACCGATGCGAAGTGCTTTGAGTGGTCGGGGACGACTTTAATTGACCGAGCGCAGGAAGCTTTGGCCGATCCGCGGGTGAGTGCCAAAGATCGAATGCACCTTTCTTATGCGCTGGGAAAGGCCTACGATTTCCGGTGCGAATATCAACGGGCAATGGGGTTTTTTGACGATGCAAACAACATTGCCTTCCGCACTTACCCGGCCTGCCGAACTTTTAATGAAGAATCGATTCTGGAAAAAGACCGGCTCCTGGCCGAAATGTTCACCCCTGAATTTATGGATCGCTTCAAGGACTCCGGATCTTCTAGCGAAACTCCGGTATTTGTGGTCGGAATGGTCCGGTCCGGCACGACATTGCTCGACCGAATCCTATCGAGCCATCCCGACGTAGGTGCGGCGGGGGAACTCCCGTTTTGGACGGTGAGAGGCGGCGAAATGGTAGGCGAATGGATGCGCAGGGAACCCACCCAAGATGAAATCATAAGCGTAGGCAATGCCTACCTTTCCGTTCTAGAAGGGCCGGGTGACCGTCAGGAGCGGGTCGTTGACAAGATGCCGTTGAATTTTGCGCACCTGGGTCTGATCCGCGTTATATTTCCTAAAGTCCGGATCATTCACATCAAGCGGCATTCCTTAGATACGTGCCTGTCTATCTACATGACCTTCTTTGCCGGGGGGCCAAACTTTGCGTATAATCGATCTCACATTGTCGCGTTTTACCGGTCCTACTTACGGCAAATGGAGCATTGGCGCACCGTGTTGCCCAAAGAGCATCTATATGAAGTTGACTATGAATCTTTGGTATCAGATCAAGAACGCGTGACCCGGGAACTGATTGAGTTTTGCGGATTATCATGGTCTGACCGTTGTCTCCACCCCGAGCAAAAAAAAGGGGCTGTCTCCACCCCCAGCCGTTGGCAAGCTCGACAACCGATCTATAAGTCGTCCGTCGACCGTTGGCGTCATTACGAGCCGTGGCTCGGTGAATTTGGTGCGTTGGTAGGAACGTAGCGAAATGAATTTATCCGAACAGTTCACAAAGGCAAGACAATTGTTTGACGGGGGTCAGCTTGACGCTGCCGAAGCTATCCTCCGGGCAATTCTAAAAGACGACCCAGATCAGTCGGGAGCGCAGACTCTGCTCGCGGTGATTCTGGTTAAGACCGGCCGAATTTCAGAAGTGGTGCCTCTGCTGGAGTCTGTCCTAGCGTTTGACCCCTTGGATTTTGATGCGGTTTCTTGGCTTGCGGTCGCCAAGAAAAACACGGGTAATTTTGAATTTGCAATAGAGTTGTTTGAGCGTGCGGCCAAGATTAGGCCCACCGATGCCAGCGTGTTCAACCAATTGGGGTTGTGCTGGCTTGCCCTGAAACAGCCGATCCCCGCCGGGGCTGCTTTCAAACAAGCGATCATCCTGGAACCGCGCTCTGGGCAGGGTTACCACAATCTGGGAATGGCGCTTAAACAAGGAGGGAGTAATTACGAGGCTTTCCATACTTTTAAACGCGCGTCGGAGATCGATCCAAATTTTATTGGGAATTATGTCCAACTCTTTAAGCAAGTTCAGCAGTTGCTGAACTGGACTGAAAGCCTTCCGGTTTTGGAACGAGGGGTGCGCATTCATCCCAATTCGGCCGCCCTATCCGTGGCCCTTGCCACAAATTATGGAAAAGTGGGTCAGCCTGCCCGGGCCGAACTGCTTTATCAAGAGGCGGCTAAAGTGGATGCCACGGCCGGCCCACCCTATGCCCACTGGCTTCAAGAGGAAGGGCGGTTTGAAGATTCCGTGGTGGTGCTCAAACAATCCGTCCGGCTCAACCCCATCCAAGGGTTGGCCTATTTCAACTTGGCGACGGCCAAGTGCTTTGACGTAGATGGTCGTAGTCTCATCGAGCTTTCGTTGGAAATACTTAAAATTCCTCGTCTCAGAGCAGAGGCGAAGATGTTTCTCCACTACGCATTGGCCAAGAGTTTCGAAATCCGTAAAGACTTTGAATCGGCGATTCATCACTACGATGCCGCCAATGACTTGGCCTACCGAGCCTATAACGCAACGGAATCTTTTAGTGAGGAGGCGGTGACCGCTTACATCAAATCTTTTAAGGAACTGTTTACTCCCCAACTGCTCGATCGGGTACGCGAGGCCGCATCACCTTCGGAGGTTCCGGTCTTTATCGTCGGCATGATTCGGAGCGGCACTACTTTGCTCGATCAAATCCTGTCTAGCCATCCTCAGGTTCGTTCCGCAGGAGAGCAGCCGTTTTGGCATCTGATGGCAGACCGAACGAATCGTGAGTGGAAATCTGACGGGCCCGATCTCGCGGAAATTGAACTTATGGCTACTCGGTACTTAAAAATTCTTGGAGAAGCCGCCGGATTTGGGGGAACGGGGGATGGGGATCGAATCATCGATAAGATGCCTCCAAATTATCAGCACATTGGACTGATCCACGCAATATTTCCCCACGCACGGTTCATTCATCTTCGTAGGAGCCCAATGGATACCTGCGTTTCAATCTACACCACGTATCTGGGCAATGCCACTAACTTTGCCTACCGCAAGTCCAACATCGTGGGCACCTACCGGTCGTACCTACAGATGATGGACCTGTGGAGAACCCTCATCCCCAGAGATCGGCTGATTGAAGTTGACTACGAGGAACTCGTCACCGATCGCGAGCCAATCTTGCGGAGATTGATCGAATTCATGGGTTTGGAATGGAGTGATGCTTGCCTGAGTCACCAAGAGAATCGAGGTCAGGTGAGTACGCCCAGTCTTTTCACCGCTCGACAGCCGGTCCACTCCGGATCGGTGGCACGGTGGAAAAACTACGCGGCGTGGCTGGGGGAATTCAATGTTTTGCAGGGGGTCGAACACCCCCGCGCTTGAGCTAAGCCAAGCATTTGTGCGGAAGGAGCGTATTAATTTTCTGAGATTCGCACCGCAATCGTAAAAATGGCTTGATTCTTGCAGTAATAAATTGTACCAAAATGGGCTAGATCTAATTGACCATCCACTGGCTGCTCAACGCTGCTCAATTGTTCGATGCTAGTTCGATCTTAATGAAGCTCTCGGAGAATTGACCGCAGTGCGGGTAAGCACTTCAGTAAAAATATTCTCATTTGGTTTTTTTGGAAAGTCATGGTACAGTAATCGACCAACCGCATATCCACGACGATCAGTGGCGCGGACGGGTGCAAAGATGAATAAGCCTTCCCCCCTAGTTGCCGGAGTCGTAGACGCTTTATGCGCCGCGATTCGTAGTGGCAACCTAAAGTCAGGACGGGGGCTGCCCAGTGAAAGGCAGTTATCCAGCGATCATGAAGTAAGTCGTTTGGTGATACGAGCGGCGATTCAGGAATTGGATCGCATGGGGATGGTGGTGGTGAAGCCCCACTGTCGACCGACGGTCAGCGCGACAATCAAGCCGCTAAGAGCAAAATCGATCCAGGGTATTCGGCATATTTCAATCTGGCTTTGGCCGAATACAAGAGATTTTTGTGCGGCTTCCATCCTTCAGGGCATCCAGAGTGCGGCGGTACCCGCCGATCTCCGGCTGGTTGTGGGCAATGTTGTAAGCGGAGACTGGACTTCGGTGCTGGATTCCGAAGCCGCCTTTTTGCAATCGGTAGCCGCCGACCCGCAGGCCGCCGGGCTCATTCTCTGGTATCTGGGTGGACTTAAGAATTTAAAGCATCTGGAGGCGGTCCGGGAGGCCGGGGTGCCCATCGTGTTCGTGGATCGGCAACCACCCGTTGGCTTTGACGCAGACTTTGTGGGGACCGATAATGAAGGGGCGGCCCAGCGCGGAGTTCACTACCTGATTGACCGTGGGCACCGGCGCATCGCCCTGGTCACAAACGCCGACAAGGTTTCTAGCGTTCTTGCCCGAGAGTCGGGATATCGCCGAGCCCTCAAGGATGCGGGCATCCCCGCTGATCCTGACCTGGTTTTTGAAGATTCCCGCGATGGGCCAGAAGGGGTCGAAATGATTCTGGATTCATTGCTTGCCAGTGAAAACCCACCCACGGCTATCTTTGGAATCAACGATCTCGTTGCTCTTCAGATTTACGAAAGCCTTGGAAAACGGGGAATATCGGTTCCCGAAGACATTTCGGTTCTGGGTTTCGACGGGTTGCTACGTTGGGTTCCGGGCCGTGGCGCTCTCACTTCCGCTCACCAGGAATTTGAACGAATTGGGCAGACCGCCACCGAACTCGTTCTAGAACGCATTTCACAAGGATTTTTCTCCGCTCATCGTCATGTGCTTTTCGACGCACCGGTGAAGCCTTTGGGCTCTACCGATCGTCCTAAAACACCATTACCTATACGATCTTTTACCTAAATAGCCCTAAGGAGGCTTCATTTATCATGCACACCAAGAAACACGCATTTACACTCATTGAACTACTCGTAGTTATCGCAATCATTGCGATTCTCGCCGCCATCCTGTTCCCCGTCTTTGCCCAAGCGAAGCGAGCTGCTAAGGGTTCCGTAGCCCTCAGCGGTGCCAAGCAAATGGCACTCGGTCAGCTCATGTACACTAACGACGCCGATGATCAGTTCTCGCCGACCGTTGAGTACCAAGGCGGTTGGTCCGTCGCTCCGTTCAGCTACCTCCAACAGCCGTACATGAAGTCATGGGGCATTCTCATTGACCCAACCGGCCCAAGCCAGTCTGCTACTGATGGTAACAACCAGCAGTCTTGGACTCTCTACGGATACTGGGGTATGCCTCCTCGCCAAGCCGCAACCACCGGCGACTTCAGCAATTACACGTACGGCACGTCCGTATCGGGTAAGGCATTTACGGGCGGCGAAGTGTGGCAGTACGACGGTATCGGCGGTGCCGGCATCGACGCAACTGCGGCGGCTTGGTCCGACGCAGGCTACAAGAAGGGCGGCACTCCTTCGTTGAGTTCCTCCGCCGTCAATAACCCATCTGACCAGGTCATGATGGCGCAGTCCGGAACATGGGACTTCATGTGGCAACAAGATAATGCAGACGTATTTGATCTGTATTACAGCGGTTGCGGTAGCAACCTTTACGGTTGTAAGCTCGTAACCACTAGCCCGGTTGCTCGCTTCCGAGACAGCGATGGTACGGCAGCGGGAACGGCTCCGTGGCCAGGACCCCAGCCGACCACTGCTCCGACCGGCCTCACGGCTTGGGCGGGCGTTGACGGTCACGTCAAGGCAACTGCGTGGAGAAAGCTGATGGGAGAAACCATTTCAATCAATGGTGGAGCCGGTAAGGCGATCAAGGCGTTCTGGCCGTCCGGATCATGAGAAAGCTAGCCTTTCTTGCGCTGGGCCTAGTTTCATTAGGCCTCGTTGGTTGTGGCTCTTCTGCCTCAGACCAACCGGACGAAGCAACCCTTCGAAAGAAGTTGTCGAGTCCGCCCGACATGTCCGCAGCCGGACAGCATAAGCCGGCTCGAAAGATGGGTGCCGATGGCACAACTCCCGCAGCCGGGGGAGGCTAGCAAATCAGTAGGCCCGGAAAATCTTCCGGGCCTACTGTATATTTAAGATAGATCAATGCGAGATTTGTACGACGTGGCAATCGTCGGAGGCGGACCTGCGGGTTCCGTGACCGGAGCGATGCTAAAGAAATATGCTCCGGAACTAAACGTTGCGATTTTTGAGCGCGATGTGTTCCCGAGAGAGCACGTAGGCGAAAGCTTGTTGCCCGCGGTTGGGCAAATTCTCAACGAAATCGGAGCTTGGGACGCAATCGAATCCGCAGAATTTCCGATCAAAATTGGGGCCACCTACAAATGGGGTACCACCGACGAGCTTTGGAACTTTAACCTGCTGGATACTCGCGAGGTCATTGAAGAAGACCAGAGACCGGGCAAATACGAAGGCTGGCGAGCCCGGAGCACTTGGCAGGTGGAGCGAAGCACCTTTGACAAAATCCTTTTAGACCATGCAAAAACACTCGGTTGCGAGGTCTTCGAAGGGATCGGTGTGTCGAAAATAGAAACCTGCGGCGATGCCATCACCAAGCTTAAGTTGGCGGATAAATCCGAAGTTTCCGCGAAATATTATGTGGATGCATCGGGCGGCGGCGGAATCCTGCGGAGAGGGCTCGGGGTGGAAGTTGATGAGCCACCGTCTCTGAAAAATATTGCAATTTGGGACTATTGGGAAGACGCCGAGTGGGCGGTAAGCATTGGTCAAGGGGGAACCCGAGTTCAGATCACGAGTCTCGGATATGGCTGGATCTGGTTTATCCCCGTGACCCCCACCCGAACGTCGATTGGGTTGGTTTGTCCCGCCGAATACTATAAGAAATCCGGGAAGCGGCCGGAGGAACTCTATCTGGAAGCGGTTAAAGAAGACCCCCGGATTGCCGCCCTACTGAGCAAAGCCAAGGCAGAAGGCAACGTGAAGGCGACCAAAGACTGGTCGTTTGTGGCCAAACGAGTGGTGGGTGAGAACTGGTTTTTGGCGGGCGAGAGTGCGGGGTTTGCCGATCCCATTCTCTCCTCCGGCATCTCAATCACCATGATGTCTGCTAAAGAATGCGCTTACTCAATTATTGCCTTGGAGGCGGGGAAACTTGATTCGGAATGGGTGAAGCGGGTGTATGATAAGCGCCAGCAACAAAGGCTTACTCAACACATTCGGTTTGCAAACTACTGGTACTCGGCCAACGCGCACTTTACCGACTTAATGGAGTACACCACTGAGATCGCAAAGGAAGCCGGGTTCGAAATGGATGCTAAGTCAGCCTGGCAGTGGCTAGGAACCGGCGGATTTATCACGCTAGAAACCCAGGGGTCGGGCTTAGCCGGCCATACCTTTGAGCAGTTAAAGAGCATCGAGGGCATGATGTTCAAGACCGAGTCGGAGTGGCTGATTACCAAGTCAAACGTCTTTGACTTGGATATCGAAGGGGCGGCACCCGACGACTATCCGGTTTATGCGGGGGGTCGAATCACCGTGGCAAAGGTCCTTAGGCGCGAGGGAAAAGAGTTGCCTCTCAACGGTGCATTTAAGATCGCGGTGGAAATTCTGCGTCACCATAACGATCTGAATAATGTCATTCAGGGTATTCGGGCGGTTGCGTCTCAGCAGGGTCCGCTTATTGCGCTTTCTGCCATCGAGGCCATCGAGAGTATGCTCAAAGATGGCTGGATTAAGGGTTCCTATTCACCAGGTCAGCCTTTGTTGCGGCCTGAAGATATTCCGAGGACTCCCACCGTAGATTGGAACCGGGATCACACAGATCCCAAAGTGAGAGTCGCCGGGGCGGCCGCAGGTGCCTGATGCAACGCGGTCAGTTCATGACCCGGTAGCCCGGCGGTGGTTTGAATCGAGAACGCGCCGATAGGATTTATTGTAGTGCCCAGTCAATCAAGCGAATCCATCACGATTGCATCCCAAGCCCACGCCCAGGGTCGGTTTGACGAAGCGGAAAGGATCTGTCGTTCCATTCTGCAGTCGGAACCAGACCTTTCCACTGCCCTGCTACTTTTAGGAATCACTTTAGCTAAGCGAGGAAAGCTAGAAGAAGCAGCCCCTTATTTGGAGCGGGTTGTCGCAGAAGATCCTGGCTCATTCCAAGCCCCCTTGTGGTTGTCAATTACGCGAAGAAAGTTGGAACTTGCTTCTGGCGCCTTGGAAAGTGCCAAGATTGCCGTGCATCGCAATCCCAGCGATCCCCAGGGGCAGAACCAGCTTGGCCTTTGCTACATCGACACGTATCAATTTGAGGAAGCCGAATCCGCATTTCGAGCCGCTTTGAGTAAAGCTCCTAATGTCTCAGTGATCCACTACGGACTGGGCCTCGCTTTCCAGGGGCAGAAAATGAATGCGGAAGCGATAGCGGCCTTTCGGAAGGCCGCCCAGCTCGACCCTAACTCGTTGACCACCCAGACCACCATCCGGCAATTATTGATGGATGAACTTGACCCAGTGGGCGCGGCTGACTGTGCGCGAACCATTCTGAGGCTTCAGCCCAATTCACCGGAAGCTCACCTCTGGCTCGCCCGGGCGCTCACGGAAGATAACAAATCAGCCGAAGCGGAAACCCACGTGCGGAAAGCGCTGGAACTGGAGCCCGAAGGGGCTTTGGCCCATACGCTTCTGGGTTCCGTTCTCCAAGGATTGGGCAAGATTGAAGAAGCGGGGCAAGAATTCCGACGGTCGATCCAGATCTCCCCCGTTCAAGGGTCAGCGTATTCGGCATTAACGTCCAACATCAAGGTGACGGAGGCAGATCGGCCCTTGGTCGCGCAAATGTTGGGCTTGGTCAATGACGTTACTTTGTCCGTTGCTCACAAGAGCCAGCTCCATTACGCCTTAGGGAAAGCATTTGAAGACTTACGCGAGTTTGAAAAGGCAATGGTGCACTTTGACGTTGCCAACGAGATGGCGTACGAGGTGAAATTTGGTAGCCGGCCTTTTGACCGTAACATCATGAAATCTAGCTTTGATTTTACGATTCAGACGTTTACTAGGGAGTTGCTGAACCGAAACCGGGCGAGCGGAGTGGAAAGTGGCGTCCCGATCTTTGTCGTCGGCATGATGCGGTCGGGAACTACGTTGGCCGAACAGATTCTTTCTAGCCATCCGGAGGTTGGACCGGCCGGGGAGCAGCGATTCTGGTCCGACAATCGCAACGTTGCGCTTAGCCAAGGCAGCCGCGAACTCAATCCGGTCATCCTTAAGCGTTTGGCGAATCAGTACACAAATCTTCTGCAAACCATTGCGCCGGGAAAAGCCCACGTGGTGGACAAAATGCCGAGCAACTACGTCAGTATCGGCATGATCCACCTGGCATTTCCTCACGCCAAGATCATTCATACCACGCGAAACCCCGCCGACACCTGCATCTCGGTGTACACCACGCCAAACCGAACCCGTTTGGAATGGGCCCACAACAAGCCCAACATTGCCTTTGCCTATCGGGAGTATCTCAGATTAATGGACCACTGGAGCCGGGTGCTTCCGGCGGGCGTGATGATGGAAGTGAAGTATGAGGACGTAGTTTCAGACCGAGAGCGGATCACGCGGGAGATGGTGGAATTCTGCGGATTAGGGTGGGACGAAGCGTGCCTTAGTCCAGAACGAAATGTCCGATCTGTGGTCACGCCCAGCGTCTGGCAGGTTCGCCAGCCGGTTTACCGAAGTTCACTGGAGCGTTGGCGAAATTATGAGCCTTGGTTGGGAGAATTTAAGAACCTTTTGGCGTGAAGCGTCGTAAACGAGGAATCTATGTTGAAATGTGACGTTGCCATCATTGGAGGCGGACCCGCCGGAAGCACGGTTGGTAGCCTGCTCAAAAAGTACAATTCTGCTCTTAAAGTGGTGATTTTAGAGCGCGAAAAATTTCCGCGTGACCACGTGGGAGAAAGTCACCTCCCCGCGATTTCCCGGATCTTGGATGAGATGGGAGTGTGGGACAAAGTGGAGGCGGCAAACTTCCCAATCAAGGTGGGGGGCACGTATCGATGGGGAGCCACCGATGAACTCTGGGATCTTGATTTTCTTAACGGCAAAGAACTGAAAGATGAACCCAGGCCAGCCCAGTACGTGGATCAAAGACGGCAAACTGCGTTCCAGGTAGATCGGTCTATTTACGATAAGGTGCTTCTGGACCACGCCCACAGCCTAGGATGTGAGGTCTTTGAAGAAACCAAAGTGACCGAGGTGGAGCGAGAAGGCGACCGAGTAAAGGGACTGAAAGTTTCGCCTTATCGGGATGACTCAGAAGACGACCAAGGGGATGGCCGGATTGAAGCGAGGTATTACGTAGACTGCTCGGGTGAAGGCGGGGTGATTCGCCGCGCTATGGGAGTGGAGATAGAAGCGCCCACCGCTCTCAGAAACATTGCCATCTGGGATTATTGGCAAGACGCGGATTGGGCGGTTACCCTTGGTAACGGAGGAACCCGCATCCAAATCATGAGCCTGGGTTGGGGATGGTTGTGGTTCATTCCCATCTCCCCTACGCGAACTTCCATCGGTCTCGTTTTGCCGGCGGCTTACTATAAAGAGAGCGGGAAGTCCAAAGAGCAAATCTATGCGGACGCAATTCAGGCGGAACCTCTCATCTCTCAGCTGGTGAAAAACGCGCACCAAGAGGGTCACTTGGAGGCAACCAAGGATTGGAATTTTCTCGCCGAAAGGTTGGCGGGAGACAACTGGTTTCTATCGGGTGACTCCTCGGGGTTCGCGGACCCTATACTGTCTGCCGGGATGACCTTGGCTCATACCAGCGGAAGAAAAGTTGCCTATACAATTCTTGAGTTAGACAAGCGCGCCC
>JBBQUZ010000038.1:0-35280 GCA_038212035.1 Fimbriimonadales bacterium
ACGCCCCCCAGTCAAAAACCGGAGAGCCAACCGTGTTGAGGCGCAACAATTCCGCATCCACGCGATATCGTGCAGGGTGAACCTCATTCCAAAACTTGGCGAGGGCTTCAAAATCGGCGGCGATAAAACTAATTCTCATGCGTTTCGGGCGACCAGTTGCCTTAAATGCTCGGCATAAAGGCTCAGCGCGTACCGTGACCACTCAATGCGGTGAATCATTCCTCCGTCATCCTCGGAAAGGAAGGCGGTCAATGATTCGAACTGAATGAGGCGGTCAAACGGATCTTCGCTTGGCGCTCCCGGTAAGTAGGATATCAGGAACGGACGAACCCCGCAATAATTCGTACCAAACCAGCTTCGCTCTTGTTCATACTTCCGGCAGAGGTTATCCGTTGCTCCCAATCTAGCCGCATCGCAGAGCACGTCAACAAACTCCTCAAAGTGATCATAGAAGTCACGCAACTCAGCTTGCCTTTCAAGCGGCGTACGCACACCCGCCTTTGGGATCCGCAAACTCTCAACTCGCCGGCGAGGGGCACGTGCCGCAATTTCCAGAATGCCATTCGCAACGCGCCCGAGTTTGGACGTAAGCGGAAAACCGCTCAAGAACCGGCACTCGAAGTTTTCTGCACGTAGTTGATGCGCAGATCTCGTACCAAGGCATGAATTTGCCGCCGATCTTGCTCTTCTAATTGCGATTCCAAGACGCCAGCAATGTGGGCCACCACATCAATCGCCACTCTCGCTTGAACAAAGTCCGGTTCCATGCGGCCGGTCACCATTTCTGGTTGCAGGCCAAGGCGTTGCCAAGCTACGCCCGCAAGTTGATCCATGACAACTGCAAGGTGGTCATAAACGGTAGGCGACGGCTGATTAGGGTCTTGCGCATCATTCACAGGCATTGTGGTTCTGCTCTTACTGACGACAACGATCCCAATTTCGATTCAAATAGCCTAGTTTGGATCGGAGCATTTATTTTCTGTTTGGACACTTCCCCCTCCTCCGCAACTCTAAAGACTCTAGGGAACGAATGGTAAGCTTTTCTGCCTTCGTAGGAAGATTCATATGACGCACGACGTAATCATCATCGGTTCTGGCCCCGCCGGATACACCGCCGCCCTTTATGCGGCTCGAGCAGATCTGCACCCAGTGATGTTTTCAGGATATCAACCCGGCGGGCAGTTGATGATCACCACGGACGTAGAAAATTATCCCGGATTCCCCGATGGCATTCTGGGACCCGAATTGATGGAGCACTTCCGCAAGCAGGTCCAAAGATTCGGCACCTTAATCCACGACGAAGATGTAACCGGGGTGGACTTTAGCCAACGCCCGTTTCGCATCCAAACTACGGGTGCTGAGCATTTGGCAAGGTCTGTCATCGTATCTACCGGTGCCAGTGCCAAATGGCTAGGCTTACCCAGCGAAGTCAAATTTGGCGGATACGGAGTTAGTGCCTGCGCAACCTGCGACGGGTTCTTTTTTAGAAACAAAAATGTGTTGGTAGTCGGGGGGGGTGATACGGCACTGGAAGAAGCCACTTACCTCACCAGGCACTGCGCCAAGGTAACCCTTGCCCACCGTCGTAGTGAGTTTAGGGCGAGCAAGATCATGCAAGACCGCGCCATGAACAACCCCAAGATCGAAATTCTGTGGAATACGGCGTTGGATGAGATTCTGGGTCAAACCGAGCCCAACAAGAAGGTCACTGGTGTTCGATTAAGAGATACGGTAACGCACGAGACCCGCGAGATGGCCATGGACGGTGTCTTTATTGCGATTGGACATCAGCCGAACTCTGCCCTGTTCAAGAACGTCTTGGATATGGATGAGGTGGGTTACTTGATTACACAACCAGACTCCACCAAGACAAATATTCCCGGCGTATTTGCGGCGGGAGACGTGGCAGATAAGCTTTATCGCCAAGCCATCACCGCCGCGGGAACCGGTTGCATGGCGGCCATTGACGCGCAAAATTTCTTGGCTGAGGAAGAGGCTTAATGCTCGCCCCGCTCATTTTTGCCGCGATGCTTCAGCGTTTGGGCTCCTATGAGCAAATCACGCTGTACGACATCGAGAATGGCAAGGCCACCATGTCCACCCGAATGGACACCGATCCCATGGCAATTTCAAAATTGTCACCCAAGAAATTTGGGGATCCGGCGATTGCCTGGGAATTTCCTTGGGTGATTAGTGGTTTCGTTACCGACCCCGCCGTTCCGGGTCAGCAGAATTTGAGATTTCGGGTTTATTCGCAGGAACGCAAGGCTAAAGATGACCGCGCGCCGATGGTTGCACGAATGCTCCTTCGATTGTGGGAACTTAACCAGAAGCGCCTCCAACTAGACCACGCCATGGATTACAACCGAAAAATTCTGGATGTTTACCTATGCTGGGGCGGCAAAGCGGGCGGAGAGCAACTCTTTGACCTCGATTCACAAGGCGAAAGACCTCGTAAAGTGAATACAATTTATTTTTACGACCTCAACAGCTTTACCGACCCGGTGGAGATGGCTCGAGAAGTTGCTCACGAATACGGCCATGCCACCCTACCCGCCGTCGGAGGATTCAAAGACCCAGAAGATTGGGCTAATGGATATTTGGGCGAAAAGATCTATCTCACCTATATGCGCGATGAAATTCGCAAGGGACGCTTGGCCGCAGGCGACACCATGGGAGCCACCGCCGACCAGTTGGACCAATGGCTGAAAACAAACGTAGACCCCCTGGTGCATCAAGCTGCGTTGGATGGACCGAGGGCCGACTTGCTGAAAGCTCCCGAGCCCACCATGGACCGGTATCTTGGCCTGGCTCTTTATGCGCAGAGAATATTGCCTCCGGCGGCATTTGCCCGTTCGCTTAAGTTAATTGGCTCGGTTAACCCCGCCGACTACCCCGCCGCCGTCGCGGCGGCGGCGGATGAAATTCCGCAGTACGCGTATTCCGTCCCCAGCGAGTTAACTGGCCAAGCGATTTGGCTTCCGCTGGGTGACAGCAAAATCGCCGGAGGGAGGGTTCTGGCCCGCCGGAATGAGTGGGCCAAGGTGCAACCGATCCAGGCAACTATCACGGTTACGTCTACCAGAACTCAGTGAAGTCCGAACTATTTGAGGAGCGACTTTGCGTAGCCTTCAAACACCTTTGGGCTCCCGTCGGAGTCAAATCCGGATTGCACGTGCCTCACAATTCCCTTTTTATCCACGAATATAAACACGGGAATTCCGCTAAATCCAAGTGAATCCACGTAGGCGTCGTTCCCTGCGGTGAACGTAAAGGTGTATTTGTGGTGGGCCTTATAGCTTTTAACCGCCTTCACCGTATCGGAGACGTTTGCCCCAATCGCCATAAATCCCAGTTTGGAGAACGAGGTGTAAAGTCCCTGAATGGTGGGCCCACTGGCCACGCATGGAGGGCACCAGGTTGCCCAGAAATCTAATACGTACGGCTTGCCTTTGAGAGACTTATCCGAGAGAATTTTGCCCTCTACAGAAGTCATATGAAACGGCTTGATGGGCTTGCCGACCAACGCACTTCCGTCGGCCATACTGTCTTGGGCGTTAACCAAAGTTGCCGAGGCGAGGGCGACGAGAGCGAAAATGGTTTTGCTTTGCATAAGAAACTCGGAGAGCTAATTGTCCCCTATTTCTTTACGCGCTAATCGCATATAAACTTCGGTCAGTTTAGTCAAAATCGACGTTTTTCGGGCCAATACCCACTCACCAACCCATGAACACTTCCGCCACTCCGTCGCCTGCCGGAACCATCATAGTTGAACGGACTGCGGGCCAAGACATCAAGATGCGTGATCTTTATTTACGCATAGACGACCACGCCGAAGAAACACTTCGATTTGGCACCATCTACTCGGTGGATCTGCCGGTGGGAGAACACTCCATTAAGGCAACCAACCGCCTCTTCTCCCGGACCCAGAAGTTCACCCTTTCGGCGGACCAAATCATCCGATTTTCTGCAACCAACGTGGCCAGCAAAAGCATCTTCTCCATCGTGGCCTTCCTCTCCGGTTCGGTGTTATACAAAGTCGTTTTAGAGCGGCTGGATTAGCCTTTAAACACGAACCACCTTCACGCCATGTCTGCCCTAGAAAATGGACGCGAAAGTCTGTGGGTGTAGGAGACACTAGGGCCTCATATATATTTATTTAGGCTCATTTCATCGGTCGTTGATGTAGCGATCCAACGTAAAGGAGGCGCAGACCGCCAAGGCAATTCACCCTGTCGAGGCCCATCAAGCGTATAGAACCTTCCGCTGTCCCGGCAGGGACTATCCCCTAATAGCCTGGCATAAGCTCTGGCGCCATGCCAGGTAAGTTGCGATGTAGCTAAGTTCCCCGGCAGGGGCACCAGAACCTTTCGATCAAGATATCGAGGATCGTAATCAACCCCCGCTTCCTTGAGTAAATCTCCTAGCTCCTCCAAATGAGAGTTCTGTGATGGTGAGCTTCCTCAGTTAAAATGTATCTTTGAATATCTGGAATCGCCGATGCACTCACTGAAAAACGGAAGATTCCGACTGCCATTCGGATTCCACGGCGTAGCCGGTAGTCGTCGGCACGGTCGGAGCCTTTGCAATGGATTTTCTGCGGGCGTGGTCGCCTACGATTGTTAGGCACTACTCAAGATCCAAGCCCATCTCAGTACTTTCTGAGCCTCAAACCTCCCACAAAACCCTTCCAGGGCAACAAGGATGGTAGCAATCTGAAATGATCGCCTTCGATTGTTTTGCGGTACAGATTGGAAAGTTTCCATTGCAAAGGCTCCGGTCAGCCGACGACTACCGGCTACGCCGAACTGTTTGGAGGTCAGTTTTTGTTGAGAATACGACGTGAGTGCTCAAGCTCTTATGAGTTGTAGGCATTTTGTAGATTCTAGTGCCCCTGCCGGGGAACCGACACATTTGCTGACCACTCCTGGCATGGCGCGAGAGCTTATGCCAGGCTATTCGGGGAAAGTCCCTGCCGGGACAAGGGAGGGCTAATCGCCGTCAAACATTTTCCTTCTATCAAGTCCGTCGCTAGATTCTGGTGCCCCTGCCGGGGGAACACACCTATTTGCTGACCGATCGAGGCATGGGCCTACATATACATTGAGTTAGGCATCTTAGGCCCATTTCATTAGTCTTTTGCGTATCGATCTAACGTTAAGGAGGTGCAGACCGCCAGTGCAGTTCACCCTGTCGATGCCAAACTAAACGTATATGACTTTTGGGCCCATGGCCCTTCACTTAATCAACTTTTGCCGAGTCGTTTTCATGCCCTGCCATAGGTCGCTTTTCTGTTTTAATCTGTGTGCCGCCGTCAATACCGTCCATTCGGTGGGATCAATCAACTTGACCTCGTCCCATGTGACCGGCATGGAAACCCCCGCTGAGGGGTGGGCACGGGGGGAGTAGGGTGCGGCCATGGTTTTTCCGAAGCCGTTCTGATTGACATCGATAAACACGCCATTTGGGCGATTCTCCACCTTCCAAACCAAAGTTATCTTTGCGCCCAAGGCGTTTTGAGCATGCACGGCCAGCTGTTCCGCGGCCGCCCGAATTTCCTCGTAAGTTTGTTCTTGAGTTACGGGAACATAGAGATGCAACCCGCTCTTTCCGGAAGTTTTGGCGAAGCTCTTGAGCCCAATTTGCTCCAGTAATTCTCGCAAAGTTGCCCCAACCTCTACCAGCTTGACCCAATGCTCCTTCTTCCAACCGGTTGCCTTTCCTCCAAAATGGGGATCAAGATCTAATACCAGGTAATCCGGAAAATTCAGGATCGACTCTTCCAACTTGTCCTTTGAGTCCGCAAAGCTTTCGGGGTCTGATGGCTCACCGGAGCGGTTTACAGTCTGAGAATTCCAAGGGTTGAGCTCCACTGCCGCCATTTGCCCAAGCCACATTAGGGTGGGCAGGTTGTTACAGACAATAAAATCGCGAGGTGCCCGGTTGGAGTCCGTCCAAATAGAAACGGTATCTACAAATTGGGGCCGCCCCTTATCCCAATGCTTTTGAAAAAACCGCTCACCTTCCACTCCGTCTGGGCACCTTACAAACGAAAGGGGGCGGTTGGCGAGGTATGGCAACAGGGTTTCTGAGACCGTGGCGTAAAAGCGGATCAGGTCGCGTTTGCTCACTTCCGGCCAGAGTTTTTTGCTCAAGTGGGAAAAGTGAAGCTTGGCGCCATCCACTTCAATATGCAGTTCATCTTCATCCGTCGATAGTGCTTCCAAAGTGGCATCAATGTCTTTATTTTTCGTTTTCACATTTTCCTCCGCCGGCAGAACGTCGGTGACTGCCTTATCCGGTCTCAGCCGCATAAAGGTGGGGAACCGCAATTTTCCACCTTTGGTTTGCGCCATGTAACGAACTTCGACCACCACGACGGGGGAAACCCACTTCACCCCGGGCAACTTAGGTGGATTAGTGAGCGGCGAGGCATCGACAGAGATTTTCTCTAGGCGCTCCTTTATGGAAACCAACGTTCGGTCGTTGAAACCACCGCCCACGTTGCCCATATACTGAAGACCGTTTGGGGTGAGCTGGCCTAACAGAAGGGCTCCAAACGCGGTGGCCCGTGCTCCTTTTCCCGGCGAGTAACCCACCACAACGAACTCGGCGGACCGGTGTTCTTTCACCTTGATCCAGTTAGGGGAACGCACCCCTTCTTCATATCGGCTCGACAACTTCTTGCCCACGACCCCCTCAAAACCAAGTTTGAGGGCGTTTTCATACACAACATCACCGCGTTCCGGAAACGAATCAACGACGCGTACGTGGCGCGACTGGAGCCCAAGCCTTTCCAGAGCATTTCGCCGCTCTTGCCAGGGCTCCGCCACGAGGCTCTTGCCTTTGAATTTCAACAGGTCGAAAATGCAGTAGTCAGAGTTGCGGCTCATGCCCGCCTGAAAATCTTTCATCAATTCCTGAAATGAAGGCAGCCCCCCTGCTTCAAGCTGCACGATTTCTCCGTCCAACGTGGTGTCCGCAAGACCCATCGAGCCCAGTTCCGCCTTTAGAATCGGAAATCTTTCCGAGACTTCATTTCCGTTTCGAGTGAAGATTTTGACTTCGGATCCATCGACTTCCACGATGGCCCGAATCCCATCGAGTTTGATTTCAAGCTCCCAAGCCGGGTCACTAAACGGTCTCGCCCTTTCGGTAAGAAGCATTGGTTTAGGGGGATGAGCGGATGCCAACTTTCGCTGAGTTTCCGATTTCCGAACTTTTTCGCTTGACTGGATATGATCGGAAATTGTGTCAACCGTCTTTCCTGAAATAACGGAATGGTCATCATCCGTTACGTCGTTGATGGAGGCAAACTCGTCTTGGCGCTTCATCAGCAACCACTGCTGGTCCTTTGAATGAACCATCACCCAGCTTCCTTTCAGCTTAGTTCCGCTGAGAACAATTTCAAGCTTTCCGTCTTCAATGGCCTCCGCGATCTTTGCTTGGTCATTTCCGGGGTCATGATCTGAATCTAACCGGTAGGTTCCGTGGTCCCACACAATAACCTCGCCCCCACCGTATTGTCCGTTTGGAATCGATCCTTCGAAGTTCGCGTAATCCAACGGATGGTCTTCCACCTTGATCGCCAACCGGCGCGTGTGGGGGTTGAGTGCCGGACCTTTTGGTATGGCCCAAGAAACAAGAACCCCGTTTACCTCCAGCCGAAAATCGTAGTGCAGGTGACTGGCTGCGTGTTTTTGAACGACAAACACAGGGTCGGTTCCCAAACTCTTCTTGACCTCTGGGTTTGGTTCCGGAGTTGCGTTGAACCGGCGCCTTGCCGCATCTTCATTAAGCATGATCAGCGACTCTTGGCCTTGGCAACCTTCACCGCTTCTACTGAGCGACGCAAAGCATCCATCAGATCGATCACCTTTGTGGGCTCTTCATCTTTCACTTCATGCACGGTGGCACTCTCACTCTTAGACTCGATTTTCTCCATCAGGGCGTCGCGAAGCTCATCTTTGTAGAGTTCTGGATCAAATTCTGCGGCAAGCAAGTCGATTAAACTCTCCGCAATTTTCAGTTGCTTTTCATCCACATCTGCCTTTGCCGATAAAGTTTCGACCGGCCTCCTAATTTCATCCGGCCAGTGGAGGAGTTCTAGCACGAGCACGTCGTCTGCCACCCGCATTAAACACAGTGTCTCCCGATTGCGAAGGGCGACTTTTCCCAGGGCTACAACCTTCTTAACGGTAAGCGCTTTGGCAAACAGAGCAAGGGGTTTCTTGCCTACGTCTGAAGGTTGGATGTAATAGGGTCGATCAAAGTAAAGGGGATCAACTTCTTCAACTTTCACAAATGCGGTGACTTCGATGGTGTGCCGGGTGGGGATCGGCAAACTATCTAGGTCTTGGTCGGTGACCACCACATAGTTTCCCTTAGAGACTTCAAACCCCCGTTCGATCTCATCGGGCTCTAGAACTTTATCGTGAATCGGGCAGGTCTTTTGATACTTAACCCTCGCCCCACAATCCTTATGAATCTGATGAAAGTGGACGTCTTTTTCTTCAGTGGCCGGATACAGCCCCACCGGAATCGTCACCAGGCCAAAGGAAATCGCTCCATCCCGAACGGGTCTTGTCGCTATTATCTTTCTTTGACTAATTTATAGCGAAAGATGTTGCCGATTTGCGAAGTTTGGGTTGCGCGCCCCCGAGACTCGGTGACCCCGACCCGAAAACTTGGCGAGTTCGGTATTGAGCTCATCACGTGCCGTCGAATTCTAACCGCGTATGTGTTAAAAGATCGTTCCATTACAAACACCATGTTCTCCAACTTCGCTTCTGAGTGGACTCAAATCCGTTCTGGATAGACCACACGGTTAGGGCACCTAGACTTTTCCAACCTATGGAAGCCGTACCCTACATACGCGGGCCCAAAAAGGGGCATAATGCCGCGTGAAACGGTGGGGCCTTGCGTTTGTGGCTACCGTTATGGCGTGCATTCCCATTATCCTGGGACATGCCACCAGTCCCTACCTTCTGCAGGACACGGACACCCGAGTTTTACTCGCGGCATTGCGACAACGCAATCAACCACTGAGCTGGTTTGTGACCGATTGGCCTCTCAAAAACCATTTCTACCGCCCGGTATCCACCCTATTTTTTGAATTTGACCAGCGGGTCTACGGAACCAACGCGGCGGGGTTCGGAATGACGAACGCGCTTCTGGTGGTGACCGGGGTTCTGTTGCTCTTCTGGTTCCTCAGGGAGTTCACCGACCGTCCGGCAGTCGCGGGGTGCGGAGCGGTCCTTTTTGCGGCATGGAACCTCAACTTGTCCTACCAATTTTCGGAACTGTTTAGTTGGGCGATTTGGATCACCCTTATTGTGGGAGCGGTGCAACACAAAAAAGCCATCGGAATGTACGTGCCCGCGGTGCTGGTTCTACTGACATTTCGAGATCAGTTTTTTGGCGTTACCAGCCTCAATGCTTTGATGCTTCATTGGCTACCCTCGCGGACAGCTTCTGTAATGACGGTGTTTGCTCTGGGCAGCATGGCAACTTACAGCCGTTATTTACGGCATGAGCCTCGAAAAGAAGCCGACCTCCGACCCTCCCCTCTCGATCCACCGGCCACCCGAAGCACCCGTATCCGGCACCTGAAACCCTCGAGCCCGCGTTGGCTGGTTGCTTCTATGGTCTGCGCCGCGCTTGCCCTGGCCAGCTACGAGCAGGCGGTGATGGTGCCGGCGGTGATCTTGGGGCTGACGATTCTGTTCCACTGGAAGGGACACCGAGTGAACTGGCTGTGGCCCGCGGCATTCTGGGGTTTGCTGTTCGGCTATCTGATCCTGCGGCATGCGGTGGTTCCGTCTGCGCCATCCGCCTACCAGGCCCAGCAATTTAGAACCGGGCCGGGGCTTTGGCTGAGCCTGGCCGAATACTACCTTCCGTTTGCCGGCTCAATACCGTCTTTTCTCTCCACTTTAGACCAGTTCCCCATCCTCCTGATGACCGCTGGCCCTTACGGATTCTTTCTGTTTGCCGCATCCAACATTGCCACCTTTGTGGCGGTGAGAAGGGACTGGATCTACTGTACGGCAGGCTACCTATTGTCTTCTATTGCCTATATGCCCATGGCTTGGCTAAAGCAGTTTGACCATTACCACTACTGGCCCATGAGTTTACGAACGTTGCTCGTAGTTTCTCTTGGCTCGATCGCCGGGAAAATGACGCTTACCGCGTGGAGCCCCCCAGCGTCTTCAGCTCCGCGACGACTGTCTCCCGCACCTGGTTCGCTTGCTCATCCGTAAAGTTCTCGCCGTGCTTTCTCAGCTGGAGAGCAATTCCCAACGAGTGTTGCCCTTCAGGCAGGTTGGCACCGGTATAAACATCAAACAACCAATGGCGCTCTAGCACGTCACCGGCGGACCGAACAATGGCTTCATTCACCAGAGCGTAAGGAACGTCTTTGGAGATGAGGAGCGCGATGTCACGGCGCACCGCCGGGTTTCGGCTGATGGGTTTTATCAGCAAAGGTGCTTCTGATTTGAGCGCCTTTCCAAGATCAATTTCCGCCAAAACGGTACCCGCAGGTAAGTCTGTGCGGTTTGCCACATCGGGGTGGATCTGACCCATCAATCCCACCAGCGCGCCCGCGATCACAATTTGTCCTTGTCGAGTGGGGTGAAGCCGAGGATCAACGGCATCGTCAGAGCAAGGAATGACGTCAACGATCACGCCGACCGAGGCGAGGGCAGCTTGAACTGCACCCTTTAGGGTGTAGAAATCCGCCTGAGCCCCGGGGCGACCTTGGCGGTTGAGTGGATAGATGGCGCCCACACTGAGCACGCCAAAGCTCAAGTCTTCGCAGGTTCTCGTGGCCGTTCGACCAAACACTTTACCGACCTCAAAGATGTGAAGGTCTTTAGCTTCGTTGCGGCGCACCGCATCTGAGAGACTAGGCCACAGCGAGTTTCGCAACCAAGCCATATCAGGCGACCCGGGCTGGCGCGGGCCAACTCTCTCGCTCGATGTATCTAAGGGATGGAGGTCTCGAAGGGAGTGGCTGATGACCTGCGAGTAACCCAGTCTGAGAATGCTCTCTTGGAGTTGGTCTACTTTAAGATGGCGGCCTGCAGAGCCACCAATGTTAGAGGTGCCTTCGGGGAGCCATTCAGGAATCTGGTCGTAACCGTGTACTCGCCCAAGTTCTTCTATGAGGTCTTCTTCTCTCACCAAGTCGGGGCGCCAAGAGGGCGTGACGACTTGGTAGGGGTCTCCGTGCCCCCCCACCTCCATTCCCAGCCGCTCTAAGTAAGACTTTGCTTCGCTGGAGTGAATGGGCATTCCCAAGAGTTTGCTCGCGCGATCTACCCGGACCGAGATGACCGATCGAGCCACTTTACCGGGGTATTGATCCACTACTTCTGAAACTTGCGCCTCTGGGCTGCTCTGCCTGAGGAGTTCTACAAACCGTCGCGCAACTCCGAGGGTGCCGTCGGGGTCGGTGCTTCGCTCGTGGCGATATGAGCCTTCCGTATTGAGTCCCAGTGCCTTGCGGGTTTTTCTGACCGCACGGGGAGCAAAGTTGGCCGATTCCAGCAGGACGCGGGTGGAATCCGCTGTAACTTCACTGGGTAAACCACCCATCACTCCGGCCACCGCAACCGGCTTCTCCGAGTCGGCAATCACCAAAAGGCCCGCCGATAAATGATGCTCCACCTCGTTAAGTGTAGTGAGCTTTTCGCCCTCCTTTGACTCTCTTACAATCACCTTTTCACCGGACAACTTATCCAAATCAAAGACATGGAGCGGCTGACCCGTTTCCAGCATCACGTAGTTGGTTAGATCGACTAACAAACTGATAGGCCGCATCCCCGCATGCTCCAACCTATCCTGAATCCACTGCGGCGATGAGCCGTTCTTAACATCTTCAATGACGGTGCCCACGTATCGGATTCCGTTATCTGATTCAACCGTGACCCGGTTGCTGTTGGCCAATGCCGGCGGAAACGGAACGTCAGAAAATCGTTGGGTGGCCCGAAGATAGAGCTCGGTGCGCTGAGATTCATCCGATTTAGCCAGGATCTCCCGGGCAAGCCCAAGTGCGGAAAGGCCATCTCCCCGATTGCTCATCACCTTGAGATCCAGCACCGGATGACCATTGACCTCGTCAATCCCTTCGAGTTCAAAGCCGGCCATGGTGAGCAGATCTCCCACCTCCTCTGCGCTGAGGCGGGTGGTCACAAAGTCTTGAAGCATTGAGAACGGGAGTTTCATAGAATTTGGGGAGGCGGTACTGCGCAGAGCGGGAGATTAGGAGAGTTGCGGTTCAAATTTGAACTGATCCAAGAATCGAAAATCGTTCTCTAAGAAGTGCCGAAGGTCGTCTACCCCGTAGGCCATCATCGGAATTCGCTCAACGCCCAGGCCAAAGGCAAAGCCACTGAACTGTTCAGAATCTATGCCGTATCGCTCCAGAATATTGGGATGAATGAGCCCCGCCCCCCCGAGTTCCACCCACCGTCCCCCGAACAACTTTGGGCTTGATATGGCGTAATCCACTCCGGGCTCTACAAACGGAAAAAAATCGGGCCGGAATCGAACTTTGACCTCCGATCCAAACATGGCGCGGGCAAACACGCCCAGAGTTCCTTTAAGATGTGCCATCGAAACCCCTTCATCCACCATGAAGCAATCCACCTGATGGAACGTGTGACCGTGGGTACGGTCCACCGCTTCGTTTCGGTAAGTTCGACCCACCGTGAAGATTCGTAGGGGGGGCTTTACATTTTCAAATGTGTGCCCCTGAAGGTCGGTGCACTGCGTTCTAAGCAGCAGCTCATCGTCTATGTAAAACGTGTCTTGATCGTCCATTGCCGGGTGATCGGGCGGATAGTTGAGGGCGGTGAAGTTGTAGCGAAACTCTTCAAGTTCGGGGCTTTCATCGTAGCGAAATCCCATTCCGCCGAGCACCCGTTTGATCTTGTTGGTGGTCTGCTGGAGGATGTGTTCGGTGCCGGGGCGGGTGAGTTCTCCGGGTAGCGAAACGTCGATTTTTTCGGCGGCAAATTGGGCGGCCTGCTCAACCGATTTCAGGGACGCGGCCCGAAATTCTAAACTGGCTTGGACGGCGGCCTTAGCGGAATTCACGGCCTGGCCAAACGCGGGTCGCTGATCGGCAGAAATTTGGCCCATCTGCTTCAACAGCATGCTGATCTGCCCATTCTTACCGATAAATCGGCTCTCAAATTCTTTAAGCGCCGCCGTCGTGGGCGCGGTCGCAATTTCTGCTTGCGCCTGATCTATAACTGCTGACAAATCTTCCATACCGTTTTTGGCCCGCCAAGTCCAACTCATCAGGATTAAACCCCTATTTACAGCCCGTGATGAACGACCGCCGAACTCGATTGATGATAAACCGGGTAAACCCCCGCCACAACGGAGTTTTGCATGATTCTTACCCTTCTCACCGCCACCCTGCCCCTTTTTCACTCACAGAAACCTAATGTCTTTCGCCTAGAAGACCTCAACCTCTCCGGCATAGAACAAGGATGGGGCGAGCCTGGCAAGGATCACAGTGTGGAAAATCATCCGCTGACCTTAAATGGTCAGGTGTTTACCCACGGCTTGGGAACCCATGCGGAGTCTTCGTTTACGGTAGGTCTCAAGGGAAAGGCTCTGGAGTTTCAGGCGACAGTTGGAGTTGACGATGAGACGCACGGTAAAGGATCCGTGGTGTTTGTGGTCAATGCAGACGGCCGCACTTTGGCCCGGGTCAAGGCACTGCCGGGTCAATCCTTCCCCATCCGAGTCAGTTTAAGAGGCGAACAATACGTCCGCCTCGTGGTGGAGGATGGAGGTGATGGCAACACTTATGACCACGCCGATTGGGCCGATGCCGTATTTGTGATGGCCCCAGGCTCAAAACCTTTCACCGGTGCCGTGACTCCCGACGGCCCCATGGCGATTGCCCACGTTAAGGCGGGGAAGGTGCAGATTCACGGTGCGAGAATTGTGGGAACCACACCAGGTCATGATTTTCTTTTCCGGATTCCTGCGACCAGTGCGTTGCCAATTTGGTACCGAGTTACTGGTTTACCATCTGGCCTTACCTTGGACGCAAACACGGGAATTATCCGGGGTCGCGTGGCTAAGGCAGGCACTTACGCATTGAAAGTGACGGCTCAAAGTAGAGGTTCCATCGATCGCCGAGTTATAAAAATCGTCGCGGGTCTGCATAAGCTCGCGCTGACCCCTCCGATGGGTTGGAATTCGTGGAATGTTTGGGCGGGGGCGGTGGATTCAGATAAGATTAGAGCCGCTGCCAATGCATTTATCAAGACGGGCTTGGCCAGTCACGGCTACACATATGTGAACATTGATGACTGCTGGGAAGCGGGTCGTAGTGATGACGGAGAGATTCAAGCCAACCAAAAGTTCCCGGATATGGCGGAACTTGCCCGATACGTTCACTCTAAGGGCCTCAAAGTTGGACTCTATTCCTCACCCGGCCCCAAGACTTGTGCCGGTTTCACCGCAAGCTGGCAACACGAAGCGCAGGACGCAAGGACTTACGCCAAGTGGGGATTTGACTACCTAAAGTACGACTGGTGCTCTTACGGCGGAATTGCTCCGAGCCCGGACCTCGCCGGCCTTCAGAAGCCCTATCTGGTGATGAGTAAGGCCCTGGATGAAAGCGGTAGGGACATCGTTTTCTCGCTTTGCCAATACGGAATGGGCGACGTTTTCAAGTGGGGCAAATCGGTGGGCGGTAACGTTTGGCGAACCACCGGGGATATCACGGACACTTGGTCCAGCATGTCTAGCATCGGGTTCTCTCACAGTCCTAAGGCAATGGGCGCCGGTCCCGGCGGTTGGAATGACCCCGATATGTTGGTCGTTGGTCACCTGGGCTGGGGAGACCATCCAAGGCCTACCCGCTTGACGCAGGCCGAGCAGATGACCCACATCGGCATGTGGTCACTTCTGGGCGCGCCCCTCATCATTGGCTGTGACCTCACGCAAATCGACGGCTTTACGTCGGATCTCTTAATGAATCACGACGTTATTGAAGTGGACCAGGATCCGCTGGGCAAAGTGGCGACCTTAAGAGCCAAGCATGGCGATATCGAGATCTGGACGCGCCCCCTGTTTGATGGTTCTCAAGCGGTAGGAATCTTTAACCGGGGACCGGAAGCAACCGTCGCTCAATTGACTGGTAAAGAGTTGGGTTACGGTCGAACGAAAATATCCGGACGCAACCTATGGCTTAATCGAGAACTCGGTCCCATGCACTCTTATTGGACCGCCAAAGTTCCGCGCCACGGCATGGTTTTGCTTAAGGTTTGGCCAACCGGACACTTGGCAAACTGAATCACCTGACCGCATGTTTTGCACTTGCCTCCTCGGTCGGTCACCGCGCCAAACGCAATGGCGACCACGCCGAGGACGGCAAATGCAGATAGTCGTCGCTTAGTGGTCATGTTCTGTTCCTACAATGTATCCGCTGAGAGAGTTCCCTTGGGACTCTCAACCCCATCTGCATTAGCCAATATCTGGTCTTAAGAGCGGGGTTAGCGGCGTCATAATAAGAGCAGTGTCTGAGAAGATTGAGCGAAATATTTTGCTTTACGATGGCGAGTGTCCATTCTGCACCTCTCTGTCCAAATATTACGCCCTCAAACAGGCTCTTCCGGGGTTGGAGATTATTTCAATGCGAGACGAGGAGTCTCTCGCAAAACTTCATCTGCCCGCCGAACTGGACTTTGAGAAGGGCATGATCTTGGTGCAAGCCAACGGTCAGATACTCCAAGGTGAGCCAGCGTTTGCATTGGTGAATCGGTTGGTGAATAAAACAACGCTTTGGGACAAAGTCGTGATCGGGGCCAACAGTTCTCGTCCAATTAGCAAAGTTCTGTACCCGTTGGCGTATCTGGGACGAAGAATTGTCCTTTTGTTCAAAGGCATTTCCCCGCGCCTGCCCCGAGTGGACCTCCGCTAGCTATCCATGTTTGCATGGCTTAACTAGAGGCTCGCAAATTCGCGGTGGACAGCCCTTCATTTTGTCGGTGAACAACAGCCATAACGGACGTGCGGATACCATTCCATTTTCCGAGTTGTCACTACACCACGGCTCGACCATTACTTTGTGCACAGAGCCGTCTAGCGATAGTCGCAGGATCAGACCCGTTCGGTCAGACAGTGCGTCATTGATATGCGACCTTAGCGGTTGACCATGGTTGGCACAATAAACAATGCCGTGGTTAGAGTCTTCTCTCGCTAGGGCAGACCGGAGGTCGTCTAGGTAGGGCAAGTAGTGGAGACCTACTTTTGTATTAAGTTGCTTAGAATCCTGGGGGCTGTCGCCATTCTCGGATACATCTGAAGGACAATTCAGGACTGGTTTTGCTTTTTCCGTGGCAAATTCCTCAAAGGTTGCGGGCATGGTGCCATCATGTGAGTCTCGGTAGAGTTGCCAAGATACATACACCTGCCGTAGGTTGCTAATGCAAACCGCCTCTTTTCCCTTTTCCTTGGCTTGGGCAAAGATCGGAAAGAGCAGGGCGGCGAGCAGGACGATAATGAAGATCACCGCGAGTAACTCCGTGATTGTAAATGCCTTCTTCACCAACGTACCAATCCTTTCTTGCTGGTCTTAGCCCGGGTGAGCATAATGTCGTCTAGTTTGTTGAGCCACTTGTACGTTAGAAATCCCGTGGGAACGGTGAGCAAGGGGATGATCATTTGAAATCCCATGCACGTTAATTCATATGGATACCCCAAATGATTTCGGTCACTGACCAACGAGATAGGCCACATTCGTGACCGATAACTTTCTAAAACTATATATATTGCGGTGAGTAAACTTAAGCCTAGAACAGCGCTCTTTCCCCTCAGTATCGGGATCATAAGGCAAATCACAACGCTACCGAATGCAAAGGCTATTGCATCAACAGGCCAATCATCTTCCAAGTTTGGCAGGTTAAATAGTTGTTGAGCAAAATTGAAGGGTAGCGCATCAAACTGGTTTGCCAACCGTGCCAACCCTCCTCGGATAAAAGGAACGAAAGCAAGCTCCATATATAGTTGCCGAAGCGTAAACATAACCACACCAACCGTCATGAGGCTTCCGAGGAGTGATACCAAATATCGAAACGTGAGTGTTTTCATCAGTCAGTCTCTAATCTCCTAGTGGGTGCAATAAGTATAACCACCAACCGAGTTTGGCGCACATCCACTTGGAAGGGTAGTAGGCGTACTACTAGTGCAAATAGTATTTGCGCATTTCTCGCATTTGTGGTCATCGCAAAGTTGCCATGAATATCCATCGCAATTGAAATAGGTAGCCCCCGAACAATAATAGCGAGTGTAGTCATGCACAAACATCTGGCAAGTTGGCACCGGCCGGGCATCACCAACACATGCGTACCAAACCCAAACTTGAACCACGCACCCAGAAACCGGGCATGTTGGCGTAGATGCCTTTTGGACTGGGCCGGAGGGCAAGCTATATAAACTCTTGAGAGACGTAGCTGGAGAGGCGGAGTCATTTACACTACAAGCACATATTTTGATGGGTTTTGCAACGGGGCCCACAATCAACTGCTTCAACCCCGGCTTTAGCATCGGCGACATAAGGATGTTCAATCCGACCAGCGTGTAAATAATTCGAGTAAGTGAAAAGATCATGCATAAAGTGTAACATCGATTTTATCACCACAAAGACACGGTAGCAAACCTTAATCAAATGTTAACATTCCATCAGACTAGCCGACCTGATAGTCTCATTACCAGTCACATTGACTGCGGATTACCCTACTCTGGGTCTCATGACCACGAGTACGGCAAAGGCGCTCAAGATACGGTAATCGACTTTGCATGAGGTTTTGCGCGCGAGGGTAAGTCTCCGTATGGGTGAGGGGCTGAACGTGGAGATTTTTAATCAAGCCTATGCGGAGTCGTGTCAGTTAATCGTCCACAATTAATCTGTGAGTATCGAGCTAACTATCCTGCTGGAACGAGGTCAAGACGGTTTTTGGGTGGCCACGATCCCGGAAATTCCTGGCGCATTCTCGCAAGGAAAAACGAAGTTACAGCCAAGAACGAACGTGCTGGATGCAATGCAGGATCTAATGGAAGCGCGACGGGACCTCGCCCTTTCTACTCGCACCCCATCAGCATTCTTTGAAACATTGGCATTCCAGCCGTAAAGCCCTGAATGTCTCATTTCGAATCGGAGCCGGACAAAGGAGGAGGCTACGAGCAACCGCTGGTTTCGCCGCAGGAATCGCACTTTAGGCAGACTCCGTTGCGAACCAGCGTGAAGGCACCGCAATTACCACACGGGTCTCCTTCATAGCCCTTTAGCCTCGCTACTCGAACTTTTTCACTCGTCGTGACCGGTCCCGAAACCCCGTTAATGGTTCGGGGAAGCACCACCGCCGGCGACACCACACGCTCGACCGGGGTTTCTGCCGCGATTTGGCGATGCGCTTGATCCAAGGCCCAAGTCGGACTCCCGATATCTCGACCACCCTCCTCAAAAGGCAGGGGTTCCTGGTTCTCGGGCTCCACCAATTGATGGGCAAACCCGGCGGCGGTGTGGTCTTGCCGAGCTCTTCCGGGAACATATCCCTTAAAGTTCTCGCTCTCCACTTCCTCTTCTTCAAAGGTGGGATCTTGTCGGGGATGGCCCACCGCGTCACTGCGGAGGTCATCTGGCTTCACCTGGACCAGATCAGTGCGACCCAGATAGCTCAGGGCGAGTTCTCGGAAGATGTAATCAATCACCGACGTGGACATCTTGATGTGATCGTGGCCCGCCACCGAGCCATTTGGCTCAAAGCGGGTGAACACAAATGCTTCCACAAACTCTTCTAACGGAACTCCATACTGCAAACCAAGAGAGATTGCAATCGCAAAGCAGTTCATCAAAGAGCGGAACGCCGCCCCTTCTCGGTGCATGTCAACAAAGATTTCGCCCAGAGTCCCGTCTTCAAATTCTCCGGTCCGAAGGTAAACCTTATGACCGCCGACCCGAGCCTTCTGCGTGTAACCCCGGCGGCGGCCCGGCATCACCCGTCGACGGCTGATGTATCGGTAGACCAATTTGGTCGCCGCAACTTCGATGGGAGATGGGGTGGAAACGGCCGTGGAAGCCGCAACTTCTTTGACCGCCGCCGAAGGCGCCAGTCCCACCGGCAAGCTGACTTCCCCACCGTCAAGCGACGCCTCAAGTATCGCGGCGGCGGCGTCATCAGAGGATGCGTTGAGGGGTTGGCTAAGCTTGCTGCCGTCACGGTAGAGCGCATTGGCCTTGAGGCCCAGGCTCCAAGAAAGCCAATAAGCATCGTTGACGGCCTTAACCGTGGCATGGCCCGGAAGATTGATTGTCTTGCTGATAGCTCCGCTGAGAAAGGGCTGAGCGGCGGCCATTTCTCTGATGTGCCCCTCCGCGCTGATGTACCGCTGACCCTTTCTTCCGCACTTATTCGCGCAATCAAAGACGGGCAGGTGCTCATCCTTTAGATAAGGCGCACCTTCTACGGTCATGGCTCCGCACACAAACTCATTCGCAACGTCAATCTGGCCCTTATCAAATCCAAGGGCACCCAGAATGGAGAACGACCAATCATTCAGTTGCTCATCCGTAAATCCAAGCACGCTTCGGCAGAAATCTTCCCCGAGAGTCCACTTGTTGAACGCAAACCCAAGTTCAAACGCGCTCTCTAGGCCCGCTTCCACGGAAGCGAGAACGTCCGGAGTGAACCCATGACTCGCCAGACTCTGGTGGTTGATGAAAGGTGCATTCTTGAGCGTTTTATGACCCACCACGTACCCGATGATTTCTTCAATCTGAAGCTCCGAGTAGCCCAATTTTCGAAGGGAAGGTGGGATGGATTGGTTGATGATCTTAAAGTAGCCGCCGCCCGCCAGCTTCTTAAACTTCACGAGGGCAAAGTCTGGCTCGATGCCCGTGGTATCGCAATCCATGATGAGGCCGATGGTGCCCGTTGGCGCCAACACAGTGACCTGGGCGTTTCGGAATCCGTAGTGCTGACCTAATTCCAGTGCCTTATCCCAAGCGTTTCTGGCCGCGGTAAGGAGTTCCGGGGGGCAAACTTCGGGGTTGATGCCAACGGGGTACACCGTCAAGCCTTCGTAATCGTCTCGCGGAGCGTTGTAAGCGGCGCGACGATGATTACGAATGACGCGCAACATGCTGTTGCGGTTGCGATCGTATCCCGCAAACGGGCCGTGCTGACGGGCCATTTCTGCACTCGTAGCATACGATTCTCCACCCAGAATGGCCGTAAGTCCCCCATTCCAGGCGAACCCTTCTGGGCTGTCGTAAGGAATACCCATCTGCATGAGGAGAGCGCCGAGGTTGGCGTAGCCGAGACCTAACGTTCTGAACTCGTAGCTAAGTTGGGCAATTTCCTTGCTGGGAAACTGGGCCATGAGCACGGAAATCTCCAGCACCATGGTCCAAATTCGCACCGCATGGCGATACCCCACAATGTCGAATTCGCCCGTTTTGGCGTCATAAAACTTGATGAGGTTAATGCTGGCAAGGTTGCATGCGGTGTCGTCCAGAAACATGTATTCAGAACATGGGTTGCTGGCATTGATGCGACCATCGGCAGGGCAAGTGTGCCATTCGTTGATCGTCGTATCGTATTGCAATCCCGGGTCGGCGCTATTCCAAGCCGCTTCGCAAATTTGATCCCACAGGTCTCGGGCCTCTACGGTGCGGTGAACCTTTCCCGTCGTTCGAGAAGTGAGTTGCCACTTGTCATCTCTTTCCACCGCGTGAAAAAACTCGTTGGGCACACGCACGCTATTGTTTGAGTTTTGACCGGAAACCGTAAGATAAGCTTCAGATTCGTAGCCCGTGTCGTACGTGCCAAAGTCTAGTTTGGTGTAACCCTGCTGGGCAAATTGAATGGCTCTTTGCACATAGTTAACCGGAACTTCATCCAACTTGGCTTCCGCAATCGCTCGTCGGAGGCCAGGGTTTGTGCGCGGATTGCAGTCAGAAACTCCTTCGTCGGTGCCATGGCATGCCGCCATCACAGCATTGAGGTGTCGCTCGCAAAGCTTAGAGCCCGTGACCAGAGAAGCAACTTTTTGCTCTTCTTTAACCTTCCAGTTAATGAACTCCTCAATGTCGGGATGGTCCAAATCAAGGCAGACCATTTTGGCCGCGCGCCGGGTAGTCCCGCCCGATTTGATCGCTCCTGCGGAACGGTCACCCACCCTCAGAAAGGACATCAAACCACTGGAGCGTCCTCCTCCCGAGAGTTTCTCACTTTCTCCGCGAACCTTAGAGAAGTTGGTTCCCACCCCCGAGCCGTACTTAAAGATTCGGGCTTCTCGGGTCCAGAGGTCCATGATGCCCCCCTCATTCACGAGGTCATCTTTCACGCTCAGAATGAAACAAGCATGGGGCTGAGGTCGCTCGTAGGCATTCTTGCTCTTGGTGATCTGGGCGGTTTCTGGGTCCACGTACAAATGGCCCTGAGGAACTCCGGCGATTCCGTAGGCAAAATAAAGCCCCGTGTTGAACCACTGCGGAGAATTGGGTGCCGCTACCTGCTTGGCCAACATGTGAACCAACTCGTCATAGAACGCCGACGCGTCCTCGTTTGAATCAAAGTATCCGTACCGCTCGCCCCAATTACGCCAACATCCGGCAAGGCGATGAAACACTTGGCGGGAGTCAGTTTCATTGTCTTCAGAGGGCGTGATCCAAGCCGTATTCTGGGGGCTGTATTCCGCGCCGTGCACCAGTCCCGGAGTGAGGCCGGCTTTTCTAAAATACTTTTGCGCCAGGATATCGGTTGCCACCTGAGACCAATGGTTGGGCACCATCACGTTTTCCATTAGGAAAACGGGTGAGCCATCCGGGTTTCGAATTTCACTCTTTCGAGGCTCAAATTCGAGTCCGTCATAAGGATTGCGTCCGGCGATGGTGAAGAAGCGGTTGATTTTCATGGGCTGCGGAATCAGGAGAGAGGGATAAGGGACGAAGGTCTCGGCAGGTCTTGGTAGACCTTGTCAATCATTTGTTGGAAATCAGTTAGGGTTTCAAATTCTCGGTAAACGCTAGCAAAACGGACGTAGGCAACGGGATCAATGCCGCTTAATTCTGAGAGGACTTTATCGCCAATACAATTTGTGGAGACTTCCTCATCCGCGTCTAAATAGAGATCACGTTCGATTCGTTCGGCGGCAACTCGCAGGTCTTCTATGGGAACTCTTCGTTTTCGGCACGCAATGAGCATGCTGTTGAGGCACTTATCGCGGCTAAATTCTTCGCGCGTTCCGTCTCGTTTGACTACAAACAGGCGTGGCCGTTCTGCGCGTTCGTGGGTGGTGAACCGTCGGTTGCACTGCGCACATTCACGTCGCCGCCTAATGCCGTCACCACCTATAGCGGGTCTTGAATCGAGGACTCGCTGTTCTGGGAAACCACAAAATGGACATCGCATTGATTTGTGCCATCACCCCATATATTGGTGTTCCGTCATTGTTCCACCACAACTGCTTGATTGTCAAGGATTTCCCAATGACATTTTTGACAAGATTTATCAACAATTCCTGCACCGTTTTACGGGGGTTATCCGTCGCAATTGTTCCCCACATTCGGGTCAACCCCCATATACATTTAGTCAGGCTCCTTTAGGCCCATTTCATCGGTCTTGGGTGTATCGATCTAATGTAAAGGGGGCGCAGACCGCCAATGCAATTCACCCTGTCGAGGCCCTACTAAACGTATCTGACCTTCCGTTGTCCCTGCCGGGACAAGGGAGGGCTGGTCGCGGTCAAACATTTCTCCCCGACAAGTCGGTTGCCAGATTCTAGTGCCCCTGCCGGGAACAGACTTATGTACTGACCGATCCTAGCATGGCACCACATATACATTGAGGTAGGCATCTTTAGCGTCATTTCATCGGTCTTGGGTATATCGATCTAACGTAAAGGAGGCGCAGACCGCCAATAGAATTCACCCTGTCGAGGCCTAACTGAGCCAATCGAAAAACTAGGCATAGACAAGGATTCCGTTGCCTACTTAGGTTCACAATAGAGATCCTAGTGCTCCGTTTTTGGAGTTTTGCAATTGGCTTAACTAAACGTATATGCCCCCCCGCCCGATCAGCCGCCGAGAATCGACCTTAAGAAGTCTGCCCGATGGTGAGCCGCTTCTTGGTCAGCGGATGGGGCGGCGCTTCTGAGTTCGAGACTGATGAGCGCAGTATCCACTCCACGAGAGGGAAATGCAAAGCCAGCTAGGTTCTGCCCCGCGGCCCACCGCGACCATCCTAACACCCGAAGGGCATCCGCAAGGCCAATAGACCGCGAGCCAATGGCAAAGTTGCGCGCTTGGACCGCCCGGTTGGCCATCTCGTCTCGGCTGATCTGCGCTCGGGCGTTTCTCTCTTCTTGAATGAGATATTCTCCTGCACCGGCAAAATCGGAATCCCCGCGACCCACCACGCTCACCTGAACAAAGGCACCAATCGCTCGGCTAGATTCTCCAAACAATCCCCGGACGGCAATGTTTCGGGCGGCCAATGCCCTAATCACCGCGGGAAGTCGTTTGGCATGAGCCAGACCAATGAGGTGCATCATCGCAGATTCTCGCACGCCGGTTCCCACGTTGCTGGGAGAAGCGGCCAAATAGCCAAGGTCTGCCCGGTAAGAGTAGTCGAGGCGGGAGCGAAAGAGTTCGGTGGCGCGCGTTGCCACTCTGCGGGCGGCTTCGGTGGACCAGCCCGCGGAAAGTGCCTGGATCCTAAGGTGATCTTCTTCGTTAATCATGATCGCGAGGGATCGGTCGGAATCCAGAAGAACGGCCCGGCCCGGTTGGGTCCAGGGGAAATCGGCGGCTACCAGTCGGCATCCCACTAGGTGATCTCGTTCCATTGCCGTAAGGCCCTTAAGCACGGTAAGGGGAGGAATCATTGACTGCGACGCGGCCACGACCTTGCCCATGATAGATTCTAATTCGGCATTTGAGGAACGGTTTGGGAATCGATGCCCCATGAGATTTCGCATCACGCGGACTCGGCTACTCAAAACCACGTCATCATGAGGGGCATCTGGGGAGAGCCACGCGGGCGGAGGCAGAGACATGAGCACCATCCGCTTCCACGATTCTTCGTTCTTGGATGGGGGTCTCACCCGTTGAATGTACCGCTTGACATGCGGCTGACCCGCGAGAGCAGGGATAATTTAGACTATCAAGCAGCCGCTCCCCGCCGAATTGAAAGTAATCGTTCCCCCGCGCTACACGCCATGGGCGAACGGTGCGTACGAAGTGAGTCCGGGACTTAAGGCGCTGACCACCGATTTTGGCAACGGTAACATGGATCACCGACATTTTCAGATTGATAATGATTACGCCCGGTACGTGTCAAACAAACAGCACCTTGCATCCAAGCACTCCATTCAACACGTATTGAGGGACCGATTTGACCGGGCAACCGAAGCAAGACTTGCCGACGCGATTGCGCAGCAACTGAGCACCGAGTATCCAACCTTCTTTGCGAGATCTCATTCCGTTCTCACCTGTCATCTCACCGGAACCCAGTGCGACATTAGGGAGCCCCGGGCGCTGGATGCCATTGCCCTGATGATCCAAGAAGATTTGGCGGTTGTCTGCCGGGACCAGCAGAATGATTGGCTGGCATATCTCCATGTGTGCTCCCCTTCTGATTGGGCGCCAGAAGCCAAAATCGGGGGAAATTTCATTGCAACTCATGCTCCAGTTCCGGGGTTTGAAAGAACCAACGCGGTCGCCGCACGGATGGTGGATTCCATCATTAATCGCGGTCCGTTAGTAAGATTCGTCTGGTCGGTGGTCACCGATGATCGTCTCAACCATCACTCGGAGGTGCCCGACGGCGAAGACCCTGCGCGATGGCACGGAAGGCAGTTTGAGCTCGGCCGTTTTTGGGTCCGGGTAGAGCGGCAAGTGACGTGGGGATTTCCGATATTGGACGCGGCGCTATTTACGATTCGGGTGAGCTTTGTTCCGGATACGGATGTCTTGGCCAATTCTCTTTTAACCGATTCCCTCCGCACGGCATTACTCGGAATGTCAGCCGAAGCTCGAGTCTATAAAGGCGTGAATGACCAGTTTCACCATCTGATCTCGCTCCTCACGAAAGATGCTTGACCCATTAACCGAAAGCGCATCCGCCGGCAACCGCATTTGCGGCTTTTCGAAATACGATTAACGGCATAAAATATGAGTGGGCCGTGGGATACTTTTCTTAGCAAGCGCATCCACGGTTAAACTATCCGCATGACCGATTACGATGTGATCATCGTTGGCTTGGGTGGAATGGGAAGCTCGGCGGCTTACCATTTGGCCAGGCGCGGGGTAAGGGTTCTGGGATTAGAGCAGTTCAACCCAGGCCACGACTTAGGGTCTAGCCACGGCGATTCTCGCGTGATTCGCCAATCGTACTTTGAACATCCCGACTACGTTCCGCTTTTGCTTCGTGCCTACGAACTTTGGCGAGAAATCGAGGCGGAATCTGGCCAAGAACTCCTCACGGAAACCGGCGGATTGATGATGGGGCCCGTGGATTCTGAAGTTATCAAGGGAAGTTTGGCGAGCGCCAAACTTCACGGACTTCCTCATCAAATGCTTACTCGAGAACAGATCGCCGAGAGGTTCCCCGTGTTTTCGCCGCCCGCCGGAACGATAGGCTTTCTGGAGCCTCACGCGGGATTTGTGCGGCCAGAGCGAAGCGTTCTTGCCCATATTAGTGGAGCCCAAGTTCTGGGAGCCGATCTCCACTTCCATTCGCCGGCCCTAAACTGGACTTCAAATAGCGGTGGTGTAGAGGTCTCCACCGCAACTGGCACCTATCGCGCGGATCACTTGGTGATCACCGCCGGCCCTTGGGCGGCAAATCCCACCCCGCATTGGAGCCTCCCATTGGCGGTGGAACGACAGGTGCTCTATTGGTTTGACGTTCCCCACGGAATTGACGACTTTGCACCGGAAAATTTTCCCGTATACATTTTGGATGAAGGCGGCGGAAGTTACGTGTACGGTTTCCCCGCCCTGGACGGCCCCACGGGAGGGGTCAAGGTGGCATTCTATCGTGACGCAATGCCCAACTTCACGTCGGCAGATACCGTGAATCGCACCGTATCTGCCGAAGAAATCGAACGGATATATCGGTCGGCGGCGGCGCTATTGCCGAGCCTCTCTCACGAATGTCTTCGCTACAAGACTTGTTTATATACGATGACGCCAGACCAGCACTTTGTGATTGATCACCTCCCCAACGCGCCAAATACAACGATCGCGGCGGGGTTTTCTGGACACGGATTTAAGTTCGCATCGGTCGTGGGCGAAATTTTAGCGGACCTGGCGACGGTCGGCACCACCCGTCATCCGATTGCGCGATTTAAAGCGGATCGTTTTAATCAAACCTAGGCGACGGGCTGACGCCTGAGAAGGTCCACCACGGTGCGAATGTTCCACTCGTTGTCTTCCAGTAGCGTGCGGGCTTCGTCCTTGGTAACGGACGTGAGGTCACACACAATTCGGGCGCAACGGTCTTTAAGCTTAGAGTTCTTGGCTTTCACGTCCACCATCAAATTTTCTACTACTTTGCCGTTGAGAACCATCGCTCCGGTGCTGATTCGGTTGAGGGCGAGCTTCTGGGCCGTGGCCGCTTTGAGACGAGTGGATCCGGTGAGGACCTCGGGGCCGGTGTCCAAAAGGATGCCCAGGTCAGCCGCCTCAATGACTGGAGTGTTGCTGTTGTTGGCGATACCGCAAGTCCAGACCCCTTTTTGGCGGGCATGGCGAATGCAAGAGATGACGAATGGCGTTCCGCCGCTGGCGGCAAGGCCAATCAGAACGTCGTGGGGAGTAAGGCAAAGTTTATTGAGGGCGGTGATTCCGGCATGAACGTCATCTTCCGCCTCTTCAACCGCGTTGGTTCCCGCTCCCGTTCCCCCCGCGATGACCGCGATAAATCGATCGGGTTCGATGCCGAAAGTGGGAGGCATTTCCGCCGCGTCCATGGTGGCAATGCGGCCACTGGTACCCGCACCCACGTACAGTACACGACCTCCAGACCGATAGGCTTCGGCCGCCTTTTGGATGACCACTGCAAGCGGCGCCTCCACGGCTTGGAGTGCCCTCATAACGGTGAGTTCTTCCTCGTTCATGAGGCGAACAATTTCCTGGGCCGACATTTTTTCCAGGCCGTAAGAGCGGGGATTTCGGGATTCTGTATTCATAAACTTTCTCAGGGAAGTCACCCACTGGCGACAAACTCAGGATATTGTTGACATTTCTCTGGCAATTTCAACGGCACCGTGGAGGGGAGCTTTATTGATCCTTGATGTTCTGACGGTTCTACCTTCCAGCATCGTTTGGATCACGGAATCAAACTCATCTCTAAACACCGAGGGCCCTTTCCAGACTCCGCCCGCCAAACTAATGTTCAGGATTTTTCGGCCCTCAATGAATTTTTCCACATGTTGAACCACAATCTCGGCGAGGGCGCAAATGTTTCGGGTGACACTTTCTGTGGCGTAGGGAATCCCGGCTCGAGCATCGGTTCCCAAGACTTTAGCGAGCTTGGCGAGAATGCTGGCGGGGGTTCCGGTTCGGTAAACCATGGCCACAATGGAGCCCTCGTCTTCTGCGCCAAACAATTCTCGCACCGCTTCACGAAGGGTGGGGGAGGCGGTTTCCGGATGGTCAAGATAGGCATTGAGCGCATCACGACCGAATTGATAACCGCTACCTTGGTCGCCCAATATGTAACCCCGACCTCCGCTCTTGTGAATGACACCGTGATCTCGAGAACAGACCAACGATCCGGTGCCGGAGACTACGCAGAGATCAGTTTCTGGTTCTGATGCGTAAAGGGCAGCGGTGTAGTCGGCTTCGGCCCTCACGGATGCCCCCGGAAAAAGCTGGCGTAGCAGGACTGTCCCCCGCGCTCCGGTTTCGTTGGACACTAGCCCTGCAAAACAGCCACAGACATAGTCTGCATTTGGACAACCGTTGGTAGCGTTTTGAAGATTTTTCCGGAGCCGAGCTTCAGGTGTGGTGGCTAAGTTCGCCGCTCCTGATTGCCCCTGAAAGACCACTGCACCCAGCGAGTCTATCGCGAGAACTCGACTTGAAGACCCACCGCAATCTAAGCCAACAAATACACTCATTAAAATGCGCAAATTCCGGTTGCGATTCGTACATTACCCTTGCGATGAGAATGAATGGTCAGGATGTAGGTTAAGACTTGAAACAACCTAGGTTTTGAGGGACAACCTAGATTTCGAAGGTAAAACAAGAGAGTGCACCGGTATGCCGGAGAACCTTTACGGGAATCATGCCGAATCGCGTTGATTAGTAGCGATGCCCTGGGCAATTTTGTGGTTGCAACTCCGTTGCTCGCCATGATTAAAGCTCGCTATCCGGCGTCTAGAGTCACCTATTTTTCAGGGGTCCGGGTGGCGGAACTGGCTTGCGCTTCATCGTTGGTCGATAAATTCGTGCCTCTTTCCCTTCATAAAATGAAGGGAGCAGCCTTAAAACCAGTCGACGAGTTTGATCTGGTGATCAATCTTGAATCCACAGAGTGGGCGCAGGACCTCACCACGAAGTTGTCAAAAGCCACAAGCTCTGTGGTCGGCCCGTGCCGCGGGTTAGCCATCAATGAAGATGCTCAGGGCGTGTTAAGCCAGGACCCAGATTGGACCGAGGCAGACCTGGCCCACCGCCACCCAATTCTTGAAACGGGATTCATCTCAGAAATTTTCGCTCGATTAGCCTATTTTACTGGCCCGGTACCCCGTTACGTTATTTCTCAAGAAACGCCAAACCTGGAAATTCCGGATGTGTTGATTTCGATGAGCGCATCGCGCACGGATAAGCTTTGGCCCACTGAATCTTGGGCGGAGGTTCTGGGAGCGATGCAGAGAAGGGGATTTTCGGTGGGACTCCTGGGGGCGGACCCCAAGGCTCAGGGACAATATTGGCACGGGGTCCACACGGAAGACGCAGTGATTGCACGCGGATTAGTTGAAGACTTACGGGGCAAACTAACGCTTCCCGAAGTTACCGGCGCCCTGGCCAAGTGCCGGTTGGCTCTAACCCTAGACAACGGAATTCTGCACTTGGCGGCATCTACACAGACGCCGATTGTTGGATTATTTCGGCCCCGATTTCATCGGCTGTGGGCACCGCCGGTAACCACTCTTCAGGTGATTTCGCCAGACGACGGACTCCCGGTAGAGGCGATACCCGGCACGGCCGTACTTGAGGCGGTGAACCGTGTCCTCTGAGCGAATTCTCGTCTTAATGAAATCGTACATCGGAGACGCCGTAATGGCAGCTCCTCTGGTTCACCGATTAGAAGACCAAGGGCTAGATGTGACGTTGGGTAGCGCAGGACCGGTTGATGAAGTGCTTTCCCGCCCGGGCAAAGCGATAAATTTGCTTCGGCTACGACGAGTACGGGGATTGAGTGGGTTGCGAGATCAGGTGCGCTTGGTGCGTGCGCAAAACTTTTCCAGCGTCGTTCTCGTAAACCATAGCTTTCGATCTGCGTGGCTCGCCCGATTGGCGGGTATTCCTCAACGGATTGGCCACGCCACCGATTTGAGACGCATTCTGTTAACCCATGCGGTGAAATACAACCGTCACGAGTTTGCGGGCGCGAGCGCCGCGAATCTCGCCCTCCCTCTTGGCATCCGGATTTTAGATGCTAAGCCTCGGTTGTCGATCACCGATGAGGAACGATTATGTGGGGCAGAATCAGTCAGGTTTTCTAAGGCGGCAATCGGGATTCAACCGGGGGCCAGGTATCCAGAAAAGCAAATTCCATTAGAATTACTCACGCAGTTTGTCCGGCATTTACAAGATCAAGGGCATTCCCTGGTTTTCCTGGGAGGCCCGGATGAAGTGGAGACCGCCGCTCGATTAGCCCAACGGCTTCCCCATCCGGTTCTGAACTATGTAGGGATCAGAACATTGCGTGAGACCATGGGCATCCTATCCACTCTCGGTCTCTTTGTGGCGGGCGATACGGGTTTGATGCATCTAGCGGTAGGGGTAGGCTGCCCCACTCGGGCCGTGTTCGGCCCAACCGACGCTGGCAAGTGGGGTCACGATTACAGTCCCCACCTGGTAATTCAAGCACCACAAAAGGATATTCAACAACTGGATCTCGATTTGTTGATGCAGGCGGTCAAAACCCATTGTCGAACTCTCTGAATTTCGTGGTTCGGTTTGGCTTATCCATCCTGATCTCAATGGGCTTATTGGGAGCCGGATTCGCCTCAGATTCGGTTGTGCTCATTCAACCCAACCGAGCGGGGCCGTCGGTAGACATTCACACTTACGTACACCCTGAATGGATAAAGTGGCCCGTAGCTACCCGAACTGGAGACAATAAATTACTGAGTTTGATCACCGGTGAGAATTGGGTGGGGAGCGAAACGGACTCGATTTTTCGTCACGTTTCGGGGCGCACATGGCAATCTCTGGGTTTTCTTGCCCTCAACAAGCGGGGCCATTTTGTCGCCCGAAGCAAGGTAATGGACGACGCACGGGTCAAAGTGGTCACCCAACCTTCCGGGGCAACTAGTTTAGATGCTCTCCTGTTTGCGGTAACTCCAGCCACAGATCGAGTGGAGTCCGTTCGATCGGTAGTTGATTTGGGAGGTAACACGATCTACGTTGCCTCCGCCGTGAGTTGGGATGATGTGATGCGGGTTTCTCGAGGCGCGGGCGGGCGGACGTTGGTGGTGGAATATCCACCCCCCGCAAATCAGGGATGGAGCCGAGTTTGGAGACTGGGAACGGGGTGGCCCGCCGGACGATGGACGGATCCTCAAATTGGACTGCCCGGATTAGTTCAGGCTCGGGATGGCATGAGCTTATTACGGGTTCCAGATCGATTTGAATGGCGACCGGATGACACGGTTCGGTGGGGAGGGGCAAACCGGTGGCTGGAGTTCCGGCAGCAGATGGGCCCCGTATACCTTTGCCTTCTCCTGGTCATCGTGATTGGAATCGCAGTTTGGGCCGCGATTCTCGCAAGTAAAGAATCCTCTCATAAATGGGTATTACTTAGCTTAGAATGGTGCCTTCTCACTCCGGCCTTGATCGCTTTTTGCGGGTGGGTGTGCTCATGGACGGACCTCGTTCTCTTCTCGGTATTGGTGCCTCCGGCGAGTGCCGGGTTCCTGTGGCTGGTGGGATTTCTCGCGCCCCGGTTGCCTACCGCGGCACTGCAATTGTCACCTGCACTGGGACAGCGCAGGATTGCCGCGGTAGCCTTAATTTCTGGGTTGACCCTGGGGGGTTTGGGGATTACTTGGTCTTTGCTCAATCCCGCGTTAGAGGTGGATTCGCCGAAGGAATCTCCCATTGCGCTTGGCACTTTTATCCTTGCCCTTTCATTGTTGGTGGCCTTATCCGGTCGGACCAACTGGGTGGCCAGGGGGTTCATCGGCATCGTCCTGGCGTTTGGTATCTCTCGATTTGCCTGGTGGGGTTCGGGCCCATCGGTTGTAATTCTGTTACCCCTTTTGGCGTGGCTCAGCGGCGAAGGCTGGTTGAGATTGCCGGTGACCGCCAGTACGCTGGTATTTCCGCCCGTGCTGACTAACTTGATGCAAAACGGATGGGCATGGAAGCCGGGTGGGTTGCTGGACGAGTGGGCGGATAAGCATTCGGTGGACGGTTCACTTTACGTTCAGGCCTTATTGAACCCACTTTTCATTGCGTTGGCATTGGCGGTTGCGGGGTGTGGCATCTTTTTGGATCCATTTCTTATCCGCGAAGTTAGGCGTGTCACCCGCACGGCTCCTCACGTGAATAGAAGCCTTTTCCTGTGCGGAACGGTGGGGATGATGGGATTATTAACCCCTCAAATGATTCCCGTGGCCACCGTGATGCTGTTGGGCATTTGCCTATTGGGACTGCACTTTGCCCTGTCAAGCAATGCATGAGGTAAACCGCTTTGATGCACTTCACCGTTCCGATCATGCTGGCGTTAGGAGCTACCGTGGGGCAAATTGTTCCGTTTGTGCCCGATCCCCGAATTTCGATGCCTTCCCCCTGGAAGGAACCCGGCTACTTAAAGTTGGTCTGGATCCAATCCCCCAATTTCAATAAACGGCCCGTTGAGGGAGTTGTAGATTGTATTGTCGTTCACGCCACGGTTACGCCGACCCTTGAGGCGACCACCCGGTGGTTCTATTCCACCGAGAGCAAGGTGAGTGCTCACTTTACCATTGGGCGCGACGGATCAATCGTCCAAAATGTTTCTACCTTTGAGAGGGCGTGGCACGCCGGGGTGAGTAAAGACGCCGCCGGAAGACCGGATCTGAATTCCTCCTCAGTGGGAATTGAATTGGTGAACCTAAACGATGGAAAGGACCCTTACCCGGAGGCGCAACTGCAGGCGCTTTGCGGCATTATTGCCGAAATGAAACGGCGGTTTCCGATCATCCAGATTGCGAGTCACGAATTTATCGCGATTCCCCGCGGTAGGAAGAGTGACCCCAAGAATTTTCCGTGGGACCGACTGAAGTATTTGAACCTTCCGATCTACCACGGAGAAAATCCGAATAGTTAGTTGAACAACCGGTAGCCACAAGATGGCCCTGACTTGCGGCTACCTAGTTCAATCGCGGTTAAGCGGGGGTTGCGAGCAAAACCTTGTTGGCGGCCTTGGCTATTCTTGATTTTCTGCGGGCAGCCTGGTTTTTGTGGATAATTCCGCGCTGGGCGGCCTTATCCAAAAACTTCACCGCATAGGTCAAGTTCTCTTTCACAATTACGGCATCAGCGGTAGCAACTGCGGTTCTAACCTTTTTAATATAGGTCTTGAGCGCACTTTTGGTGGACTGGTTTCTCACTCGGCGCTTTGCGTTGCGCTTAAGATCTTTCTTGCTGGATTTAATGTTTGCCATATTCGCTGATCAGGGTGCCTATTATACCGATTCTTTTGTTCGTTTGTTTTGAGGTCCAAATTCAACTACATTTGGACTTCAAAACCGTTATTTCTTGATGAACTTCTTCTTTGTCTTGTCGAAGCCTTGCTCCACCTTCTTGGGGTCGAAGTGCCAAACGGGACTGCCAGAGCGCTGATAGAAGCACTGGTAGCTGGACAGCAGAGACGCGATAAGCCTTCGGCTGGACCGTCGGACCACGTTGATTTCCGCCTGAAGCGTTAGGTAGTCCGCTCCCTTGGGCCAATGCGCCATCACTTCAATGAGAAGATCCAACGTGCTCTTGCCTTCCGACTCGCCCGAGACTGTTCGAAGCTCTTCCATTCTCTGGCTTGAGATGTAAACAACGGGGTCTGGCTGATCCATCCACTCAAAGTCAAAGACGTTGGGTTTGGAGGTCTTGGTGAGCGTGAATACGGAACCATTCTCAACGGACTGCTCGAACCACCAGTCGATCCAGTTGTACATCAGGCGAGCGTCTTGGTTAACCCAAATCTGCAGTTCACGTCCCGCGGAGTCTTGAACGAGGAGTTCCTGAAGATGAGGCTCCCCGTCTAGCCACCCAGTGGGTAACTGGCAGAGCGGGAACGTACCCAGTTCTCGGTGAATAGATTTGAGGACCAGCCGAACCGTTTCTTGCTTAGACTTAGGCGCCGGCTGAATATCTTCATCCAAGACGTCGGTAGCCAGCGGGTGCGACAGAAGCTTTCGCAAGGTGGAAGACAGACCGTCGTCGGTGAGCTCCACGTCTATGAGGTCACCTTCTTCGTTGACATTCGTGCTCGAAATGAACGTGAAGGGCTCAGGAACTTCTTCGATGTAGTCGGGAATATCTCCCGCCTTTCGGAATCGATCTCCCCCAACCCAAACGATGGCGTCACTACTCTTGAGTGCGGTCATCATGTTGGCCATGTCATCGGGGAAGGTCTTGTTGGCTGGCGTGATCTCGTAATTTTCTTCGAGCAGCCGAGTAGCGGTAGTAGAGGCGTCGCTGGCAATAACCTTGGCGACTAATCCCTTGATGTCTTCTGGCTTAACTTCAATGGGAGCGGCGTCGTCCACATCAACCGTAGGTGCAATTCGGTCCGCGAGCTTAATTGCGGCAGAAATCCACTGCTTGGTCGCAGATTCGGGATGAATGACCCCATCGGGGGCAAAGACAAAGCCGGGCACGACTAATGCTTCAGCAAAGAATTTTCTCGCATCAAACATCAACGTCTTCTTTGGGTCAACAGGGTTAAGATGCGTGTAGGCAACGGCTCCAAGGACCTTAAGGCGGACGGGGGCCGACATTTTGACTGCGGTGGCAACGGCGTCGGGAGATCGCCAGTCGACGCCCTGTAGTCGGGCGTCTGCTTCCGCAACTTCTTCTTCGGTGACTCCATTTAGCCCGTAAGCGCGGGCGCGAACCTCGTCGATGACTCGGAAACTCCAGCTGACTAACGCTACGCGCTCGTCACTTGTCACCACAAAATTGAGGTCCGCGCCTAAAATGCGACGGACAATCGGGTCAATAATTTCCGGGGTGGAGTGGCGGATTCGGGCCGTCTCCTGAATCAGCAGATTCAAGGACATCGGGGCACCAAATCGGTCGAGAATCAATCTTAGACCTTCGGCAAACGGGCGAGAATCACCTTCTAACCGTGCCGCAGGAATCCAGCGTCGCTCGTGGTAGGCAAATCGGTGTGGGTTAGAAGCCAAAAGCGATCGGACGGTAGAAAGACCAATTCCGACCGGAGCCAGCTTGTCTGCAAGCTCACTGAGCTTGACTGCCGATTCCATTTCTGTTAACTTCTCAAGAATAAGGCGATCAACGTAGGATCGTGCGAATTCCTCTTCAGGCTTAATTGCGATAGGTTTGGCCAAAGATTTCCTCTTGCGCGGTATGGGAGCAACGCAACCTCTTATTATGACTGAGGAGCATGCGCTAAATCCATAAATTGCCGACGCTATTTGCACGCAGATAAGCGTAAAGTAACTTGTCTGCTCAGTTAAGACGAAAATGAGAAACGAAACCGCCCGTCCGTATCCGCTTGGTCGCCTCGGAGCGTTCACCCTGATTGAGTTGCTTGTGGTGATTGCGATCATTGCGATCATTGCGGCGATTTTGTTCCCCGTCTTTGCTCGCGCCAAGGCTTCGGCCCAGCAGGTCACGTGCATCAGCAACCTACGGCAGATAGGAGCCGGAATTGCCCTATACATGGGGGACTACAACGACGTGTTTCCTTACGCGCTAGATGCCTCCGACCGATTTACGCCCGACATCTGGGATTCTCATCCGGATTTTAGAGCACGAATTGCTACCATGCCCTTATT